>NZ_AUDD01000003.1 GCF_000425285.1 Acidipropionibacterium jensenii DSM 20535 | reverse complement strand
TCAACGGCAGACTCGAACACCTCCGCGGCATCGCCCTGGGCTTCCGCAACGAGGTCCACTACCGACTCCGAAGCCTCCTGGAGACCGGAGGGTTCAGACCCCGACTACACCCTGGATCCTGAAGAGCCGGTAAAGACGCAGTCCGATCCCAGCCCCCACATAGTCTCCTCTTTGACGGCTGCGCCGGAGAGGAAGCTGATCAACTCGTCATCCCGCCGCACTTGGAGGACACGCTCGAGCCAGACGGTAATTCGCTATCAATTCCGCGAACTGCCGTCCTTCCTCTCCTTTCTTCTTGTCCGACGCCCCCACACGACCCCGAGCCCCACGGACGCAGCCAGTAGGACCGCCAGCACTCGCACAAACAGTTCCTGATGATTGTTCGAGAGCAGGTCGATCCCCCAGAACATGAGAAGAGACAGGGTGGTCGTCACCAGGAACGCAAGTACATCACCACGTGAATACTTCATTTGCACAGAGAACCCCCAACAGGGTCCAGCAAGACGCTCTTGAAAGTCATAGTCAGGACGCTACCGCTCGGACCGGTGACAATTCTCGGGATCGCGGGCAGGAACTGGGCGTCGGGCGCGGAAGACGCGCGCTCATCGCGGTCGGGGGTGCGGTGCGGGGGCGACCCGACAGCAGCAGGTGCCGTTACGATGGCGGTGTCGACGAGAATCCTCGGGGTGATGGCCATGACCGTCCTGGACCGCCTGCTCCACCCCGGCATCGAGCGCGCGCGTCGACTCATGGAGATCGACGACGCCCGGGCCGCCTCGACTCCCGACGACCCCGATCCCGATCTGAGGCGGCTCGCGTCGCGGCCCGCACACCACGGCTCGGCCCTGGCCGGACGGATCGCCAGTCCCCCGCACATCGTCTCGCTGGTCTGGACCATCACCTGCCTGGTCACCCCCACCGACCCCCGGACCCGACTGATCTGCCTGACCGTGGGACTGATCTGCCTGGTGGCCGGCCCCTACCTCACCCTGGCAGTACTCCTGAGATCCGGATCGGTCAGCGACGAACAGGTGGTGCGCCGCACCGAACGCCACCGGCTCTACATCCTCATCCTCGCCTGGATCGGCGCCGGAGCCCTCTGCGCCGCCGCCGTGCCGCTGCTGGCCTGGGCTCGGGTCGACGAGGGCCGCCACACCCGGCTCCAGGTCCTGCTCGGCACCGCCCTGGGCGCCCTCGGCGGAGCCAGCTACCTCCTCTACAACATCGACTGAGGCACGTCGCCCTCACCGCGGTGGCGGGCCGCCCTGCAGCCTGACCGACCAGGTGCCGTTGTCGTGACGTTGCGCCCGTCCGGCGTCCTCGAGCGCATCCAGACCGACGAGGCAGTCCTGAATGCTCTGTCCGGCCTCCAGCGCGATCTCGTCGGCCCCGACCGCGCCGCGAGCCGGGAGCGCCTCGTAGACGTCGCGCAGTTCGGGTGCCAGCGCGTCCAGCGGCCGGGAGGGACCCGGCTCCCAGGGCAGGTCGGGTTGGATCGGTCCCAGGTCCCGCCGGATGTCGTCGGCGTCGCGCACCAGGATGGCGCGAGCGTCGCGGATCCACAGGTTCGGTCCCGCCGACCGGCTGGACGACACCGGACCGGGCACCGCCATCACCGGTCTCAGCAGTTTCTCGGCCCAGTTGGCCGTACTCAGGGCACCGGAACGCCGTGATGCCTCCACCACCACCACGCCCATCGAGACTGCGGCGATGAGCCGGTTGCGCGCCAGGAAGCCGGGCCGGGTGGGGTGGGCTCCCGGTGGTCGCTCGGAGACCATCAGTCCCTCGGCGAGAATCTGCTCCAGCACCCCGACATTGCCGCGCGGGTAGAGCTGGTCCAGCCCGCCGGCCTGCACGCAGACCGTCACCCCGCTGGCCGCCAGGGCACCCCGGTGGGCCGCGACGTCGATTCCGTAGGCCCCTCCCGAGATCACCGTCCAGGGGTCCGGCTGGCCGACTCTCCTGCAGGCCAGGTCGTGAGCCAGGTCCATGGCGACGTCCTGGCCGTATCCGGTGGCCGCCCGGGACCCGACGATTCCCACCGCCCGGTCGGTGACCAGGGCGAGATCCAGCGGGCCACGCAACCACAGCCCGGCGGGAGCCCCTGCCATTCCCTCGTGGGTGGGCCCGCCGGCCAGATCGTCCAGACGCGCCGGCCACTGCCGATCCCCGGGGATGATGAATCGGATGCCCAGCGTCTGGGCCCGTTCGACCAGCTGCTGGAGCTGCAGCGTCCTGGCTCGAGCCTGCCAGGAGGGGTACTGCTGGCCGTCGCGGACCCGGTGCCACAGTTCGACGCCGGTCCACCGCTGCAGGCCCTCGGCCAGGGCCGGACTTGCCGGCTCGCTCACCGCGCTCAGGGCGGCTCTGGCCACCCTCTCCTGTGTCCACTCCCCACTGGTCATCATGTCTCCGCTCGTCTCAGCGCCATGGCGGCGCGTAGCTGGCTGGCGCCGATCCGGTCCGTGCCGGCCAGGTCGGCCAACGTCCATGCGATTCTGAGCACCTTGTCGACCCCGCGGGCGCTCAGCCGGCCCCGGGCGAGGGCCTCCTCCAGGACCTCGGCGTCCGAGGGGGCCGGCAGGCTGCGCCTCAGGTAGGAGCCGGGGATGTCGGCATTGGTGCGCCACGGCGTCTCCGCCAGCCGTGCCGCGGCACGCTGCCTGGCATCGGCCACCCGGGCGGCGACCGTGCTGCTGGACTCGGCGGCGGGCATGATCCGCGACCCGAGCAGAGCGGCGCTGGTGAGCGGCCGCATCCGCTGGTGCACGTCGACCCGGTCGAGGATCGGTCCGGACAGTCGCGCGGCGTAGCGCATCACCGCCTGTGGTGTGCAGGTGCACCGCCCAGAGGGATCGTCGGCCATCCCGCAGGGACAGGGGTTCAGTGCCGTCACGAGCTGGAAGCGGGCCGGGTAGCGGGTCTGCGCCTGGGATCGTCCTATCGTGACTGTTCCGGTCTCCAGGGGACCGCGCAGGGCATCGAGGACGCGGGGTGGGAACTCCGGCGCCTCGTCCAGGAAGAGCACCCCGCGGTGGGCCAGGGAGATCGCCCCGGGACGGGCGATCCTGGGGCCGCCGCCGACCATCGCGGCCATCGACACGTTGTGGTGAGGTGCCGACAGCGGCGGCCGGGTGATCAGTCCCCCGGCGGGGTTGGTGCCCGCCAAGGAGTGCAGGGCGGTCACCTCCAGGGCCTCCTGCTCGATCAGGGCCGGCAGGATGGTCGGCAGTCTGGCCGCGATCATCGACTTTCCGCAGCCCGGCGCCCCGCGCAGCAGGAGGTGGTGGCGACCTGCCGCGGCGACCTCCAGGGCGAATCGGGCCTCCTGCTGGCCGATCACCTCATCGAGATCCCCACCGCCGTCCTCGATCTCCTCGGTCGGGTGCTCAGACTGCGCTGGTGGCATCAGCAGTGAGCATCCGTTGAGCACCGCGACCAGGTCCTTCAGACCGGTCACCGGCCAGATGGTCAGCCCCTTCACCAGCGCCGCCTCGCGGTACTGGGAGGCGGGCACCACGGCGCGCTCGAACCCGGCAGAGCGTGCCGCGAGCAGGGCGGGCAGGACGCCGCGCACCGCCCTCACCCGGCTGTCCAGGCCGAGCTCGCCCATCAGCACGGTCGACCCGAGCAGCGTCCTGTGCACGACGCCGACGCTGGCCAGGGTGGCGGCGGCGATCGCCAGATCGAAGTGGGTCCCGGCCTTGGGCAGGGATGCGGGGGTGAGGTTGATGGTGAGCAGCTGGCTGGGCCAGCCGAGCCCTGCCGCCGCCACGGAGGCGCGGCACCGGTCGCGGGCCTCGTAGAGGGCGGTGTCTGGAAGGCCGACCAGCACAGTGCGCGGCAGGCCCCCGCCGGTGGCCGCCTCGACCTCCACCATGGCCCCCTCCATGCCGACCAGGGCGACCGACCAGGCGCTCGCCCCGGTCATGAGATCCCCCGCACGTGGGTGATGACCGGGGGCCGCCCGCCGATCCGCTGGACGCCGATGGCGTCCAGCCTGATCCGGGGGATCCAGCGCGGACTGGCGCTGAGCCAGGCCAGCGCCAAGCTGCGCAGCTTGCGGACCTTGGCCACCGTGATGGACTCCAGCGGATCCCCGAAGCCGGTTCCGGAACGGCACTTGACCTCGACCAGGACAAGGGTCTCGGTGGCCGGGGTGGGGCCCGGTTCCAGTGCGACGATATCGATCTCGCCGATCTCGCACGCCCAGTTGCGGGCCATCACGTGCCATCCCAGGCAGCGCAGGTGATCGAGGGCGACGTCCTCCCCCCAGGCTCCGAGCCGGGCTCGTGGGTCGTTGCGTCCCCGCAGGGCGGCCCCTCGTGGCGTGGTGACGAGCTGTGCGCCGGCGGGCGGGGACAGGGACCAGGGGGCAGTGGCGTCCAGGGGTGCCGGAGCGGGGTCCGGCGGTGGTTCAGGGGTCATCGTGACCACCTCCTCACCGTCACGTATGGCGGTGGGAGGGCGGATCGGTCAGTTGTCCACAGACCAGTTCCTGTGAGTCTGAACCCGCGGGACTGTCCACAGGTCGGCGTGGACCCGTGGCATTCCGGCGGAACCGAGGGCTACTTCTCGGGGACCTCGAGCTCGGAGTGGACGATCTCCTCGATGGAGACGTCCCGGAAGGTCAGGATCTTGGCGGTCTTGACGAACCGTGAGGGTCGGTACATGTCCCACACCCAGGCATCGGCCATCGAGACCTCGTAGTACACGTCATTTCCCTCGGTGCGCACCTTGAGGTCGACAGCGTTGCACAGGTAGAAACGGCGTTCGGTCTCCACCGCGTAGGTGAAGATTCCGACCACGTCCTTGTACTCCCGGTAGAGCTCAAGCTCGACCCGGCTCTCGTACTCGTCAAGATCGTCGGCACTCATGATGCATGCACTTTAGCCGCTCGGACCACATTGGCGTATGTCAGCCGGTGCTGGGGGCTGGGGCCGAGCTCCTCGAGGCGCTGCTGGTGGGCCCGGGTGGCGTATCCCTTGTGGACCGCGAAGCCGTACCCGGGTATCTCAGCGTCCATCGCCACCATGATCCGGTCCCGCACCACCTTGGCCACCACCGACGCCGCCGAGACGCAGGCGCACACGTCGTCCCCCTTCCACATTCCCAGACAGGGGACGCCGAGGCCGTCCACCGGGAAGCCGTCGCTGATGACGTATCCGGGGCGCACGGACAGTCGTGCCACCGCCCGTCTCAGGCCCTGGATGTCGGCCTCCTGGATGCCCAGTCGGTCGCACTCGGCGGCCGGCACCGCCACCCATGCGCTGGCCCGGGCATGGGTCATGATCTGCCGGTAGCACTTCTCGCGGGCCCGCGGGGTGAGCTTCTTCGAGTCGGCCAGGCCGGGGATCTGTCCACCTCGGCCGTCGGCCAGGATCACCGCGGCGGCCACCATCGGTCCCGCGCAGGCTCCGCGCCCGGCCTCGTCGCAGCCGGCGACCGGGCCCAGTCCGACCCGTCGCAGCAGCCTTTCGGGACCCAGCGGTCCCGGCCCCACCATCCTCATGGTCGGGGGCAGGACTCGCCCAGGCAGATGGCGGCGCGCGCCGGCGCCCTGGAGGAGCGGTCCTCGATGCCGTCGAAGGCTGCGGGGGTGCGCAGCACGCGTATTCGCGACAGCGGGACGACGACCGCCTTGGCAGGTCCGACGACGTCGCCTATCGGCACGAATGCCGAGGCCCCGGTGTACTCGTCGCCGACATCGCTGAGATGGAACCGGGAGTCGCCCGAGGCGTCGCGGTGGTCACCCATCACGAAGATCCGGTCCTTCGGCACAGTCACCGTGAACGCGATGGACGAGGGGGCCACCGTCTGGCCGTTCTGCTGGCGGTACAGATAGTCGGACTCGTCGAGGGCCTTACCGTTGACGCTCATCCGGCCCTGAGAGTTGCAGCAGGAGACGGTGTCCCCGGGCATCCCGATGACTCTCTTGATGAGGTAGTTGGAGCTGGTGTTGGGCAGCAGCCCGATGAACTCGAGGACCTGGCCGGGGACCGACCGTTTCGCCGGATCCCCGCCGAGCCAGTGCTCGGAGTCCCTGAAGACGACGATGTCGCCCCGTTTGAAGTCGGTGACCTTGAGGGCCTCGACGCGGTCGCCGATCTCCAGGGTCTGTTCCATCGACCCAGACGGAATGACGAACATCTGGCCGACGAAGGCCCGCATCCCGGCGGAGATGATGAGCGCCCCCACCACGATGAGCACAAGCTCGGTGAGCCCTCCGCGCAACCGACGCCATCCGGAGACGGAGCTCTGCGAGCCCTCGGGTTGACTTTTCCTCGCCACGGTCGTCCTTGCCGGCGTCCTCCGTGTCGCGGGTCCATCCCGATGCGCGACGCCATCGGCATTCTAGTCATCGCCGACATGGCGCACAGCGGTCCGGTGCTCGTCGGTCACAGGCCTCCCGGCGGGTCGATCCTCACCTCTCGACAGCCTGCTGCCACAACAGAAGGACCCCCGCCGTGGCGGGGGTCCTTCCGGAGCGAGTGTGCGGGGTCAGCTCACCGGTTGGCGTGCTTGTCCTTGATCTTGGCGGCCTTGCCGCGCAGACCGCGCAGGTAGTACAGCTTGGCGCGGCGCACCCGGCCCTCGCGCTCGACCTCGATGTGGTCGATGATTGGGGAGTGCAGCGGGAAGGTCCGCTCGACACCGGTTCCAAAGCTCAGCTTGCGGACCGTGAAAGCCTCCTGGATGCCGCCGCCGGTGCGCGAGATGCACACGCCGGTGAACAGCTGCACACGGGAACGGCTGCCCTCGACGACCTTGACGTACACCCGGATGGTGTCGCCGGTGCGGAAGTCGGGGATGTCGTCGCGCATGGCGGCCTTGTCGATCTCCTGGATGATGTTGCTCATGAGATGTCCTCGCCGGTGCCACAGGTCACCTGGTGCTCGAAGTATGGTGTGAGGCCCATCGCGCCGGACGGTCCCCCCGTGGCAGGAGCCGGCGCCCACAGGCACAGTCCACAATTATGACATGCTCGGCCTCGCGGCGCCATTCATGTCGTCGGAGCCTTCGGTGGTTCGGATACCGGCTGGGTCATCACGGACTCGCAGAACCACCGGCACGGCGTGAGGCCGCACCTTCTCCTCCAAGAAGTGGAGGCAGACTGCCGCGGTCACGGCGAACCCCATCGCGACATCCCTGAAGACGAACCAGCTGTGAATCTGGGAGTGGCTCCTCATAATCTCCAGGTATCCGGGAACATACAGCACGGGAATGAGTAGGACGAGCATCCCCACCAGACTGTGACGGTCACGCAGGAGCAGCCACGCGATGATGACCAGGGCGAGCACGATCACCATTGTCAGCACGTACTGCGAGAGCGGGTAGGACAGCCACATGCGGAAATTCGTCATGGTGGTCGCTCCGGGTTCCAGATTAACCGCGTAGTGGCGGCCAGTAGATGACACGTCGCCATCGAGACGGAACTTCGCCGTGTTCCTCACGTTGCTGACTGTCGTCCTCCCGCCGTTGTAGGGCATCGCCTCGATCCATCTCGCCACCCAGGTGCCCACGAAACCGACGAGCCATCCAAGAGTCGATGACGCCAGAAAGACCAGCGTGGTGCGTATCCGACGGCTCCCCGTCCAGCCCACCAGACCCGCCATCGCGACAGTCAGGGCACAGGATGCCGGAGGGTTCGTCAACAGATCCATGAATGCGAACAGGCCGCCCGAGACCACCGCGAGGTAGCCCACGGTCTGCCACTTGCGGCCGAACTGCAGCATCATCGCTCCGGTGGCCAGAATGGTCGCCTGGGCCAGCGCGTGGGTGAACTGCGAGGTCAGCGCCAACAGATCGGTGGTGCCCAGATAGACGCCGATCAGCCCGATCGCCGCCCACAGGCCGGCGCGTTTCGCCAGCATGACGGCGAGGTAGAACACCGCGGCCACCAGGCACAACAGCGACACCACCCGAGCCATGTAGACCCCGCCCAGTGCCAGCGCAGGCCTGGAGACCACTGAGAAGCCGGACCAGTAGCGGATATAGGGGCTCGCGCCACCGGTGAGCTCGTTCGGGTGCCTCTTGAAGTGCCCCATCATCACCGCGACCTGAGGTCCCCCGGTGCACCGCGGAACCATCGAGACCCGCTTCCACAGCGGCATCTGCGAGTGCGCCGGAAGAACGCCGATGCAGTATCCGATGGTCTCGGTGAAGGTGTCGGTCCGGTTGCTCAGCCCGTTCGGCTGATAGCTGGCCGAGTTGAGCCCGCTCCGGGACTGGGCGACGACCTGGTTGATGATCCGCCCGTTGGGAATCGCGAACCCGATAGCCAGCAGCACTGTGCACCCGACGATGGTCGCGAGAAGCGTCGCCAACACTTTGAGGATGTATCGCCAGACCACTCGCCACCAAACGGCGGTCTTGTTGTGTGTCACGAAGCGCCCTCCCTCGAGGTCCTGAATCCACCCACGGGATTCACAAGCGATCAATGTACGATCCGCATCCTGCCCGACACGGCAGATGGGCCGGCCCCAGGAACCGGCCCATCCTGGCGACACAACCTGGGACTCACCCCTGCGCAGAGCCCCCGCCATGGGGGTTGCGAGGGGGTCGTCCCCCACTCACCAGCCGAATGGCCAGCGAGGCGGGACTCACCCCTGCGCAGAGCCCCCGCCACGGGGGTTGCGAGGGGGTCGTCCCCCTGCCTCGATCAGCTCAGTCTTCCTTGCCGTCGTGCTTGAACAGCGAGGCGATGAGATCGCGGTTGAGCTGGCTGATCGACTCCAACGGAATGCCCTTGGGGCAGACCGCGGCGCACTCGCCGATGTTGGTGCAGCCGCCGAATCCCTCGGCGTCCTGCTCGGCCACCATCGACTTCACGCGCAGCACCCGCTCCGGCTGGCCCTGAGGGAGCATCGCCAGGTGGGTGATCTTCGCCGAGGTGAACAGCATCGCTGAACCATTCGGGCAGGCCGCCACGCAGGCGCCGCAACCGATGCAGGTGGCGGCGTCGAAGGCGCGGTCCGCGCGCTTCTTGTTGATCTGGACGGCGTGCGCGTCGGGGGCTGCACCGGTGTTGACCGAGATGTAGCCGCCGGCCTCGATGACGCGGTCCAGGGCGGAGCGGTCCACGACCAGGTCGCGCAGCACCGGGAAGGCCGCGGCCTTCCAGGGCTCGATGGTGATCGTCGAGCCGTCGGCGAAGGAGCGCATGTGCAGCTGGCAGGTCGTGGTGCGGACCGGCTGGGCCACACCCTGGCCGCCGTGGGGCACGCCGTTGATGACGACGCCGCACTGGCCGCAGATGCCCTCGCGGCAGTCGGAGTCGAAGGCCACCGGGTCCTCGCCCTTCTCGGTGAGCTGCTCATTGAGCTGGTCGAGCATCTCCAGGAAGGACATGTCTCCCGAGACCCCGTCGAGGGTGTACTCGACCAGACGTCCGTGGTCGTCAGCATTGCGCTGACGCCAGATACGCAGATTGATTTTCACTTGTAGCTCCTCTGCTTGACCTGGATCGAGTTGTAGATCAGCGGTTCCTTGTGCAGGACGGGCTTGTGACCCTCACCGGTCCACTCCCAGGCGGCGACGTACTGGTAGGTGTCGTCGTGACGCAGCGCCTCGCCCTCCTCGGTCTGGGACTCGGCACGGAAGTGCCCGCCACAGGACTCGCGACGGTGCAGGGCGTCGATGCACATCAGCTCACCAAGCTCCAGGAAGTCGGCGAGACGACCGGCGCGCTCGAGGGTCTGGTTGAGCTCCTCGTTGACGCCGGTGACCTTGACGTTGGTCCAGAACTCGTTGCGCAGGTTGCGGATGAGACCGATGGCCTTGACCAGGCCGGCCTCATTGCGCTCCATGCCGCAGTACTCCCACATGATGTGGCCGAGTTCCTTGTGGATCGAGTCCACCGTGCGGGTGCCGTTGATCGACAGCAGCTTGTTGACACGGCTCTCGACGCCCTGACGGGCGGCCACCACGGCCGGGTGCTTCAGATCCACCTTGGGGAACTTCGGGGAGTCCGCCAGGTAGTCGGTGATGGTGTTCGGCAGCACGAAGTAGCCGTCGGCCAGACCCTGCATCAGGGCCGAGGCGCCCAGCCGGTTCGCACCGTGGTCGGAGAAGTTGGCCTCTCCGCACACGAACAGCCCGGGGATGGACGACTCCAGGTCGTAGTCGACCCACAGTCCGCCCATCGTGTAGTGCACCGCGGGGTAGATCCGCATCGGAACCTCGTAGGGGTTCTCATCGGTGATCCGCTGGTACATGTCGAACAGGTTGCCGTACTTCTTCTCGACGGCGTCCTTGCCCAGTCGGCCGATGGCCTCGGCGAAGTCGAGGTAGACGCCGCGGGAGCGCATGTGCTCCGTGCCGTCGTGATCGATCTCCTTGACCTTCGGTCCGACACCGAGACCCTCGTCGCAGCGGTACTTGGCCTGCCGGGACGCGATGTCACGGGGAACCAGGTTGCCGAAGGAGGGGTAGATCCGCTCCAGGTAGTAGTCGCGGTCCGCCTCGGGGATCTGGCGGGGGTCCTTCTCGCAGTCCTCGGCCTTCTTGGGCACCCAGATGCGACCGTCGTTTCGCAGCGACTCCGACATCAGGGTGAGCTTGGACTGGTTGTCGCCGTGCACCGGGATGCAGGTGGGGTGGATCTGCGTGAAGCAGGGGTTGCCGAAGAAGGCGCCCTTGCGGTGCGCCCGCCAGGTGGCGGTGACATTGCAGCCCATGGCGTTGGTCGACAGGAAGAACACGTTGCCGTATCCGCCGGTGGCCAGAACGACGACGTCCGCCAGCCACTCCTCGATCTTGCCGGTGATCATGTCGCGGGTGACGATGCCGCGTGCGCGGCCGTCGGCGACGATCAGCTCGACCATCTCGTGGCGGGTGTGCATGTGCACGGTGCCGGCGTTGACCTGACGCTCGAGAGCCTGGTAGGCGCCGATCAGCAGCTGCTGACCCGTTTGCCCACGGGCGTAGAAGGTGCGCTGCACCTGCACGCCGCCGAAGGACCGGTTGTCGAGCAGTCCGCCGTACTCGCGGGCGAACGGAACACCCTGGGCGACGCACTGGTCGATGATGTTCGCGCTCACCGCGGCGAGCCGGTAGACGTTGGTCTCACGGGCGCGGTAGTCACCGCCCTTGACGGTGTCGTAGAACAGCCGGTAGACGGAGTCGCCGTCGTACTTGTAGTTCTTGGCGGCGTTGATGCCGCCCTGTGCTGCGATCGAGTGGGCGCGACGCGGGGAGTCCTGGTAGCAGAAGTTCTCCACGCGGTAGCCGGCCTCGCCGAGGGTGGCTGCCGCAGCGCCGCCGGCGAGCCCCGTCCCGACGATGATGACGGTCATCTTGCGGCGGTTGGCCGGGTTCACCAGACGCGAGGTGAACTGGCGGTCGGGCCACATCTTCTCGATCGGAAGGCTGACATTGGCCTTCTTGTCCTGAATGTCTTCACCGACCTGCCAGTACTGGCCTGCCAGTTCGGCATTGGTCTCTTTGGCTGAAGTGGACATCAGTTGGCCCCCCCGACGATGTTGAAGAAGATGAGGAACGGAGGCACCAGGAAGCCGACGAAGATGACGGCTCCGACGGCCCACGAGCACAGCCGCAGGACCTTGCGGGTCAGGCCCGAGACGTTGGCTCCGAGGGTTGCGAAGGCGCTCCAGAATCCGTGGCTGACGTGGGCGCAGATCGCCGCCATCGCAATCACGTAGATGACGATGAAGACCCAGTTGCCGAAGGCCGTGAAGACCATCCCGGCGCGCCCGTCAGGACCGTCGTGGGGATTGCCGAAGGCTGCCGGAGCGATCGTGAACTGCAGCAGGTGCATGATCACGAACAGCACGATGATGATGCCGCTCCAGATCATGGTCCGGGCCGCGTACGAGTTGTTCGGCGACAGGGACTTCTTGATCGAGTAGCGTCCTCGACCGCCGCTTCCCTTGACGTTCTGCTTGGTCACCCGGGAGGCGGACCAGATGTGCAGGATGATGCACAGCAGCAGGACGCACCGGAACATCCACAGGAAGGTGTCTCCGGGCAGGATCGGGTTGAGGATGGTGCGCAGGAATCCCGCGTAGTGGTTGAAGTCCTCGACGCTCATGAGGATCTTCAGGTTGCCGAACATGTGAAAGAGCAGGAACAGGACCAAGATCAGGCCGGTGACGGCCATAAGGGCCTTCGCCGCGACGCTTGATCGCACCGCTCTCTGATGAGTACTAAGTGTTGTAGTCGCCACGGCGACACCATAGCCAACCCACTACGTCACTGTGTAGTGGACCCCCCGATGGGGCTCAGATGAGATCGGGCCGACGGTTGCGGGTGAGCTCCACCGACTGGTCGTGGCGCCACTGGGCGATCCGACCGTGGTGTCCGCTCATCAGCACCTCGGGCACATCCAGGCCGCGCCAGGAGATCGGCCTGGTGTACACCGGGTACTCCAGCAGGCCGTCCTGACCGGGCGCGTAGGACTCCTCGGTGAGGGACTCCGGGTTGCCGATCACCCCGGGAACCAGCCTGGCGACGGCCTCGGTGACCGCCAGCGCGGCGACCTCTCCCCCGTTGAGCACGTAGTCGCCCAGACTGAGCTCGTGGAGGGTCCAGCGACTCGCGATGTAGTCCAGCACCCGATGATCGATGCCCTCGTAGCGGCCGCAGCAGAACACGATCCTGCGCACCCGCGACAGGTCCTCGGCGTCGCTCTGGCGGAACGGGTAGCCGGACGGCGTGGGGACCACCACGTGGACCTCCGGGTCGGGATCGGGGCCCAGCAGCTCGTCGAGGGCCTCCCCCCAGGGATCGGGCTTCATCACCATTCCCGCTCCCCCTCCGCAGGGGGTGTCGTCGACCGTGCGGTGCCGGTCATGGGTCCAGTCGCGCAGGTCCCAGGAGTGCACCTCGACGATCCCGTGCTCCACGGCCCGTCCGAGCAGGGACAGGTGCAGCACCTGGAAGTAGTCGGGGAAGATGGACAGGTAGTCGAGTCTCAGAGCGGCGCCCATGTCTCAGCGCGCCTCCTCGGCGTCGGCGTCGACCAGCCCGCCGACATCGGCCAGGGTGAGGGTCCCGGCATCCAGATCGACCGTCGGCACCAGGGCGCTCACGAAGGGCACCAGCCTCTCCTGACCGTCGACGTCGATCGCCAGCAGATCCTGGGCGGGAAGATGGATGACATCGCTGACCCGGCCGATCCGGTGCTGCTGCCAGTCCAGGACCGCCAGCCCGCGCAGCTGCCGGTCGTAGTACTCCTCCTCGCCGGTCGGCCTCTCCTCGGCCGCCACATCGGCGACCAGGATCTTGCCCTGAAGGGCCTCGGCCCCGGTACGGGTATCGATCTCACGGAAGCGCACCTGGAAGGCGGCCGACTGGCTGCGGGTCTGCTGAACGTGCAGTTCGCGCCCGCTGCCCTCGACCCGCAGGGTCGCCCCCTGGGCGAACCGGGTCTGGGGCTCATCGGTGCGCAGCGAGACGGCCACCTCACCGTGCAGACCGTGGGCCCTGCCGATCCGTCCCACCACCACCTCGACCGACCCGCTGTGCGACGACTCGCTCATCTCTTCTCCTTCGACTCCCCGACTGGGGGCTGAACGTGACGAACGGCCGTGACCCTTCTCGGGTCACGGCCGCCGACAGCTCCGGTGTGCTCAGCGATGACGTCCGCCGCGACGGTCGACATCGACGAAGTCGACGCGGACCTGCTCGCCTCCAGCGAGGGCATCCACGACCGTCCTCAGCGCCGATGCGGTACGGCCCTGGCGGCCGATCACCTTGCCGATGTCGGACGGGTTGACGCGCACCTCGAGCATCGGCCCGCGGCGCAACTGCTTCTCACGGACCCGCACGTCATCGGGGTGGGAGACGATGCCGGAGACCAGGTGCTCAAGAGCGTCGGTCAGCATGTCAGTCCTCGGCCTTCTCCGCCGGGGCCTCCTCGGCGTCGGCCTTCTTGGTGATGGCCTCGCGAGGAGCCTCGTCGGCCTCGGCGAGGGCGGCGTCGAAGACCTCGTCCTTGTTGGGGCGGGCCGGCTGCGGGGTGACCCCGGACTGGCTTCCGTCACCGGTGAAGGTCTGCCAGTCGCCGGTCCGCTTGAGCAGGGCGACGACGGCCACGCTGGGCTGGGCGCCGACGCCGAGCCAGTACTGGACGCGCTCGGAGTCGATCGAGATGATCGACGGGTCGCTCTTGGGGTGGTACTGGCCGATCTCCTCGATAGCACGTCCGTCGCGCTTGGTCCGCGAGTCCATGACGACAACGCGGTAGTGCGGGGTGCGGATCTTGCCGAGACGCTTCAGACGAATCTTGGTAGACACGTGTGTGGATTCTCCTAATGGGATCACCCGGACCGTCGGCCCGGGAAGACGGGTGGGGACACTACCGGTGTGGGGACACGGCAATGACTCCGAGGAACCACCCGGACGGTGTGAGAGGGTACCGACCGGGCAGAAGCTCCCGTCATTCTGCCACAACTGGCCGGTCCGACGGAAACTCGACGGGAAGTCAGGCCTGCTCAGGCCGGTCGAGCAGCACCCGGCCGCGCAGCACGATGTGCCGTGGCCGCTCCAGGGTGCTCAGGTCCTGCCTCGGATCGGCGTCCAGGACCAGCAGGTCGGCCGAGTCGCCGAGATCGAGGCCTGGGCCGCCGAGCCACTGCCGGGCCCGCCAGGAGGCCGCCCCGAGGGCGAACTCGGCGCCGCCGATCTCGGCGAGCATCCTCACCTCCCGGCTCGCCAGGCCGTGCGGGACGGTGCCTCCCGCATCGGTGCCGGCGAACACCGGGACCCCGGCGTCCACCGCCTTGCCGACGGTCTCGGCGACGTGGGCGTGCAGATGGCGCATGTGGGCCGCGTAGACCGGGAACTTGCCGTCGGCCGAGGCCGCGATGGCGGGGAAGTTCTCGATGTTGACCAGGGTGGGCACCAGGGCCACCCCGCGCACCGCCATCTGTGAGATCGTCTCGTCGGTCAGTCCGGTGCCGTGCTCGATCCCGTCGATGCCGGCCGCCACCAGCTGGGCCGGGGCCTCCTCGGAGAAGCAGTGCGCGGTGACCCGGGCACCGATCTGGTGGGCCCTCTCGATGGCCGCCCGGGCGACGTCCTGAGGCCACAGCGGGGCGAGGTCGCCGACCTCGCGGTCGATCCAGTCGCCGACCAGTTTGACCCAGCCGTCGCCGGCCCGGGCCTGCCGGTCCACCTCGGCGACCAGTTCGTCCGGGTCGACCTCGGCGGCGTAGTTGCGGATGTATCGCCTGGGACGGGCGATGTGGCGCCCGGCCCGGATGATCCGGGGAAGGTCCTCCCGCTCGTCGATCCAGTGGGTGTCGACCGGGGATCCGGCGTCGCGGATCAGCAGGTTGCCGGCTCTCGACTCGGTGATCGCCTGGCTCTCCGCCTCCTGGTGACTCACCGCACCCTTGGCATTCAGCCCGATGTGATTGTGGGCGTCGACCAGGCCGGGCATCACCCAGCAGTCCCGGGCCAGGGTCCGGGCCCCCGGCAGCGGGCCCTCGACGAGCACTCCGTCGTGGATCCACAGGTCGCGCTGGTCACCCTCGGGCAGCACCACTGCGCAGATCCGCAGGTCCGCGGCCGGGGCCAGGCGGGCCAGCGCGGCGGGATCGATGTGGGTGTGGGTGGATCCGTCGTGGGTGTGGGTGTGGAACAGCGGCGCGCCGTCCTGTGGCCCTGTCATCTCAGCGCGGGCCCTTGTTCTTCTGGTTGAACATCTGCTCCATGCCGGGCGGCATCCGGAAGTCGGCCATCGCCTTGCTGAGGTCCTCCTGGGAGGTGGGCAGCCCGGCCGCCGGGGTGCCGAACGGATTGCCGGTCTCGGCGGGCTTCCGGGAGGTGCCGGCCTTCTCCTGGGCGGCCCTCTTGGCAGGATTACCGGAGGCCCCCTTGCGGCGCTTCTGCTGCTTCTTGCGTTGCTGCTTGGCGCCGTGCTTGGCCATCGACCCGACCATCCCGCCACCCATCCCCTGGCTCATCTGGGTCATCATCTTGCGGGCGTCGACGAACCGGTTGACGAGGTTGTTGACGTCTCTCACCTCGACTCCCGACCCCTTGGCGATCCGGGAGCGTCGGGAGCCGTTGAGGATCCCGACGTCGGCCCTCTCGGCGGGGGTCATGGACAGGATGATGGCCTCGATCCGGTCGACCTCGCGCTCGTCGATGTCGGAGATCTGGTTCTTCATCTGGCCGACCCCGGGGAGCATCCCCATGATCTTGGACATCGGCCCCATCTGGCGCATCTGCCGCATCAGGCCGAGGAAGTCGTCGAGGCCGAACTGGCCCTTGCCGGCCAGCAGCTTCTCCGCCGCAGCCTGGGACTGCTCCTTGTCGAAGGCCTTCTCGGCCTGCTCGATGAGGGTGAGCATGTCGCCCATGTCGAGGATCCGGGAGGCCATCCGGTCGGGGTGGAAGACGTCGAAGTCCTTGAGGCCCTCGCCGGAGGAGGCGAACATGATCGGCCGCCCGACCACCCGGGCGATCGACAGCGCGGCGCCGCCCCGGGCGTCACCGTCCAGCTTGGTGAGCACCACCCCGTCGAAGCCGACCCCCTCCTGGAAGGCCACCGCGGTGTTGACGGCGTCCTGGCCGATCATCGCGTCGACGACGAAGAGGGTCTCGGCGGGGCTGGTGGCGGCCTTGATGTCGGCCGCCTGCTGCATGAGCTCGGCATCGACGCCGAGTCGTCCGGCGGTGTCGATGATGACGACGTCGTAGAGCTTGCGGCGGGCCTCCTCCACCGACTCGCGGGCCACCGCGACCGGGTCGCCGACGCCGTTGCCGGGCTGGGGTGCGAAGACCTTGACGCCGGCGCGTTCGCCGACCACCTGCAACTGGGTGACGGCGTTGGGACGCTGCAGGTCGCAGGCCGCCAGCATCGGGGAGTGTCCCTCGTCCTTGAACCAGCGGGCCAGCTTGCCGGCCAGGGTGGTCTTTCCGGCTCCCTGGAGGCCGGCGAGCATGATGACGGTCGGGGGGTTCTTCGCGAACCGCACGGTGCGGGTGTCCCCGCCGAGGATGCCGACCAGTTCCTCGTTGACGATCTTGACGATCTGCTGGGTCGGGTTGAGGGCCTTGGACAACTCCTCGCCGCGGCAGCGCTGCTTGACGGCGGCGACGAACTCCTTGACGACGCCGAGGTTGACGTCGGCCTCCAGCAGGGCGATGCGGATCTGACGCGCGGTGGCGTCGATGTCGGCGTCGGTCAGTCGGCCCTTGCCGCGCAGGCCCTTGAAGGTCGCTGCGAGTCGATCCTGGAGTGTGTCGAACACGGGTGAGTTCCTTCGGTGGACTTGTGCTGGCAGTCAACGACCACAGTACCGCCGATGGACCCCGCGACTCACAGTCCGTACTGTCCCAACCACCGCATCGACTCCGAGATGAAGGGGGTGTAGGTGCTGGTGTGGTGACCTCCCTCGGCGGTGAGGATGAAGGCGAACTGGCCCATCGTATGGGCGTGGTTCCAGAAGTCCTGGCCGTCGGCCCAGACCTGTCCGTAGGACATCGCCGGGTTGGCGGCGTCCCCCCAGGTGGACTTGTCCGCCCGGCTCATCACCGACAGGAAGCGGACCTCACTGGGCACATTCCTCGCCTTGACCCGCATGATCGGCGAGTTCTCGTCACGGGTCTGCTGGGTGACCTGGGAGAGCTGGGGCTGCCCGTAGACCGGGTGGTAGTACGGCGCCAGGCCGAATCCGGCGCGGAACTCGGTGTGGTACTTGATGGTGAAGTTGGCGGCGCAGTAGCCGCCGGTGCTGTAGCCGGCCACGAACTTCGAGGCGGCCGTGCGGCCCACCCGGTAGTGCTTCTGGATCCTGGTGATGGCGGTGCGCATGATCCAGCTCTGCTGCTTGATCCCGCCGACATCGGTGCACTCGGTGTCCTGCCCGGTGCGGATCTCCCCGGGCAGGAAGACGATGACGAAGGGATTGGCCTGGTAGTTCTTGATGAGGTTGAGGGCGGGGCCGACCAGCGGGATCGAGATGTTGTCGCGGTCCCCGGAGTCCCCCTCTCCGCCGATCCAGTAGAGGACCGGGAACCGGGTGTGGGTCTGGGAGCGCTCGAAGTACTGCGGGGGCAGCCAGACCGGGACATGGGCGTTGCGCGGGTCGGTGCCGGGCATCATGATGCCGGCCATCAGGCCGTCGGGTTGCGGGTTGTTCTTGGAGATCGCGATCCGCTTGACCTGCGGGCTGTGGATGTCGACCAGGTCGTGGCGCGGGGCGGCCGGCGCCTCGCCGACCAGTTCTCCCCAGCTGGTGTAGAAGCCGTAGGTGTTGTTGACCGACAGGAAGACCGCGACCAGGGCGATGAGCTGGCAGCAGAACACCAGCAGTGCGCGGCCGATCCCCCGCCCGATTCTGCGCAGCCGACCGCCGGTGGCCCGCCACCCCCACCACAGACCGATCAGGATGGGGACCAGCACCGCCAGGCCCATCATCGCCCAGGCCAGCTGCGGACTCATGATGCCGACCAGCAGCAGCGGTGTCCGAGTGGTCACGATGCCTCCTCCTCACGGTGCGCCCCGGCCCACAGCGCCAGCAGCAGGAAGGGAAGTCCGACATGGCCTGCCGCCGCGTAGCGGAAATCGGTCAGGGGTGCCGCGATCAGCAGCGTCAGGACCATCCCGATCAACGGCAGGAAGGCCAGCGAGCCGCGTGGACGTCTGGCCAGCAGTGCCGAGCACATCGCCAGGATCGCCGCCCAGATGACCAGCGGCATCCGATAGGTCAGGCCGGTCACCGGGTTCGTGGACACCGTTCGGGCGACGTCCAGCAGCTGTCCAGCGCCCAGCCTTCCCCCGCTGACCGTCGCGAGCCGGTCGCGGTCATCGATGACGATGCTGCCCGAACCCCGCTTGGTGCCCGGGTCGACCCTCAGGAAGACCGATCCGGGATCGAGATACCGGCCCGCCAGGGCATACCACGACAGCGCATAACCGGTGCGGTTGGCCGGCATCGCCTGCGCCCAGGTCCTGATGAACTCGCGACGGTGGTGGTTGAGCCAGCGGTTGTTGAACCCGCGCGGATCGAACTTGATGTTGTCAGACAGGGTCGGGTTGTAGTCCTGGCGCATCCGCTCCAGAGGCATCAGATGGGCCAGCGTCCGCTGCTGGGCGGCCGTCAGGTGTCCGTACCGGTTCGCCCAGGCCAGTTGCTGAAGCGGCAGCCCGGCCGCCTCCACGAAATCGCTGGGCACCATGCCAGCCTTCTTGTAGCCGGGCCCCTGTAGGGCGAACACCAGCGCCATCACGATCGCCGAGCTGATCGGCACCGCCCACCACCGCCACCCGTGGCGCCGTGGCGCAACCAGGCGTGGGATGAGGAACAGGCAGACCCCCGCCACCATGAAGGCGACGATGTAGGTCCCGTTGTTGCGGGTGAAGGACAGGCCCACCAGGCCTGTCAGGAATCCCGCCAGCGGCCATGGCCGCGTCAGCCAGGTCCAGCCGCGCAGCCCTGCCTCGGCGAGCAGCACCGTCATCAGGGTCATCACCAGTGCGAACAGGGTGTCCTTCTGCATGGTGATCGACCACATCGCCACCGACGGGTCGAGGGCCAACCAGGCCAGCGCCAGGATGGCGGGCACAGGCCCTGCGCGATAGCGCAGCCAGACCACGCAGATCGCCAGCCCGAAGGCCAGCAGGAGGGCCTGCAGCACGGAGAACACCGCGGTGCCGGCGGTGAAGCTGCCGCCGATCCTGATGCACATCCCGACCAGCAGTGAGAAGGCGATCGGGTGGTGATTGTTGAGCGGTTGCATGCCGGTGCCGATCCGGATCGACGACCAGGAGTCGCGCACCACGATGCCGGGCCAGAAGGCCAGCAGGTAGGGGGCCCAGGCTGCCAGCATCAGCACTGCAGAGATCGCCCACCAGGCGGCCTTTCGGCCTGCGGTGAGCTTCTGGGAACGCACCCGGCGGGGATGGGCGAGGACCTCCAGAAGGACGCATATCACCGGCACCGCGATCAGCCAGTCGACCGCGAACTCGACCCAGGGCGAGATCCGGGTGTGCCGGTAGGGCGGATGCAGAGCAGGATCGAAGCGACCCCCGAGCACCCTCATGATGGCCAGCACCGCTCCGAGCAGGATCGCCACCAGCCACAGCCCGGGCCGGCGGATCGTGGCGCTCAGCCGCACCGCGGAGGCCAGCACCAGCCATCCGATCGCCATCGCGATCCACTGGCCCGCCGACGGGAGGCCGGTGTGGCCGGTGAACCACCACCCGGCTGTCAGCACCGCCGAGCACACCAGACTGATCAGCACACCCGCCGGGCCGCCGGCCATCCCCCTGACTCCCTCGGCCGACTGCCACCGATCCGTCCACTCAGACATCACTCCACCTCATCCATCCGACCCACCTCAGGTCGTCGCGATCAGGACGACGCCGACCAGGATCGCCGTGACCCCGCCGATCCTCCACCGATCGAGGCTCTCGCCCAGGAACAAACGGGCCAGCAGCAGAGTCCACAGGTAGGTCAGTGCGGTCATCGGCAGCACCACCGAGAGATCCATGTGGCGCAGCACCCAGATGTTGATGACAGCGGCGCACAGATAGCCCGCAGCACCGGCCCACAGATGCCAGTTGCGGATCAGCCGCGCCGGGCGCAGATCCCCCGATGCGAGCTTGAGCATCCAGCTCGACAGCGCACCGATCAGGGTCATGGTGAGCATCCCCGCCCACAGCAGCAGTGTCACCGCGCGCTCCTGGCGACCATCGCGACGCCTGCCACTACCGCGGCCACCCCGATGACTCGTCCGGCCGTGATCTGCTCCCCCAGCCATGTCCAGCCGGCCAGCAGGCTGAGCACATAGGACAACCCCAGGATCGGTTGCAGCACCGACAGCTCGCCGAATCGGTAGGCGATCAGCATCAGCAGCGCGCCGACCCCGTAGCAGCCGAAGCCGATGACGATCTCAGCCGCCCTCCCGGTGGCGGCCAGCTTCCACATCAGTTGGCCGGTACAGGTGAACAGTGAGGACACCACCATCAAGATGATGCCGATCGGCGCAGTGGCCGCCCCGGAGGCCTGCCTGCCGATCCGCTCGCTCTCAGCCACTGCGATGTTGCCCCGCGCCCTGGGACCGTTCCACGCGCTGCGCCGGATCCGGGCCGGTGCGCTCGCGCAACTGCGGGTCCAGCTGGGACCGATTGGCCGCCAGCAACCTCTCGATGTGGTCGTGGTAGTTCGTCATCACCTCGTACAGCTGGCGGCTCTTGGCCACCTCGACGTCGAGGATGAGCGCCACCGCCCAGCACAGCACGGCCGCCATGCCCAGCGCGACCGAGACGATCAGGGTGGGGAACCGGGGTACCTCGCCGGACCGCAGATACTCCAGGAACACCGGGAGGAAGGTCACCGCACAGGCGATCGCGAAGAGGGCGCCAATGGTGCCGAAGAAGGCCAGCGGATGGTAGTTCTTGAACAGCCGGAAGATGGTGCGCAGCACCTTCCAGCCGTCGGAGTAGGTGTCGAGCTTGGAGGCCGACCCCTCGGGACGGTCGCGGTAGTCGATCGGTACCTCGCGCACCTTGAGGTTCTTGTCGACCGCGTGGATCGACATCTCCGTCTCGATCTCGAATCCTCGCGACAGCACCGGGAACCCCTTGACGAAGGTGCGGGAGAAGGCCCGGTACCCGGTCATGATGTCTGTGATGTCGCATCGGAACAGGTGGTTGAGGAGACTGCGGACAACGGAGTTGCCCATCTCATGGAAGGGCCGCTTGTTCTGGGTGGCGTAGGTCGTCGACAGGCGGTCGCCGATCGCCATGTCGGCCCTGCCCGTGAGCACCAGCTCGACCAGCTGGGGGGCGTACTCGGCGGGATAGGTGTCGTCCCCGTCGATCATCACGTAGCAGTCGGCATCGATGTCGCGGAACATCGAGTGAATGACATTGCCCTTGCCCTGGCGCCACTCGTGACGCAGGTGCACGCGGTCGTCACTGGCCTCCAGGTCTGCCACGATCTCGGCGGTGCGGTCGGTCGAGTTGTTGTCGTAGACGTAGACCTGTGCGGTCGGCAGGGCCGCCCGGTAGTCCCGGACAACCTTCGCCACGGTGGCCTGCTCGTTGTAACAGGGAATCAGCACGGCGACCCGGGCCGAGTCCAGGTGCACCGGCTCCACCTCGGCGTGACCGGAAGTCGTTCCGTCCGGCAGATTCGTGGTCATTGGACTTACTCCCCCATCAATCCGGAGACGAACTGCTCGGCGTCGAAGGGGGCCATGTCGTCGGGTCCCTCGCCGAGCCCGATGAGCTTGACCGGAACGCCCAGCTCGCGCTGCACCTGGACGACGATCCCGCCCTTGGCCGATCCGTCCAGCTTGCTCAGCACGATCCCGGTGACGTCGACCACCTCGGCGAAGATCCTCGCCTGGGTGAGCCCGTTCTGGCCGGTCGTCGCGTCCAGCACCAGAAGCACCTCGGAGACCGGGGCCAGCTTCTCGATGACTCGCTTCACCTTGCCCAGCTCGTCCATCAGCCCGGACTTGGTGTGGAGGCGACCGGCGGTGTCGATGAGAACGACATCGGCGCCCTCGTCGATTCCGGCCTGAACGGCCTCGTATGCCACCGAGGCCGGATCGGCGCCCTCGTCCTTGCGGACGGTGCGCACCCCCACGCGGTCCCCCCAGGTCTCCAGCTGCTCACTGGCAGCCGCACGGAAGGTGTCGGCCGCACCGAGCAGCACGGAGTGTCCCTCGGCGACCAGGACCCGGGCGAGCTTGCCGCAGGTGGTGGTCTTGCCGGTGCCGTTGACGCCGACCATCAGGATGACGGCCGGCTTTCCCTCCGGGTGTTCGAGGTTGAGCCGGCGATCCATCGCCGGGTCGACCAGGCCGACGAGTTCGCGGTGGAGCACGGCGCGGGCCTGGTCGGGATCGGCGACGCCGTCCAGAGCCAGTTCGCCGCGAAGCTTCTCGACCAGCTCGGTGGTCGGTCCGACCCCCAGGTCGGAGGTGATGAGGGCGGTCTCGAAGTCGTCCCAGGTGTCCTCATCGATACGGTCCGCGCTCAGCAGCTGGGCGAGTCCGCGGGCCAGAGCGTTGTTACTGCCGGCCAGTCGCCGCCGCAGCCGGGCCATCCGCGAGGCCGGTGCCTCGGGAGCCTCCAGCTCGACGGGGGCCTCGGCCGCGGGTGCGGTGGGCTGAGACGTGGTGTCCTCGGGGGCCGGGGCCCCGCCGGTCGGCGCGGGGCTGGTCGGCGTCTCGGTGGGCGTCGCCGGCTCCTCCGGCTCACCGGGTCGGGGGGCCTCCACCTCGTGGGGGGCCTTGCCCCCCTTGAGGACCCGGTAGCGGTTGACGAGGGCGACACTCACCCCGACGACGATTGCGAGCACCAGGACGCCGAACAGCGTCCACACGAAGATCATGGAAGATGGCACGGGATGATCCTACCGGCCTGCCCCGGCGTGACCTGGGCCCGGTGTACGCACGGTCGCACCGTGCGGATCCGAACCTGTCGGGTCAGTTCGTGCGGGGATCGGTCGACTGCGGGCGGCCGGTGCGCACCGGGACCTTCACCAGCTGCAGGATGTCGGCGGCGTGCTCGTCACCGTTGAGGATTCGGCCGGTCCGCGCCGCGACCGCCGTCAGCCCGCTTCCGGTGACCGGTGTGCGCGGCTCCCTCAGCCCGGCCCACACGACCGCGGCGACTCCCGCGGCGACCAGAAGAATGACCACCATCGAGATGATGAATGTGAACGCCACCAGTACTGCCTCTCACTGCCGGTGTGCCGACCCACTGCCCGCACACCTGTTCAAGAGTGCATGTCGCAATGGTCCGACCACAACCAGGACACCCCTTCCCAGACTCAGTTAAGGGGATCCTTAGCTCGTCTTCACATTCGAGGCGGGGCGGCCGGCGCGGGAGCCGGACGACTCCTCCTCGCGGTGGCGGATGGAGCGGAAGGTCCACAGCTTGTTGACCACGAAGTTGATCGGCGTCGTGATGGCGATCGTGATGATCTGCGACCAGTACTCCCTCGAGTGCAGACCCGCCTCCTCGTGGAAGAAGGATGCCGACAGGAAGACCGGCGAGGTGGGGTTGGTGAGGGCGATCTTGATGAACATCCCGACGAAGGCGGCCACCGCCCCGACCGAGAAGAACGGCCAGAACTCGGCCCACCAGCTGCGGCGCCGGTCCCTCTTGAAGGTCCAGGAGCGGTTGAGCTGGAAGTTGGCGATGTTGGAGACGATGAAGGCCACGATCCACACCAGGCTGGTGAACCGGAAGTTCCAGGGAGTGCCGAACAGGTTGAACAGGATCTGCTGGGAGTTCCTGGTGCCTCCGTTGGCCTTGTTCATCACCAGGGCGACCAGCATGTTGACCAGCACCCCGGAGCCGCCGACCAGGCCGAACTTGATGAACTCTGCCAGGTGACGGCGGTGGTCACCGGGAGTTGAACGGGTCATGGTCACCTCGGCGATCCTAGTGGGGCGGGTGGACGCGGAACCCCTCTGGGCCATCGCTGACAGTGCGGGCACAGATGGGAGGAGCGGTTCATGAAGGCCATCCGGGTGATCGGGGTGCCGCATCTACGGCAGGGCTGTCCGGCTCTGCCGTAGACGTCGAGCCTGCGACTGAAGTAGCCCGACTCGCCGTTGACCCGCACGTACAGGGAGTCGAAGGAGGTGCCCCCGGCGACCAGGGCCTCCGCCATCACCTGGCGTGCGGTCTCGTACAGTGCGCCGGCCTCTGCGGCCCGCAGTCGGCCGGTCGGCGTCTCAGGGTGGCGTCGCGCCCGCCAGAGGGTCTCGTCGGCATAGATGTTGCCGATTCCCGAGACCAGGGTCTGGTCGAGCAGGGACCTCTTGAGGGTGCTGCGCCGGGCCCGCAGACGTGCCCCGGCGCGTCGGGGGTCGAAGCCGTCTGAGAACGGGTCGGGCCCGATGTGGGCGATCTCGGCGGGCAGATCCGCCCCGGCAGGGCTGATCTGCAGGCCTCCGAAGAGCCGTTGATCGAGGAAGCGCAGCTGGGCGCCGTCGTCCAGGTCCGCCATGACGCGGGCGTGGCGCTCCAGCGGAGCGCCGGCGTCGTCGACCCGGAACTGACCGCTCATGCCCAGATGACACAGCAGGGCGTCGTCGGCGGTCGACCGATCAGTCCCCCGCAGGGGGAACCAGAGATACTTGCCGCGCCGGCGCGGTTCCAGCAGGGTGCACCCGCTCAACGATGCGATGAAGGCCTCGGGGCCGCCCCGCTGACGCCTCACCGCCCGATCGTCGAGCACCGTGACGCCGACCACCTGTCGGCCGGACACCAGGGCGGCCAGACCGCGCCTGATCGTCTCGACCTCGGGAAGTTCAGGCATCCGGTACCGGGATGTGGTGCTCGGCGACCAGCTCGTCGATGGCCAGCCGCGCGGCGCCGAGCTCGGCCTCCTTCTTGTTGTGGCCGACATACCCGCCGCGCTCGCGGCCGCCGACGACGGCCCGAGCGAGATAGCGGCGGTCGTGGTCAGGCCCCGAGCCCTCGATCCGGTACTGCGGGGAGTCCAGGTGCAGTTCGGCGCACATCTCCTGCAGGGCGGTCTTCCAGTCGGTGCCCGCCCCGGAGCGGACCGCCTCGTCGATGCGCGGATCGAACAGGTGGTGGACCAGTCGCACCCCCTCGACCAGCCCCGCCGACAGGGTCACCGCGCCCAGCAGGGCCTCGGTGGTGTCGGCGAGCAGGTGCGTCTTGTTGTGTCCGCCGGTGAGTTCCTCGCCCCGTCCGAGCAGCACCCGTGGGCCGATCTGCAGGCTCCGGGCGACACCGCCGAGGGAGACGGTGCTCACCACCGCGGCGCGCAGCTTGGCCATCCGCCCCTCTGCGAAGGCCGGGTAGGCGTTGTAGAGGTACTCGGTGACACCGACCTCCAGGACGGCGTCACCGAGGAACTCGAGTCTCTCGTTGGTCGGTATCCCGCCGTTCTCGAAGGCGTAGGAGCGATGCGTGAGGGCAAGCTGAAGGAGCTGAGGATCGATCTCGATTCCCAACTCCTCGAGCAGTGTCAGGAAGGGCCAGCTCGCATCCTCTGCGGGACCCCTCCGGCCTGCCTGCGCGCCCTGCTCCTGGTCGGAGCAGTCGGTCATCAGGCCTCGGTGACCTGACGCCGGTCACCGCGCGGACCGTACTCGCCGCACGACGGGCACGCGGTGTGGGGCAGATGCTTCTGTCCACAGGCCGGGTTGGCGCAGGTGACCAGGGTGGGGGCGGACGTCTTCCACTGCGAACGACGGCTCCGGGTGTTGCTGCGGGACATCTTCCGCTTCGGGACTGCCACGATAATCTCCTCATCCTGCGACGCCGCCTCTGCGGTGTCGTCCTTCATGTGTGTGCCGTCTTGATGACCGGTCAGATCCATCGCCCGTCGGGGCCATGAACCGTCAAGCCTGGGACCGGTCCGAGTCGGGATCGGCCAGAACCGCTCCGAGATCCTTCAACCCCGACCATCGGGGATCGATTCTCTCCCCGTGGTCGTGATCCGGGTGCGTGTTGAGGTTGGCCCCGCACTCGGGGCACAATCCCGCGCAGTCCCAGCGACAGAGCGGGCTGAACTTCAGGTTCAGCACCACTGCCTCGCGCAAGACGGGCTCGAGATCGATCTCCTCCTCGTCGCTCACCCGGTTGGCATCCTCCTCGGGCTCATGTCCCGGGTAGTAGTACAGCTCCTGGAGGTCGAAGGAGGACTTCTCCTCGATCGGTTCCAGGCACCGTGAACACTCCCCGGTCAGTGTGACCTCGGCGGTTCCGGTCACGAGAATCCCCTCGATCACCGACTCCAGACGCAGGTCCAGGTCGACGGGAGAGTCCTCGGGAACGCCGATCATGTCCAGGCCGAGGTCCTGAGGTGCCCGGGCGTCGCGCTGGACCTGCATCATCTGACCCGCACGTCGACGCAGGTCGTGAGTCTCGAAGATGAGATCGCGAGAGGCGCCACTGCGGCGATGGTTGGTGTTCATCGCAGCATTCCCTTCAACCGATGGACCATGACGAGGTCATGACCGACCGCTTACTCTACAACGGTTCAATCGCCGGGCAAAACCTCAATCGGCCTCCACCGACCCGGCGACGACGGGCAGGCCCTCGAGGCGTGGGGATCTCAGCCCCCGAACCGCTCCTTCAGCGCGGCGGCCACCGCCGGGGGGACGAAGTCGGAGACGTCGCCGCCGTTGCTGGCCGCCGACCGGATGATCGTGGAGCTGATCGTCCCGAACTCCCGGCCGGCCGGCAGCAGCACCGTCTCGATCCCGCTCATCGCCTTGTTGACGTGGGCCATCTGCAGCTCGTAGTCGAAGTCCCCGCCGAATCGCAGGCCCCGGACGATGGCCTCGGCGCCCTGGGCGGTGCAGAAGTCGACGAGCAGTCCCTCCACGGGGGCGACCTCCACGCCCGGGACGTGGGCGACGGCGTCCCGCACGAAGGCGACTCTCTCGTCCATCGAGAAGATGCCGTTCTTCGCCGAGTTGACCGCGACCCCGACCACCACCACGTCGAAGAGCCTGACAGCGCGGGTGATGATGTCGACGTGTCCACGGGTGATGGGGTCGAAGGATCCCGAGATGACGGCCTTCACGAGTGCTCCCTGGTGGGTTGTGCGAGGTGGACGACGGTCTCACCGTAGCGGTTGGTCCAGCTGTCCAGACCCTCGGGCATCACCGGCGCCCGGCCCCTGGCCGACCTCTCCACCGCGATCAGGCCGTCGGGGGCCAGGAAGGCTCCGACCGCCTCGGCGATCAGCGCGTCGAGCTGGTCGGCGTCGGCCGCGTAGGGCGGGTCGAACCAGATGACGTCGAAGGGGTCTGTCTGGAGCCCGCCGGCCAGGTACCGTTCGGCGCCGGCGGCCACCGCGGTGAGACGGTCGGCCAGGCCGCAGGTCCTCGCGTTGGTCCGGATGAGGGCCGCGGTCCGGGGGTTCTTATCCACCGCGACCACCCGGGCGGCGCCGCGGCTGGCGGCCTCCAGCCCCACCGCCCCGGATCCGGCGAACAGGTCGAGCACGGACTGGCCCTCCAGCTGGGTGTCGGCGGGCTGGTCGGAGGTGCCGTTCCAGGCCGCCAGGCTCGAGAAGAAGGCCTCGCGGACGCGGTCGGAGGTCGGTCGGGTGGAGTCCCCGTCGGGGGTGCGCAGCCGGCGCCCACCGGCTCGTCCCGCGATGATCCTGGTCACCGGTTCAGGGTATCGAAGTCGCCGCGCGATACCCTCGCGAGCAGATCTCGCCCCCGCGCCCGCCGAGGGTCGGCCGCGCTCGCCCGGTGATCTGCCTGGTGCCTGCGCCAGTCCCACCGGGCTGGTAGAAATAGTCCATGAGCAATGAGGAGAGCCCGATGTCCGTTGTCGAGGAGGACTCCTGCTGGGGTTACCTCGACACCGCCCTGGTCGGCCGGCTGGCCACCAGCATCGATGACCAGCCCCAGATCTTCCCGGTCAACTATGTCGTTGACGGGCTGTCGATCGTCTTCCGCACCGCCCCGGGCAGCAAGCTCGACGAGATCGTCCGCAACAGCGCGGTGGCCTTCGAGGCCGACGGCTGGTCGGAGGACGGCGGGTGGAGTGTGGTGCTGCGCGGACGCGCAGAGCTCATCACCGATCCCGACGAGCTGGCGCTGTGCGAGAAGATGCCGCTGCGGCCGTGGGTGCCCACGGTCAAGAAGAACTGGGTGCGCATCCAGCCCGGCCAGATCAGCGGGCGGACCTTCGCCTTCGGCCCCGAGCCGACCGACAAGTAGTCGGGCAGTATCCGGCCCGCAGCGCATGCTGACGGCGTGATGGACGGGGCTGCGTCCCGGGGCCGCGGAAGGCGGGTGCGGCGGGGGCGCAGCGCTCCCGTCAGCCCTGCTCCATGAGGTCGCCCTCGGCGATCCGCTCGGTCGAGGCGACCAGGTCGCGCAGTCGGGGGTCGTCGGGATCCTTGTCGATCCAGCGCTCCGCAAGGGTGCGGGCGGCGCTGACGATCTCGGCGTGGTCCAGGACCTTGAGCAGCCTCAGCGGGCTGCGGCGTCCGGCCTGGGAGGAGCCCAGGACGTTGCCCTCACGGCGCTGGGCCAGATCCAGCTCGGCCAGCTCGAATCCGTCGCGGGTCGCCGCCACGGCGTCGATCCGGGCGCGGGTGTCGGTTCCGGGTTCGGCGCCGGTGACCAGCAGGCACAGCCCGGGCAGCGTGCCGCGTCCGATTCGACCGCGCAGCTGGTGGAGCTGGGAGACGCCGAACCGGTCGGCGTCCATGATGACCATCATGGTGGCGTTGGGGACGTCGACGCCGACCTCGACCACGGTGGTGGAGACCAGCACCTGGCAGGCTCCCCGGGCGAACCGGTCCATCACCTGCTGTTTGTCGGCAGGGTCCATCCGGGAGTGAAGGGCCTCGACGTGCAGGCCCCTCAGCGGTCCGCCGGACAGTGCCGGGGCGAGCTCCTCGACGGTGGCGGAGGGGGGCCGATGGTCCTCGGCCGGGCCTGCCCCGTCGGGCCTCTCGTCGGGTTCGTGGGCGTCGATGCGCGGGCAGACGACGAACACCTGGTGCCCCTTCTCGACCTCCTCGCGGGCCCGCTGCCAGGCCCGGTCCAGCCAGCCGCGGTGCTGCTGCACGTCGACCACGGTGGTCTGGACGTCGGCCCGTCCGGCGGGCAGCTCGCGCAGGCTGGAGACCTCCAGGTCGCCGAAGACCGTCATCGCCACGGTGCGGGGAATGGGGGTGGCGGTGAGCACCAGTTCATGGGGGTGACGCCGGGAGGAGGAGGTCAGCACTCCGCGCTGCTCCACCCCGAAGCGGTGCTGCTCGTCGACGACCACCAGCCCCAGATCGGCGTACTCGACCGTGCCGGTGAGCAGGGCGTGGGTGCCGATGACGATTCCGGCCGACCCATCGGCGATCCGGGACAGCGCATCGCGGCGCTGGGCGGCGTTCATCGAGCCGGTGAGCAGGGCGACGCCGGTGGCGTTCTCGGGTGCCCCCAGCACCCGACCGGCCCCGAGATCTCCCAGCAGCCCGGTGATCGTGGCGTGGTGCTGCTGGGCGAGCACCTCGGTGGGTGCCAGCAGGACGGCCTGGTGGCCGGCGTCGACGACCTGGAGCATCGCCCGCAGCGCGACGAGGGTCTTGCCCGATCCGACCTCCCCCTGGAGCAGCCGCTGCATCGGGGCGGTGCCGGCCAGCTCACCGGAGATCCGCTGTCCGACCTCCTGCTGACCGGCGGTGAGGGTGAAGGGCATCACGGCGTCGAAGGCCGCCAGGATCCCGTCGGGTCGCGGCGGGCAGGCCGGGGCCTCCCGGCCGGCGGCCGTCCGGCGTCTGGAGGCCATCGTCGCCTGGGTGGCGATGGCCTCCTCCCAGATGAGGCGTTCGGCGGCCTGCTCGGCGCTGTGTAGGTCGTGGGGGTGATGGACCTCCTCGAAGGCGTCCCAGATCCGGGGCAGGTCGGCCTCCTCGCGCAGCCAGTCGGGCAGGGTGTCCTGCTGCCGGCCCACCTGGGCCAGCACCAGGGTCGCGCACTCGGCGATCGTCCAGGTGGGCAGTTTCGCGGTGGCCGGGTAGAGGCCGACCAGGCCGTGGCGCATCACCTGGGTGGCCATCGTCTTCTTGTCGGCCTTGCCGACAATCCGGCCGTTCGCGTCGAACATCACGAAGTCGGGATGGGTGATCTGGGGCCGGTCCCGGAAGGTGCCGACCTTGCCCACGAAGATCCCGTGGGTGCTGGCGGTGAACTGCTTCTGCCAGTACTTGACCAGCCAGTCCTTGCCGAAGAAGGTGATCGGCAGGGTGGCCCTGCCGTCGGTCAGGCCGACCTCCAGCCGCTGGCGGTGGCCGGGGCCGGCGATGTTGTGCACCTCCACGGATGCCACATCGGCGACCAGGGCGACCTCGGAGCCGGGCACCAGCTGGGACAGATCGGTGGTCTCGGTGCCGGTGAGGTACCGCCTGGGCACGTGGGAGAGCAGTTCGCCGACCGTGGAGATGTGCAGGGCGGTGAAGGCCTTGGCGGTCCTGGTGCCCAGCACCTCCGCCAGCGGGCGGTGCAGTTCCTGCTGGGCTCCGGTCAACCACGGTGAGACGACGTCATCCACTCTGGCGAGGCTACCGGAGTGCACCGACAGGTCTGTGCACCGGAACGCAGAAGGGCCGACCCTCCACATGGAGGGTCGGCCCTTTCCTGGCCTGCGGGCAGACGCCCGCGCAGTCTCAGCGCTCGACGCGCCCGGCCTTGAGGCAGGACGTGCACACGTTCATCCGCTTGTGGGTGCCGTTCACGACGGCACGAACGCGCTGGATATTGGGATTCCACCGCCGGTTGGTCCGCTTCTTCGACCAGGGGACGTTGTGTCCGAAACCGGGGCGCTTGGCACAGATGTCACACACAGCAGCCACTGGGAGTTCTCCTGTTCAACAGCCGGCGCCATGCGCGCCGACACACTCGTAATTCTGCAAGGGGGTTCCAGGCAGGAACTTGTTCAGACTACATGCCCTGATCCGACGACTCCAAATCGCCGGCCATCAGTCAGACCGCGATGACGACCGGAACGATCATCGGACGGCGACGGTAGGTCTTGGAGACCCATCGGCCGATGGTGCGACGCACCACCTGCTGGAGACGGTGGGGGTCATCGACGCCGTCGTTCATCGCCTTCTCGAGCTCGCTGACGATCTGCTTGCGGATCTTGTCGTAGGACTCCTCGCCCTCGGCGAATCCGCGGGCCTGGATGGCGGGTCCCGAGATGACCGAGGACTCGCGGGTGTTGACCCCGGCGACCACCGAGATGAACCCCTCCTCGCCGAGTCTCTTGCGGTCGGTGAGGGAGTCCTCGGTGACCTCGCCGACACCGGCGCCGTCGACGAAGATGTAGGAGGCGTCGACCTTGCCGACCAGGTGCGGGACGCCGTCGTCCAGATCGACCACCCCGCCGTCCTCGGTGACGATGACGTTCTCCTCGGCCACCCCGGTGGACCTGGCCAGGGCGGCGTTGGCGATCAGGTGACGGATCTCGCCGTGGATCGGCATCACGGCGCGGGGCCGGACGATGTTGTAGGCGAACAGCAGCTCGCCGGCGGCGGCGTGACCCGAGACGTGGACCAGGGCGTTGCCCTTGTGGACCACCACGGCGCCCAGCCGGGTGAGGCCGTTGATGACCCGGTAGACGGCGTTCTCGTTGCCGGGGATCAGCGAGGAGGCCAGCAGGACGGTGTCCCCCTCGCCGACCGAGATGTCACGGTGCTCGCGGTTGGCGATCCGGGCCAGCGCCGACAGCGGCTCCCCCTGGGACCCGGTGGAGACGATGACCACCTGGGAGTCGGAGTACTTGTCCAGCTCGCGCAGTTCGATGAGCGTGTTGCCGGGCACGTGGAGGTAGCCAAGATCGCGGGCCACCGACATGTTGCGGATCATCGACCGACCGACGAAACACACCTTGCGGTGATGCTTGACGGCCATGTTGAGGACCTGCTGGACACGGTGCACGTGGGAGGAGAAGCAGGCCACGATGAGCTTCTTCTGGGCCTTCTCGAAGACCCTCTCGATGGCCGGCTCGATCTCGGTCTCGGACTTGATGAAGCCCGGCACCTCGGCATTGGTGGAGTCGACCATGAACAGGTCGACGCCCTCCTCGCCGAGCCGGCCGAACCCGCGCAGGTCGGTGATCCGGTGGTCCAGGGGGAGCTGGTCCATCTTGAAGTCACCGGTGTTGAGCACGGTGCCGGCGTCGGTGCGCACGCACACCGCCAGGGCGTCGGGGATCGAGTGGTTGACGGCCAGGAACTCCAGGTCGAACTGCTCGCCGATCTCGGCGTTGTCCCCCTCGCGCACCACGTGGAGCTGGTAGCCCTTGATGCGGTGCTCCTTGAGCTTGGCCTCCAGCAGGGCCAGGGTCAGCCGGGAGCCGTACACCGGGATGTCGGGCCGACGCTTGAGCAAGTAGGGCACCGCGCCGATGTGGTCCTCGTGACCATGGGTCAGCGCGAGGGCCTGGATCATGTCCAGCTTGTCGTCGAGGTAGTCGAGGCCCGGGAGCAGGAGATCGACGCCAGGCTGGTCGTCCTCGGGAAAGAGCACTCCACAGTCGATGAGGAGCATCTCGCCGTTGATCTCGTAGCAGGACATGTTGCGTCCCACATCTCCCAGACCGCCGAGCGGGATGACCCGCAGCACGTCAGGTTTGAGGGCAGGGGGGTTCTTCAGTCCATTCTTCGCCACAACGACCAGCTTATCTGTTGACGCCGGTAGATGCAGTTCCGCCGCTCCCGGGACGGGTCGGCACCGCGGGGACCAGCCCCGGCACGGGCTGCTTCGGGCGAACCTCCGCGCAGCCCCTCGGATCGTCCGGCGGCGTCTCCACATAGGGTGTGAGCATGTCCGGGACCACCGCAGGAACCCCTTCCGTCAGGCTCGCCCTGCCCGCCGAGGCCGGCGCCATCGCCGCTCTGCAGCGCCGGGTCTGGCAGGCCGACCCGGATCTGCACGGGCTGCTGGAGTCGATGAGCGTCGAGGAGATGACGCAGACCTGGTGGCGCGCGATCGCCACTCCACCGCTCGCCGAGCTGAGGGTCCTGGTCGCCCTGGATCCCGGGGAGGAGGGGCCCCGGGTGCGCGCCTTCGCCACCATCGGCCCCAGCGAGGACCAGGACGCCGAGCCCACCGATGCGCTGGTCGCCGAGTTCGTCGTCGATCTGGACCATCGGGGCCGGGGGCACGGGTCGCGACTGCTCAATGCCGTCGTCGACACCCTGCGGGCCGACCGGTTCACCCGGGCCACCTGGTGGTTGCGCACCACCGACGACACCCTGCGCTCCTTCCTCAGCGCAGCCGGCTGGCAGGCCGACGGCGCCCACCGCCAGACCGGCACCGAGGACGGCACGGTGCAGATCAGGGAGGTCCGCCTGCACACCTGGATCGGTGAGTAGCAGATCTCCCTGATCTGAGTACCGCCCCCCGGAGCGGCTGTCGTCGGTTCAGCGACGAGGGATGTTGCGCATGTTCGAGGTGGCCATCGACATGATCTCGCCGGCTCCGCGGTTGAGCACCACCTTGCTCATGGCGGTTGCGAAACCGATGAGCATCTCACCCTTGATCTCGGGGGGAAGGGACAGCGCGTTCGGGTCGGTGAGGAACTCCACCAGGGCCGGACCGTCGGCGTCCAGGGCGTCGGTCAGGGCCCGCCGGACATCCTTGGGGTCGTCGACCCGCTCGGCGTGGAATCCCATCGCGGTGGCCACCCCGGCGTAGTTGACGTCGTGGACATCGGTGCCGAAGTCGGGCAGACCGTTGACCAGCTGCTCGAGCTTGACCATGCCCAGGGTGGAGTTGTTGAACACGATGACCTTGATCGGCAGGTTGTGCATCCGCGCGGTCACCAGCTCCCCGAGGAGCATCGACAGTCCGCCGTCGCCGGAGACCGAGATGACCTGGCGGCCGGGATGGGAGGCCTGGGCCCCCAGGGCCATCGGCAGGGCGTCGGCCATCGAGCCGTGCAGGAAGGAGCCGATCAGCCGGCGGGTGCCCAGCGGGTCGATGTAGCGGGCGGTCCACACATTGCACATGCCGGTGTCGGCGGTGAAGATGGCGTCCTTGGCCGCAACCTCGTTGAGGGTGTGGGCGACGAACTCCGGGTGGATCGGCTTGAGGTGCTCGACATTGCGGGTGTACGAGCCGACCGGTGCCTTCATGATCTTGGCGTGACGCTTGATCGTGGCCTTGAGGAACTTGTCGTCGTGCTGCTTCACCAGCGGGGTGAGGGCCTCGGCGAGGGCCTTGACATCGGCCTGGACCGGGAAGGAGACGTCGGTGCGGCGTCCCAGCTTCTCCGCGTGGGTGTCCACCTGGACGGTGAGGGTGTCGGGCAGGAACTGGTTGTACGGGAAGTCGGTACCCAGCAGCAGCAGGACGTCGGCGTCGTTCATCCCCTCGGCGGCCGCGCCGTAGCCCAGCAGGCCGGTCATGCCGACATCGAAGGGGTTGTCGTACTGGATGAAGTCCTTGCCGCGCAGGCTGTGGCCGATCGGGGCCTGGAGCTTGTCGGCCAGCGCGATGACCTCGTCGTGGTCTCCCTCGACGCCGGCGCCGGCGAAGATCGCCACCTTGCGGGAGTCGTTGAGCAGGGTGACCAGCTGCTTGACGTCCTCGGGGTTGGGGGCGAGCACCGGGCGACGGCTCGGCACGTAGACCGGGGTGGGGGCGGTGGCCTTCTGGTCGGAGATGTCACCGGGCAGGGTGATCACCGAGACGCTCTGCATGGCCACCGCGTGGCGGATCGCCGAGTTCACGACCCGGGGCGCCTGATCGGGGCTGGAGACCATCTCGCAGTAGGAGGAGCACTCCACGAAGAGACGGTCGGGGTGGGTCTCCTGGAAGTAGCTGGAGCCGATCTGGACGCTGGGGATGTGCGAGGCCAGGGCCAGCACCGGCGCCTGGGAGCGGTAGGCGTCGTAGAGGCCGTTGATGAGGTGGAGGTTGCCCGGCCCGCAGGATCCGGCGCAGACGGCCAGTTCACCGGTCAACTGGGCCTCGGCGGCGGCGGCGAAGGCGGCGGCCTCCTCGTGGCGCACGTGCACCCAGTCGATCCCGCCCTTGGCGGACCCGCCGGACTTGCGCACGGCGTCGACGATCGGGTTGAGGGAGTCCCCCACGATCCCGTAGATGCGCCGCACCCCCGCGTCCACTAGTTGCTGGACGAGTTGCTCGGCGACATTCATGGGTGACCTCCGGATCGGGGACAAAGAGAACAAAGACAGTGGTCAGGCTGCCTGACCATGGGTACCCTAACTCCGCACCGGAGGAGGGTCTTCGCGACTTCGCGATGGGCTGACATCGGGACCGACGGATCAGCTCGCGAGCAGATCCTTCAACTCGACCTGGCTGCCGGCCATCGAGACCTTCGCCCCCCGGGAGTCCACGGTCAGGGACTGGTACCTCATCGAGCCCAGATCGGGCAGCACCATCTTCTTCGAGATGGACGACATCGCCGGGCCCAGCAGCGAGGCGGGAATGGTGATCCCGTCCACGCTGGCCTTGGGATCGCTGAAGGTGACGGTGCGATCGGCGGGGTTGATGCCCGGGACCGCCGAGACCTGGACGTCGACCTGCGCCCCGAGGACGTCGACCTTCCGCACCACCTGGACCCGCGAGTTCCCGGCCGAGGTGATGGTGGCGCCGCTGAGTTGGGAGAGCTGCGCCCAGTCGAGGCGTGCACTGGCCTCGGCCTGGTCGATGATGCCCCGGTCGAGATGGCGGGCGTTGCGGACTCCGCTGGCGTGAACCGCCACATCGCGGAAGGTCACCCTGCGGTCCTGCCGGGTGACGGTGGCGACGGGGATCGACAGGTCCACCGAGGACAGCCGGTCGGTGGCCAGCACCGCGAGGAAGGGCCAGCCGCCGATGGTGACGTCGACGTCCTCCTGGCGGGTGTCGAGCTGGGTGGCGATCTGCTGGGCGACATGCTGCTCGGTGCGCTGCCGGGCGACGGCGTCGGCCAGCACGGCGGCCACGATCAGCAGGACGACCAGCAGCACGGTGGCCAGTCTGCGGATCACCCTGCGTGCTCCCCCGCCCGATCCCGAGGCGCCGGCCGGGTCCCTGCGTCCCCGGGACCGGGTGGGGACGCCGTCGGGATCGACGAGGGTCCGCGGGTCGGTGGGGTCAAGCGGGTCGGGCGAGCCGAGCGGGTCCGGGAGGACCCGGGTCGGCTCGTCCATCCCGGGCCGGCGGTACGGATCGGCACCGGGACCCTCGGGCTGACTGGTCATCGGGTCCTCACTGGAGCCCGAGGAGACCCTCGATGCCCACGGTCAGACCGGGCCGCGAACCGATCGACCGCACCCCGGCGAGCACCCCGGCCATGAAGGAGGCCCGGTCGAAGGAGTCGTGCTTGATGGTGAGGGTCTCCCCCAGGGAGCCGAGCATCACCTGCTGATGGGCGACCAGGCCGGGCAGTCGGACGCTGTGGACATGGATGCCGTCGACGGTGGCCCCGCGGGCGCCGGCCATCTCCTGGGTGGTGGCGTCCGGCACGGCGGGCAGACCCGCCGCACTGCGCGCAGCGGCGATCTTCTCCGCGGTGGCGACGGCGGTTCCGGAAGGGGCATCGGCCTTGTGTGCGTGGTGCAGCTCGATGATCTCGACCGACTCGAAGAAGCGGGCGGCCTGCTCGGCGAAGTGCATCATGAGCACCGCGCCGATGCCGAAGTTCGGGGCCACCAGGCAGCCGGTGGTGGGGTGGTCGGCCAGCTGGGCGCGCAGCGCGTCGTACTTCTCGGCGGTGAACCCGGAGGTGCCGACCACGGTGTCGATGTCGTGGTCGATGGCCCAGGCCAGGTTGTCCATCACGGCGTCCGGTTGGGTGAAGTCGACGATGACGTCGGCGCCCTCGAGGGCGGAGCGGTCCTGGCCGGGGCCGATCCCGCCGACCAGTTCGAGGTCCTCGGCGGCCTCGACCACCCGGCACACCTCACTGCCCATCCGACCCTTCGCGCCGAACACACCGACCTTGATCATCCTTCGTCCTTCCGTGGGGGCAACTCGGCTCCCACCCTACAGACGACACGGTGGATCGAGAGACTCCCTCGCCCGGCCCGGCTCGCCACCGGCGCGGCCCGCCTGCAAGGAGTCCCCGGGATCAGCCGGCGAGCCAGTCGAGAGCCGCCAGGACGCGCTGGTTGTCGTGGGCGGCGGACTCGATGCCGAGCTTGGCGAAGATGGAGCGCAGGTGGGCGTCGACGGTGCGCCGGGAGATCACCAGGGCGTCGGCGATCCCGGCGTTGCTGCGGCCCGAGGCCACCAGCCGCAGCACCTGCGCCTCGCGATCGGTGAGTCGGCCGACCCGTCCTCGACCGCGACTGAGGTAGTCGTCGACGACCGTCTGGTCGAAGACCGTGCCACCGGCGGCGACCGTCTCGAGCTGGTCGAGGAAGACCTCGGTGTCGAGCACCCGGTCCTTGAGGAGGTAGCCGAAGGACCGCGGGGCCCCATCCCTCATCTGGTCCACCAGCTCCTGGTCGACGACCTGGGAGAGCATCATCACCGCCAGCTGCGGCCAGGCCCGCCGCAGGGTGCTCACGGCTCGCACCCCCTCGTCGGTGTAGCTCGGCGGCATCCGGATGTCGGCCATCACCAGGTCGGGACGGTTCAGGTTGACCTGGCTGATGAGCGCCCGGGCGTCACCGACCGGGGCGACCGCCAGGTGGCCGGCACTCTCCAGCAGCCGTGCGAGTCCGTCCCGCAGCAGCACCTGGTCCTCGGCGATGACTACCCGCATGGCAGGCTCGCCTCCACCACCGTGCCGCGCGGTCGCGCCTCGCGGACCACCAGCAGGCCGCCGAAGGCCGCCACCCGCTCGGTGATGCCGCGCAGTCCGGTTCCCAGCCGGAGATCCGCCCCGCCCACCCCGTCGTCGGTGACGATGACGGTCAGGACACTGCCGGTCTCCTCGACGGCGATCTCGATGTGGTCGGCGCCGGCGTGCTTCACCGCATTGGCGATCGCCTCGCTGGCGACGAAGAAGGCGGTCTCCTCAACCTCCGCGGAGTGTCTGCGCTCGGGCAGCCGGGTCTGGGTGACGACGTCGAGGGGCCGGACGAGGTGCGCCAGGGCCGCCCCCAGCCCATCGGTCACCAGCACCGTGGGCGCACCGCCCTCGGCCAGGGCGCGCACCTGGCTGACGGCGTCCCTCAGCCCCACCACGGTCTCCTCGACGAGCAGCCGGGCGCCGGGCTCCTCCAGACCCCGGCCCGACAGTTGGAGGTTCAGCGCGATGCCGAGAAGGTGGGCCTGGACACCGTCGTGCAGGTCGCGGCTGATCCTGCTGCGCTCCGCGGCGGCCGCCCGGTCCGCCCGGGCCGCCTCCTGCTCGACAACGGCCTCCATCACGGCCGGGTCCAGCAGACTGCCCCAGTCGCCCACCCGGGCGATCCGACCCGACAGCTCCGGCCGCGAACAGATCACCAGTGCGTCCCCGCCGGCCCTGCCGAGGGGCACGGCGTCGGCGGGCGGGGAGATCGGGTTGCCGTCCGCGTCGACCCAGGTGTCGTCGGCGCGCACCGCCAGGCTCAGCGACGGGTCCCCGGTCACCTTGCGCAGCACCTGTTGGAGGGCCATCCGGCGGTGGCCGGAGACCTCCCCCAGGCCGGCCAGCTCCGTCTCGATCTCCGCCGTGGGGTCGATCAGCCGCCCGGCCCAGTGGTGGAGGCGCACCGACACCAGGCCGACCGCCCCGGTGAGGAGCACCCCGACCAGCATGGCGACCGGGGCCCTCACGAACGCCGATGCCACCAGCACCCCGCCGGCTGCGAGGATGAGGGTGACGACGGCCAGCACCCCGGCGAGCATCCACAGGATCGCCGACCGGCGCATCAGCCAGGTCGGTCGCTGCCGGGTGGCCCCCAGGTGAGGCCGGCGATGGCGACGGCGCAGCCGGTCAGACCGAGCATCAGCACCGGCACCACCGAGGCCATCCCGCACACGATGGCCCGCCGTCTCATGTCGGCGGCGGTGTTCCTGACCAGCGGCCAGGTCGCCGCGATCGGCAGCACGAATCCGGACATCCGGACGACAGAGGCCAGCACGATCAGGACCCGGACACCGGTGATGTCGACGACCGTGGTCACCGCGGTCACCAGGAGAATCGCCGCGATCCAGCCCCGGTGACTCCTGGCGGTGACCACGGAGACGGCCAGCACCGGAGTCACACTGACCATGGTCAGCGGGATCAGGTGGCCCGCGAATGCGGCGCCCGCCACCAGCGGACCGCCCCGTGAGGCGGCCGACATCGCCAGCAGGCAGGGGTAGCCCAGCAGGGTCAGGCCGAGGATCGCCATGGTGGCACGCAGCCCGGCCGAGCTCTGGCCCCCGGCCAGCAGCAGAATTCCCGCTCCCGACAGGGCCATCACCGCCAGGACCGGAACGGGAAGGACGAACCCCAGGTCGCTGTCGGCCGGCCAGGGCAGCGCGATCGCCCAGATGGCGGCGGGAGTCACCACCGCCGCGACGCACCAGATGGCAGTCCGCCATGACCTGTTCGACATGCTCAATGGTCTCCCGAGCGGGGTCGAGAGGAAATAGGTCAGATCGCCGATGTGTGACGCCCGGGCCCGATCGTAGGGTCGAGCCACCTCAAGCCCACAGAGGAGGAGCCATGACATCCCTGTCAGCACCCCGGACGGTGGCACCCACCGGCACTGCCACCTCCGGAACCGGTCCGAGAACGGCCGCGCTGGCCGCCGTCCTCATCGTCTCTGCCGCTCTGCCCTTCATCTTCCTGCCCATGGAGCAGAGTTGGGGCCACCTGGCCTTCCACCTGGTGGGAGCCCCCGTCTGCGTCGTAGCCATCATCCTGCTGGCCGGGATCCGGCGCATCTCCACATCGAAGGCGGTTCGCGTCCTCACCTGGATCCCCACGGTGACCTTCGCCGGATGGTGCATCGGCCATCTGGGCGAGATGGCGGTGGTCCTCAGCCACGGCGGCGCGCACGCCGACGAGCACGTCTTCGAGCACCCGGTCCACTCCTTCTTCGCCACCATCGCGATCCCGTCGTGGCTCGGGTCCGTGGCCACCACCCTGGTGCTGCTCGTCACCATCGGGATCCTCGCCCTGGTCCGGGCGCGGGTCCGGGCGTGGGCCCGGCGCTGACCGTCGATCCGTGAGGTCCTGGGAGGGGCACGCAGCGGCCCCCGGGTCCGGAAGATCTTCCGGACCCGGGGGCCGCTGTGAACTGTGCTCGGGGAGGTCCTCCCTGGTGCGCTCAGTGCTGAGGGACGACGTCCCCGGTGCACTCAGTGCTGAGGGACGACGTCCCCCAGTGAGTCAGTCCTCGTCATCCTTGTCGTCGGAGGCCAGGATCAGGGACAGCTTGCCGCGGTCGTCGATCTCGGCGATCTCGACCTGGATTGTCTGTCCCACGCTGAGGACGTCCTCGACCGCCTCGACGCGCTTGCCGTCGTTGAGGTCGCGCATCTTGGAGATGTGCAGCAGTCCGTCCTTGCCGGGCAGCAGGGAGACGAAGGCGCCGAAGCTCGTGGTCTTCACCACGGTGCCCAGGAACCGCTCCCCCACCTCGGGCATCTGCGGGTTGGCGATGGCATTGACCAGGTCGCGGGCGGCCTCGGCAGATGCGCCGTCGGCGGCACCGATGAAGATCGTGCCGTCGTCCTGCACCGAGATGTTGGCCCCGGTGTCCTCCTGCATCTGGTTGATCATCTTGCCCTTCGGCCCGATGACCTCGCCGATCTTGTCGACCGGAATGTGCACGGTGAGGATGCGCGGCGCGGTCGGAGCCATCTCGTCGGGCTCGTCGATGGCGTCGTTCATCACCTCGAGGATCGCGGTGCGAGCCTCCTTGGCCTGGGTCAGCGCGGCAGCCAGCACATCGGCGGGGATGCCGTCGAGCTTGGTGTCGAGCTGCAGGGCGGTGACGAACTCGCTGGTGCCGGCGACCTTGAAGTCCATGTCGCCCAGGGCGTCCTCGGCTCCCAGGATGTCGGTGAGGGCCAGGTACTTGGTCGAGCCGTCGTCATTGGGCTCGCTCATCAGGCCCATGGCGATGCCTGCCACCGAGGCGCGCAGCGGCACACCGGCGTTGAGCAGGGCCATCGTCGAGGCGCACACCGAACCCATCGAGGTGGACCCGTTCGAGCCGATCGCCTCGGAGACCTGGCGGATGGCGTAGGGGAACTCGTCACGATCCGGCAGCACCGGGATGAGGGCGCGCTCGGCAAGGTTGCCGTGGCCGACCTCGCGGCGCTTCGGGGAGCCGACCCGGCCGGTCTCACCGGTGGAGTAGGGCGGCATGTTGTAGTTGTGCATGTAGCGCCGGGTCTTGTCCGGGGACAAGGTGTCCAGCTTCTGCTCCATGTCGAGCATGTTGAGGGTGGTGACTCCCAGGATCTGGGTCTCACCGCGCTGGAACAGGGCCGAGCCGTGCACCCGGGGGATGATGCCGACCTCGGCCGACAGGGTCCGGATGTCGCGGGGACCGCGACCGTCGATGCGGACTCCCTCGTCGAGCACGCGCTTGCGCACGATCTTCTTCATCATGGCCTTGAAGGCGCCGGACACCTCGGCCTCACGGCCGGGGAACTGGGCGGCCAGGTCGGCCTTGATGCGGCTCTTGAGGTCGGACTCGGCGTCCTGACGCTCCAGCTTCGCGGCGATCTGCTCGATCCGCGAGAGCTCGTCGTGGCCCTTGGCCTCGACGGCGTCGTAGACGTCCTGCTCGTAGTCCTTGAAGACCGGGAAGTCGTAGGTCTCCTTGGGCAGCTTGGCGGCCAGCGCCACCTGGGCGTCGCACAGCACCTTGATGAAGGGCTTGGCGGCCTCCAGACCGGTGGCGACGACCTCCTCGGTGGGGGCGGTGCGTCCGGAGCGGACCAGGTTCCAGGTGGCGGGGGTCGACTCGGCCTCCACCATCATGATGGCGACGTCGCCGTCGGCCAGCACGCGGCCGGCGACCACCATGTCGAAGGTCGACTCCTTGCGCTGCTCGACGTCGGGGAAGCACACCCACTGGTCGTCGATGAGGGCCATCCGGACTCCGCCGATGGGCCCGGAGAAGGGCAGCCCGGCGAGCTGGGTGGACATCGAGGCCGCGTTGATGGCGACGACGTCGTAGTAGACGGACGGGTTGAGGGCCGGCACGGTCACCACGACCTGGACCTCGTTGCGCAGACCCTTGACGAAGGTCGGACGCAGCGGGCGGTCGATGAGCCGGCAGGCCAGGATGGCGTTCTCCGAGGGGCGGCCCTCGCGGCGGAAGAAGGAGCCGGGGATCCGCCCGGCGGCGTACATGCGCTCCTCGACATCGACCGTCAGCGGGAAGAAGTCGATGGAGTCGCGGGGGGTCTTGGCGGCGGTGGTGGTGGACAGCAGCATGGTGTCGCCGTCCAGGTAGACGGCCGACGAGCCGTCCGCCTGCTGGGCCAGCAGGCCCGCCTCGAACCGGACGACATGCTTGCCGAACGATCCGTTGTCGATGACTGCCTCGGTGAATTCGAGACCGGGTCCCTCCATATGGGGATTCCTTTCATGTGAGGCCGCCGCCTCCGCGGGCGCTCTTCTGCGCCTCCGGCACTCGCGCCGGTCTTCGATCGAAGCCATCGGGGGAGTTCTCACCCGCTGGCCACTACCGAGGACCGAGACGTGCACTCCGGACCAGGCGGCGGTCTGCTTCTCTAGATATTCGCAATAGTTGCCCTTCGATCCTATGTCAGGGCACCTTGTTTTCCCGAAATCTCGCTGTGAGCAGGGATGACCCGGCAATTCCCCGGGGTTGGGACCGGCTCAGTCCCTGCGCCGCAGCACCGGGGAGACGGCGGGGACGAGGACCCGCACGGCCGCCGCGACGATCACCGGGACACCGAGGACCAGCGCCGCCAGGTAGCCCCACGGGACTCCCCAGGACCCGGCGGGTCCCTGCGCCCACATGGCTAGCGCGATCGGCCCGACTCCGACCAGGGCTCCCGCCACCCCGCCGATCCCCACCGTGACCAGGGACTGCACGGCGGTGATGCGTTTGAGGTCGCGACGGGAGGCGCCCACCGCGGCCACGCTCTGGCGGGCCGTCCTGGAGTCCGACAGGGACAGCGCCAGGACGACCACCGCGACGGCCACCAGCAGCACGGCGGCGACCAGCGTCCCCCACCGGAGCACCGCGCGGTAGCTGTGCGCGGGTCCCGACTCATGCTCGAAGGCCTGCTGGACGGTGGTCCGGCGGGCGATGGCGGCATTGATCCGGTCGATCTGGGAGGAGGTGGGTGCCACCGGCAGACGCAGCCAGGTGTCCCCCGGGACGAGTGGCAGCTTCTCCGGTGGCATGCCGGCCAGCCGGGCGGCCATCGCCCTGGTGGTGAGAGCCGGGACCCGGTTCCCGCCGACGGTCGCGGCGGCGGTGAACACCGCAACCCTCCTGTCGATGGGGTCCTCCCCCTGGTTCCGGGTGATCTCCGCGGTGGCACGGCCGCCGGTGGCCAGGGCCGGATTGAGAATGACGACACCGCGGTCCATCGCCCTGAGCACCTCCGGGGTGGCCCGATGACCGGTCAGCAGGTGGTAGAGGGATCCGTCATCGACCACCACCTCGGCCCGCAGGGTGTAGCTGCGGTGACCGTCCGGATCCTGGATGACGCCCTGGTCCGGGGAGACCCGGGTGGCGGTCGTGCTGACGACCGAGACCATCGCGGAGCACCAGGTCAGTCCGGAATCGGAGAGGTCGGTGTCACAGGTCCTCAGCTGCTGGGACCGGACCCGTTGCGGGACCGGGCCCAGCTCTGCCTCGACGGCGGCAATCTGGTCGGCTGCCCTCTCGGCGGTCAGGGGCTTGCCCTGGGCGTCGGTCGATGCCAGCACCGCCGTGCCGGGGGGAAGCTGCGGCAGGTATCTGCGGGTCTCGGCGATGTCCTGCGACCCGGCCACTGTCAGGATGCTGGCCATCAGTGCCATCACCGCCATCGAGGCGGCCACGCAGGCCGCACCGCGTCCCCTGTTGCGGGCCAGGTCGCGCAGCGCGAAGCGCACCCCGAGGGGGCCGCCCCTGCCGCGGGCGGCCCGATCGACGCACCAGGACAGACTGGCCACCATTCCGATGAAGATCACCACCTGGCCGACGATCACGGGGATGAACAGCGTCTGGGTGTGCTCCTGGGCATCCGTCGCCGAGGAGCCGAGATGGAATATCACCGCCGCGGCCACCACGAGGACGACTCCGCTCAGCACCAGTCCCAGACCGAGTCTGGGGAGACGGGCGGGACCTGACGGCGTCTCGGCATGGCGCACCCCGGCCAGGACGTCCTGCCTGGCCACCGCGCGAGCCGGCACCCAGGCCGCGACCAGGGCCGAGACCACGCCGACCACCAGCGCCGCGGCGGTGATTCCCACCGAGATCTGGGCGGACGGCGGGTAGTAGGGGTTGTGGGCGCCGATCCAGGCGAGGTAACCGTTCCCACCGGCGAGCCCCAGGCCGGCCCCCAGCACCGATCCGACCACACCGAGGACCAGCCCCTGCCGCGTGACGAGCTGCTGCATGACTCGACGGTCGGCACCGGTGGCCCCGAGAAGGGCCAGGGTGCGGCGCTGCTGGCGGGCCCCGATGGCGAAGGCGGCGCCGGCCACGGTGGCCGTCACCAGTGCCGCCAGCACCCCCACCGACAGAGTCAGCATGGTGACCGTCGCGCCGTCGCCGGCCGGTCCATCCGACTGGAGGTCGAGGTAGGCCTGCCGGTCCATCACTGCCAACCCGTGGGAGTTGAGCAGATCGGCCTGGGCCCGGCTGACCGGAGCACCGGTCCCGAACCAGCTGAGTTCGCCCGTGGCCACCAGAGGGTGACCGGGGCCGACCCACACCGATGGTCCGGACAGCGGTTCGACCCGGGTGAGACCGGTGACCCGGTAGCTCGCCGTGCCGATCTGCATGGTGTGGCCGACCGTCCAGCCGTACCGCTCGGCGGTGTCCTTGCCGACCCAGACCTCGCCGGGTCCGGGCATCGTGGTGGCGCCGGCGGGAAGCCTCACCTTGGCGGTGCGCAACCGGATCTGATCGGCGCCGACGACGGTCACCGCGACGTCCAGTCCCTGCCAGTCCGCTGTGACATGGGCGGTCCGGACCGGGATCACGGGATGCCCGGGCAGCAGCGGGCTGGTCGACGTCGTGCTCGCCGCCGAGTCTCCGATCGAGCGCAGAGCCTGCTGCTGACGGGAGAGGTTGCTCGCCGAGACGGTGTCGACCGAACCGGCGCCGCAGGCCGTGTCGGCGAGGCTCTCCTGGGTGCACCGACCGCTCCAGCCGGCCATCGCCTCGATGATGAGATCGGCGTCGCCGAAGGCGCTCAGGGCATGGTCCTGGGGACCCGGGACCTCGTAGCGCTGCAGCACACCCAGGCCGCAGAGCATTGCCACCGGCAGGGCGATCAGCACCGCGATGAGGGCCGCCCGGGCCTTGTGGCGGGCCAACTCACGTCCTGCCAGCCGGGCGATGAGGCGACCCGAGGGCCGGCCCTGGCCACCCCTTCGGACCCGGTCGCCGGGTGTCTGCGGTGCGCCCGGGTCACCGGCGGGGACCGGTCGGGTCGGCCGGCCGCCGTGCGGCGGGACGTGGCGGTGCATCACCAGTCCCCCCGTCGGGGCCCGTCGGCCAGCAGCGCCATCGGGTCGCCGACCACCGACGACTCATCGACCAGGGTGCCGTCGCGCAGGAAGACCACCCGGTCTGCCCAGGCGGCGTGACGGGCCTCGTGGGTGACCAGCACCACCGCCACGCCGTCATCGGCGAGCTGGCGGATCAGGGCCATCACCTCGTCACCGGTGGCCGAGTCGAGGGCTCCGGTGGGCTCGTCGGCCAGCAGCAGACGGCGATCGCCCACGATCGCCCGGCCGATCACGACGCGCTGCTGCTGGCCGCCGGACATCTCCTCGATGAAGCGGTCCCCCAGGCCCGACAGACCGATCCTCTCCAGAGCCTCGCAGGCCGCGGCCCGGGCCGCCCTGGCGCCCACCCCGTCCAGTTCCAGGGGGAGGGCGACGTTCTCCAGGGCGGTCAGCGTGGAGACCAGGTTGAAGTCCTGGAAGACGAAGCCGAGCTGACGGCGTCGCACCCGTGCCAGGTCGTCGCGGGACATCCCGCTGAGCGGCTGACCGCAGACCGACACGGTGCCCTCGGTGGGCTGGTCGAGTCCGCCGGCCAGGCCGAGCAGAGTCGACTTGCCGGATCCCGAGGGGCCCATCACGGAGACGAAGTGGCCGGTCTGGACGTCGAGGGTGACGTCGCGCAGGGCATGGACGGCCTGCTCGCCGCAGCCGTAGACCCGGCTGACATGGTCCAGTCCCAGAACGGTGCGCGAGGCGGGGACGGCGGGGGCGTCGATGGCGCGTCCGGGGGCACTCATCGCGGGCTCCTGGCCGAGGATGCCGACCGGGTCTCGGGGGTGGGCCCGGCCGCCCGGCGGTCCGGTGATGCAGAGCCCGGCGGGGTGTGCGGGCCGGTACTTCCCCGGCTCGCGTTGCGGGAGGCTCGCAGGACCGCGGACTCGCAGTTGTCCAGCCACCTGATCTGGGCCTCGGCGGCGAAGACGAAGCTGTCCAGCACGAGCTGTCCGGCCAGGTCGTCCTCGTCGACTCCGCGCCGGGCGCGCCGATGGTCCTGCAGCAGGTGCATGGTTTCGCGTCGCTGGATCTGGATCATCGCCTCGACGTCGAGACCCGGCGTGGTGGCCGCGAAGGCGATCTTGATCGCCAGTTCGTCGCGTTGCGGGGAGGCCGCCACTGGGGTGGTGAACCACGACCTCACACGCTCGCGGCCGAGGCCGGTGATGGAGTAGGCGACGCGGCCCTCGGCGTCCTCGTCCCCCCGCAGCACCAGCTGATCGCGCTCCAGCCGGTCCAGGGTGGTGTACACCTGTCCGACGTTGAGTGGCCAGGTGGAATTGGTCCTCCGGTCGAACTCCGACTTCAGCTCGTACCCGTGACGCGGCCTCTCGGCGAGCATCGCCAGTATCGCGAACTTGATGGACATCGTTGTGCCTCCCTGAGCCGATCCCCGACGGTGCACCCCAGATGTGGCATGCACTCCCGCCCACCGATAAATACTCGGTATGCGTCACCCTGACATACTGAGTATGCCTTGGTCAAGATCAGGATTCCCGGAGCCCGGGGTCATACGGGCCAGAGTCCGAACAGACGACATCGGGGCCGCTCCCCGATGGGAGCGGCCCCGATGGACTCAGGTCGTGGAGTTACAGCCTCACCGGCGCAAGCCGAGGCGCGCGATCAGCTCGCGGTAGTGCTCGATGTCGCTCTTGGCGACGTAGTTGAGCAGACGGCGACGCTGGCCGACCATGAGCATCAGGCCACGACGAGAGTGGTGATCACCCTTGTGGACCTTGAGGTGCTCGGTGAGGTCGGCGATCCGAGCGCTCAGCAGCGCGATCTGGACATCGGGGGAACCGGTGTCACCGGGATGGGTTGCGTAATCCTCGACGATCTTCTTCTTCTCTGCAGCATCCATGTGGTGCTCCTCCCTGTCCGTTGCGCGGCGCCTCCGGTGCCCCTACTGGCTGGAAGCTCTTACAAGGCCGCGGCCGATCTGACGGCAACTTGTGAAGGATATCAGGGACTGCCCCGGCTCGACGAATCCCGTTCCAGGGCCGGACGGACGGCTAATCGCCGTCGGCCAGATCGAGCACCCGGCGAGTGGCCTCGACGTCAGTGCTCATCTGGGCGATGAGCGGATCGATGCCGGAGAACTTCACCTGACCGCGCAGCCGGTCGACGAATTCGACGGTGATGTCGACTCCGTACAGGTCCAGGTCGGTGCGATCCAGGACATAGGTCTCGACCCGCTGCTCGACCCCGTCGAAGGTGGGGTTGCTGCCCACCGAGATCGCGGCGGGCAGGTGCCGGCCGGCCTCCGGCCCGGTGGCCGGGACGAGCCATCCGGCGTAGACCCCGTCGGCGGGAACGGCGTAGGCGGCCGTCAGCACGAGGTTGGCGGTGGGGAACCCGAGCTCGCGGCCGCGCTGGTCCCCCATCACCACCACACCCTGGACCTCGAAGTTGCGGCCCAGGTGCCGGGCGGCCTGGCGGACCTTCCCCTCGGCGACGGCGGCGCGGATCAGGGTGGAGGAGGTGGAGCTGCCCTCCACGTGCACCAGATCCAGGGAGTTGACGTCGAACCGTCCGGCGCCGATCTGGGCGAGGGTCTGGGGGGTGCCGGCGGCGCGGTGGCCGAAGCGGAAGTTCCGCCCCACCACGACGTGGCGCGGATTGAGCGGGTTGAGCACCCTCTCCACGAAGAGTTCGGGACTCCACCCGGCAAGATCCCGGGTGAACCGCACCACTCTCACCTGGCTGGCACCGGCCTGCTCCAGAAGCTCGATGCGCCGCTCCAGGGAGCACAGCAGAAGGGGCTCACGGCCAGGGGTGAGAACCGAGACGGGGTGCGGCCAGAAGGTCACCACCACCAGCGGAAGATCGGGATCCAGCGCCCGGGCTCTCTCCAGAACGGCTCGATGCCCTCGATGGACGCCGTCGAAGTTGCCGATGACGACCGTCGACTGGACAGGGTTCGGGGCAGGGTTGCGCATCGGTGACACGGGGGGATTCTAGGCTCCCGGGAGCTGAGGGCCCGAATCAGACGAGTACCGCGAGGGCGCGCGACCACCCGGGACGCTCCGGATCGGGCCGGTAGAGGGCCAGCAGATCACCTGAGCCGCCGGAGATCATCGCCGTCGGATCGGCCGGCACCACCATCTCCAACCGGCGCCCGACCCTGAGGTCCGCCTCCTGCGCGGCATCGAGCTCGACCACCGGGAAACTGAGCCGGGCAGCCTGCGCCATCGTCATCATCTCTGGCCGGGGCGCCTCATCGGACAGGTCGACCGCGACATCCGGCAGCCGGTAGGGGCCGATCCGGGTGCGACGCAGGGCCGTGAGATGGCCACCGACCCCCAGCGCCGCCCCGAGATCGCGGGCCAGGGCCCGCACATAGGTGCCGGTGGAGCAGCTGACCTCGGCGTCCAGATCGACGACAGTGCCCTCCTGCCCGACAGTGCGCCGCAGCGCCGTGCACTCGAACCGCGAGACGGTGACCGGCCGTGCCGCCAGCTCGACCTGCTCCCCGGCGCGCACCCGGGCGTAGGACCGTCTGCCGTTGACCTTGATCGCGCTGACCGCCGTCGGCACCTGCATGATGTCGCCGCGCAGTGGGCCCATCGCCGCCTCGATCTGCCCATCGGTCAGCGCGGAGGCGTCGGCGGTCGAGACGATCTCGCCCTCAGCGTCATCGGTGAGAGTGGCAACCCCGAGCCGGATGGTCGCCGTGTAGTCCTTGTCGTGGTGGGCGAGATGGCCCAGCAGCCGGGTGGCCCGGCCGACTCCCACCACCAGCACTCCGGTGGCCATCGGGTCGAGGGTGCCGGCATGGCCGACCTTCCGGGTGCCCATCAACCGGCGCACCCTGCCCACCACCTGGTGGGAGGTCCATCCCGAGGGCTTGTCGATGATCAGCAGACCGGAGTCCATGGCGACCTCTCTGCCGGACTCGCGGTCCCGGCTGTCACTGCTCAGTCCCGCTCGTCGGCCTCATCGGGCTCGTCGGGATCCTCCTCGTCACGGCGCCGGTAGGGATCGGGTTCGCCGGCATGGGCGGCGCCGGTGGCCAGTTTGGCCACCTCGGCGTCGGAGGCCGCGGCACGGGCCAGCAGATTCTCGATCGACTTGGCGGTCTCGAAACTGGCGTCGCGGACGAAGGTGAGGGTCGGCGCGTAGCGCAGCCCCAGTCGCTTGCCCACCGTGGAGCGCAGCAGTCCCTTGGCAGACTCGAGTGCGGCCGCGGTGGCGTCCTGCTCCTGGTCGGTGCCCAGCACCGTGTAGAACAGGGTGGCGTCGCGGGAGTCCCCGGTGAGACGGACCTCGGTGATCGTGACGAATCCCAGCCGGGGGTCCTTGATCCTGCGTTCCAGCATGCCGGCGACGACCACCTTGATCTGGTCCGCCAGCTTGGCCACACGTGGATTGGTCATAGCGCTCTCCTCGCTCCTCCATGCGCACGGTTCCCGAGGATCCCTCGGATCGGCGCTCCCGACAGCAGATGTCCCGACCGCTCGGGCATCGGCGCTTCAGACTACCCCGGTTTCCCGGGAGCCGACCCTCCACGCGGCTCGCCGAGGCGGCCGCCACGGGCCCCCGTCAGCAGGGACACAAGACCATGGAACCGAGAACGCCAGAGCCAACACCGCCACAGATGAGACCGCGAGAACCGAGACCGCCCCGTCCTCCGATCGGAGGACGGGGCGGTCTGGTGGTTCAGCCGGCGATCACTCGCGCGGCTTCTCGACCATCTCGTAGCACTGCAGCTCGTCGCCGATGCGGACGTCGGAGTAGTTCGTGAGTGTGAGGCCACACTCGAACCCCTCGCGCACCTCGGTGACCGAGTCCTTCTCCCTCTGCAGGGTGTTGATCTCGGTCTCGGTGACCACCACTCCGTCGCGGACCAGACGGGTCTTGGCGTGCCGACGGATGGTTCCGTTGGTGACCATGCAACCCGCGATGGTGCCGACCTTGGAGGAGCGGAAGATCTGACGGATCTCCGCGCTGCCCAGAGCCTTCTCCTCGTAGATCGGCTTGAGCATCCCCTTCAGTGCCGCCTCGATGTCGTCGATCGCGTCGTAGATCACCGAGTAGTAGCGGATGTCGACATTCTCCTCGTCGGCCATCTTGGCGGCGTGCGCGGTCGGGCGCACGTTGAAGCCGAGGATGACCGCGTTGGAGGCCGATGCCAGGTCGACGTTGGTCTCGGTGATGGCACCGACACCGCGGTCGATGACCCGCAGATCCACCTCGTCGCCGACGTCAATCTTGGCCAGGGCATCCTCCATGGCCTCCACCGAACCGGCGCCGTCGCCCTTGAGGATGAGCAGCAGTTCCTGCGTCTCGCCCTTCTCCAGCTGATCGAACAGCTCGTCGAGGGTCTTGCGACGCGACGACTTCGCCTGGCGGGCGGCGCGCATCCGCGCCTCTCGCTTGGAGGCGATCTGCCGGGCCATCCGGTCGTCCTCGACAACCAGGAAGTTGTCTCCTGCACCGGGCACGGAGGTGAGTCCGAGCACCTGCACCGGATCCGAGGGCAGCGCCTTCTCGACGGTCTCGCCCTTGTCGTTGATGAGGGCACGGACACGGCCGTAGGCCGAACCGGCCACGATCGAGTCGCCGATGTTGAGCGTTCCGCGCTGGATGAGGGCGGTGGCCACGGGGCCACGACCCTTGTCCAGGTGAGCCTCGATGGCCACACCCTGGGCGGGCATGTCCGGGTTGGCGCGCAGATCCAGGGCGGCGTCGGCGGTCAGGATGATCGCCTCGAGCAGCTTGTCCAGGCCCTCGCCGGTCTTGGCGGAGACGTTGACGAACATCGTGTCGCCGCCGTACTCCTCGGTGACCAGCCCGTACTCGGTGAGCTGACCGCGCACCTTCTCGGGATCGGCTCCCGGCTTGTCGATCTTGTTGACCGCCACCACGATCGGCACACCGGCCGCCTTGGCGTGGTTCAACGCCTCGACGGTCTGAGGCATCACGCCGTCATCGGCCGCAACGACCAGCACCGCGATATCGGTGGACTGGGCGCCACGGGCACGCATGGCGGTGAAGGCCTCGTGACCGGGGGTGTCGATGAAGGTGATCTTGCGATCATGTCCGTCGACATCGGTCTCGACCTGGTAGGCGCCGATCGCCTGGGTGATGCCACCGGCCTCGCCCTCCACCACATGGGAGTGGCGCAGGGTGTCCAGCAGCTTGGTCTTGCCGTGATCGACATGGCCCATCACGGTGACGACCGGGGGACGCGGAGCAAGATCGTCCTCGTCTCCCTCGTTCTCGCCGAACTCCAGGTCGAAGGACTCCAGCAGCTCGCGGTCCTCGTCCTCCGGGGACACGACCTGGATCTTGTAGTCCAGCTCGGTACCCAGGATCTCCAGGGTCTCGTCGGAGACCGACTGGGTGGCGGTGACCATCTCACCGAGGTTGAACAACACCTGCACCAGCTGAGCCGGCTCGACATTGATCTTCTCGGCCAGATCGGTCAGCGAGGCACCACGGCGAAGCCGCAGGGTCTGCCCGTTGCCCTTGTGGACGCGCACGCCGCCGACCAGCGGCGCCTGCATCTCGTCGAACTCTTGCCTGCGCTGCTTACGCGACTTGCGTCCCCGACGACCGCCGGACCCGCCGCGCCCGAAGGCTCCCTGGGTGCCACGACCGCCACGGCCACCACGGCCGCCGCCGACCGGTCCGCGAGGACCGCCGCCGAAACCGCCACGACTCTGGCCGCCACGACCACCGCCGCGGCCACCACGACCACCTCGACCGCCACCGGAGGTGTGGCCGATCTGGTTCGACTGGTGCTTGGGCATCATCGCGGGATTCGGATGCGGGATTCCCGAGGTGCCGCCCGGACGGGGCATCCGCTCGCCACCGGGACGCGAGGCGCCCTCATGACGCTGGCCGGGACGGCCACCGCCCTGCTCGGAGCGACGTCGATTCTGACCCATTCCCTGGCTGGACGCGAAGGGGTTGTTGCCCGGGCGGGGCCCGGAGCTGCGACGGGCACCGGGCTTGGGGCCCGGACGACCGGAGGTGGGGAGACCGCCGGTGCCACCGGCTCGCGAACCACCGGGACGCGGTCCCGGATGCGGGTGCGGGGCACCCTTGAGCGGCGCGGTGCGCGGGGTCGGATGAGTTCCCGAGGAGGGGGTCCTGCGACCGGATCCGGGACGCGGCGCCTCCGAACCGGAGTGCGCACCCCCCTGACCGTGGTGGCCGGCCTCCTTGGCGGAGGGCCGCCCCTGGGAGGTGCCGCCGTGAGCGGCCTCACCCTGGTGACTCTGCGAGTGCGGACCGGGCTTGATGAGGCCGGGACGCGGGGTGACGCTGGTGCGCGCCGCAGACGAACCGCCGGGAGCGGTGTTGAACCCGCCGCGCGGTGTGGGGTGCGGGACCGGATGGGGCCCCACGTGGTGCTTCTCGGCAGAACCGTGCGACTCGCCACCGGCGTCCTTGTCGGACGTGCCGTGCTCGTCATGCCCCTGCTCGGCGACATGCTTGCGCCCGGGGCCGGGCTTGACGCCGGAGCGGGGGCGAGGGGTCTGCTTGTTCTCACCGGCGTCGCCGCCGTGTGAGCCGTTCTTGAACTGGTCGCGCACGCGTCGCACGACCGGCGCCTCAATCGTTGAGGAAGCAGACCGGACGAACTCTCCCATATCGCCCAGCTTCCCCAGAAGCTGTTTACTTGTCAGTCCGAGCTCTTTCGCGAGCTCATAGACACGGACCTTGGCCACTACTCTCCTTCGGACCCGGCCGTGTTGGCTCGGGCCAACTAGATGGTGCGATTGCTCATTGATGCGTACTCATCGAGTCGTCATGAGCGTCTGCTCACTTTCTTGTCAGTCCTTCCCCGTCAGGGGCAGGGCATAGTTCGGTGAGGTCGCCGGCGGTTTCCGGCAGACGCGCGTGGTCGAGTGTACCGAAAACCCAAGCGGGGGCCAATTCCCACCCGGGACGGCCCCCGCTCCGGCGGAGGCCGCCGTCGGCCCGCAGCCGGGGTGCCCCGGTGTCGCGCGCCGGCTGCGGGCCGGTGCTCAGTCGCCGGCCGCCCAGGGGCGGTCCGGGGCCTCAACCCTCACTCTGCGGCGGAATGACCGTGCGAAGCCTCCCCGAGCCGCCGCCTGCCAGCACCCCCGGTCCGGGTGCAGATGGGCACCCCGGCCCGGGGCTGCGGAGGTCGGGTCCAGGCGGACCAGCCACCCGGTGCCGGCGTCTCCGCTGAGAACGAACCTCACCATCGTCGCCGGGTCGCCGGTGAGCCGGCACCCCACGCAGGTGCGCTGCGTCGGGCGGCCCCCCGACCGACTCACTGCTGGGCGGGGGCGGTGGTGGCCGGTCCGGCGGTGTCGACGGGATTGTCCGGCACGATGTCGATCCGCCAGCCCGTCAGCCGGTTGGCAAGCCGGGCGTTCTGGCCCTCCCGCCCGATCGCCAGGGAGAGCTGGTAGTCGGGCACCACGACGCGGGTGGCGCGGGTGGCCGGGTCGACCACCGTGACGCTCTTGACCTTGGCCGGGGACAGCGCGGCCCCGACGAAGGTGGCCGGATCCTCCGACCAGTCGATGATGTCGATCTTCTCGTCGTCCAGTTCGTGCATCACCGCGCGGACCCGCTGGCCCATCGGCCCGATGCAGGCCCCCTTGGCCGAGACATCGGGATTGTGCGAGGTGACCGCGATCTTCGAGCGGTGGCCGGCCTCCCGGGCCAGGGCCTTGATCTCGACGACCCCCTGCTCGATCTCGGGGACCTCCAGGGCGAAGAGCTTGCGCACCAAGTTCGGGTGGGTCCGGGAGACGACCACCTGGGGGCCGCGCAGCTCCTTGCGGACCGCGACCACGTAGACCCGCAGGCGGCGCCCGTGGGTGTACTTCTCGCCGGGCACCTGCTCGGCGGGCGGCATGATGGCCTCGATGGCGCCCAGGTCGACGTGCACCGTGCGGGTGTCGCGGAAGGACTGCTGGACGACGCCGGTGACGACGTCCCCCTCGACGGCCTGGAACTGTCCGTACTTCTGCTCGTCCTCGGCCTCGCGCAGACGCTGGAAGATCACCTGCCGGGCGGTGGATGCCGCCACCCTGCCGAAGTCGGAGGGGGTGCCGTCGTACCAGCCGACGATCTCCTCCTCCTCATTGCGCTCGGGGACCATCACCGCGACGTTGCCGGTCTTGCGGTCGAGCTCGACACGGGCGTCCTTGACGGGGTGCTCGGTCTTCGCGTAGGCGTTGAGCAGGGCGTCCTCGAGAGTCTCGACGAGGTAGTCGAGCGGGATCTCCTTCTCGCGTTCGATCATGCGCAACGCGGCCAGATCGATGTCCATCTCAGTTCTCCTCAGCATTCTCTGACTTGCGGTTGAGCTCGACCTGGACGACAGCGCGCCGGATCTGGTCGAGCGGGATCTCACGACTGACGGTGAGTGGCTTGTGCGGCTTGGAGCCGGGGGCCGGCACCTCGAGGGTGACGGTGGTCCCGGTGGCGGCGGTGATCCGTCCGGTGATCTTCTCGGGCCTGGCGCCCTCGGCCGCGTCGAGGGTGACCGCCAGCAGCCGGCCGATGTTGCGGCGGTAGTGCCTGGGCAGGGTCAGCGGGGTCCCGACCCCCCGGGAGGTGACCTCCAGGGTGTACGGAGCCTCCCCCGGCACCTCGGAGGCGTCGAGCGCCTTCGACAGGGCCGAGGTGGCCTCTCCGATGTCGTCGAGGCCGGGTCCGTGTCCGTCGGCACCGTCCCCGTCGACGGTCACCCGGACCAGACGGCGTCTCCCGGCGGCGACGACATCCAGCTTGTCCAGCTCCATCCCGAACTGTGCGAGCAACGGCTCGATGAGCTCACTGAGCTGATTCGCGTTCATCCCTGGCCTCGTTCTGTTGTCCCTGCTGTTGTGGGGGCCAGTCTACGAGACGACCGATACCCTTGTGCCCATGAGTTCGGCCACCCCCAGCAGACGCACCGTGATGATGGCGACTCTCGGACTGGCTGCGGCCTCCCTGTCGGGCTGCTACCGGGTCTCGCCGCTGGTCGGCAGCGGTGAGGACCGACGCGCCTCGGCCACGCCGCCGGTGACCGCCGAACGGCGCTCCGCGGTGTCCACCGAAGCGACCCTGGCGCAACTGGCCCGGGCCGCCGGACAGGCCGGGATCGCCGCCGTGCACACCGGCCACGCCACCGTGCTGGCACAGATCGACCCACTGGCCGGACGCAGTGCCGACACCACCCCGGTCATCCCGGTGACCCCCTCGAGCCCCGCCTCCCCCTCGACCGTGTCCCCGCAGCTGCAGCTGATCACGGCCGAGCGTGTCGCCGGCCGAGACTATCTGGAGATCGCAGGCCGGTCCGATGACCCGTCCTGGACGCTCATCTGGGCGAGCCTGACCGTCTTCTCCAACTCGGTCAGGTTCACCGGCCCGGCCCCCGAACTCGGTGACGCCTACCCGGTGACGGTCCCCTCCGAACCGCTGACAGCGGCGCGGCAGGTGCTGCTGAGCCGACTCAACGCCCTGTCCACCGGACTGGAGTGGGGAGTCGGAAGGCTCTCCTCGACCGATCCGCTGCACGCCACGGGTGTGGACCGGCTGCAGCGCGTCGAGCATCAGAAGACCTCCCTCCGGGCCTCCCTGCGGGCCGCCTCGGCCTCCCCCACCCCCCTTCAGCCCGGCTACCCGATGCCGGCCACCCCCTCGGACGCGGCCTCCACCCGGACCCTGTGGAGCGGCCTGGAGCGCGGCGTGCTGGCCGGCTGGGGACGGGTGACGGCCGCCGCCGACGGCGCCGACCGACGGGCCGCGATGCTCGCGATGACCGAGTCGATGAGCTTCCTCACCCACTACGGGGTGCCGCTGCCGGGCTGGCCGGGCTGGGTCTGAGCGGACCCTCAGCGGAACTGGGCGACGGTGTCCCAGGCCAGCTTCACCGCAAGTCCCGCCACCGTCACCAGGAAGACCTTGCGGACGAAACGGCTGCCGTGGCGGACCGCCATCCGGGCTCCGATCCAGCCACCGGTGAGATTGGCCGCGGCCATCACCAGACCGACCCGCCACCAGATGACGCCGTGGATCCAGAACACCGCGATGGCTGCCGCATTGGTGGTGAGATTCGCCAGTTTCGCCAGCGCGCTGGCCTCCAGGAAGCCGTACCCGATCAGTGAGACCAGGGCGATCACGAAGAAGGTTCCGGTCCCCGGCCCGACCGCCCCGTCGTAGCAGCCGATCAGCAGGCCGATGAGGAGAAGTCTCAGGTGGAGGGCCCGGCCCTGGTGGCGGACCCGGTTCTCCACCCCCAGGGCGGGACGGCGCAGGGTGAACACCCCCACCCCCACCAGCACCACCAGGACGATCGGAGTGAACCACTGGCGGGGCAGGAACTGCACCAGGCGGGCTCCACCGGCAGAACCCGCGCAGGCCCCGGTCATGATGGCCAGGGCCTGTTGCCAGTGCACCCGCACCGAGCGCAGGTAGGCGGTCGCGGCGGTCAGCGTGCCGGCGAAGGAGGAGACCTTGTTGGTCCCGGCGATGGTGGCCACCGGGGTGTCGGAGGGCAGCCCCAGCAGCAGGCTGGGAAGCTGGATCAGCCCTCCCCCGCCCACCACGGCGTCCACCCAGCCGGCGACCAGGGCCGCCACCACCAGCAGGGCCAGGATCTCCAGAGGGACGGTCACGACCTCAGCCGCGCACCTCGGTGAGCACCTCGGCGACGGCGTCGGCCACCGGCACCTCGCGGGCCGCACCGGAGCGGCGGTCGCGGATCTCCACGACGCCGTTCTTCAGTCCGCGTCCGACCACCACGGAGGTCGGCATGCCGAGCACCTCGGAGTCGGCGAACTTGACCCCCGGGGAGGCCTTCCGGTCGTCCAGCAGGACGTCGAGCCCGGCGTCCTCCAGCTCGCGGACGATCCTGGTGGCCTCGTCGAGGATCTCGGATCCCTTGCCGGTGGCCAGCACGTGGACGTCGTAGGGAGCCAGTTCGCGCGGCCAGGCCAGCCCGCGGTCGTCGCAGGTGTACTCGGCGACGGCGCCCACCGCACGGGAGACCCCGATGCCGTAGGAGCCCATCGTCACGGTGACGAGCTTGCCGTTGTGGTCGAGGACCTTCAGGCCCAGGGCGTCGGCGTACTTGCGACCGAGCTGGAAGATGTGGCCCATCTCGATGCCGCGGGTGAGGGTGAGGGGACCCGAGCCGTCGGGGGCGGGATCTCCCTCCCGCACCTCGGCGACGTCGATCGTGCCGTCCGGGGTGAAGTCGCGGCCGGCCACCAGGTTGAAGACGTGGTGACCGTCCTGGTCGGCCCCGGTGATCCAGCTGGTGCCGGTGACCACCCGGGGGTCGACGAGGTAGCGGACCTTCGAGGAGTTCTTCTCGCCCAGTGCGCGGGGCCCGATGTATCCCTTGACCAAGGTCGGGTTGGCGGCGAAGTCCTCCTCGCCGAAGGGCTCGGCGACCGAGGGCTCCAGGGCGGCGGCCAGCCGGTTCTCGTCGACATCGCGGTCTCCGGGCAGGCCGATCGCCAGGGGGGCGCGGGTGCCGTCGGGGTCGGTGACCATGAAGACGACGTTCTTGAGGGTGTCGGCACCGGTCCACGGCCGGTCGGCGCGGGGCTTCACCTCGTTGGCCATCGCGACCAGGGTGTCGATGGTCGGCACGTCGGGGGTGTCGACGACCTCGGGGGCCGGCACCTGGGAGTAGTCGACCGGGTCGGGGGCCGGGACGGTGACCGCCTCGACATTGGCGGCGTATCCGCCCGGGGAGCGCACGAAGGTGTCCTCGCCGTTCTCGGAGACGGCCAGGAACTCCTCGGAGCGCGACCCTCCCATCGGCCCCGACATCGCCTTGACGATGGCGTAGTCGAATCCCAGCCGGTCGAAGATCCTGATGTAGGCCTCGCGGTGCCGGTTGTAGGCGACGTCCAGTCCGGCGTCGTCGACGTCGAAGGAGTAGGAGTCCTTCATCACGAACTCGCGGCCGCGCAGGATCCCGGCGCGCGGACGGGCCTCGTCGCGGTACTTGTTCTGGATCTGGTAGAGGACCAGCGGAAGGTCCTTGTAGGAGGAGTAGAGGTCCTTGACCAGGAGGGTGAACATCTCCTCGTGGGTCGGCCCCAGCAGCATCTCGACATTCTTGCGGTCGGTCAGCCGGAACAGGTTGTCGCCGTACTCGACCCAGCGGTTGGTCTGCTTGTAGGGGTCGGCAGGCAGCAGCCCCGGGAAGAGGACCTCCTGGGCGCCCATCGCGTCCATCTCCTCGCGGACGACTCCCTCGACCTTGCGCAGCACCTTCAGGCCCAGCGGCAGCCAGGTGTAGATGCCGGGGGCGGCCCGCCGGATGTACCCGGCGCGGACCAGCCAGCGATGGCTGGGGACCTCGGCATCGGCCGGGTCCTCCCGAAGGGTTCGGACGAACAGCTGTGACATGCGCGTCAACACGTGGTGACCTTTCTGTGCGTGCTGAGCCCTCCGCCGCCCATCGGCGTGACCAGGCACGATCCGGGCAGATCCTACCGAAGAACCGCCCGAGGGGGTTCACCGCGCAGGCTGGTGCGACGGCCGGGCGGGATCAGGCGAGCTTCCTGATGATGACGGCGGCCTCATAGGTGGTGGTGACCCCCGGTCCGCTGAAGACTCCCTTGAAGGGGGCGACGTCGGCGTACTCGCGTCCGATCCCGACCCGGGCGTGGCTCTCCCCGGAGTCGATCATGTTGGTGGGGTCGAATCCGGTCCAGGCGCCGTCCCACCACTGGACCCAGGCGTGGGTCTGGCCGTCGACGGGTTCCCCGAGACCTGCGTCGGTGGTCGGCAGCATGTACCCCGAGACGTAACGGGTCGGGACGCCGAGGCTGCGCATGCAGCCGATCACCAGGTGGGCGATGTCCTGACAGACCCCGGAGCGGGCCTCCCAGGCCTGTTGGGCGGTGGTGTCGACCCGGGTGGAGCCGGGCACGTAGTGCACCTCGTCGTGGATCATCTCGGAGACGGCATGGCCCAGCTGGTTGACGGTCATGGAGTCATGGAGCAGCTCCCGGGTGCGCTCCCGCAGCTCGTCACCGGGATCGGTGACCGCCGAGGTGACGACGTACTCGTACCAGCGGTCGTGCCCGGCGACGACCTCGGGAAGGGTCATCCCCGAGTCGACGTGTGGAAGCTTGACGATGTCCAGGGTGGTGTCCGCATTGACCGTGAGGCGGTCGTGGGGCTCGTGCAGCTCGAAGGAGGTCACCTGGGTGCCCCAGTAGTCGACGTAGGAGAACTGCCAGGGGTGGGGCAGGATGCTGATCGAGGTGCTCCTGATCAGCTGGGAGTCGGAGTACAGCGGGGTCATCCGGACCTCGTCGAAGCTCTGGATCACCGGCCCGTCGTAGTGGACATCGGTGCGGTGCTGGATACGCAGTGTGGAGGTCATGGCTCATCCCTCGTGCCACTGGGACGCGTCGGCCCCCTGGAAGTAGTGGGCCGACAGGGCATCGGTGGCTCTGTGGCAGGTGCGGCTCAGCCCTGCCATCTGGTCGGGAAGTCCGACCAGCAGGGCCTCGTCGGAGCGGTACTCGATCTCGGCGCGGACCCGGCCCAGCAGTCGCTGGGCGTCGGACTGGAATCCGGTCCGCCTCCCGACGTCCAGGCGCTCCAGGCAGGCGTCGGCCTCTGCCAGGCAGTGCACCACCGATCGGGGGCACAACCGATCGCGCAGCAGGAAGTCGATGATCGCCCCCCGGCTGCGGTCCCCACCGCGACTGATGAGGAAGGCGTGGTCGGCCCCGCAGGCCCGCAGGGTCGCGATCTGTCTCTCGGTCTCGGTGACCGGGGCCACCGAGATGAGTCTGGCGGTCACATCGATCCTCTCGATGGAGCGGCCGAGATGGTGAAACTCCCACCCCTCGTCGTGGCTCATCGTCGAGTAGATGATCCCCGAGATGGCGTAGCAGTGGTCCAGGACGGTGCGCAGCGCCAGCTGCTGGTAGGTGCTCCGGAGCTGGCCCTGGGCGACCGCCCGCCAGGCCCGGTTGATCTCCTCCCAGGTGCCCAGGGAGAGCACCTCGCGGGCCCTCCGGGCGGCCTGCCGGCAGCTGGAGAGGGCCGAGACGATCGAGATCGTCGAGTCCGGGTCGTGGCCGAGCACCCGCCACACCTCCGAGGGGCCGGCCTGCTCGGACTGCTCGGCGCCGAGGCTGGCCAGCAGGGCGCGGGAGTCGGTGCTGCGCTGGCGCCCGGTCTCCTCGGCGGTGATCTCGAGGTGGACCTGGAGGATCCGGGCGACATCCTCGGCTCTCTCCAGGTAGCGCCCGATCCAGAACATCGACTCCGCCATCCGACTCAGCATGGCTTCACCACCTCATCTGCGGACTCGTCGTGACCGCCACGGACCTGGCGGGTCTGTTGCTGCTGGCCCTGCTGGGCCTCCCAGACCGACCGGTCGGGCTTCTCCATCGGCTCGGTGCCGACCAGGGGAGACATCGGCACCTCGGGGGAGACGGTCTGGAGCTGGATCGCCGGCACGCTGTCGTGCTCGGCGGCGCCGCGGTCGGCGAGCACCCAGGTGTCCTTGGAGCCGCCTCCCTGGGAGGAGTTGACGATGAACTGTCCCTCCCTCAGGGCGACCCGGGTCAGGCCCCCGGGAAGGACCCAGATGGCATCCCCGTCGTTGATGGCGAAGGGGCGCAGGTCGACCCGCCGGGGCTGCAGCCGGTCGCCGACGAAGGTCGGTACGGTGGACAGCTGGATGAGCGGCTGGGCGATCCAGCCGCGCGGGTCGCAGCGCAGTTTGACCCGGGCGGCGTCCAGCTCCTCGCGGGTGCACTCGGGGCCCATGATGATTCCCTTGCCGCCGGACCCGTCGACGGGCTTGACCACCAGCTCGTCGAGCCGGTCCAGGACCTCCTCCAGGGCGCCGGGCTCCTCCAGCCGCCAGGAGTCCACATTGGGCAGCACCGGCTCCTCCCCGCAGTAGTAGCGGATGAGGTCGGGCAGGTAGGTGTAGATGAGCTTGTCGTCGGCGACGCCGTTGCCGATCCCGTTGGCGATCGTGACCGTCCCGTTGGCCATCGCCGAGACCAGGCCGGCGGCCCCCAGCACCGTGTCGCCGCGGAAGTGCACGGGGTCGAGGAACTCGTCGTCGACCCGTCGGTAGATGACGTCGACCCGGTTGAGGCCCTGGGTGGTGCGCACGTAGACGCGGCCCTGCTGACAGACCAGGTCGGGGCCCTCGACCAGCGGGACGCCCATCGTGCGGGCCAGCAGGGAGTGCTCGTAGTAGGCGGAGTTGTACATCCCGGGGGTGAGGACGACGACATTGGGCTCGCTCACCCCGGCCGGAGCGGCCGCCTCCAGGGCGGCGCGCAGTCGGGAGGGGTAGATGTCGACGGGCTCGACGTCGTACTGGCGCATCACATCGGGCATCGCCCCGGCCATCGCGGCACGGTTGGTGAGGACGTAGGAGACCCCCGAGGGGATCCGGACGTTGTCCTCGAGCACCCTCATGGTGCCCTCCCCGTCACGGATCAGGTCGATGCCGGCGACATGGATGCGGACCCCGTTGGCCGGGGTGATGCCGGCCACCTCGCGGGCGAAGTTCGGAGAGGTGACGATGAGCCGTCGCGGCACCACGCCGTCGTCGAAGACCTTGCCGGTGCCGTAGATGTCACCGAGGAAGCGTTCCAGGGCGTAGACCCGCTGGGCGACGCCGGTGCTGATGGTGCTCCACTCGGGGGCCGTGATGATCCGCGGCATGATGTCGAGGGGGAAGGGCTTCTCGGTGCCGCCCAGGTCGAAGGTGACGCCGGAGTCGACATATCGGGAGGCCAGATAGGCGGCCCGGGAGCGCACCTCGTCGACCCCGAGCCGGTCGAACTCGCTCGCCAACCTCTCGCACGGAGGTCGGACCGCGTCCGCTCCGAGCAACTCGTCGTGGATCGACGGCGAGATGGGATATCCGTCCAGCAACGACTCCATGCCGGGCATGCTGCCCTCACCGTGTTACGGGTCGTCGCGACCCCATTACAACGATGTTTCAGTACAAGACCGTGGCCATCTCGCCGACCTGCGTGAAACCCACCCGTCGGTACATCTTCAGCGCGGGGGTGTTGAAGTCGTTGACGTACAGCGAGACCGTCGGATAGCGCCTCCGGCACAGCTCCACGACCCCCGCCATCGCCGCGGCCGCGGAGCCGTGGTGACGCCAGGCGGGATCCATCCAGACTCCCTGGATCTGGCAGACGTCGCGCCAGGCCACCCCGATGTCGGACTTGAACCGCACCACCCCGTCGTCGACGATCCCGAAGCAGTTGTGCAGATCCACCAGAGCGGACATGTGACGCCGGTAGCCGTTGCTGGAGTCCAACGGGGTGACGCCGACCTCCTCGGTGTACATCGCCACCGCGGCCTCGAAGTAGGAGTTGAAGTGGCGCCCGGTCACCAGCGTCACCCGCGGGTCCGCCGCAACCACGGGGTGAGGGCCCATCACCATCAGCGGCTGGTGCGCCCTGATCTCCCGGGCCTGGGCCCACGGCCGACCCCATCGGCGGGCCAGTTCGGTGTGCAGGGCGATCACCAGGTCGGCGCGTCCCATGATGGAGGTGGCATGGCGCCAGGGACCCACATGGGCGGCCAGCCGCCCCAGTACCCCGGGCTCGGTGCACACCGGCACCAGATTGGCTCCGGCGTGCAGCACGCCGACCAGCCGCTCACCGGACCAGGCGCCGAAGACGTAGCAGCCGAGCCGGTGGCGCTCCAGACCGAACTGTCCGAATCTCGACAGCAGGAAGATATTGCCGACCGGGTCCGTCGACAACAGCTCCATGACGTCGGCCAGGTCGGCGTCGTCGAGGGTGCGAACCCGGGTGGCCACCTCAGGAGACCGAGACCACAGGGTCACCGGTGTCACTCATCTCTGCTGCCATTCGGTTGGCCTCATCGACCAGGGTGGCCACGATCTCGTGCTCGGGAACGGTGCGGATCACCTCGCCGTGCATGAAGATCTTGCCCTTGCCGTTGCCGGCGGCCACTCCCAGGTCGGCCTCCCGGCCCTCCCCCAGTCCGTTGACCACGCATCCCATCACCGCCACCCGGAGCGGGGCGGTGATCCCCTCCAGGGCGTCTGTCACCTCGTTTGCCAAGGTGAGGACGTCGACCTGGCAGCGTCCGCAGGAGGGACAGGAGACGATCTCCAGCCCTCGCGGCCGCAGGTTGAGCGACTCCAGGATCTTGATGCCGACCTTGACCTCCTCGACCGGGTCGGCCGACAGCGAGACGCGAATGGTGTCGCCGATCCCCTCGGAGAGCAGGTGCCCGAAGGCCACCGCCGACTTGATGGTGCCCTGGAAGGCCGGTCCGGCCTCGGTGACTCCCAGGTGGAGGGGGTAGTCGCACTGCTCGGAGAGCTGCTCGTAGGCCCTGATCATCACGACCGGGTCGTGGTGCTTCACCGAGATCTTGAAGTCGTGGAAGCCGACCTGCTCGAACAGGCTGGCCTCCCACAGCGCCGACTCGACGAGCGCCTCGGCGGTGGGGGCGCCGTACCTGGCCAGCAGCCGGGGGTCCAGGGATCCGGCGTTGACGCCGATCCTCAGGCTCACCTGGTGCTCGGCGGCACTGGCGCAGATGGCGGCGATCTGGTCGTCGAACTTGCGGATGTTTCCGGGGTTGACGCGCACCGCCCCGCAGCCGGCCTCGATGGCCGCGAAGACGTACTTCGGCTGGAAGTGGATGTCGGCGATCACCGGGATCTGGGACTGCCGGGCGATCACGGGCAGCGACTCGGCGTCCTTGTCGGTCGGGCAGGCCACCCGCACGATGTCGCAGCCGGCGGCGGTGAGGGCGGCGATCTGCTGGAGAGTGGCGCCGATGTCATGGGTCTTGGTGGTGGTCATGGACTGCACGGAGATCGGGGCGTCACCGCCCACCAGGACATCTCCCACCCGGATCTGCCGGGTCCTGCGGCGGGGCGCGAGGGTGGGGGCCGGTGGAGTGGGCATTCCCAGGTTCACGGTCATCGCGGTGTTGCTCCTGTGTCGACGCTATCCATCTACCAGTATCTGTCAGCCAGATCCACCAGCCAGTGTGTCACTGCCCGGCGAAGGCCGCCCGCGGCTCAGAGGATCTTCACCGGGGAGACGATGTCGGCGATGATGAGTACCGCCCCCATCACCACCATGACGGCCCCGATCGCCCAGGCCACCGGGATCATCATCGCGGTGTCGACGGGTCCGGGATCTCCCTTGCCGCGCAACCTCCAGATGCCCCGCTTGCAGGCCTCGTAGAGAGCCCCGGCGATGTGACCGCCGTCCATCGGCAGCAGCGGGACGACGTTGAGCCAGAACAGGAACAGGTTGAGCGAGCCGAGCAGACTGCCGCCCATCGCCAGCTTGTCGCCGGTGCTCAGCCGCGTGTCGCCGGCCACATCGCCGGCGACCCGAGAGGCGCCGACGATGCTCATCGGGCTCGACAGGCTGCGGGCCTGCCCGGTGACCATGTCGACGCCGACATTCCAGGTGAGCACCGGCAGGCGCACCAGGGCGTAGAGGGACTGCTTGGACATCGTCCACATCTGGGCGACGGTGTCGGCGGGCCCGGAGTGGATGATCTCGGTGGCCGGCGCGAATCCCAGGAAGCCGGCCTCCACGGTGCTCCCCGGGTCCAACCGGTTGACTACCTGGTTGAGCACGGTGTGGGTGGCGGGCAGCCTCACGGTGGACCCGGCGCGCTCCACCACCACGGTGGCGGCACCGTCCCGGTTGGCCCGGATCAGCTCGGAGAGCTGGGACCAGGAGCCGATCGCGGTGCCGTTGAAGGAGACGATGCGGTCCCCGGCGCGCAGCCCGATGGCATGGGCGGGGGTCTCGGCGTCGCCCGGCTGGCAGGTCGTTGCCGAGCGCGATGCGGGGATCATGCACTCGGAGACCGTGGCGACGGTGGTGGTCTCACCGGTGCGTCCGTAGATCCCGAAGACCGCCCAGAAGATGAGGAAGGCCAGCAGCAGGTTGGTGAGGATCCCACCGCTCATCACGATCAGCCGCTGCCAGATCGGCTTCTGGGAGAACAGTCGACCGTTGTCGGCGGGGGTCCAGTCGTCACGCTCGGCCTCGTGGGCCTCGTCGGCCAGCCGGGTGAGCCAGTTGGGGTGACGCCGCGTCACCTGCGGGGGGAACATCCCGACGAGTTTGACGTAGCCGCCCGCCGGTATCCATTTGAGGCCGTACTCGGTCTCGCCGCGACGCCGCGACCAGATCCTCGGCCCGAAGCCGGCGAAGAACTCGGTGACCTTGATCCCGAAGATCTTGGCGGGGATGAAGTGACCGGCCTCGTGCAGGCAGACCGACACAATGATGAGTGCGAAGAACAGCAGCGCACCCAGGATCTCCAACAGGACAGTCACGGGGCCCAGTGTGGCACGTCGGCTCAGTCATCCGGCCCCGGCCGCCCTCCGCGGGGCCGCGGGAGCCGGCCGTCGTGCGATGGCGGGTTCCCCGTGGTGGTTTGCGGCGATTTGCCCGGCACGGGACAATACGACCAATGTCGAAGACTGCACCTCAATCCGCACGTTCTCTTCTGCCCCGATGGACGACATGGGCGCCGGCCGTGGGTCTGGTCACCCTCGCACTGACCTGGCATCGGGACCTCCCGGTCGTCATCTCGGTGGTGGTGGCCATCATTCTCGCCGCATCGGTGCTGTCGGCCGTCGAACATGCCGAGGTGGTCGCAGCCCGGGTGGGTGAACCCTTCGGCTCGCTCATCCTCGCCGTCGCGGTCACGGTGATCGAGGTGGGCCTCATCATCATGCTGATGACCTCCTCCTCCGGATCAGAGACCCAGAGTCTGGCCCGGGACACGGTGTTCTCGGCCGTGATGATCACCTGCAACGGCATCCTCGGGCTGTCCATCCTGGCCGGCACCGGCAGGCGCAAGGGGGAGAGCGGACGGATCAACGAGGAGGGTTCGGCCGCCGCACTGGCGACCGTGGTCGTGCTGGCCGCGCTCACCTTGGTGGTGCCCCGGTTCACCACCTCCGCCAACGGGGCGTTCCTCACCGGCAGCCAGCTCGCCTTCGAGGCGGTCGCGTCGATCGTGGTGTACGTCACCTTCGTGATGACCCAGTCGGTCCAGCACCGCGACTTCTTCCTGCCGCTCAACCGCAAGGGCAACATCATCACGGCCTCGGCCCATGCCGATCCGCCGCCCACCAAGGTGGCCATGATGAGCGTCGGGCTGCTGGTGTGCGCGCTCATCGCGGTGGTCGGGCTGGCCAAGGTGGAGTCCCCCGCCATCGAGGCCGGGGTGGCCGCGGCCAACCTGCCGCAGACCTTCGTCGGGGTGATCATCGCCCTGCTGGTGCTGGCCCCCGAGACCATCGCCGCGTACAACGCGGGCAAGCGCGGACACCTCCAGGTGGGGATCAACCTGGCCTTCGGCTCGGCGATCGCCAGCATCGGACTCACCGTGCCCACCCTGGCGGCTCTCAGCCCGCTGCTGGACGTGCAGCTCGAGCTGGGCCTGGGGAACCTTCAGATCGTGCTGCTCATCACCACGATGGCGGTGGGCATGCTGACGGTCTCCGGCCAGCGGGTCACCCGCCTCCACGGTGCCCTGCACCTGGTCGTGCTGGCAGCCTTCCTCTTCATGTCGATCGTTCCCTGACCGATCGCCACGCCGGTCGCCCCGGCCACGAGACCGGACGCCGGTCCCCCGGCCCGAGACCGGGACCGGGTGTCCGATCGAGCACCCGTACCGAGGACGGGCCCCTCAGGCGCCCATCCCCTCGGCGCGGCCCCTGGCCGCCAGCTGTCCGCACGCCCCGTCGATCTCCGACCCGCGGGTGTCGCGGACGGTCACCGGGATCTTCCAGCGTTCCAGGGTGGTGACGAAGGCGTCCTGGTCCTCGGGCCGTGACGCCGTCCACCGGGAGCCGGGGGTGGGGTTGAGCGGGATGAGGTTCACGTGGGCCCAGGTCCAGTCGCCACGACGACGGATCTGACGTGCCAGGGCGGCGGCCCGGTCCGCCTGGTCGTTGATGTCGCGCATCAGGGCGTACTCGATGGAGACCCGCCGCCCGGTGCGGTGGGCGTACTCCCAGGCGGCGTCCAGCAGCTCGTCGACCTTCCACCGCCGGTTGGCGGGGATGAGCTCGTCGCGCAGCTCGTCGTCGGGGGCGTGCAGGGAGACCGCCAGGGTGGCCGGGATGCCCTCCTCGGTGAAGGCCTTGATCCTGGGCACCAGACCGACCGTTGACACCGTGATGCCACGGGCGCTCATGCCGATGCCGTTGGGCGCCGGGGCGATGAAGGTGCGCACCGCTGCCATCACGGACCGATAGTTGGCCATCGGCTCGCCCATCCCCATGAAGACGATGTTGGAGACCCGCTCGGCCCCCGGCACCTGTCCCGAGGCGAGCAGCTGGTCGGCGGCCAGCACCTGGGCGACGATCTCGGCGGTCGACATGTTGCGCTGGATACCGCCCTGGCCGGTGGCGCAGAACGGACAGGCCATCCCGCACCCGGCCTGGGAGGAGATGCACAGGGTGGTGCGCGCCGAGGAGTGCCGGGTGGCCCGGTAGTGCATCAGCACCGACTCGACCAGGGACCCGCCGTGCAGTCGCCACAGGGTCTTGACGGTGGTGCCGTTGTCGCAGGACTGCCGGGACACCTCGGTGAGGAGCTCGGGGAACCAGGTCTCGGCGATCGGTGTGCGGGCCGCCTTCGGCAGATCCGTCCACTGCTGGGGATCCAGTTCGTGTCGGACGAAGACATGGTCGGAGATCTGGCGGGCGCGGAAGCCCGGAAGACCCATCTCCTTGACCGCCTCGACGCGGTCGTCGACAGACAGGTCGATCCAGTGGCGGGGCGGCTTTGTGCGACTCGGGCTGCGCAGCACCACCGGCATCTCCGTGCCGGGTTCCGCCAGCGGGGTGATCGGCAGCACCAGTCCCGATGGGGACACGGCTGGACGCGGCTCGGTGGACATCACACACTCCTCGATGGACAGTCAGCGGCGCTCTGCGTCCGTGGCCCTCCCCGGTCCACCTGCAGGCGCTCGGGCCCTACAGGCACAGGGAGAGCACAGCCCACGCGAACGGGGCGGACAGCAGCATGGAGTCGAGCCGATCCATCACACCGCCGTGGCCGGGAAGGAAGTGGGACATGTCCTTCAACCCGGCGTCGCGCTTGATCATCGACTCGACAAGATCTCCGCAGGTAGCGGCTACCGAGAGTACTCCGCCCAGGAGCACACCGACCCAGGCCGGCGCTCCCAGACCCCACACCGCGCAGCCGGCACCGACCAGCATCGCGGTCACGACCGACCCGGCCATTCCCTCCCAGCTCTTCTTCGGGCTGATTCTGGGGGCCATCGGGTGCCGGCCGAGGAGGACGCCGACGGTGTATCCGCCGGTGTCCGAGGCGATCACGCAGAGCATCCAGGCGATGATCCGCCGGTCCCCGAGGGTGTCGGCCATCATCAGCGGGATGAAGCATCCCATCAGCGGCAGGTAGGCGATGGTGAACAGGCTGGCGGCGGCGTCGGCCACGAACCCCTTCGGCCCGCCCGGCAGCCGCCACAGCATGGAGACCGCCGAGGTGAGTCCCAGACCGGCGACCAGCAGGGTGTTGGCGCCGATCGGCAGGTCGTAGGCGGCGGCCGCGAAGGCGCCGAGCAGCATCAGGACCGTGCCCACCACGATCGGGACCACCGCCGAGTGCATCCCGAGCCGGCCCATCGCCCGGTGCAGTTCCACCGCCCCGATGCTCAGCGCCAGGGCCACGAAGATGACGAATCCCCAGTGCCACCACAGCACGGTGCCGACCACGATGACGACCAGGACGACCCCGGTCACGATCGCAGCGGGCAGATCTCGCCCGGCCCTGGGAGTCCGCTCGTGGGCGGGAGCGGACTGGGGTGTCGGTGGTGTGGTCACGGTCGGTGGGGAGGAGTGCTCAGACCTCGAGCAGCTCGGACTCCTTGGCCTTGAGCAGGGCGTCGATCTGGTCGACGTGCTTCTTGGTCACCTGGTCCAGCTCCTTCTCGGAACGGGTCAGCTGGTCCTCGGTGATCTCCTTGTCCTTCTCCTGCTTCTTCAGCACGTCGTTGGAGGAGCGTCGGATGCTGCGCACCGCGATGCGTCCCTCCTCGGCCTTCGCCTTGGCCAGCTTGATGTACTCCTTGCGGCGGTCCTCGGTGAGGGCCGGCAGCACGCAGCGCACGATGTTGCCGTCGCTGGACGGGTTGACGCCCAGGTCAGAGTCGCGCACGGCCTTCTCGACCTCGTTCACCGAGCTCTTGTCATAGGGGGCGATGAGCACGGTGCGGGCCTCGGGAACCTGGAAGGTGGCCAGCTGCTGGAGGGGGGTCATGGCGCCGTAGTAGTCCACCATGATGTGGTTGAACATCGCAGGGTTCGCACGACCGGTGCGGATCGCCGCGAACTCCTCACGTGCGTGGTCGACGGCGGTGGCCATCTTGGCGCCGGCGTCCTTGATGATGTCTGAACTCACTGCTGATCCTTCGTGCTTGATGTCTGGTAGAGGTGCGGTCGGGTGGCTCAACGGTGAACGGTGGTGCCAATCGGCTCCCCGGCAATGACCTTGGCGATATTTCCGCGCTTCTCGAGGTTGAAGAAGATCATCGTGAGATCGTTGTCGCGGGCCATCGCCACCGCGGTGGCATCGGCCACCTTGAGATCGCGGGCCAGGAACTCATCGTAGGTCAACTCGTCGAACTTCTTGGCCTCCGGGTGGGTCTGCGGGTCGCAGTCGTAGACCCCGTCGGTGCCCTGCTTGCCCATCAGGAGGGCGTCGGCGCCGATCTCCAGGGCGCGCTGGGCGGCAACCGTGTCGGTGGAGAAGTAGGGCATCCCCGACCCGGCACCGAAGATCACCACCCGTCCCTTCTCGAGATGGCGCTCGGCCTTGCGCGGGATGTAGGGCTCGGCGACCTGGCCCATCGCGATGGCGGTCTGGACCCGGGTGGCCACCCCCTCCTTCTCGCAGAAGTCCTGGAGGGCCAGGCAGTTCATCACGGTTCCGAGCATGCCCATGTAGTCCGCGCGGTCGCGGTCCATTCCGCGCTGCTGGAGCTCGGCGCCGCGGAAGAAGTTTCCTCCCCCGACCACGATCGCCACCTGGACCCCGGCGTTGACGACATCGGCGATCTCGCGGGCCTTGGCTGCCACGACGTCGGGATCGACGCCGATCCCGCCTCCTCCGAAGACCTCTCCGGAGAGCTTGAGCAGAACACGGTGGTACGGAGTGGGCATCGTCTCTCCTGGATCGGGGCTGTTGCGTCGCCTCAGCTTACCGACTCTGCCGGGTTCGGCGCTCCCGGACCCGGATGCGGCAGGGGCCCCGCCTGATGGCGGGGCCCCTGCCGGGTGCCGGGTTCGGGCGGCCCGGGGGTCCGGACCGTCTGCGGGGAGGTCAGTCCCCGGCGGAGAACCGCACGAACCGGGTGACCGTGACTCCGGCCTCCTTGAGGATCTTCTCCACGGTCTTCTTGTCGTCGGAGACGGCAGCCTGCTCGAGCAGGCAGTTCTCCTTGAAGAAGCCGTTCAGGCGACCATCGATGATCCGGTCGAGGATCTTCTCGGGCTTGCCCTCCTCGACGGCGATCTCGCGGGCGACGGTGCGCTCGTGGTCGACGATCTCGGCGGGAACCTGCTCGCGCGACAGCCAGCGGGGGCTCATCGCGGCGATCTGGAGGCAGATGCCGTGGATCGCGGCGGCGTCGTCACCCTTGTACTCGACCATCACGCCGACCTGCGGGGGCAGGTCCTGGGAGCGACGGTGCAGGTAGACCTCGACGGTGCCGTCGAAGTACGCGGCGTCGGCCAGCTCGATCTTCTCGCCGATCTTGGCGGCCAGCGCCCCCAGGGTCTGGGCGACCGTGGTCCCGTCGGGCAGGGCGGCCGCACCGGCGGCGTCCTTCCCGTCGGCCTTGGCGTCCTCGACGGCCTGGGCGATCTGGTCGGCGGTGGCCATGAACTCGGCGTTCTTGGCCACGAAGTCGGTCTCGGAGCCGATGTGGACCAGGGCGTGCCCGGCCGCGGCGACCAGGCCGTTGCTGGCCTCACGGTCGGAGCGCTTGGCGGCCTTGGCAGCTCCGGCGACGCGCAGCAGGTCGACGGCCTTGTCGAAGTCTCCCTCGGCCTCGGTCAGCGCCTTCTTCGCGTCCATCATTCCGGCGCCGGTGGCGTCGCGGAGCTTCTTGACATCAGCAGCTTTGATTGCCATCTGTGATTGATTCCTGTCGTGGTGTGGGTTGACGGCTCAGTTGTTCTCCGCGGGGGCCTCGGCAACCGGGGCGGCGGGCTTGGCCGGAGCGGCCGGCTTGGCGGCAGCAGCAGCCTCGACCTCGGCGGTGAGCTGCTCGGCCTGGGCGTCGCTCTTCTCGGCGGTCTCGGCGTCCTCGACCTTGGCCTGCTCGGCAGGCTTCTCGGCGCCCTTGTCAGCCGGCTTGTCGGAACCCTCGAGGAGCTCGCGCTCCCAGTCGGGCATCGGCTCGGCCTCGGAACCCTTCTCGGCGGACTCGTTGCCCTTGGAGCGCTGCACCAGGCCCTCGGCGACGGCGTCGGCGATGATCCGGGTGAGCAGGGAGACGGAGCGAATGGCGTCGTCGTTGCCCGGAATGGCGTAGTCGACCTCGTCGGGGTCGCAGTTGGTGTCGAGGATGGCGACCACCGGGATGTGCAGCTTGCGCGCCTCATCGACGGCCAGGTGCTCCTTCTTGGTGTCGACGATCCAGACGGCCTGCGGGGTCTTGGGCATGTCGCGGATGCCGCCCAGGTCCTTGGCCAGCTTGTCCTTCTCACGAGAGAGCATCAGCAGCTCCTTCTTCGTGCGTCCGGAGCCGGCCACGGTCTCCAGATCCATCGCCTCGAGCTCCTTGAGCCGGGCGATCCGCTTGGAGATGGTCTGGAAGTTGGTGAGCATGCCACCGAGCCAGCGCTGGTTGACGAAGGGCATGTCGACGCGGGCGGCCTGCTCGGCGATGGCCTCCTGGGCCTGCTTCTTGGTGCCCACGAAAAGAACCTGGCCACCATTGGCGACGGTCTTCTTGATGAAGGCGTAGGCCTTGTCGATGTAGCTCAGCGACTGGTGGAGGTCGATGATGTAGATGCCGTTGCGCTCGGTGAAGATGAAGCGCTTCATCTTCGGGTTCCAACGACGAGTCTGGTGTCCGAAGTGGACGCCGCTCTCGAGAAGCTGGCGGGTGGTGACGACGGCCATGGGGCTCGTCCTTTCATCAGGGCGCGCCACAGCGCGCCGGCGGTTGTTCGGTGACGTGGTGCGCCACCGCCTGATGCGTCGCCGGGAGCTGCCCGTCGGGACGGGACCGTTGTTCCGGCCTCCCACAGGGGAGTCGAACGCATGCGAAGTCAGTCCGGGACAGCCCGGACTGCGGGCCAAGTGTATGCCGCGGGCACGGTGGGCGCCACTTCGATCCGGGGCCCGACGGGTCTGGGGGTGGTGGTTCCGCGAGTTGTCCCCAGAGCCGGAGTCCCGGCGACTCGCAGCGACGAGTTGTCCACAGATTCTGCCCGGTGCGGCAGATCCGGGCCCGCGCCACGAGACGTTCAGTATGAGACACCCCTTCACCACCTCGGCTCGACGCACGGCGCTCACCCTCGGTTCGGCGCTGCTGGCGGTCCCACTGACCATGCTGCTCACCTCGACCACCGCGGCCCGGGCGCTGGCCGATGTCGCGATGTCGCCCGTCTCCTCGGCGGGTGCCGCACCGCGTCCCGGAGCTCCTCCAGCCGACTCACCACCGGTCGACGGCGAGGTGCTGCACGGCTTTGATCCTCCGGCCCGGGACTGGCTGCCCGGCCACCGAGGGGTTGATATCGCCGCACCGGTCGGCGCCCCGGTGACAGCGGTGCGAGCGGGGGTGGTGACGGTGGCCGGCATGGTGGCGGGCCGCCCGGTCGTGGTGGTGCAGATGGCAGACGGCCGCCGCATCAGCCACCTGCCGGTCAGCCCCTCGGTGCGGGTCGGCCAACCGGTCGTGGTCGGCCAGATCATCGGGACCCTGGCCGAGTTCAGGCACTGCTCCCGGCCGTGCCTGCACTGGGGGCTGATCAACGGCAGGAGCTACCAGGATCCGATGTCTCTGCTGGGTTCCGGTGATCCCGGCGCGACGGTGCGCCTGTACCCCGAGGGTCACCGGCCCCGTCGGCCTCCCCCGCCGCCCCGGTCGGTCCCCGATCAGGGGATCGGCATGCCGCTGGCCACCGGAGCCGGTCAGCCAGGCTCCTTCCTCAGGCCCGTCCCGGGCCCGGTCTCCTCGGTCTTCGGGATGCGTCACCACCCCGTCCGGGGAGTGTGGAAGCTCCACGACGGGGTGGATCTCGCCTCCCCCTGCGGCACCCCGATCCGTGCCGCGGCCACCGGACGGGTGTCCTACTCCGGGTACCACCCGGCCTGGGGGTACCGGGTGGTCGTCGACCACGGGACGGTGTCGGGATCGCGTCTGGCGACCACCTACAACCATCTGTCGGGTCCGGGCACCGCGGCCGGAGCGGTGGTGCTGCGCGGCCAGCCCATCGGCCGGGTGGGCAGCACCGGCTTCTCGACCGGCTGCCACCTCCACCTGGGGATGGAGCGCAACGGTACCCCGGTCGACCCGCTGCCGCACCTGTCGCGTTGAGCGACCCGCTCAAGCCCTCGGATGGGCCTGGTTGAAGGCGCGTCTGAGCCGCTCGGTCGAGACGTGGGTGTAGATCTGCGTGGTCGCCAGGGACTCGTGGCCGAGGATCTCCTGGACGGTGCGCAGGTCCGCTCCCCCCTCCAGCAGGTGGGTCGCCATCGCGTGACGCAGCCCGTGAGGGCCCAGATCGGGGAAACCGGGTTCGGACCGCAGATGCTGGTGCACCATCCGGCGCACCACCCGGGGATCGATCCTGGCTCCGCGGGCGCCCAGGAAGAGGGCCTGGCCGGAGGACGCCGTCTGCCACTCGGACCGCCTGGACAGCCAGCCGTCGATCGCCCGCCAGCCGGGATCGCCGAGCGGGACGGTGCGCTCCTTCGACCCCTTGCCGAGCACCCGGAGGGTGTCGCGTGCCCGGTCCAGGGAGCTCAGGTCCAGTCCGCACAACTCCCCCACCCGGATGCCGGACCCGTAGAGCACCTCGAGAATCGCCGCATCCCTGGCCCCCTGCGGTGAGTCGTCGGTGCTCGCCGATGCCACCGCGTCGTCGAGGAGGCGTCGCGCCTGGTCGACGCCCAGGGTGCGAGGCAGCCGGCGGGGAACCTTGGCCGCCTTGAGCCGGGCGGCCGGATCGACACCGATCAGCCCCTCGGCGCAGGCCCAGCGGAAGAACACTCTGGCACTGGCCCAGTGCCGCTGAAGGGTCGCCGGTGCCTCTGCGGCACCGCGACCGTCGGCCAGCCAGGACCGCAGGGCCGAGACGTCGATCTCCGCCAGCCGGGTCACGCCGTTGTCGGCGGCGTGGTCGAACAGAGACTCCAGGTCGGTGCGGTAGGCGGTGACGGTGCGCGGGGAGCGGCGCAGATCCGCTCTGAGGTGGACGCAGAAGTCCTCCAGCGGGACGGTCAGCGCGGCGGGGAGTGTCATCGCCTCCACTGTGGCCCGCGGCTCGAGCGGCCCGCCGGTGGACACGCTGGAGGTCGTAGTCTTCGGCCATGACCATGCTGCGCACCCCCGTCCTGGCCAGCGGCTACAGCACTGCGGCCGGGCCCGGCGGACTCTCCAGCTGGGAGGTCGAGGCCCCGTGCGACGACCACGGCCTGCCAGATCCCCGTGCCGAGCTCACTGCCACCGCCACCGGCCAGGTGGCCCTCGGCGACGCCTCCTGGATCGTGCCGCTGGGCAGCATGCTGGCGGTGATCGGGGAGCGCGACTCCCGGCTGTGGCTGGTGCGGTCGGGCGACCTGTCGGTCGCCGCCGAGCTGGATCTGGGCGGAGGGCTCCCATGCCACGCCGCGGCCGACCCGACCGGACGTCTCCTGGCGGTGGCCCACTACGGCTCCGGGGAGGTCAGTGTCATCGAGCTCGACTCCTGGCGGTCCGGTCCCCGGCAGGTGGCGCGCCTGCAGTTCACCGGTCATGGGCCGGTCGCCTCCCGCCAGGAGGCTCCGCACGCCCACCAGGTGACCTGGTTGGACCGTGGGCACCTGGCCGTCACCGATCTCGGCACCGACCAGATCCGGATCCTCAAGTACGGTCCCGCCGGGCTGGAGCAGATCGGCAGCATCGAGACTCCGGCCGGATTCGGACCGCGTCACCTGGTCCTCACCACCGCGGGGCGCCTCCAGGTCCTCACGGTCTGCGGGGAGCTGTCGGGCAGCCTGCTCACCTGGACCCGCCGCGCCGGGGACGACGTCTGGGCCAAGGACTGGCATCCCCACGAACCCGTGGCGGCCTCCCTGCGCGGCCGTTCCCAGCCGTCGGGCCTGGTGGCCCGCTCCGACGGCACCCTGCTGGTCGCCAACCGGCTGGTCGGCACCGTCTCGGTGATCACCGGGGCGCGGTCCCTCACGACCTGGTCGGGGCAGCTGGGGGTGGCCGAGGAGTTCGACTGCGGCGGCATCGCACCGCGCGATCTCACCCTCGACGGTGACCGCGTCTGGGTGGCCCAGCAGGACGCCGGAACGGTCTCCTGCTTCACCCGAGGGCCCCAGGGCTGGCGGCAGCGGCTGTCCCTCGATCTTCCCGAGGCCACCCACGTCCTGGTCGGCGTCACTGTCTAGAAAATGTGTGGAGAGGGGCACTGGTGGCAGAATCGGGCGGGCGAATCGGAACAGCCTGAGGAGTTTTCATGCGCGAGCACACCCCGACCGACGATCCCAGGTGGGCAGAACTGTTCACCGGCGGGACACTGCGACGGGTGACCCGGTGGAGCGAACCGGTGCTGCACGCCAGCACCCAGCCGGTCACCGACTTCGACGATGACCTCCACGAGCTGATCCGCGACATGTTCGTCACCAACGCGGCCGCCGACGGCGTCGGCCTGGCCGCCACCCAGGTCGGGCTGAGTCTGTCCCTGTTCATCTACAACTGCCCCGACGACGACGGGGTGGTCCACAAGGGCGCGATCTGCAACCCGCAGGTCACCCTGCCCACCGGCCGTGACCGCAATCTCGTCTCGGTCGACGAGGGCTGCCTGTCCTGGCCGGGCGGGTTCCAGCCGCTGGCCCGCCCCGATCTGGCGACCTGCACCGGTCAGGACCCCTGGGGCACCCCGCTGTCGGTCACCGGAGCCGGCTACTTCGCCCGGTGTCTCCAGCACGAGACCGACCACTGCAACGGGATCGTCTTCGGCGACCGGCTCTCCAAGCGCTCCCGGCGCAAGCTCGACGAGCAGCACGAGAACCTCGACCACCTCTTCCCCGAGGACTGGCCGGTCCACCCCAAGGGCTGAGGCCCCGGTCCTCTCGGGCCGGATCCCTCCGGGAGGACGTCTGCTGCTAGTGCACGGGGCCGAGTGCGTAGCAGGCCACCGCGGCGGCCGCCGCCACATTGAGGGAGTCGACGCCGTGGTGCATCGGGATGCGCACCACGACATCGGCCTGGTTCACCCAGTGGGAGGACAGCCCGGCCCCCTCGGTCCCCATCAGCAGGGCCACCTTGCGGGGCCGGGAGCGCAGCTGTGCGGCGAACTCGTCGAGACTCACCGAGTCATCGCTGAGCGCCATCGCGGCGATCGTGAAACCGTGCTCCTTGAGGTGGCCCAGGCCCTGACGCCAGTCCGACAGGCGGGCCCAGGGAAGCGCGAAGACCGTCCCCATCGACGTCTTGATGGCCCTGCGGTACAGCGGATCGGCGGCCCTGGGGGCCAGCAGGACGCCGTCCCAGCCCAGTCCGGCGGCGCACCGGATGATCGCCCCCACATTGGTGTGGTCGACGATGTCCTCGCAGACCACCAGACGGTCGGCCGACATCAGATCGGCCTCCGACCAGCGGGTCACCCGCTCCATCGACGCCAGCGCACCCCGGTGGACGTGGAACCCGGTGACCTTCTCGGCCAGTTCCTCGGTCACGACGTAGACCGGCACGTCGACGGCGTCCAGAAGATCCCGCAGCCCGTCGATCCACCGCGGCGCCAGCAGGTAGGAGCGCGGACGGTAGCCCGCCTCGGCGCCACGCCGGATGATCTTGGCCCCCTCGGCGATGAACAGTCCCTCGGCGGCCTCCAGACTCCGGCGGAGGTTGACGTCGCGCAGACTCACGTAGTCGGCGAGCCGGGGGTCCTGGGAGTCGTCAATCGTCACGAATCGAGCCACCCCGACAGCCTAGAGCCCTCTGCGCCCTGGTCTGGGGAGACGGACCTCCCGGAGGGCCGGTCGGGAACCGGGCCCGCGAGAATAGGGTGTGCGGGTGACCCAGACTCCCGGCCGGCACCATCAGATCAACTGGTTCCTGGTGGGCATCGTCGCCTCCGCCCTCATCGCCAGTGTCCTGCCGGCCCGCGGGGCGGGAGTCCCGGTGGTCGACGGACTGGTCAACGTGCTGGTCTTCTGGCTCTTCCTGCTCTACGGCGCCCGCCTGCAACCCAGCGAGACGCTGGCCGGGCTCACCCACTGGCGACTGCACCTGACGATCCTGGGGTGCACCTTCATCGTCTTCCCGCTGATCGGCATCCTCCTGCAGCTCCTGGTGCCGTGGGCCATCTCGCCGCTGCTCTACCTGGGGCTGCTGTGGGTGTGTCTGGTCCCCTCGACGGTCCAGTCCTCGATCAACTTCACCTCGATCGCCCACGGCAACGTCCCCGGGGCCATCGTCTCGGCGACCACCTCCAACCTGCTGGGGACCTTCATCACCCCGGTGCTGGCATTCCTGCTGGTCTCCTCGCACTCCGGGGTCACCATCTCCGCCTCGTCGATTCTCGACGTCGCCCTGCAGATCCTGCTGCCCTTCGTCCTCGGGCAGCTCTCACGCCCGCTGACCGCCCGCTTCGTCACCGAGCACCGCAAGCCCCTCAAGTTCGTCGACAACGGCGTCATCCTCGTGGTGGTCTACTCCGCCTTCTCCTCGGGGATGCGCGAGCACATCTGGTCGATCACCAGCGGCCCGCAGCTGGCCTTGACGGTCCTCATCTGCCTGGTCCTGCTGGCGGTGATGCTGTGGCTCACCTGGGCGCTGAGCGGATGGCTGCACTTCCCCCGGGCCGACCGGGTGGCGATCCAGTTCTGCGGGACCAAGAAGTCGCTGGCCACCGGCCTGCCGATGGCCACCGTGCTGTTCACCGGCCAGCCGGTCGGACTCATCGTGCTGCCGCTGATGATCTTCCACATGGCCCAGCTCATCGCCTGCGGCTGGATCGCCGAACGCTACCGACAGCAGTGGGACGCGCAGCACCCCGGGGGCTGAGCCCCCGGGGTGCATCTGAACGCGCTGTGACGAGTGCTCCTGCGAGCGGTCCGGGGCGACCCCGATCCCGCCCGCGACCTCAGCCCTGGTCGCCGCCACGAGGGTTGAAGGGCTGCTGGGGAGGCTGACCCTGGTCCGGCTGCGGGCCCTGGGGGGCCTGGGGGGCCTGGGGGGCCTGCGGGGCCTGCGGGCGCTGGGGAGGCGGGGTCGGCTGGCTCTGCGGGGTGCCCCAGCCGGTCTGGTAGAGACCACCCATCGGCCCCTGGGCCTGCTGATCGGCCGGCGTGTGGCCGCCCTTGGACGATCCGGGCAGCGCGGTCGAGGGTCCACGACCGACCGACGGCGCGGTCTTGGGCCCGGTGCTCAGGCCGGGGTTCTCCAGCTTCGCGGCCTCCTCGATGGCCTGCTGGACGGTGGCGTCGGACTGCGCCCGCTCGTCCTCCTTCTGCTGGGCGATCTCCGCCATCACGTCGACCTTCTTCGGCTGGTCGAAGGAGGAGGGGTCGGCGGTCTGGTAGGTCGGCTTGCGGTTGTCGCCGTCACCGACCATCTGACCGAGTCCGCGCAGGGCGTCGTTCAGCTCGCTCGGGACGATCCACACCTTGTTGGCGTCCCCACGCGCCAGGGTGGGCAGCATCTGCATGTACTGATAGGCCAGCAGCCCCTGATCGGGCTGACCGGCGTGGATCGCGTTGAACACGGTGGTGATGGCCTGGGCCTCGCCTTCCGACCTCAGCATCTGGGCCTGACGGTCGGCCTGGGCGCGCAGCACCTGAGCCTCCCGGTCGCCCTGGGCCCTCAGGATCGCCGACTCCCGGTCGCCGCCGGCGGCCAGGATCTGGGACTGACGCTGGCCCTCGGCCAGCAGGATCGCGGCCCGCTTGTCGCGTTCGGCGCGAGCCCCCTTCTCCATCGCGTCACGGATGGTGGGCGGCGGCTCGATGGCCCTCAGCTCGACACGGTTGACCTTGATGCCCCACTTGCCGGTGGCCTCGTCGAGGACCGACCGCAGCTTCTGGTTGATCTCCTCGCGCGAGGTGAGCGCGGCCTCCATGTCCATCCCGCCGATGATGTTGCGCAGGGTGGTCATGGTGAGCTGCTCGATGGCGGTCCGGTAGGACTGCGCCTCGTAGGCGGCACGCTCGGGATCGACGATCTGGAAGTAGATCACCGAGTCGATGTTGACCATCAGGTTGTCCTCGGTGATGACACCCTGGGGCGGGAAGGGCTGGACCTGCTCTCGCATGTCCAGGTTGTACTGGACCTTGTCGATGACGGGGACCACGAGATGCGGTCCCGGATTGAGACGCCGGTGGAACTTCCCCAGACGCTCCACCAGTCCGATCTTCTGTTGGTGAATGATCTTCACCGACGATCCAAGGGCAACCACCACCAGAACGATGATGATGATCGCGACGATGAACTCGGTCATCAGGCCTCCTCAGCGAGTGCGACAGTCATTTCCTCCATCCTGCCATCCGCTGCGCCGCCATCCGGTGCCGCGCGCCGGACGGGCCTCAGGTTCGGGCCCCTCCCGACCATCCGAGGCCCTGACTGGCCGGGTAGACGATGAGGGTGGTGGCATCGACCTGGTAGACCTCGATCGACTCGCCGGCGTCGATCGTGACGCCGGGGCTCATCGTGCGGGCCTCCCAGATCTCCCCGCGGACCTTGACCTCCCCGGTCTCCGAGGTGACCTGCCGGGTGGCGGTGCCCTCCGAACCCACCAACTGGTCCAGCAGGGACCGGTAACCCGGGGCGTCCCTCACCCGCTTGAGCAGGGTGGGCCGCAGCACGGCGAGCATCACGCCGCCCACCGCGACGGCGACCAGCACCTGGATCAGCCAGGCACCGGGCAGGAAGACGGCGGTGACACCACCGGCCAGGGCCCCGGAGGCCAGCATCAGCAGGGTGAAGTCGAGGGTGAGCATCTCGGCGCAGGCGAGCACCGCCGAGGCTCCCAGCCAGCCCACCCAGCCGTGCTCGGCGACCCACCTCCAGAACTCTGCCATCGGGGCCTCACTCTCTCGCTGCCACGGCGCTCCAGCGACCGTTGCTGGTGGTGACCTCCAAGGGTAGCCCGAAGGCCTCGGAGAGGATCTCGGACGTCAGCACCTGGTCGACCGGACCGCTGGCCGCCACCCTGCCGCCGTCCAGCACCAGGGCGTGGGTGATACCGGCCGGAATCTCCTCCAGATGGTGGGTGACCAGCACGGTGGCCGGGGCACTCGGATCGGCGCAGATCTGCGACATCACGGCGACCAGCTGTTCGCGGCCGGCCAGGTCCAGGCCGGCGGCCGGTTCGTCCATCAGCAGCAGCTCCGGGTCGGTCATCAGCGCCCGGGCGATCTCCACCCGCTTGCGCTCCCCCTCGCTGAGGGTCCCGTAGGTGCGCTCGGCCATTCCGGCCAGCCCCATCTGGGCGATGAGCTCGTCGGCGCGGGCCAGGTCCATCGGGTCGTAGGACTCCCGCCAGCGCCCGATCACCGCCCAGGCGGCCGAGACGACGATGTTGCGCACCGTCTCGGAGGCCGGGATCCGGTGGGCCAGAGCCGAGGAGCAGACCCCGATCCGTGGTCTCAGCTCGAAGACGTCGACGGCCCCGATGATCTCGTCGAGGATCTCCACCAGCCCGGTGGTGGGGTGCAGCTGGGCGCCCAGAATCTGCAGGATCGTGGTCTTCCCGGCGCCGTTCGGTCCGACCAGCACCCAGCGCTGACCCTCGTCGACCTCCCAGTCGACATCCTCGAGGATCTGGGTGGTCCCGCGCCGCACACCGACCCCGGCCAACTGCACCACTGCATTCATGGGCACGAACCTACCAACGATCGCGAGGGGCCGAGCCGCTACCGCCGTGCGGCGATGTCCTCATCGGCGCGACGACGCGCCCACTGCTCGGCGCCGGCCAGGCTGTCGAGGGTGAGCTCGGCGGGCGGCTGGTGGGCCTCCACGACCCGCTGGATCGTCTCGACAATCCCCGGGAAGGACAGCCGACCGGCGTGGAAGGCCTCCACGGCCTGTTCGTTGGCCGCGTTGTAGACCGCCGGGTAGGTTCCCCCGGCCCGTCCCACCTGTCGGGCCAGGGCCACCGCGGGGAAGGTCTGCTCGTCGAGGGGTTCGAAGGTCCAGCTGGTGACCTGGTGCCAGTCGAGCGGCCGGCCGACCCCGGGGACGCGATCGGGCCAGCCCAGGCCCAGCGAGATTGGCAGCCGCATGTCGGGCGGGGAGGCCTGGGCGATCGTCGACCCGTCGACGAACTCGACCATCGAGTGGACGACCGACTGGGGGTGGACGACCACCTCGATGTTGTCGTAGTCGACGTCGAAGAGCAGGTGGGCCTCGATGACCTCCAGCCCCTTGTTGACCATGGTTGCGGAGTTGGTGGTGACGACCCGGCCCATCCGCCAGGTCGGGTGGGCCAGCGCCTGGGCGGGGGTGACCTCCTCCAGCTCGGAGTGGGTCCAGCCGCGGAACGGGCCGCCGGAGGCCGTCACCACCAACCTCGCGACCTCGGTGGGAGCGCCGGCGCGCAGGGCCTGGGCGATGGCCGAGTGCTCGGAGTCGACGGGGACCAGCTGGCCGGGGGCCGCCGCCCTCCTCACCAGTGCCCCGCCCACGATGAGTGACTCCTTGTTGGCCAGCGCCAGGCACCTGCCAGCCTTCAGGGTGGCCAGGGTCGGGCCGAGCCCGACCGACCCGGTGATGCCGTTGAGGACGACGTCGGCCTCGACATCGGCAACCAGTTGACAGGACTCCTCGGCGCCCAGTGCCAGATGCTCGACGCCGAACTCCCGTGCCTGGTCGGCGAGCATCTCCCGGTTGCTGCCTGCCGACAGGCCCACCACCTGGAACCGTTGAGGATTGGCCCTCACCACATCGAGAGCCTGGGTGCCGATGGATCCGGTGGAACCGAGAAGGATCACGCGTCGCATGCCCACAGACTGTCACATGCACACGGGCCATGGTCCGCCCCGCCCCGTATCCTTCCTGAGGTGCGTGAGACCTGTCTGCAGCTGACATCCCTGCTCAACGACCTGTGCGCAGGCCGGATCAGCGCGCCGATGGCCGAGGACCGACTCGGACCGATGCACCAGGTCCACGACCCCGACGGCCTGCTGCAGCTGTCCGAGCAGGATCCGCTGGCCTCGGTGCCGGTCCGCCGGGCCCTCACCCGGATCGCCCACTGGCCCGGGGCCGGGTCCGCCCTGTGGGCGATGGTGCTCACCGCTCCCGGTCGGCTGGCCGGACTGCGCGGGCCCGCCGAGCTCAACGCCGACGTGCTGGAGGCGGGGACCGCGGTGATCTGCCACACCTCGGGACCGGCGGGCATTCCGGCCGGGCTGTGCTGGATCCCCCAGCCGGTCGGCCCGGCCATTCAGTGGCGGATAGTGCAGGGCCGACCGCCGATTCCCCCGGCCACCCCTGCCGAGGCGGGCCAGCAGCTGCGTCAGGTGATGGCCGAGGTCTCCGGGGAGCTGGGCCGCCTCGACATCGTCACCGGCAGTCGTCCCGAGTCGGTCCCGCCGAGGTTGGGCCGGGGGCACCGGCACTCCGACCAGGTGCTGCTGGACCTGGCATGGACCGCCCTGGAGGCCAGTGAGTCGGGTCTGGAGTCCTCACCGATGCTCACCTCCCAAGGCTCCCAGGTCCGCGAGTCCGCTCTTCGCAGGCTGCGCGCCGCCGCTCAGGACGCCGTCACCGCCGCCACCGCCTGGCCCCGGGGCGATCGGGCGCCGGGCCGTCGAGAGTGACCGACCGAGCACAGAGCCACGGCCCACCGAGCACGTCTCATGGCCGCTTGAACACAGTGCGGTGACCGGACGAGCAGCCCTGCCCGACCACCTGATCAGCGTCTCGCGCTCAGATCGACGAACACCGTCGACGGCGCCGGACACGGGCCACGAGGAGGACTCGCGCAGGAAGGACCGCGCCGGACCCGAGCCTCGCGGCTGTCCGTATGGTTGGCCCATCATGAGTGGTGTCCAACCAAGGCGAGGAGCTTCATGACACAGCACCCGAGGTCATCCCAGTCCAGCCGCGTGGAGGTCGACCTGCTCGGGGAGGTGCAGATCGACGACGCCCACTACTGGGGCATCAACACCGCCCGCGCCCTCGAGAACTTCCCGATCACCAGCAAGAAGATCGGCAACTACCCTCAGTTCGTCGACGCCCTGGCCGTCATCAAGCAGGCCGCCGCCACCGTCAACTCCGCACAGGGGCTGGTCCCCGCCCGCGCCGCCGAGGCGATCATCGCCGGCTGCCAGCGGATCCGCGCCCGTGAGTTCGACGACCAGTTCGTGGTGGGCACCATCCAGGGTGGGGCCGGCACCTCCACCAACATGAACGCCAACGAGGTGGTCGCCAACGTCGCCCTCGAGGAGCTCGGTCTGGCCAAGGGCCGCTACGACGTCGTGGACCCCCACAACCACGTCAACTGCTGCCAGTCCACCAATGACGTCTACCCCTCGGCCATCAAGATCGCCCTGCTCCTGATGCTCGACGACCTCTCCGGTGCGCTCAGGCACGCCGGCGACGCCTTCGCCGCCAAGGCCGAGGAGTTCTCCGACGTCCTCAAGCTCGGACGCACCCAGCTCCAGGACGCCGTCCCGATGACCCTGGGCCAGGAGTTCGGCACCTATGCCGTGATGCTGCGCAATGACGAGTCGATCCTGGCGGCCGCCCGGAAACTGCTCACCCAGCTCAACATCGGCGGCACCGCCATCGGCACCGGCATCAACACCCCGGCCGCCTACGCCCCCGCCATGATCACCGAGCTCAACAGGCTGACCGGCCTCGAGCTGTCGGCCTCCCCCGATCTGGTCGAGGCTACTCAGGACGTCGGCGGTTTCGTGCAGCTGTCCGGGGTGCTCAAGCGGATCGCGGTGAAGATCTCGAAGATCTGCAACGACCTGCGGCTGCTGTCCTCGGGTCCGCGGGCCGGGCTCGGGGAGATCAACCTGCCGGCGGTCCAGGCCGGATCCAGCATCATGCCCGGCAAGGTGAACCCGGTCATCCCCGAGATGGTCAACCAGGTTGCCTTCGAGATCGTCGGCCATGACGTCACCATCTCGATGGCCGCCGAGGCCGGCCAGCTGCAGCTCAACGCCTTCGAGCCGATCATCGCCCACCTGCTGTTCGAGGAGATCCGCCACCTCCAGCGGGCCATGGTGGTCTTCACCGACCGCTGCATCACCGGCATCACCGCCAATGAGGAGACTCTGCGCGAGGAGGTCTGGAGGTCGGTCTCCATCGTCACCGCGCTGTCGCCGGCGCTCGGCTACCGCACCGCCACCCGGGTCGCTCAGCAGGCTCTGGCGGAGGGCCGCACGGTCGGCGAGATCATCCTGGAGGAGCACCTCCTCGACAAGGACGCACTCGCCTCGGCGCTGGCCCCCGAGCACCTCATCCACCCCTGGATGCCGACGAACTGATCCCGCGAGCCCGGCGGGGCGCCCCACAACCCCGCGGAGCGCCCCAGTACACAGCGACGGTCCGGCACTGCACAGTGCCGGACCGTCGCGTCCTCCCAGCGGAGGGTCGGATCAGGCGCCGGTGGAGTGCAGTCCTCCGTCGGCGTGCACCATCTCACCGGTGGTGGCCGGGAACCAGTCGGACAGCAGGGCCACCACGGCCTTGGCGGCCGCCGTGGCGTCCTTGGTGTCCCATCCCAGCGGGGCTCGGTCCCCCCACAGGTTGTTGAAGGCGTCGGCCCCGGGGATGGAGGTCTTGGCCATGGTGTCCAGCGGTCCGGCCGAGACGAGGTTGCAGCGCACCCCGTCCTTGCCCAGGTAGCGGGCCAGGTAGCGGTTGGCCGACTCCAGACCGGCCTTGGCCACTCCCATCCAGTCGTAGAAGGGCCATGACACGGTCGCGTCGAAGGTGAGCCCGACCACCGCGGCGGTCGTGCCGAACAGCGGCTGGACGGCCTTGGCCAGGGAGACGTAGGAGTAGGTCGAGGTGTGCAGGGCGACGTCGACGTCGTGCCACTCGGTGTTGAGGAACTCCCCGCCCAGGGCGGTCTTCGGGTTGGCGAAGGCGATCGCGTGGACGACGCCGTCGAGCTTCTCGACCCCCAGTGCGCGCAGGGTCTCCGGGAGGGCGGTGAGCTGCTCCTCGTCGGTGGCGTCCAGCTCGATCACCTCAGGTACCGGATCCAGCTTGCGGACCGCCCGGTGGGTGACCCGGATCGCGCGGGGGATGTTGGAGACGATGACCCGGGCGCCCTCGTCCTGTGCGATCTGCGCCACCTTGAAGGCGATCGAGGTGTGCATCGTCACCCCGGTGACCAGGATGGTCTTTCCTTCGAGAAGTCCCATTGTTGTAACCCTTTCGTTGACGTTTCAGAGGCAGCCGGAGGCGGAGCTCAGTGGCCCATGCCCAGACCGCCGTCGACCGGGATGACGGCGCCGGTGATGTAGGAGGTGGCATCGGAGGTGAGGAAGCGCACGGCGTTGACGACGTCGTCGACCTCCCCGAGCCGCCGGGCCGGGATCCGTGCCCGGTAGTCGGCGATGACCTTGTCCGGGAGCACCGCCGTCATGTCGGTGGAGATGAACCCGGGAGCGACGACATTGCAGGTGACCCCGCGGGCCCCGCGCTCCCGGGAGACGCTGCGCGCGATCCCGATCAGGCCCGCCTTGGAGGCCGCGTAGTTGACCTGGCCGGCCGATCCCAGCAGTCCCACCACCGAGGACATCACCACGATCCGGCCGAACCGGGCACGGGTCATGGCGCGGGCGGCGCGACGGATCACCCGGTAAGCCCCGGTGAGGTTGGTGTCGAGGACCGAGGTGAAGTCCTCCTCGCTCATCCGGGCCAGCAGGGTGTCGCGGGTGATTCCGGCATTGGCGACCAGCACCTCGACCGGACCCAGCTCCTTCTCCACCGTGGTGAAGGCGGCGTCGACCGAGTCGGCGTCGGTGACATCGCAGACCACCGGGAGGACTCCCTCGGGTGCGGTGCCGCTGCGACTGGTGGCCGCCACCCGGTAGCCGTCGGCGGCCAGTGCCTGGGCGATCGCCGCGCCGATACCTCGCGACCCTCCGGTGACGAGCGCGACGCGCCCCTGGTCAGGATCCTCAACAGTCATGGCACGAACCTAGCGCCGCACGGGAGCTTCAGGCACGACGGCCCCTGCCGGCGGGTGCCCGATGCGCTGGCAGCACAACCCGGAAAGCAGGTGTCTGTGAGGTCTCCACAGGCCCGACGGCGCGCCTACCCTGAAGGGGTGCCCACTCTTGTGCCATCCGAGTCGTCGCACCGCAGCGACACCGGCCACCCCGGCCGGAGGTCGCACTCGCGCCGCCACGGCGGTCATCTCATCACCGGCGCCCGGCCCTCGGCCTCCGAGGATCTGGAGTCGCGTCAGCGCCGCTACCTCATCTCGATGGCGATCAGGACGGTCTGCTTCATCGGTCTGGTGGTCGCCCCGAACCCGTGGCGATGGCTCTTCATCCCCGGGGCGGCCCTGCTGCCGGCCATCGCGGTGATCCTGGGCAATGTCGACGACCGTCGCACCAGTACCGTCGAGGCCTCCGAGCGTTCGCAGGCCCAGCACCAGCTCGGTTCGGCGGTGACCATCCCGGGACAACTGGCCGAGGACGACCAGGACCCGGCGGGAAGCCCCCGGGACCGGACCGACCGCAGCGACTAGGCTCGGCCGGGTGAAGAGGCTGTGGCTGCGATGGATCGGACTGGCGCTGTTCGTCGTGATCCTGGCCGGGGTGATGGTGCGCCTGGGCGAGTGGCAGCTCCACCGGCTCTCGGGCCGGCGCGAGGCCAATGCGATCGTCCGCGCCCACGAGGGCCAACCGGTCGTCGACTGGGCCCAGGTCTTCACCCCCGGCAAGGTCATCGGCGCCGACGACCAGTGGACCCGGGTCACCGTCACCGGAAGCTATGACGCCGCCCACCAGTTGCAGATCCGCTACCGGAAGTCCGGGGACCAGCAGGGCAGTGAGGTCATCACCCCGTTGCGCGCCGCGGACGGTCGGACCGTGCTCGTCGACCGCGGATTCATCCCGCGAGCCGGGGACGGCACCGATCCCGACATCGCCGACATCCCGGCACCTCCGGGCGGCACCGTCACGGTGATCGGCTATGTGCGCGGCAACGAGAACGGCAAGGACAGTGCCGTCGTCCCGGTCGACGGCCGCGCCAGACTCATCAACTCACAGGCGATCGGCCGCGCCCAGGGCGGCGACTACGTCGACGGGTACATCATGCTGGCCAGTTCGATGCCTCCGCAGTCGGCGCGGATCACCCCGCTGCCGCTGCCCCAGCTCGACGAGGGTCCGCACCTGTCCTACGCGATCCAGTGGTTCTGCTTCACCGCGATCGCGGTGGGCGGGCTGTTCGTCCTGATCCGCGGTGACATCCGCGACCGCCGCACGCGCCGGGAGCGCTCGGCCCGCAGGGCTCACAGGCCGGCCCCGGTCGGAAAGCCAGCCACCCGCAACGGCGTCCCGATCGGTAAGCCAGCCACCCGCAACGGCGTCCCGATCGACTCCGCGACCGGGGTGCCCGGCACCGGTTCCTCGAGCACCGGCCCCTCCTCGGACGATCCCTCGTGACCGGCGGCCTGGCCCAGGTCGTCGACTGGCTCATCTGCCCCACCTGTCGACGCCGGACGGGCGCCGAGGAGGGCCTGGAACTGACCGAGCGAACCCTGCGCTGTCGTCACGGTCACAGCCTGGACGTCGCCCGTCAGGGTCACGTCACGATGATCCCGGCGCGCCCCGGCATCAATGCCGACACCACCGAGATGGTCGCTGCCCGCCAGCGCGTCCTGGACTCCGGCATCTTCGACCCGGTGGACGCCGTGATGGCGCGACAACTGGCCTCATCGCAGCGGATCCTCGAGGCCGGGGCCGGCACCGGACATCATCTGGGGAAGGTGCTGGACGCCGTCGGGTCGGCCCACGGACTGGCCTCCGATGTCTCGGTGGCCGCCGTCCGCCGGGCGGCTCGGGCCCATCCGCGGATGGCGGCTGTCGTCGCCGACACCTGGCGCGGCCTGCCGCTGCGCAGCGGATCGGTGGACGCCGTGATGTGCGTCTTCGCTCCTCGCAACCGCCAGGAGTTCCACCGGGTGCTGTCTGCCGGGGGTCTGCTGGTCGTCGTGACCCCGCTCAGCACCCATCTAGCCGAGCTGCGCGAGGCCACCGGGATGATCGGGATCCAGCCCGACAAGAGGCACCAGATGATGGAGGGGCTGGTGGAGTCCTTCACACCCTTCGCCCATCAGACGGTCAGCAATGTCGTGACCCTGGATCCGCGGCTCGCCGCCGATGCGGTGGGGATGGGACCCAGCGCCCATCACGCCACCCACGTCGATCTGAGCGAACCGATCGCGGTGACGGTGGCGGTCGAGGTGACCACCTTCCGGCGTCGCGGCGGGGACTGACCATCTTCCTGCGCCGAGACCCGCACTGACCGACTCAGTGGCCGGTGTGGGCGTCCAGCTGCTCGCGGATCCGTTCCAGCCGGTCGGCGGCCTTCTCCGACTTCAGGCGGCGGTTGGCCACCTTCTTCTTCGCGGCCCTGCGCTGCTTCTTGGAGCTGTTGGCCTTGGTGAGCTTCGCCCGCGCCCGCAGCGCCTTGGACAGCCGGTTCGTGGCCCGTCGCGCCTTGGCCTCGGCCTTCGCCAGCTGCTCCTCGGTCACCGTCTCGGCTGCCTCATCGGGCTCCCGTGGCTGCTCCGGCGCATCCCGGGAATCATCCGTCGGTGCCTCGCTCTCACGTTCGGCGCGGGTCATCGGGGAGCTGGGGTCGGCTCCGCCACGGGCCCGGAACTCCACCCCGGCCTCGGCGAGAAGACGCTGCACCAGTCCGTAGGACCTGCCGAACTCCACCGCCAGGGACCGGATCGAGGCCCCCTCGTCATAGCGCTGGGCGAGCACCTCGGCCATCGCACGCCTCTGGTCCCCGGTGAGTCTGGGCTGGCGTGCTGGCATGGCTGTCCTCCGCGGTCGTGGTGATGACGCGCTCATGGTACCGGCACCTGCACCGCCGGGCCGGCCGCTCAGGCCAGCGTGATGAGGTCCTGGTAGTCGGGCCCCCACAGATCCTCGGTCCCCTCGGGCAGGATCAGCACCCGGTCGGGCTGGAGGGCCTGGACGGCGCCCTCGTCGTGGGTGACCAGCACGATCGCCCCACCGAAGTGGGCGATCGCGTCGAGCACCTGTGCGCGGCTGGCCGGGTCCAGGTTGTTGGTGGGCTCGTCAAGCAGCAGCACATTGGCCGAGGAGACGACCAGCATGGCCAGGGCCAGACGGGTCTTCTCGCCTCCCGAGAGCACCCCGGCGGGCTTGTCGACGTCGTCGCCGGTGAACAGGAAGGATCCCAGGATCTTGCGGATGTCGGTGTCGGTCATGTCCCCGGCGGTGCGCGCCATGTTGTCCAGCACCGTCCGGTCCATCTCGATGAGGTCGTGCTCCTGGGCGAAGTAGCCAATCTTCAGCCCGTGACCCGGAACGACCTCGCCGGTGTCTGGGGTCTCCACCCCGGCCAGGATCCTCAGCAGGGTGGTCTTGCCGGCGCCGTTGAGGCCCAGCACCACCACCTGGGAGCCGCGGTCCACCGCCAGGTCCACCCCGGTGAACACCTCCAGGGACCCGTAGGTCTTGGTGAGGTTGTGGGCGGTCAACGGCGTCTTGCCGCAGGGGGCCGGGCTGGGGAAGCGGATGGCCGCCACCTTGTCGGCGGCCCTCTCCCCCTCGACCCCGGCCAGCAGCCGCTCGGCCCGTCGGGCCATGTTCTGGGCGGCGACCGCCTTGGTGGCCTTGGCGTGCAGCTTGTCGGCCTGGGCCATCAGTGCCGAGGCCTTCCGCTCGGCGTTGACCCGCTCCTTGTGGCGGCGCTTCTCGTCGGCGGCGCGCTGGATGAGGTAGCGCCTCCAGTTCATCGAGTAGACGTCGAGGGTGGCCCGGTTGGCGTCCAGGTGGAAGACCTTGTTGACGGTCTCCCCGACCAGCTCAGTGTTGTGGGAGATCATCAGGACCCCGCCCTGATAGCCCTGCAGGAAGCCGCGCAGCCAATTGATCGAGTCGGCGTCCAGGTGGTTGGTCGGTTCGTCCAGGAGCAGGGTGTCGGCGCCGGAGAACAAGATCCGCGCCAGCTCGACGCGGCGTCGCTGGCCGCCGGAGAGGTTGCCCAGGGGCTGACTGAGGACGCGGTCCGGAAGTGCCAGGTTGGCCGAGATGCGGGCCGCCTCGGCCTCGGCCCCGTAGCCGCCGGCGGCCATCAGTCGGGCCTCGGCCTTGGCGTACTTGTCCATCGCACGCTGGCGGACGGCGTCATCGGGGGAGGACATCGCGTCCTCGAGGCTCTGCATCTTGTCGAGGATGTGGGCCAGACCGCGGGCCGACAGGATCCTCTCGCTAGCCAGCTGGGTGAGGTCGGGATCGCGCGGATCCTGAGGGAGGTAGCCGAGCTGACCGGTCCGGGAGACGGTGCCGGCGCTGGGCTGGGTCTGCCCGGCGAGGATCTTCGTGAGGGTGGTCTTTCCGGCGCCGTTGCGGCCCACCAGTCCGATCTTGTCCCCGGGTGCGACCTGGAAACTCACCGGGTTGAGCAACAACCGGGCCCCGATACGGACCTCCACATCCTTGACCTGCAGCACCGGACCATCCTGCCCTCACCCGCCCCGGTGGCCAAATGCGTGCACATCTTGTCAGCTCAGCGCGTGAGCCTCATCGGCACGTGCGGGATGCCGGCCTCCATGAAGGGCTCTCCGTCCAGGACGAATCCGAGGCCCGCGTACCAGCCCTGGAGGTGGGCCTGGGCGTGCAGGACGACGGGACGCCCGGCGGACTCCGCGACGGCTCGCCGGACCAGTGCCGCGGCCAGACCCCGACCCCGGTGGCCGGCCGCGGTGGCGAGTCGGCCGAGGACGGTGACCCCGTCCTCGTCGAAGGCGCGCAGGGTGGCGACCGGCTCGTCGTCGACCTCCACCCAGCCGATCCGGGAGGAGGGATCGAGCTCGCGGCCGTCCAGATCGTCGTCGGTGCAGTGCTGCTCCCCGTTGAAGACCTCGCTGCGCAGCCACAGCAGGCGGTAGAGCACCACCGGATCGATCTCGTCGAGGGACGCCCAGTGAACCTGGGGAGTGGCGGTGGGCGGAGTGTGGACCATGGAGGGAGTATCCCCCGGCGCGCCCCGACGGGCCAGCGTCGCCACAATGGGCAACAATGGACGACATGGCAGCACCACGGCGAGCAGCACCGGAGAACGAGGAGGAGATCGCCGCCGACCTGAAGGCATGGCGGCGGTACTCCATCTGGGTCATCATCGGGATGGTCGTCGCCGTCATCGGCATCGGCATCTTCGGCTATCTCGCCTGGTGGAGCCTGTGCGACTCGTCCCTGGAGGGGTGTCGTCCCGGGGAGGCCGCCACCTACTGGGGATCGGCGGTGGCCGCCGCGGCCCTCGGGTCGATCATCGGCATCCTCGCCCAGATCTGGCTGCGCCGCACCTGGCGGCTTGTCCTGATGTTCGGTCTTCCGGCGCTGGTGGCGGTACTCGCGGTGGTCTTCTGGTTCGTCGTCTAGCAGGGCCAAGTAGCTCCCCCCTCCGATGAGGGCACGGTGCTCGCCAAGCTCGCCCAGAACGACGACCTGTCGAGGACGGCGACCAGTCGAGGACGCCGACCCTTGCCGCGCAGCTTGACGAGGACCGATCGCGTTTCAGGGGCTCATTCCCCTTTTCCTGATGGCACACGACAGATACGCTTTCCTGCATGGAAAACGACTTCAGCCATGGCGGTGATCAGCCTGAACACCCTGAAGCCGCGTCGGCCCGCGAGACTCTCAGGCAGCTTCAGGATGACGGATCACGACTTGCCGCCCGAGTCGTGACACCGTGGTGGTACCACCCCGCGCTGGGGGCGATCGTCGCCGCCTTCGTCGGTTCGCAGGTGCTTCCCGGCTCAACTGCGATCTGGATCGTCGCGGTCGGAATCATGCTGCTGCCGGTGCTCACGATCACCTACAACCGCCGCTACGGGGTCTCAACAACCCAACCCGCTGGTTCTCGCGGCAAGCGCCTGCTTCTGACACTCCTCGCGATCCTGATCCTGGCGATGGTGAGCAGTCTCGCGATCAAGTTTCTTGCGTTCTCGCCATGGTGGGGGCTCATCCCTGCCGTCTCTGCACTCCTCGCGACAGTCGTGCTCGGGCGCCGCTACGATGACGCGCTGCGTGACGAACTGGGCGGGAGGACCGGACGAGCCTGATGACGTCAGATGCACAACCCGCTTTCAACGATGTGATCCACTCGCCGGTGCGGCTACGGATATGTGGCCTGCTCCGACGTATGTCGGAGATCGAGTTCTCCGTCGTTCGCGACACCTTGGGGTTGCACGATGCGAGTCTGTCGAAGAACCTCAAGGTGCTCGCCCAGGCGGGACTGATCACCCTCCGCAAGGAAGCCTCGCGCGCCCGGAGCGACTCGCGTCGTCTTACCTGGGTCAGTCTCACCGGCGCGGGGAGAGCCGCCCTTGAGGGACACCTGGCGGCCATCGCGATGATTGCCGGTGAGTAGACGACCTCGGGAGAGAAGCCGGATCGCACACTGTTGATGCGTAGTCTGGTCTCGCCTGCTGACCGACCCGGAGGAACGATGGACTTCAAGAATGACGCTCAGATCGACTCGGACTCCATCGACAACAGCGCCGGTGGACCGGGACGCGGTGGCGGCGGAGGAGGACGGATCGTCCTGGGTGGTGGGGCCGGGATCGTGGTGCTCATCCTCGCCCTGGTCTTCGGCGTCAATCCCGGCGACATCTTGGGCACCGACTCCGGAACCGGCACCGAGACGTCGCAGAGCACCGCCGTCTCGACTTCCAGCTGTCGGACCGGGGCCGACGCCAACCGGGACCCGAACTGCCGCTGGGCGGCCTACGCCACCAGCGTCAACCAGTACTGGGGGACCCAGATCGACGGGTACACGAAGGCTCGGATCAAGCCCTTCAGCGGCCAGATCTCGACGGCCTGCGGGACGGCGGACTCCCAGACCGGCCCCTTCTACTGCTCCGGCGACAAGCTGGTCTACCTGGACACCGGCTTCCTCTCGCAGCTGTTCACCGAGTTGGGCACCAAGTCCAGCACCGCGGCCGAGGCCTATGTCATCGCCCACGAGTACGGCCACCACGCCCAGGATCTGCTCGGCACCCTGGCCAAGGCCCACGCATCGGGCAACCAGACCGGTGCCCACTCCCCCTCGGTGCGCCTCGAGCTGCAGGCCGACTGCTACGCCGGGGCCTACCTCAAGTGGGCCTCCGACAACCCCGACGACCTCATCGAGAATGTCACCTCCGCCGACATCGCCAAGATCGTCGACGCCGCCAAGGCGGTCGGCGACGACCACATCCAGGAGCAGTCCTCCGGTCGGGTGAACCAGGACGCCTGGACCCATGGGTCCTCGAAGATGCGGGTCTACTGGACCCAGCGCGGGTTCAACGCCAGCAGCCTGGCCTCCTGCGACACCTTCTCGACCAACAACCTGGACGGCTGATCCGGCCCCCGAGCGAGCGGTGACCCGCCGCACGGATGGCGGCGGTCGCCATCGACGACGGCATCCACACCGGTCACGGCAGTCCTTGCGGTCACGGCAGGATGAGGGCGGGCCCCCACAGATGTGGGGGCCCGCCCTCATCAGAACCGGATCAGATGTCGCGGATCAGACGTTGAAGCCGATGGCCTGGAGCTGTGCCCGGCCGTCCTCGGTGATCCTCTCAAGACCCCACGGCGGCAGCCACACCCAGTTGATCGCCACGCTGTTGACGATCCCCTCGAGGACCGTCTGGGTGTCGTACTCCAGGCGATCGGTGAGCGGACAGGTGGGACTGGTCAGCGTCATGTCGATGGTGACATTGGCCTCGTCGTCGATCTGGACCCCGTAGACCAGGCCCAGATCCACCACATTGACCATGAGTTCGGGATCGATGACATCCTTCATCGCCTCGATGATGTCGTCGACGGTCGGAAGCGAGCGGGTCACCTCCCCGGACTGCTCCCCCGGCTGCGGAGTCGCAGGCTCCTGGTCCGGAAGGGTGTCGCGCACCAGGTCGGAGGGCCTGGCCTCCTGGGTGGTCTCCTCGCTCATGCCTTCTCTCCCCTCGCCGGTGCTCCTGCGCACACGGCAGTACTGCTGTTCTGCGTCGACACCGCGGTGTCGCTGCTCTGCGTCGACACCGCTGTGTCGCTGTTCTGCTGAGCCTCCATCATGGCTTCCTCCAGAGCCGACCAGCCGAGCATCGCGCACTTGACGCGAGCCATCAGCTTGGCGACCCCCTCGAAGGCCACGGCGTCGTCGTAGCGATCCGGGTCGAGGGTCTCCTCGCCGTGGGACCGCATCATCGCCTGGAAGCCGCGGTACAGCTTCTGGGCGTGGTCGACCGTGCCGCCGATCACCAGATCGGTCATCACCGAGGTGGAAGCCTGGGAGATGGAGCAGCCCACCGCGTCGTAGGAGACGTCGGTGATGACGTCTCCGTCCAGGTGCAGTCGGAGCATCAGCTCGTCGCCGCAGGACGGGTTCACCTGGGTCACCTCGGCGGCGTAGCCGTCGCGCAGCCCCGAGTGGTGCTTCTCGCGGTAGTGATCGAGGATGATCTGCTGGTACATGTCCTCGACGTTCATGAATCACTCCTTCCAGCCCCGGCGCCGGTCAGGGTCCGACCGGTGAAGAAATCGCGGGCGTACTCCACAGCGTCAACGAGGGCGTCGATCTCCCCGCGGGTGGTGTAGAGGTAGGCCGATGCCCGCAGCGAGGCCTGGATCCCCAGTCTCTCGTGCAGCGGTCGGGCGCAGTGGTGACCACCGCGCACCGCCACCCCGTGGGAGTCCATCAGGCTCATCGCGTCGTGGGGGTGGACCCCCTCGATCGTGAACGAGATGGTCCCGGTGCGATCGACGGCCTCGGTGGGACCCAGGATACGCAGCCCCTTCAACCCGGTCAGCCCCGCCAGGGCGTAGTCGGCGATGTCGCGCTCGTGGGCGGCGATGGCCGCCATCCCCACCCCGTCGAGGTAGTCGGCGGCCTTCGCCAGCCCGACCATCTGGGCGATCGGCGGGGTGCCGGCCTCGAACCGGTGCGGCGGCTCGGCGTAGGTCGAGTGGTCCATCCGGACGATCTCGATCATCTCCCCGCCGCCCAGGAAGGGGGGCAGGTCGGCGAGTAGGTCGTAGTGGCCCCACAGGATCCCGATACCGGTCGGGCCGACCATCTTGTGACCGGTGAAGGCCACCAGATCGGCACCCAGGGTCGAGACGTCGACGGGCATCTGGGGCACCGCCTGGGAGGCGTCGACCACCATCACCGCACCGACCGCATGGGCCTGGGCGGCGATCGCGGTCACCGGGTTGACGGTGCCGAGCACGTTGGAGGCCAGGGCGATCGAGACCACCTTGGTGTGCTCATTGATGAGCCCCTCGCGCTCGGCCTTCTCGAGGTCCAGCCGGCCCTCATCGGTGATGTCGAACCAGCGCAGGGTGGCGCCGGTGCGCTGGCAGGCCAGCTGCCAGGGCACCAGGTTCGAGTGGTGCTCCATCACAGAGACCACCACCTCGTCGCCGGGCTTCAGCCGCGATCCCAGGGTGTAGGCGCACAGGTTGAGTCCCTCGGAGGCGTTCGACAGGGCGATGACCTCCTCGGGCCGCTCGGCTCCGATGAACCGGGCGATCCGCTCGCGTCCCCCCTCGTAGGCCTGGGTGGCCTCCAGCCCCAGCTTGTGCATCGCCCGGGCCACATTGGCGTTGTGATGGGCGTAGTGGTCGGCCACCGCATCGATCACGACCTGCGGCTTCTGGGAGGTGTTGGCCGAGTCCAGGTAGGCCAACGGGTAGTCCCCCACCCTGGTGTTCAGGATGGGGAAGTCCGCCCGAACGGCCTCCACGTCGTAGTCGGTGGCCCCACTCATCAGGCGTTCGCCTTCGCGGCCTCGACGTACTTCTCGTAGCCCTCGGCCTCCAGCTGCTCGCCCAGCTCCGGACCGCCGGTGGCGGCCACCCGGCCGTCCACGAAGACGTGGACCTGGGTGGCGTGGATGTACCGCAGGATGCGGGTGTAGTGGGTGATGAGCATGACCCCGCGGGTCTTGTCCTCCAGGTAGTGGTTGACGCCGGTGGAGACCACCTTGAGGGCGTCGATGTCCAGGCCGGAGTCGGTCTCGTCGAGGACCGCGAACTTCGGGTGGAGCAGCTCCAGCTGGGCCATCTCGTGACGCTTCTTCTCGCCACCGGAGAAGCCCTCGTTGACCGAGCGGTCGGCGAAGTCGTCGTCGAGGTCCTGGCGCTCCAGGGCGGCGTCGACCTCCTTGATCCAGGTGCGCAGCTTGGGGGCCTTGCCGTCCACGGCGGTCCGGGCGGCGCGCAGGAAGTTGGCCACCGAGACGCCGGGGATCTCGACCGGGTACTGCATGGCCAGGAAGAGGCCGGCGCGGGCGCGCTGGTCGACGGTCATCGCCAGCAGGTCCTCCCCGTCGAGGGTGACGGTGCCGCTGGTGACGGTGTACTTGGGGTGGCCCGCGAGGGTGTAGGCGAGGGTGGACTTGCCCGAGCCGTTGGGGCCCATGATGGCGTGAACCTCGCCGGAGTTGATGGTGAGGTTGACCCCCTTGAGGATGTTCTTGGGACCGGTCTCGGTCTCGACGTCGACGTGCAGGTCGGTGATCTTAAGAGTTGCCATGGGTGTGTCAGGACTCCTTGTAGGGAATGGGATGGGCGACGTCGACGAGGACGTCGTCGCCGTCGATAGTCACGGGAAATACGGGAATCGGCTCGGTGGCCGGCAGGCTGAGCGGTGCGCCGGTGCGCAGGTCGAACATGGAGCCGTGCATGTAGCACTCGAGGGCGCAGTCCTCGACCTCTCCATCGACCATCGGCACCTCGGCGTGGCTGCACAGGGCCCCGATCGCGAAGGTCTGGCCCTCGGTGCGCACCAGGACGATGTCGGTGCCCTCGACGTCGTCGAACTCGGCCGGCGTGTCATCCGCCAGCTGGTCGACGGTCGTCACCTTCACCGCTGCCATCTCAGCCCTCCGAGGACTGGTCGGCGGCGGTCTGGGTGGAGGCTCCGAGGCTCTCGAGAAGCTCCTCCTCGATGCGGTCCATCAGCTCGTTGCTGATCTCCTCGACGCCGATCCTGCGGACGATGTCGGTGAAGAAGCCGTGCACCACCAGACGCCGTGCCTCCTCCTCCTCGATCCCTCGGGACTGGAGGTAGAACAGCTGCTCGGCGTCGAACCGGCCGGTGGAGGCCGAGTGCCCGGCGCCGACGATGTTGCCGGTCTGGATCTCCAGGTTCGGCACCGCGTCGGCCCGGCAGCCCTCGGTGAGCACCAGGTTCTTGTTGGACTCGTAGGTGTCGATGCCGGTGGCGACCGGACGGATCAGCACGTCGCCGACCCACACGGTGTGGGCCCCGGCGCCCTGCAGACAGCCGCGGAAGTCCACCCGCGACTTGGTGCGCGGGGCGTTGTGGTCGACGAACAGCCGGTGCTCGATGTGCTGGCTGGCATCGGCGAAGTAGACGCCGAGCTGCGAGAGGTCGGCTCCCGGCCCCTGGTAGGAGGCCGTCTGCGAGATCCGCACGGCCTTCCCGCCGAAGGTCGCCTGGGCGGTGCGCACCGTGGTGTCGCGGCCCAGCTCGAAGGCGATCTGGGCGGCGTGGACGGCGTCGTCGTCCCACTCGTGGACGAAGACAATGGTGGCCTCGGCGCCGTCGCCGATCCGGAAGGTCCAGTTCTCGCCGAGGTTCGCCGATCCCTTGTACCGCACCACGAGGGTGACGTGTGCGAACCGGCCGATCTCCACGACGAGGTTCTGGTAGACCGACTCGCCCGAACCGGTGCCGGTGAGGTTGATGTCGATCGGGTCGTCGTACTGGGCGTCGGCCGGGATCTCGATCCGCCTCGAGGGGTTGACGGAGTTGGTGGCCGCCACCGCCGAGAGGCGGTCCTGGGGGGTCTCGGCCAGACCGCGCAGGTCGTCGGGGGCCAGGTCGGTGACGGTGACCTGCTCGGGTGCCTTGATGTCCCACTCGAGGCTGGCCCGGGTCGGACCCTCGGCCAGGATCGGGGCGAACTCACGGACGGGGGTGAACCGCCAGATCTCCTCGCGCCCGGTGGGCATCGGATGGTCGGCGAGCTGCCAGGAGGGGCGCGGGTGCAGATGGGACTCGACGTCCCCCTCGATCGTCACATTGTGACCCTTCTGGGGGGTCTGGACGGGTGCGGTCAACGCTGTGCTCTCTTTCGTGTGGATTGCGGGTGATGTGGTGGTCGACCGGGTCAGCCGACCGCACCCTCCATCTGGATCTCGATGAGCCGGTTGAGCTCCAGGGCGTACTCCATCGGGAGCTCCTTGGCGATCGGCTCGATGAACCCGCGGACGATCATGCCCATCGCCTCCTCCTCGGTGAGTCCCCGCTGCATGAGGTAGAACAGCTGGTCCTCGCTCACCTTGGAGACGGTGGCCTCGTGAGCCATCGACACCTCGTCGGTGCGGACGTCGTTGTAGGGGTAGGTGTCCGACCGCGAGATGTCGTCGACCAGCAGCGCGTCGCAGCGCACCGAGGAGGCCGAGTGGTGGGCGTTCTTGCCCACCGCGACCAGGCCTCGGTAGGCCGACCGGCCGCCTCCCTGGGAGATCGACTTCGAGACGATCGTCGAGGAGGTGTAGGGGGCGTTGTGGACCATCTTGGCGCCGGTGTCCTGGTGCTGACCCTCGGCGGCGAAGGCCACCGAGAGGGCCTCGCCCTTGGCGTGCTCGCCCATCAGGTAGCAGGCCGGGTACTTCATGTTGGACTTGGAGCCGATATTGCCGTCGATCCACTCCATCGTCCCGCCCTCCTCGACGTAGGCGCGCTGGGTGACGAGGTTGTAGACGTTGTTCGACCAGTTCTGGATGGTCGTGTAACGACAGCGGGCGTTCTTCTTGACGATGATCTCGACGACCGCGGCGTGCAGCGAGTCCGACTTGTAGATCGGGGCGGTGCAGCCCTCGACGTAGTGCACGTAGGCACCCTCGTCGACGATGATCAGGGTCCTCTCGAACTGACCGAGGTTCTCGGTGTTCATCCGGAAGTAGGCCTGCAGCGGGATGGTGCAGTGCACTCCCTTGGGGACGTAGATGAAGGATCCGCCCGACCACACCGCGGTGTTGAGGGCGGCGAACTTGTTGTCGCCGACCGGGACGGTGGAGGCGAAGTACTCCTTGAACAGCTCGGGGCACTCCTTGAGGGCGGTGTCGGTGTCCAGGAAGATCACTCCCTGCTTGCCGAGCTCCTCGTTGATCTTGTGGTAGACCACCTCGGACTCGTACTGGGCGGCCACCCCGGCCACCAGCCGGTCCTTCTCGGCCTCGGGGATGCCGAGCCGGTCGTAGGTGTTCTTGATGTCGGCGGGCAGGTCCTCCCAGGACTTCGCCTGCTTCTCCTGGGCCCGGACGAAGTACTTGATCTGGTCGAAGTCGATGCTGTCGAGGTTGACGCCCCAGGTCGGCATCGGCTTCTTCTCGAACTGGCGCAGGGCCTTGAGGCGCAGCTTGAGCATCCACTCGGGCTCGTGCTTCATCGCCGAGATGCCGCGCACCACCTCCTCCGACAGGCCGCGCTGGGAGGCCGCCGCATAGGCGTCGGAGTCGTGCCATCCGTACTTGTAGCCGGACAGTGCCGCCAGGTGCTCGTCCTGGGTGGCACCGGTGCCCGGCAGGGCGGTGGTTGTGTCGACCTGAGTCATATCTGGGCCTTTCAGTCAGTCGAAGCCGTGGGAAGAAGTTGAGAACTGAGGGTGATGCGCGAGGCGGCGCACCGGCGGGATGGGCCGATCAGCCCGACACCGGTGGGCCGATGCGTTTTCGGGTGATCTCCACGTCGACCGGGACGTGGGTGGTGCACACCCCGTCGCCGTGGGCGATGGTGGCCAGCCGCTGGACGTTGGAGCCGAGCAGTTCGGAGAACAGTCGGGTCTCGACCTCGCAGAGCTCGGGGAAGACCTTGGCGACCTCGGCCACCGGGCAGTTGTGCTGGCAGATCTGGCGTCCGGCGACGGCCGGCTCCAGAGAGGCCACGTAGCCGTCGGCGGACAGGCTCTCAGCCAGCGTCTGGGCCGGGTCCTGATCGGGTCGGGCGGCGCGCAGCTCCCGGTACTTCGCCTCGATGTCGTCGACCCTGGCCTGGGCGACGGCGGCCAGGGCGTCGGGACCGGCGGCTGCGGCGAGTTGCTTGAGGGCCGCGATCGCCAGCTCGTCATAGGCGGTGTAGTAGTCGGCGCGACCGGAGTCGGTGAGGAAGAAGACCCGCGAGGGACGCCCCCGGCCCCGGGAGCCGAAGACCCGCTGTTCGCGACTGGCGATCTGGCCGCTTTCGCCCAGGGCGGACAGATGCCTGCGGACGGCCGCCGGGGTCAGGCCCAGACGATCGGCCAGCTGGGCAGCGGTGGAGGGTCCATGGTGGAGGATCGAGGACATCACACGGTCACGGGTGGTGCCGTCCGCGGGCTCTTCGAAGGAATCTCCTGCCGCGGGACGGCCCCCGCCGTGCTCGCGCGAGGGATCATTCGAAGTTTTCACAACTCCATTGTTTCCAAATGACCGTCGGATGCAAGTAAGGCGACCCTTCTTCCTGGGCTCCCGACTCCCGGACCCGTCCCCCCAGGACCGCCTGACTCCCCTTGTCACCGCTTGTCACGGGGTCGACGACGGCACCCCGGGGCACCCGGGACGGCGAGTGACGGCGTCGCGAATCGGGCTCACGGCCGTGACACCCCTCCACGGGACTTGACCCGGCGTCCCGAGGAGACGCCGATCACGACCCGTGAGCGGCTCGATAACGAAACTGTGATGTTGCCCACATCCGGGCCCTTGACCCGTGACAACCCCTTCCAGAGGTCATAGCGTTTCTGGGACGGGTCCCCGTCCCCACGACGACGTGCCAACCACCATGGCGGTGGTCCGGGGGACCCCTGAACGAGAGTGCTCGAGGAAGAGAACGAATCGTGAACGCCAGGCAAGACACGACACACGTCCCCATCGGGACGCACCCCTCGGCCCGCCGCATCGTCTGGGCCGCCCTCGCCGGCCTGACCCTGCTCGGGCTCGCCGGCTGCTCAGGCGGCGGATCCGGCGACCACAAGGTCGGCGGCGAGGCCAATATCGCACTCCCCCCGCTCAACGAGCAGGTCGGCGGGATCTCCGGCACCACCCTGCTGTGGATCGGCCTGGGAGTGTGTCTGCTCGGCCTGGGATTCGGCCTGCTGAGCTACTCCAAGCTGCACGGACTGCCCGTCCACCGGTCCATGAAGGAGGTCTCGGAGACCATCTACGAGACCTGCAAGACCTACCTCAAGCAGCAGGCCCGGTTCCTGATGGTGCTGTGGGCCTTCATCGCCGCGGTGATCCTGGTCTACTTCCTGTTCCTCCAGCACATGGGCGCCAAGGTGCTCATCATCCTGGCCTTCAGCCTGGTCGGGATGGCCGGCTCCTTCGGCGTCGCCTGGTACGGGATCCGGGTCAACACCTTCGCCAACTCCCGGACCGCCCACGCCTCCCTGCGGGGACGGCCCTACGAGTGCTTCGACATCCCGATGCGCTCGGGGATGAGCGTCGGCATGGTGCTCATCTCGGTCGAGCTGTTCATGATGCTGTTCATCATGCTGCTGCTGCCCGGCGAGATCGCCGGCCCCAGCTTCATCGGTTTCGCGATCGGCGAGTCGCTGGGAGCGGCCTGCCTGCGGATCGCCGGCGGCATCTTCACCAAGATCGCCGATGTCGGCGCCGACCTCATGAAGATCGCCTTCCACATCAAGGAGGACGACGCCCGCAACCCGGGTGTCATCGCCGACTGCACCGGTGACAACGCCGGGGACTCGGTGGGCCCCTCGGCCGACGGATTCGAGACCTACGGGGTCACCGGCGTCGCGCTCATCACCTTCCTCACCCTGGCGGTGCCGAACCCCTCGGAGCAGGTCACCCTGCTGATCTGGATCTTCGTGGTGCGCGTGGTGATGCTCATCGCGTCGTTCCTCTCTTATCTCATCAACAATGCGGTGACCCGGTCCCGCTACGCCGATGCGGAGGCCTTCGACTTCGAGAAGCCGCTCAGTTCGCTGGTGTGGATCACCTCGGTGATGTCGATCGTGCTCACCGTGGTCACCACCTGGTGGATGCTCGGCTCGATGGCCGACGGGCTGTGGTGGAAGCTGTCGATCATCGTGTCCTTCGGCACCCTGGCCGGGGCCCTCATCCCCGAACTGGTGAAGTCCTTCACCTCGACCAAGTCCCGCCACGTCCGCGAGGTCGTCACCAGCGCCAAGGAGGGCGGCGCCTCCCTCGACATCCTCTCGGGGCTGGTGGCCGGCAACTTCTCCGCCTTCTGGCTCGGCACCGTGATCGTCGCCCTGATGGGCGGGTCCTTCCTGGTCGCCAGCACCGGGCTGGGAGACATGGGCGCCATGTCGGAGGTCAAGTGGGCGGTCTTCGCCTTCGGTCTGGTGGCCTTCGGGTTCCTGGGGATGGGTGCGGTGACGATCGCCGTGGACTCCTACGGCCCGGTCACCGACAACGCCCAGAGCGTCTACGAGCTGTCCACCATCGAGGAGATCGACGGGATCGACGAGGAGATCGAGCGCGACTTCGGCTTCACCCCGAAGTGGGACGTCGCCAAGCACTTCCTGGAGGAGCAGGACGGCGCCGGCAACACCTTCAAGGCGACCGCCAAACCGGTCCTCATCGGGACCGCGGTGGTCGGCGCCACCACGATGATCTTCTCGATCATCATGGCTCTGACCGACGGTCTGGCGGCAACCTCGGAGGTCACCAAGCTCGGACTGACCCACGCCCCCTTCCTGCTCGGCCTGATCACCGGCGGGGCGATCATCTACTGGTTCTCGGGAGCCTCGATGCAGGCCGTCACCACCGGCGCCTACCGGGCGGTGGAGTTCATCAAGGACAACATCAAGCTCGACTCCGACGCCACCAGGGCCTCGATCGAGGACTCCAAGAAGGTCGTGCGGATCTGCACCGAGTACGCCCAGAAGGGGATGCTCAACATATTCCTGGGAGTGTTCTTCTTCGCCCTGGCCTTCGCCTTCCTGGACCCGTACTTCTTCGTCGGGTATCTCATCTCGATCGCGATCTTCGGGCTCTACCAGGCGATCTTCATGGCCAACGCCGGAGGAGCCTGGGACAACGCCAAGAAGATCGTCGAGGTCGACCTGGACGCCAGCGGCACCCCGCTGCACGACGCCTCGGTGGTCGGCGACACGGTGGGCGACCCCTTCAAGGACACCTCCTCGGTGGCCCTGAACCCGGTGATCAAGTTCACCACCCTGTTCGGGCTGCTGGCCGTGGAGCTGGCCGTCTCGATCGGTGCCGGACTGCTCACCCACCTGCTGGCCGCGGCCTTCTTCGTCACTGCGGCGGTCTTCGTCTACCGGTCCTTCTACGGAATGCGGATCCACTCCGCGGACGGTCCCGGTGACGACGAGTGGCGCCTCGATCTGCCGAGCGGGGACGGCTTCGGCGCCCTGGCCCAGGCTCCGATCTCCCCGGCCTCCCCGGAGTCGCCGCAGACCCCCTCCTCACCGACCTCACCCGAGTCGGTGCACCGGGTCGCCCCGCAGATCGACCACGCCGGCTGACCACTGTCCGAGTACCGCTCAGAGACTGGGCCCTGGTCCGCCGCCGTGGCGGACCAGGGCCCTTGAGCACGCCGTACACTGTCGCTCGTGCCGGAACCCGAACCCCTCGTCATCGACGACCTTCACGTCTCTTTCGGCCCCGTTGTCGCCCTCGACGGTCTCACCCTCACCGCCCACCGGGCGGAGGTCACCGCGATCCTGGGACCCAACGGGGCCGGTAAGACGACCATGATGAGATGCTGCACCTCGCTGATCCACCCGGACTCGGGACAGGTCAGCGTACTGGGTCACGAACCAGGCTCACCGCAGGCCGCCGAGGCCACCGGGCTGATGCCCCAGAGCGCCGGCGCCTGGGTGAACATCAAGGCAGGTGAGCTGCTGCGCTACATGGCCGGGATGTACTCCGACCCGATCAGCCCCGACCAGCTCATCGAAGCGCTGGGGATCACTCCCTTCGCCCGCACCACCTACCGACGGCTGTCGGGGGGCCAGCAGCAGAGCGTCAACCTCGCCGCCGCGATCATCGGGCGGCCCCGACTGGTCTTCCTCGACGAGCCCACCGCCGGGATGGACCCGCACGCCCGGCACCACACCTGGGATGTCATCGAGGAGTTGCGCCGCGACGAGGTCTCGGTGGTGCTCACCACCCATGCGATGGATGAGGCCGCCCGGCTGGCCGACCACGTCTGGATCGTCGACCGGGGAAAGGTCGCGATCCACGGCAGCGTCGCCGAGCTCACCGCCCAGCAGAGCCTGGAGGACGTCTTCCTGACCCACACCAGTGACCGGGCCGAGGGAGCGCAGTGGTCCTTCCCCCACCCGAGTGATCCGTCCGGGCCCGACGCCCCGACCAACCCTGCCGCCCCGAACGACCCTGCTGCCCCGAACGACCCTGCCAGGAGGCACTGAGGTGAGTGCACTCGATCTTCACCCGGCACCGCACGCCGCGACGCCGGCCGCCAGAATCCGCAACCACGGCCTCACCGAGGCGCGTCTGGTGATGCGCAACGGCGAGCAGCTGGTGCTCGCCCTGGTGGTCCCGGTGGCCATCCTGTTCGCCGGCCGCTACGTCGGCGACCGGGTCGGCCTGCCGCTGTCCATGCTCGCCCCCTCGGTGCTGGCGCTGGCCATCTGGTCGACCTGCTTCACCTCCCAGGCGATCCAGACCGGCTTCGAACGCCGCTACGGTGTTCTCGAGAGGCTGGCCGCGACCCCCCTGGGACGGGGCGGGCTGCTGGCCGGCAAGGCCTTGGCCTACTCCCTCATCTCCGCCCTCCAGGTGGTGATCCTGGTGGTGGTGGCCGTGGTGTTGGGCTGGTCCCCGGTCGGCTCCGCGCTGGCCTGGCTGCCGATGCTCGTCTCGGTGCTGCTGGGGATGTCGGCCTTCTCGCTGCTCGCGCTGTCACTGGCCGGGTCGCTGAGGGCCGAGGCCACCCTGGCCCTGGCGAACCTGATCTACCTGCTCGGCGTGGCCGGCGGGGTGATGTGGCCGCTGCGCGACTACCCGTCGGCACTGCGTCCGGTGGTCGCCCTGCTGCCGACCACCGCCCTGGGCGAGTCCCTGCGGGCCTGGGGCGAGGGGGTCACCCAGTGGTGGCCGCTGCTCTCCCTGGCGGTGTGGACCGCCGTCCTCGGGTTCGTCGCGCACAAGGTGTTCCGATGGGTCTCCTGAACTCCGTCTCGGCGACCCGCAGGGCACTGTCGGGCTGGGCGATGGCCACCCTGGTCGTCAACATGGTGCTCATCGTCTCGGGAGCCGTGGTGCGGCTCACCGGGTCCGGGCTGGGCTGCCCCACCTGGCCGCACTGCACCGCCGGGTCCTTCGTCCCCCACCAGTCGATGGGCGCCCACGGCGTCATCGAGTTCGGCAACCGGCTGCTCACCTTCGTGCTGCTCATCACCTCGGCGATGACGGTGGTCGCCGCCACCCGCACCCGGGCCGCCGGCAATGTCCGCTCCCTGTCCTGGGTGGCCCTGGTCGGCATCCCGCTGCAGGCGGTGGTCGGCGGGCTGAGCGTACTCAGCGGGCTCAACCCCTTCGTCGTCGCCCTGCACCTGCTGCTGTCGGTCGCCATCATCCTGGTCGTCGTGAAGCTGGTCTGGGTGGTCTCCCACCACGACACCGTCGAGGTGGACGGCTTGGCGATGGCGCTGGTGAGAGCCGTCGTCGCGGCCACCGTGGTGGTGATGTGGCTGGGCACCATCGTCACCGGATCGGGGCCCAATGCCGGGGATGCCGGGGCCCGGCGGACCGGATTCGACCTGGAGACCGTCGCCCGGCTGCACGGCATCTCGGTGTGGGTGCTGGTGATCCTCACGGTGGCCTGCCTGCTGCTGGGAATCGCCCATCGCGCGGCCCCGATGCGCCGCTGGGCGCTCATCCTGCTGACCGTGGAGATCTGCCAGGGTGCGATCGGCTACGCCCAGTACTTCGCCCACCTCAACCCCTGGCTGGTGATCTGGCACATGGTGGGGGTCTCGGCCTGCGCGATGGCGGCCGGCGCCCTGTGGTCCAGCGTCAGACCTTTCCAGGCCCCCGACCTCACCCCGCGCTGACTGAGGGGACGCCGGCAGCGCTGAAGGCCCGTCCCACCTCACCAGGCGCCCCTTCCTCCGCCAAGCGCCTCTTCTAGTTGGCGCCTGGTGGGAGAAGGGGCGCGTCGTCGTCCCACACTGCACCGAGCGGCGCCCTCACAGCCCGTCGAGGACCTGCCCATGTCCCGGACGCCACCGTCATCGCGCTCGGCGCCCGACTGGCCAGAAGACGGTTGAGCCGTGCTGCGGCCGCTCTGGGGTTGCGCAGGTCGGCTCTGCAGAACCGGATGATCTCCAGACCCTGGTCGCGGATGTTGGCCTCGCGATCCTTCTCCGCGTCGACCACCGCGGACACCGTCTGTCCCGGCCTCAGAAGACGCCCGTACTTCTCGACCCCGTCGTACTCGCCGACCACCCCATACCTGCGCCAGCCGTAGTCGCAACGCGCCACCAGGAAGCCTCGCGCATCGAGGATCTCGACCTGGAGTTCCGGCTCAGGGCAGCCCTGCATCTGCAGCTGAGCCCTCATCAGCGACTCCCCCGGACTCTCGGACAGCCCGTCGGCGAATGCCGCCACCGCCCTGGCCGTGGCATTTCCGCGACGCCGGGCACCGCGTCGCACGAGCTCCTGCAGCCGCTCGGGCTCCCCGGACCGGCGAAGTACCGCGTCGGCGACCATCACTCCGGTGACAAAACCGAACTCCCTGGCCATGTCGACGGCGGTACGTTCCGGACCGGTGACCAGCAGGCCGTCCACCTCCGTCACCTCGTCCCACTCCATCGGCCCGTCCCGGACAACGAGCTGCCGACGTCGGTGGGAACTGCTCCCGGCAGGCCGATTGAGCCACACTCGATCAGAACCCATGACGGTCATCGGCAGACCGAGCAGGGCTGTGGCCGAAGTATGGGTGAGAACCCCCTGCGCACCGGACAGCACCGGCATCGTCGCCGCGATGAGTTCCAACTGACGGCGTCGGGCATCCCGCTCGGGAGCTCCCTCCACCACGACACCGCGGCGCACGGAGCTGAAGGTGCCGTCTCTCCTCAGCCTTGCGATCTCACTGGGGCCGATGCCCTGGAGCGCAAGATCGGACACCTTCAGGACCCGCCTGGTCTGCTCGGTCATGGGACCAAGCCAGCCATGAGAAGTCCGCCGACGCCAGGGGCAGTTCCGATCCTGTGGACAACCCACTCGGCGAGAGTCCGGCCCCCTGTGGACAACCTCGCGACCCGGTCCCGAGCCGCTGTGGATCATCCTGCAGACCCGACCGCACTCCGTCGGCTACCCCCTGACGGCTCCTCGGTGGTACGTCACCACTCATTCCTGCGACGGAGCGCCTCTTCCTTCACCACGCGCCAGCTGGAAGAGGCGCCTGGTGAAGGAAGAGGCGCTCGGTGCCGGTTGAGCACAGCAGCCGGTCCAGGAGACGGCAGGTTCAGCACACCAGCCGGTCCAGGAGACGGCAGGTTCAGCACACCAGCCGGCCCAAGACGCCAGCAGGTTCAGCACACCAGCCGGTTGAGGTCAGCAGTCGGTCCAGGACACAGCCGGTTCAAGCACACCAGCAGGTTCAGGGCAGCAGCGGGTCGATCGCCACGGCCAGGAAGACCAGCGACAGGTAGGTGTTCGACCAGTGGAACAGTCTCATCGGCTTGAGCTGGGCATCCCTTAGTCCGGCCCGGGCACGGCGCAGCAGCTGCACCGCCTCCGCGATGAAGACCGCCCCGGCCACGAGGCACACCGCCGGGTAGAGCCAGTTCATCGGGGCCACCGGCCACAGCACCAGAGAGGTCGCCACCGTGACCACGGTGTAGACGAGGATCTGGACGCAGACCGGAACGGCGTCACGGACGACCGGGAGCATCGGCACCCCGCCGGCCGCATAGTCCTCCCGGTACCGCAGTCCCAGCGCCCAGGTGTGCGGCGGGGTCCAGAAGAAGACCAGCGCGAAGAGCACCAGCGGCTCCCAGCTCACCCGGCCGGTCACCGCCGTCCAGCCGATCAGCGGGGGGAAGCAGCCGGCGATCCCACCCCAGATGGTGTTCTGCCAGGTGCGCCTCTTGAGCACCAGGGAGTACACGAGGATGTAGAACAGGTTCGCCCCCACGGCCAGACCGGCCGACAGCCAGTTCGCACCCAGACCCAGCAGCAGGGTGCCGACCAGGCCGAGCAGCACCCCGAAGACCACCGCGTTGCGCGGCGCCACAACATGGCGGGGCATCGGGCGGCGACGGGTCCGGCGCATCTTCTGGTCGATGTCGGCGTCGATGACGCAGTTGAAGGTGTTGGCGCTGCCGGCCTCCAGGAAGCCGCCGATCAAGGTGACCAGGGCCAGCCGCCAGTCCGGCACCCCGCCCGAGGCCAGGAACATCACCGGCAGGGTCGCGACCAGCAGCAGTTCGATGACGCGGGGCTTGGTGAGGGCCAGGTAGGCGTCGAAGCGGGCGCGGGCGGTGCTGCGCTGCATGCGGGACCGCGCCGATCGGCCCTCGCGGCGGTCGGCGGACAGCGACTCAGATGCTCTCAACGTTCTCGACGTGTTGTGGGTCACGGTGTCCTTCGCAATGCTGGGCCCGCCTCGAGACCGGTTCCCGGGAGGGGACCTGCTCCTGGCGCTGAGGCCGAGTGTAGGCAACTGTCGTCCGCACCGGCCAACCATCGTGGTCGGCTATCGCGGACGGCGAAGCAGCGACCATCGGCCTGCTACTAGCCTATTGGCAGTGCCCCCGGCGTCCCTGGCGACGCGATCACGGCGGCACCTCATCTGACCGGAAGGACATTGCGTGAGCACCCTCGAGACAGCCACCGAGAGGACTCGTCGACGTGGCGGCAACCCACTTCGAGACCCACTCGACCGCCGCCTGCCCAGGGTCGCCGGACCGTGCGTGCTGGTGCTCTTCGGAGTCACCGGTGATCTGTCGCGCAAGAAGCTGATGCCCGCGGTCTACGACCTGGCCAACCGCGGGCTGCTGCCGCCCGGCTTCGGGCTGGTCGGCTTCGCCCGCCGCGACTGGGAGGACGAGGACTTCGCCCAGGTGGTCCACGACGCCGTCGCCGAGCACTCCCGGACCCCCTTCCGCGAGGAGGTCTGGCAGCAGCTGCTGGAGGGCATCCGGTTCGTGCGCGGCGAGTTCGACGACGACAACGCCTTCGCCCGGCTGGCCGACACCATCCGCGACCTCGACGAGGAGCGCGGCACCGGCGGCAACCACGCCTTCTACCTGTCGATCCCGCCGAAGTCCTTCGAGAAGGTCATCGGCCAGCTCAAGAACCACGGCATGGCCACCCAGGACCACAGCCACTGGAACCGGGTGGTCATCGAGAAGCCCTTCGGCCACGACCTGGCCAGCGCCCGTGAGCTGGACGCCCTGCTGTCGGGGACCTTCTCCCCCGACGCGGTCTTTCGGATCGACCATTATCTGGGCAAGGAGACCGTCCAGAACGTCATGGCGCTGCGCTTCGCCAACCAGATCTACGAGCCGATCTGGAACCGCAACTACGTCTCCCATGTCCAGATCACGATGGCCGAGGACATCGGCATCGCCGGGAGGGCCGGGTACTACGACGGGATCGGCGCGGCGCGCGACGTCATCCAGAACCACCTCCTCCAGCTGCTGGCGCTGACCGCCATGGAGGAGCCCACCAATTTCGAGGCCGAGCAGCTGCGCACCGAGAAGAAAAAGGTGCTGGCTGCGGTCACCCTGCCCGAGGACCTGGATGCCCACACCGTGCGCGGCCAGTACCAGGCCGGCTGGCAGGGAGGCACCTGGGTGCCGGGGTATCTCGACGAGGACGGCGTCGACCCGCACTCCACCACCGAGACCTATGCGGCGATCCGGGTCGGCGTCGACAACCGCCGGTGGGCCGGTGTGCCGTTCTACCTGAGGACCGCCAAGCGGATGCCCCGACGGGTCACCGAGGTCGCCCTGAACTTCCGGCGGGCCCCCCACCTGCCCTTCCACGACACCCAGTCGCTGGGCTCCAACGCCCTGGTGCTGCGGATCCAGCCGAACGAGGGGGTCACCCTGAGATTCGGCGCCAAGGTGCCCGGCACCCACAACTCGGTGCGCGACGTCACGATGGACTTCGGCTACGGCAGCTCCTTCACCGAGTCCAGCCCGGAGGCCTACGAACGGCTCATCCTCGACGTCCTGCTCGGCGACCCGCCGCTGTTCCCCCAGCACGAGGAGGTCGAGCTGGCCTGGCGGATCCTCGACCCGATCCTGAACCACTGGGCGGACTCCCCCATCCCGCCGCACGGATACGCATCGGGCACCTGGGGACCTCTTGCCGGCAAGCAGATGCTGGCCCGCGACGGATTCGAGTGGCGCCGGCCCTGAGCCCGCCAGACAGGACATCGACATGATCGTCACCCTTCACGACACCACCGCGGCCGACATCAACGCCGCGCTCATCGAGAACCATCGCGAGATGGGCGGCACCGCCCTGGTGCACACCCTCATCACGATCTGCGACTCCGACCACTACGAGACCGCCCTGCAGGACGCCGTCGACGCGGCCCGCGAGCATCCGGCCCGGGTCCTGATGGTCGTCCACACCAAGGGTCGCGGCAACACCCTGGACGCCGAGATCCAGACCGCCGAGGCCACCCCCGGAGACGTCATCGTGCTGCGGGTCTGCGGCAAGATCGCCGAGCACGCCGACTCGGTGGTGCTCCCACTGCTGCTGCCCGACTCCCCGGTGATCGCCTGGTGGCCCTTCAACGCCCCCCGGGATCTGGCCGCCGACTCGATCGGCCGGCTGGCCACCCGACGGATCTCCGACTCCGGAACGGCCAAGGACTCGCGCAGGGCGCTGGAGCTGCGCGCCCAGCACCTCAGCCCCGGGGACTCCGACCTGTGCTGGGCCCGGATCACCTCTTGGCGCGCGCTGGCCGCCGCAGCCCTGGACCAGCACCCCAGCCAGGTGCACTCGATCCGCGTCGAGGCCGACCCGACCAACGGCCCGACCTCCCTGCTGACCGCCTGGCTGGCCCTCAAACTGGGGGTTCCGGTCCAGCGCGACGACGTCAAGGGGCCCGGTGGGATCATCTCCCTGGCGCTGAGCACCGCCGCCGGCGACATCGAGATCCGCCGCACCGACCGGCGTTCGGCGGTCTACCGGATACCCGGCGAGCCCGCCCGAGGGGTCGCCCTGGACCGCCGCAGCATCGCCGAGGTGATGGCAGAGGAGTTGCGCCGGCTGGATCCCGACCCGGTCCAGGCCGAGGTGATGGCGGCTCTGCACCGAGGGGTCGGCCAGCCCGGAACGTCCACCGAGTCCGGGACGAAGAGTCCCGCCGGCAAGAGCAACCCCACCGGCAAGAGCAACCCCACCGGCAAGAGCAACCCCACCGGCAAGAGCAAGGAGAAGGCACGATGAACGCCCCCCGAGTGATGCGCTACCAGTCGGCCGACGATCTGGCCGAGGGGGTCGCCCACCGGCTGGCGCACAACATCGTGCTGCTCCAGGCCGAGCGGCCCCGCGTCGACCTGTGCCTCACCGGCGGCCGGATCGCCAACCAGATCTACGCCAGCCTGTCCAATGCCAGCGAGTGCGGACGGGTGGACCCCGAGAAGCTCCACGTCTGGTGGGGGGACGACCGGTTCGTGCCGGCCGGCGATCCCGACCGCAACTCCCTCCAGAGCCTGCTCCAGCTGCAGAAGGCCTTCCACCTCGACCCGGCCAACACCCATGTGATGCCGGCCGCCGACGGCCGGGCCGATCCCGACGAGGCCGCCTACTCCTACGCCGAGGAGGTCGGCGACACCGCCTTCGACATCTGCCTGCTCGGGATGGGGCCCGACGGCCACGTGGCCTCGCTGTTCCCCGGGCATCCGGCCTTCGTCCCCGACACCAGCCAGATCGCGGTCGGCGTCACCGACGCCCCCAAGCCGCCGCCCGAGCGGATCTCGCTCACCCTGCCGGTGATCAACCGGTCGCGCAACGTGTGGTTCCTGGTGAGCGGGGCGGAGAAGGCCGACGCCGTCGCCCAGGTCTTCGCCGGCGACGAGTCGCTGCCGGCCACCCTGGTGCACGGCACCGAGGAGACCTGCTGGATGACCGATCCCGAGGCCGCCGCCGGACTGCCCCGCTACAACTGCGCGCTGTGATCGCTGGGTACCATGGCGGCGGCGTCATCGCATGCCACACCGATAGCTGAGGGAGACCATGAGTCAGTCGAAGTCGTCACGTCGTGAGGCGCTGCGCGCCCAGCAGGAGGCCGAGGTCCGGGCCGCCAAGCGCAAGAAGGTGCTGAGCATCGTCGCCGGAGTGGTGGTCATCGTGGTCGCCGCGGTGGCGGTCTTCGTCGGTGTCGACCGGCACCGCAGTGCCCAGCAGGCCCAGTCGGCGGTCACCGGCTCCCAGGTGGTCCCGCCCAACGCCGACCCGAAGACCGGGATCTACACCGTCAACGCCGACGCCGCCAAGAGCGGGGTGCCGACCCTGACGATCTACGAGGACTACCAGTGCCCCAACTGCAAGAACGCCGAGAACGCCTTCGGCCCGTCGATCCGCCAGCTGGCCTCATCGGGTGACATCAAACTGCAGTACTGGACGCTGACCTTCCTGGACGGCTCGCAGGGGGACAACTCCTACCGGGCCGCGGTGGCGGCCGCCTCGGCCGCCATGGTCGGCAAGCTGGAGAGCTATCACAAGACGATCTACGACAACCAGCCCGAGGAGGGAGTCGGGTTCACCGACGACCAGCTACGCAACACATTTGCCAAGGACGCCGGGATCACCGGCTCCGACCTCACGAAGTTCCAGAAGTACTACGACACCAGGGCCACCTCCGACTTCGTCAAGAACGCCGCCGCCAAGGGTCTGGCGGAGGGATCGAGGCTGGACAACCAGTTCGGCACCCCGTTCTTCACCGTCAACGGCAAGCCGTACACCGGCTGGCAGTCCATCACCAACCCGACCCCCGCCGCCCTGCTGACCTCCATCAAGTCCGCTGCCTGATCCGCCTGGCGGGCACGGACCCCGTCCGCTCCTCTGCTGCCCGGCGCGGTGCACCCGGGCCCTGCTCGACCGGTCCGGTCGGCAGGGCCCAGCTCCATTCCCCGGCCCGGTCCGCAGGCCGTTTCGCGTCACATCTCGGGCACTCATAGAATGATGTGACATGACGTCTGAAGACCATCGACCCAGCACCGACGAGTCCACCGTGGCCCGCGGCGTCGTCCCCGACAAACCGGCTCTGGAGGGCCTGGAGGCCAAGTGGGGGAAGGTCTGGGAGGACGAGCAGCTCTACGCCTTCAGCGCGTCGCAGGTCGACTCCCGCGAGCAGGTCTTCTCCATCGACACCCCGCCGCCCACCGTGTCGGGCCATCTGCACCCCGGACACGTGTTCTCCTACACCCACACCGATCTGGTGGCCCGCTACCAGCGGATGCGCGGCAAGAAAGTCTTCTACCCGATGGGCTGGGACGACAACGGCCTGCCCACCGAACGCCGCGTCCAGAACTTCTACGGGGTGCGCTGCGACCCGACGCTGCCCTACGACCCCGACTTCCGGCCGCCGGCCAAGCCCGACCCGAAGCACCAGATCTCGATCAGCCGGCGCAACTTCGTCGCGCTGTGCGTGGAACTCACCCGGGTCGACGAGAAGACCTTCCAGGACCTGTGGCGCTCGGTCGGCCTGTCGGTGGACTGGAACCAGCTGTACAGCACGATCTCCCCGGAGGCCCAGCGGATCGCCCAGCTGGCCTTCATGCGCAACCTGGCCCGCGGCGAGGCCTACATGAAGGACGCCCCCACGCTGTGGGACGTCACCTTCCAGACCGCCGTCGCCCAGGCCGAGCTGGAGGCCCGGGACTACCCCGGCTCCTACCACCGGCTGGACTTCCACCGCACCGACGGGTCGGGCGACGTCGCCATCGAGACCACCCGCCCCGAGCTGCTGGCGGCCTGCTGCGCACTCATCGCGCACCCCGATGACGAGCGCTACCAGCACCTCTTCGGCACCACCGTCACCACCCCGCTGTACGGGGTGGAGATCCCGGTGCTGGCCCACCCGGCAGCCGAGATGGACAAGGGCGCCGGAATCGCGATGTGCTGCACCTTCGGCGACCTCACCGACGTCACCTGGTGGCGCGAGCTGCAGCTGCCGACCCGCACCGTGATCGGCCGCGACGGACGGCTGCTCTCCGAGACCCCCGACTGGATCGTCAACCGGGAGGCCTACTCCCCGATCGCCGGCAAGACGGTCTTCACCGCCCGCAAGCTGGTCGTCGAGGCCCTCCAGGCCTCCGGCGAGATGGAGGGCGACCCGACCCCCACCGAGCGCAAGGCGAACTTCTACGAGAAGGGCGACAAGCCGCTGGAGATCATCGGCACCCGGCAGTGGTACATCACCAACGGCGGGCGCGACCAGAAACTGCGCGAGGAGCTGCTGGAGCGGGGCAGGGAACTGGCCTGGGTGCCCGAGCACATGCGCTACCGCTACGAGAACTGGGTGGAGGGGCTCAACGGCGACTGGCTGATCTCCCGCCAGCGGTTCTTCGGCGTCCCCTTCCCCGTCTGGTACCCGCTGGACGCCGACGGGCGGCCCGACTACGACCACCCGATCACCCCCTCTGAGGAGCAGCTGCCGATCGACCCGGCCTCCCAGGCCCCCGAGGGATTCCAGGAGTCCCAGCGCGGGGTGCCCGGCGGTTTCGTCGCCGACCCCGATGTGATGGACACCTGGGCCACCTCCTCCCTCACCCCCCAGATCGTCACCGGCTGGGAGCGCGACGCCGACCTGTTCGCCAAGACCTTCCCGATGGACTTCGCCCCCGAGGCCCACGACATCATCCGCACCTGGGTGTTCTCGCGGATCGTGCGGGCCCACCTGGAGAACCACGTGCTGCCGTGGAAGCGGGCGGCGATCTCCGGATTCGTCACCGACCCGGACCGCAAGAAGATGAGCAAGTCCAAGGGCAACACGGTGGTGCCGACCGAGATCATCGACTCCTTCGGCGCCGATGCGGTGCGCTGGCGGGCCGCGATGGCCCGGCCGGGGATGGACTCCCCCTTCGACAAGGCCCAGATGAAGGTCGGTCGCCGACTGGCGATGAAGATCCTCAACGCCTCCAAGTTCGTGCTGGGCTTCGGTGAGGGCGGCGGCATCGCCGACGTCACCGAGCCGGTCGACCTGGCGATGCTCTCCCAGCTGCACGAGGTGATCGTGGCGGCCACCGCGGCCTTCGAGGAGTTCAACTACACCGCGGCCCTGGAGGCCTCCGAGCAGTTCTTCTGGGCCTTCTGCGATGACTACCTGGAGCTGGTCAAGGAGCGCGCCTACGATTCCGACGGGACCGATGTCCCCGGTGCCACCAGCGCCCGCACGGCGCTGCGTCTGGCCCTGGACGTGATGCTGCGGCTGTTCGCCCCCTTCCTGCCCTTCGTCACCGAGGAGGTGTGGAGCTGGTGGCAGTCCGGTTCGGTGCACACCACCATGTGGCCGCTGCCCGAGGAGCTGCCCAAGGCCGGCGACACCGAGCTGATGACCGACGTCTCAGCCGCCCTGGTGGAGCTGCGCGGGGTGAAGTCGACCCACAAGAAGCCGATGCGCACCCCGATCCTGGCCGCCACCATCACCGCCCCTGCCTCGGTGATCGACCACCTCAAGCAGGCCGAGCAGGATCTGAAGAACGTCTCGAAGACCACCGGCGAGATGACCCTGGTCGAGGAATCCGGGGAGCTGACCGTCGAGGCCACCCTCGGAGAGCCGCCCGCCAAGCACAGGTGATCAGGAACTGATCTGCGCGATCAGCGCATCGAGTCGGCCGGGGCCGTCCACCAGAATGGTGGGTGGCCCCGCCGGGTCCAAGGCCCAGTCGCGCATGGTGGCGCGCTTGTCGGCGAAGGTCTGGAAGTGCCAGACGATGATGGACTCGCCGCCGAGGGTCTGGCGCAGGGTCTCCCGGTTGCCGTTGCAGACCGGGGTGCGGTCCCGTAGACGCCCGGCGGTGCGGCGCAGCAGCCGGCCCAGCGACAGCCAGCGCGGATAGTCCAGCCCGACGACGATGTCGGCACGTTCCAGCACGATGTCGCGAAAGGAGCTGTAGCTGGCGTCCAGGACCCAGCCGGGCTCCGCGGTGATCTCGGCGGCAATCGCGCGCATCTGATCGGGTTCACGGTTGGTCCACACCGCCTCGGAGGCCGGCAGGAAGCCGATCTCCTCGTCGGCCAGATGGACCGGAAGGCCCAGTGCGCGGCCGATCCGGGCGGCAGCGGTCGACTTCCCCGAACCGGTGACCCCCTGGATGAGGACCCGTCGGGCGGACCTGAGATCTGCGGCGGTGGCGTGAGACATGCCCGCCATCCTCCCACCCCGGCCCGCCAGCACCGCTACCGAGCGCGGAGCTCACCATCGGTGCTGCTCCAGGCTGACGACCGGGGCCGCGATCCATGTCGCCTACGGCAGGAGGTCCGGCTGGCCGAACGGCCAGACCGGATGCCCCTCGAGTACGTCGTGACCGCCCACCGGCCAGAGCCCCGGCCCGCCCGGCAGTAGCGGGCGGGCAGTCGGGGGGAGGGCCGGGCGGGCAGCCGCGGTCCCGGTCAGCCGAAGACGGCGGGCGGGAACTGCGGGGGCACCGCGGCCGGGTGCTCGGCCAGCTGGCGCAGGCACTCGGTGATGGCCACGTCGAGCTGGATGTCCTGGTCGGACTCCCAGTCCTCGGGGCTCTGGGTCACCACGATGTCGGGGTCGACGCCGTGGTTCTCCACCCCCCAGCCGTAGCCGGCGAACCAGCTCGGGTAGCGCGGTTGGGTGACCGCGGTGCCGTCGACCAGGTCGAACCGTCCGTCGATGCCGATCACCCCGCCCCAGGACCTCTCCCCGATGATCTTCGCGTATCCCATCGCCTGGGTGACCGCGGAGACGATGTCCCCGTCGGATCCGGCCCACTGGTTGGTGACCAGCACGACCGGTCCGCGGACCGCGTTCTGCGGGTAGGTCGTCGGCTCGCTGTGGTAGCGGCCGTAGTCCCAGCCGACCACCCTGCGGGCCAGCTTCTCGACGACCAGCTGGGAGGTGTGTCCGCCGCGGTTGAACCGCACATCGGCGACCACCCCCTCGTGAGCGGTGGCGTCGGCGATCTGGCGGTAGAGCTCGGCCCATCCGTCGGCGACCATGTCGGGGACGTGCAGGTAGCCCAGCCGACCCCCGGAGCGCTCCTCGACGTAGCGCCGCCGCGAGGCCACCCAGTCGTGGTAGCGCAGTACCGACTCGTCGGCCATCGGGACCACGGCGACCCGCCTGTCAGCGCCGTCGTGGGGGCGCACGGTCAGTTCCACGGTGCGCCCGGCCGAACCCTCCAGCCGCTCCCCGATCGGGGTGCGGGAGGTGACCGGCTGCCCGTCGACGGCGGTGATGACGTCGCCGTCGCGCACCGCCACCCCGGCGGCCCGCAGCGGCGACCAGGCTCGCGGGTCAGAGGTCTCCCCGGGCACCACCCGGCGGATGGTCGACCCCTCGTCGGTGGAGGTCGCCAGGTCGGCTCCCAGGCGACCGGCACGGCTGGAGGCGTCCCCGTCCAGCCCCGAGGGGATGACATAGGAGTGGGAGGTGTTGAGCTCGGCGACCACCTCCTGGAGGACGTCGTAGAGGTCGTCGGCGCTCGCCAGCCGGTTCAGGGTGGGCCGGTAGGCCGCCAGGGCCCCCTGCCAGTCGGTGCCGTTCATGTCGGGGCGCCAGTAGTGGCTGGCCATCAGCCGGCCGTTCTCCTCGAACATCTGACGCCACTCGGCCCGCGGAGACACCTGCCGGCGCAGCCGGGTCAGGTCGACGACCACCTTGGCCGGGTCGTCGCCGTCGACCTTGTGATCGGCGGGGATGACGGTGACCTCGTCCTTGTGGCGCACCACCAGCCGCTGGCCGTCACCGGAGGCCGAGAAGGTGTCGACGGCCTCGCAGATCTCCTCCAGGCGCCGGGTGGTGAGGTTGTACACCCACAGAGAGTCCGTCGGCTGCTCGCCGCTCACCCCGGCCCGCGAGGTGCCGATCTGGCCGCCGCGGTCGGCGTCCTGGATCCAGGCGAGGCCGTCCTTGACCGCGGTGAGGCCGTGGTAGGCGCCCGAGGCGACCGGGAAGGCGATCATCCTCTCCTCGAACCCCTCGGCGTCCAGACGGCAGGAGATCTCCTCCTTGTCCCTGCCCTCGACGGACCCCTCACCGGTGCCCTGCGCAGCCCCCTGCTGGGATCCGCCGCGGGCCGGGTCCTGGACCTCGCTGATCCGCCAGCCCTCGGGGCTGGGGCCGAAGGGAGAGGGCTCGTCGGCGCGCAGCGGCACCAGCCAGGGCCGGATGGTGTGACCGAAGGTGAGGTCGAAGGTCTGGCCGTCGTAGTCGGGGTCGAAGGTGCGCGCCGACAGGAAGACGAGGTACTTCCCGTCGGCGGTGAACACCGGCTCGGAGTCGTCATAGGACCCCCGGGTCAGTGCGACCGGTTGCACACCGGGGTCGGAACCCTCGGCCCGGGTGTCGACGCAGATCAGCTGGCCCTTCATCTCCGGGTCGGCGGCCACCGCCGAGCGCCACGCCAGGTAGCGGCCGTCGGGGGACCAGGCCAGCCCGGTGGCCTCGCCGTAGCGGGAGGTGGCGAGCTCGCGCACCGCCCCGGTGGCGATCTCGACCAGCAGGACCCGGCCGTCGTGGCTCACCACCGCGGCCCGCTCCCCTGCCGGGTCCGGTGCCAGGTCGAGCACCCGGCCGAGCTCGCCCTGGGCGATTCGCACCGGGGTGCCGGTGCCATCGAGGGATGCCGTCTCCAGACAGTCCTCCCCTGCCACGTCACTGGCCCAGATTCCTGCGCCGGTGGCGCCCAGACAGCGCGGCTCGCGGATCCGCACCCCGTCCTGGGCCGACAGCGCACGGGCCGGTCCGCTGCGGTGGGTGAGGTAGTAGGCGGCGCCCCGCCACTCGAGCAGGGAGCCGTCCCCACCCTGGTCGCTGACCACCCAGCCCAACCGGTCGCTGGGTTCGATCCAGAACGGCCGGGGATCCCCGATGCCCAGCTCGACCGGGATCTCGACAGGGTCGGCGGCCAGCCCGGCCATCGCGTAGATCCGCCCGCGGCAGTGGAAGACGATGGTGCTGCCGTCGGTGCGGGGGTCGCGGACGTAGCCCTGGGACAGGTCCTGATGGGTGTGCAGCCGCAGGTCGGCGCCCTGACCGTCGACCGACCACAGCTGGGCCTGACGGCCCGGATTGGCGGTCTCCTGGCCGGCCGGGTCGAGCTCGGCGCCCATGTCGGAGCTGAAGATGAGACGTCCGTCGATCCATCCGACCGAGTACCGGCCGGCGGCCGCGTAGACCCCGTCGTGGTCGTCATTGCCGTCGCGCAGCACCCGGAGGAACCGCTCGGCCCCGGCCGGACGCAGCCAGATCTGGCCGGCGGTGCCGCCCCGGTAGCGCTTCCAGCGCGAGCAGTCCCCGGAGTTCGGGCTCACCACGGCCACCGCCCCGTGCGGATCGACGGCCAGATCCATCCCCGGCCCGTAGCCGCAGGGCTCCACATCGCCATCCATCCCGACCGTGTACAACCAGCCCAGTCCGGCGTCATTGCGCTGATAGGGGGAGGAGATCACCATGTGCTCGTCGTCGGCCCAGCCGACCACGACCGTCTTGACCGATCCCAGCCAGGTGAGACGGCGTCGGTTCCCGTTGGCCAGGTCGAGGACGTAGACCTCGGGACGCTGGGCCGCGGTGGAACTCCAGGCGATCCTGCTGCCATCCGGGGAGAACCGCGGATTCCTGGCCGGGGCGTGATCGGTGGTGAGCCGGGTCGCCCGGCCACCGGTGATCGGGGCGAGCCACAGGTCGTCATCGGCGACCAGGACCACGCGGTCCTGGTGAACATCGGGGTAGCGCAGGTATCCAGAGGGCATGAGGAACAGGTTATCCCTGCCCTCTGACACTCTCCCCGTCTCGCTCCACCGTCAGCGGTTCTCAGCCGATCAGCCGATCGCTGGACGCCTCAGCCGCCCTCAGGCGGTGAGCTTGCCGCGGCTCTGACTGATCTTGACCCGGGACTCCAGCCGACACTGCTCGGACCCCTCGACGGCACCGGCGGTGACGACGACGCGGGCGACGTCCTCCCGGGAGGGCACCTCGAACATCGCCTCCATCAGGGTCTCCTCGATGATCGAGCGCAGCCCGCGGGCACCGGTCTTGCGCTCCAGGGCCTTGGCGGCGATCGCCTCCAGGGAGTCCTCGGTGAACTCCAGCTGGACGCCGTCCAGTTCGAAGAGCTTCTCGAACTGGCGGGTGAGGGCGTTGCGCGGCTCGGTGAGGATGCGCACCAGGGAGTCGCGGTCCAGCGAGTGGACCGTGGTGATCATCGGCAGCCGGCCGATGAACTCGGGGATCAGGCCGAACTTGTGGAGGTCCTCGGGGGTCACCTGGGCGAGGATGTCGGAGGTGTCGATCCGCTGGGCGGTCGGATCGGTGTTGAACCCGAGGGGCCGGGTGCCGACCCGCTTGGTGATGATGTCCTCCAGGCCGGCGAAGGCGCCGCCGACGATGAACAGGATGTTGGTGGTGTCGATCTGCAGGAAGTCCTGGTGGGGATGCTTGCGGCCGCCCTGTGGCGGGACCGCCGCCACGGTGCCCTCCAGAATCTTCAGCAGGGCCTGCTGCACTCCCTCACCGGAGACGTCGCGGGTGATCGACGGGTTCTCCGACTTGCGGGCCACCTTGTCGATCTCGTCGATGTAGATGATTCCGGTCTCGGCCTTCTTGACGTCGAAGTCGGCGGCCTGGATGAGTTTGAGCAGGATGTTCTCGACATCCTCGCCGACATAGCCGGCCTCGGTGAGGGCGGTGGCGTCGGCCATCGCGAAGGGGACGTTGAGGCGTCGGGCCAGGGTCTGGGCGAGATAGGTCTTGCCGCAGCCGGTGGGTCCCAGGACCAGGATGTTGGACTTGCCGAGCTCAATCCCGTCGTCCTCGGCGCGTCGGGCGTGGGGGGTCTCCTGGGAGACCTGGATCCGCTTGTAGTGGTTGTAGACAGCCACCGACAGGGTCTTCTTCGCCTCGTCCTGACCGATCACGTAGGAGTCGAGGAAGTCGCGGATCTCGCGGGGGTGGGGAAGCTCGTCGATCGGGCCGAGTTCGCTGGACTCGGTGAACTCCTCCTCGATGATCTCGTTGCACAGGTCGATGCACTCGTCGCAGATGTACACCCCCGGGCCCGCAATGAGTTTCTTGACCTGCTTCTGGCTCTTTCCGCAGAACGAGCACTTGAACAGATCGCTGCTCTCGCCGATCCGTGCCATGAGCTTCTCCTCCTTCCCCTGGGCCCGTCGTTCAGGCCTGTCGTGTCCCGATGGGGCCGATACCTCCGACCCGGTCCGGGCCGATCTCCCGGGGGCCTGTGGGGCCCCTGTCGTGTTGCGATGTGGGCTGTTGTTTCACCCTAGCCCGCCGGGGGTCCCGAGATCCTCAGGACCCCCGCGAGCCGTGCCCCCGAGGGGGCGGGATCCTCACACCGAGGTGAGGATGTCGTCGATGAGGCCGTACTCCTTGGCTCCCTCGGCGGTGAGGTACTTGTCACGGTCGACATCCTGGGAGACCTGCTCCTCGGTCTGGCCGGTGGCCTCCGAGAGCATCTTCTCCATCAGCCTGCGGATCCGCTGGATCTCGTTGGCCTGGATCTCGATGTCGGAGGACTGACCGTAGCTCGACTGGCCCATCGCGGGCTGGTGGATGAGGATCGTCGAGTTCGGCAGGGCCAACCGCTTGCCCTTGGTGCCGGCGGCGAGCAGGACCGCCGCCGCCGAGGCCGCCATTCCCAGGCAGATCGTCTGGATGTCGGGGCGCACGTAGTTCATCGTGTCGTAGATGGCGCTCATCGCGGAGAAGGAGCCGCCGGGCGAGTTGATGTACATGCTGATCTGGCGGTCCGGGTCCATCGACTGCAGGCACAGCAGCTGGGCCATTACGGCATTGGCGATGTCGTCGGTGACCGGGGTGCCGAGGAAGATGATCCGGTCCTCGAAGAGCTTGGTGTAGGGGTCGACCCGCCGCACCCCGTAGGAGGTGCGCTCCTCCCACTGGGGGATGTAGTAGTCCATCGAGGGTGCGGGCTGGCTGCTCGTCGACGAGGGCATCACGGGTGAGACCGGGGAGACGCCGGCGCCGGCCAGCGCGTGGGCGGCCTGCTGGGCGTTGAATCCGGCCATCGTGGAAAGATCCATCGGAAACCTCACTTGGTGGGAGCGTCGTGCGGGATCTGCGAGGCGTTCTCGTAGACGTGGTCGATGAAGCCGTACTCGAGGGACTCCTCGGCGGTGAACCAGTGGTCCCGGTCGGAGTCGGCCTCGATCTTCTCGACCGGCTGGCCGGTGTGCTCGGCGATGATGCGCGCCATCTCCTTCTTGATGTCGACCAGGAACCTCGCGTGGATGGCGACCTCGGTGGCGGTGCCACCGATCCCTCCCAGCGGCTGGTGCATCAGGATCTTGGAGTGCGGCAGGGCATATCGCTTGCCCTTGGCGCCGGCGGTGAGCAGGAACTGCCCCATCGAGGCGGCCATCCCCATGGCCACCGTCGCGACGTCGTTGGAGATCCACTGCATGGTGTCGTAGATCGCCATTCCCGCGGTGATCGATCCGCCCGGGGAGTTGATGTAGAGGTAGATGTCGGCCTCGGGGTCCTCGGCGTTCAGGAGGAGCATCTGGGCGCACAACGCGTTGGCGTTCTCGTCCTTGACCTCCGAACCCAGGAAGATGATGCGGTTGCGCAGCAGGGACTGGTAGACGTTGTCGGTCATTCCGCCGCCGAGGGACTCCCCGGCCATCCGAGGTGCGCCCGCCATGATGGGTGCATTGGTGTCGTTCACGTCTACGAACCTACCGTGTGCCACCGACACTTCACGGCCCCCCGTGCGGGTTTCGCGCACGGCGGGGCCGTCGGGACGCCCGGACCGGGGCTCAGTCGGGGGCGGACTGGCCCGAGGAGGACTCGAGCTCGTCGCCGCGCGGGGAGATCAGCGCATTGACCCAACGGGACTCGGGATCGGGATCGATGAGCATCGCCTTGACCAGCAGGGAGCAGGGAAGCGCGATGAGGGTGCCCAGGGCGCCGAACACCCATCCCCACAGCAGCAGGGAGAGGAAGGACAGGGTGGGCGTCAGCCCCACCGCGTCCCCGGCGAAGGTCGGCTGAATGATCGACTGGACGACGAAGTTGAGCACCGAGTAGGCGGCGACGACGATCACCGCGCTCACCCAGCCCTTGTCGAACAGGGCCAGCATCGCCGGGGGGATCACGCCGATCACGAAGCCGATGTTGGGCACGTAGTTGGTGAGGAAGCTGAACAGCGCCCAGACCGCGGCCAGCGGAACACCGATCGCCGCCAGCACACCCCAGTCGAGCAGCGCCACGATGAGGCCGAAGACGGTGGTGACCAGCCAGTACCGCCGGATTCCGGAGGCGAAGGCGATCAGCGAGGCGACGATGCCCGGCTTCTGCCGGCCGGCGGCCTCCAGCCTCTCGCCGAACCGGGAGGTGTCCATCACCATGAAGATCATCCCGGTGATGATCACCACGATCATGGTGAGCACCGAGGTGGTGTCCGACAGCAGCGAGGTGGCGACCCCGACCACCTGCTGGGGATCGATCCGTCGCACCTTCTCCAGGATGAACTCCTCGTCCCAGCCGATTCTGGTGAGCAGTTCGATGGCGTTGCGGTACAGCGACTCCATCTGCGGGACGTACTTCTGCATCTGGGTGATGGTGGCGGCCACCGACCATGCGATACCGGCAAGGAAGCCGCCCAGGACCAAGACGACGACCAGGCCGGTGATGATCGCGGAGATCCCCCTGGGCCAGTGGTGGCGGACCAGGAAGGAGTGGATCGGGTAGGCGGTGATCATGAGGTTCAGCGCCAGGAACATCGGGGCGATGACGCCGGCCAGATCGTGGAGCAGACTGAAGGCCAGCCAGGCGGCCCCGATGGTGAGCACCGCCACGGTGAATCTGGGCAGGTTTCCGTGTTCCTGCGGGACGCCGGGGTGCGGCTCGGCCCCGTGGTCCTGGCTGGCCGACACCGGCTCGCCGCCGACACCCCGATCGGCGGTGCCCTGATCGGCGGCAACACTCTGATCGGCGGTGCCCTGATCGGCGACGTTGACCGGCTGCTGCGGGATCGGCGGCGGGGTCACCGCGGTGACCGCCTGGACCTTGGAGATCTGTCGGCGGACCGCCCGCTGGATCCGGACCAGTCGGCCGGAGGACGGCTCCTCCGATCGTGTCGGGGACTCCTCGGTCCCCTCACCGTCCGGGCTGGATGATCGTCGCGTCATGAACTACCCCTCCCTGGAGACGCCGAACCGGCACCGCACGACGTCTCATCGCGGGTGCCGGTTCGGATCACCGTACCGTCGAGCGGCCGTGCTGGCACGATCCTGCCAGATCGGCAGCCCGTTGCCCGCACGGGACTCGGGTCAGATCATCACTTCTTGGCGGAAGCCCTGGACTTGGCCTTGGCCTTGGGCTCGTCGGACTTGGGCTCGTCGGCCTTGGCCTTGGGCTCGTCGGACTTGGGCTCGTCTGCCTTGGCCTTGGCCTTCGGCTCATCAACCTTCGCCTCGTCGGCCTTCGCCTCGTCGGCCTTCGCCTTGTCGGCCTCGTCGGCGGGCTCATCGGCCTTGTCGGCGGGCGCGGCGGCCTCGTCATCGGCCGGAGCGTCGGAGATCGAACCGTCGGGCTGGATGCGGTCCAGCTCCAGGACAGTGCCGGAGGCGTCCTTGACGGTGGCCTGCTTGACCATCGAGGCCAGCGCCTTGCCGCGTCGGATCTCCTCCATCCACTCAGCCAGATGGTTGTGCTCCATCATGTGCTGGGCCTCCTGCTGCGGCGTCGAGCCGTTCTGCTGGGCCTTGCGGACGATGAGCTCGGACAGCTCGTTCTGCTCGACGCCGATCTCGTCGTCGTCGGCCATCTTGTCGAGCACGATCTGGGCCTTGAGGGCGTCCAGCGAGCGCTTCTCGATCTCCGCCCAGAAGGCGTCCTCGTCCTCGGCCTCCTCCTCGGAGTCCTCGAGGTACTGCTCGACGGTCAGTCCGGCCTGGGCGAGCTGCTGGCTCACCTGGTTGCGGCGGGCCTCCAGCTCGGAGTCGACCAGGGCCTGCGGCAGCTCGATGTCGATCTTGGAGATGACGGCCTCGAGGACCTTGTCGCGGGCATCGGCGGACTGGTCCAGACGGGCCATCCCCTCCAGCGAGTTGCGCATGTCCTGGCGCATCTCGTCGACGGTGTCGAACTGGCTGACCAGCTGGGCGAAGTCGTCGTCGACCTCCGGCAGCTTCTGCTCGGAGACCTTGGTGACGGTGGCCTCGATCTCGGCCTCCTCGTCGCGGTGGGCGCCGCCCAGCAGCTTGGAGGTGAAGGTCGCCGACTCGCCGGCCTTCAGGCCGGTGACGGCCTCGTCGAGACCCTCGAGCATGCCGCCCGAACCGATCTTGTAGGTGATGTCATCGGCGGTGGCGTCCTCGAGGACCTCACCGTTCTGGGAACCCTTGAGGTTGAGCACCACGACGTCGCCGTCAGCAGCCGGGCGCTCGACCTCGGTGTTGGTGGCGAAGCGCTGACGCAGGGTCTCGATGCGCTCGTCGACGTCCTCGTCGGGGACGTCGAGGTCGGGCACCTCGACCTCGATGGTCGAGACATCGGGCAGGTCGAAGTCGGGACGGATGTCCACCTCGGCGGTGAACTCGACGTCGACGTCCTTGCCGTGGTCCTCGAGCTTGGTGACCTCGATGTCGGGCTGGCCGAGAGGAACGATCTTGTTGTCGTTGACGGCGCTGCTGTAGGCGGTCGGCAGGGCGTCGTTGATGGCCTCCTGGAGGACCGCGCCGCGTCCGAACCGCTGGTCGATGACGGGGGCCGGCACCTTGCCCTTCCGGAAGCCGGGGACGTTCACCTGGCCGGCGATGTCCTTGTAGGCCTTGTCGAGGCTGGGCTTCAGCTCTTCGAAAGGAATCTCGACAGTGAGCTTCACGCGATTGTTGGTGAGCTGCTCGAGGGTGCTGGGCACGAAGTTCTCCTGATGGTCCGGGGTAACACAGTCTCCGCCCGTCACGGCGGGGACACACGCCGTGCAATTGTACCGAGCGCAGATGGGGTCCACCAATGCTGGAAAACCCACGGCGGCATGTGGAGCGGATGACGAGAATCGAACTCGCGTAGCCAGTTTGGAAGACTGGGGCTCTACCATTGAGCTACATCCGCACGTCCCTGACGGAACTCGGGTAATGCTACATGGAACCGGCCGTCGCGTCATATCCGCCGGATCTCGCCGACGATGAGGCCGTACCGTCCGTCGGGGCGACGGGACTCGAACCCGCGATCTCCTGCTCCCAAAGCAGGCGCGCTAGCCACTACGCTACGCCCCGATCCCACCGCCTCGGCGGCAGAACGACGGCCAGTGTAGTGGACCCGACGCCGTCCGGCATCCCGACTCCCGGCTGTCGTGCGCGAGTCTCACCCGCGGTCGTCTGCGCGGGTGGCCCGAGGACCGCCTCGCAGCGGTCCTGCGGCAATGGTCCCCGGGCCGCCCTGCGGCACCGGAACCAGAGCCGTCCCGAGGAATCGGGCCCGGCTGCGCCAGGACGGACGGCGGCGCAGACTCAGGACAGCTCCCGGATCGCCCCGGCGATCGCCCCGGGTTCGTCGAGCATGATGAGATGACGCGAGCCGTGGACGACCCGCAGCTCGGCCCCCAGCAGTCGGGCGAGCCTGTCCTGACGGTCGACCTCCTGCTCGGCGTGGGAGTGTTCTGCCGACAGCAGGATCGTGGCGGTGCCGGGCCAGGGGTGATGCGCCCGGACCTCCATCAGCTCCCAGGCCTGGCGGGGGTAGGCCAGCAGTTCGGCGGTGGACATCGCCAGGGAGTCCGGGTCGGCGAAGACCTCCCTGAGTCGGTGGGTCCGCAGGTATCCGCGCAGCCGTCCGGCCGACCAGCTGGTCTGCAGCAGGGTGCCGGTGGCCATCGTGAGCTCCCCCAGTCCCGACAGGCCGCTTCGGGCGGCCAGCCGGACGGTGTGGGCCAGGCGGCTGCCCTGAGGACCGGGACGACGCGCGTGCCACTCGACCGAGGGGTCGACCAGCACCAGGCCGGCCACCAGGTCGGGGTGCTCACGGATCATGGCCTCGGCGTGGAAGGCGGCCATCGAGTGGGCGACCAGGATCACCGGCGGGCCGATCCGGCGGGCCAGCGCGGTCGCCGTCTGCGCCTCCTCGGCCAGGCTCGGGAGCCGTCCGGGCCAGCGCGTGCCGCCCATCCCGGGTCGGTCGTATGAGACCACCAGACGGTCGGGAAGATCCTCGACGACCGGACGCCACAGCTCGCTGGACTGCGCCGCTCCCGACATCAGCAGGGCGGCCGGGCCCCGGCCGTGACGGATCCTCAGCCGGACCTGTCGCGGCCCCGCCGATGTCGGCGTCTCGACGATCTCATCGGTCACCGCGACCCGTCCCCTCCCGCCGTGCCGGGCGCACCAGCGGGAAGGCGATGGTCTCCCGGATCGAGGTGTCGGTGAGCATCATCACCAACCGGTCCAGGCCCATCCCCATCCCTCCCGAGGGGGGCATCGCGAACTCCAGGGCCTGGAGGAAGTCCTCGTCCAGCTCCATCGCCTCAGGGTCCCCGCCGGCGGCGCGCAGGGACTGGTCGGTGAACCGCTTGCGCTGGATCACCGGGTCGACGAGCTCGGTGTAGGCGGTCGCCACCTCATCCCCCAGGACGATGAGGTCCCACTTCTCGGCGAGCCGCGGGTCGTCGCGGTGCTGTCGGGTCAGCGGCGAGACGTCGGTCGGGAAGTCGCAGAAGAAGGTCGGCGCGACCGTGACGTGCTCGGACAGGTGCTCATGGAGCTCCAGGACCACGTCTCCGCGCTCCCACTTCGGGGAGACGGCGATCCCCAGCCGGTCGGCGTGACGGATCAGCTCCTCCTTGGAGGTGTCGGCGGTGATCTCCTCGCCCAGGGCCGCGGAGATCCCCTCGTTGACCGTCACCACCCGCCACTCCTCGGCCAGGTCGATCTCGTGCTCGACGCCGGAGCGGTCGCGACCCCGGATCGACGTGCCGCCGGTGGCCCGCCGGGCCGCGGTGAGGATCATCTCGCGGGTGAGATGGCGCATCTGCACGTAGTCGCCGTAGGCCTGGTAGGCCTCCAGCATCGTGAACTCCGGGTTGTGGGTGGCGTCGGCCCCCTCGTTGCGGAAGTTGCGACCGATCTCGAAGACCCGGCCGGCACCGCCCACCATCAGCCTCTTGAGGAACAGCTCCGGCGCGATCCGCAGGTACAGATCCAGGTCGTAGGCGTTGATGTGGGTGCGGAAGGGCCGGGCATTGGCCCCGCCGTGGATGGTCTGGAGGATCGGCGTCTCGACCTCTAGGTAGTCGTGGCCCAGCAGGGTCTCGCGCACCGCCCGGATGGTCTCGGAGCGGGCCCTCAACTGGTCGCGGGCCGACCTGTTGATGATGAGGTCCAGGTAGCGCCGACGGACCCGGGCCTCCGGGTCGCTCATCCCGGAGCGGCGGTCCGGCAGCGGCCGCAGTGCCTTGGCGGCCAACCGCCAGGAGGTCAGCAGCAGGGAACGGGTGCCGTTGCGGGTCGGTCCGACGGTGCCCTCGGCCAGCAGATGGTCGCCCAGCGAGATCTGGGAGCGGAACAGGGCCATCGACCCGGCTCCCAGCGCCGAGACCTCCAGGACGACCTGGGCCGATCCGGACCAGTCGGCCACCTCGGCGAAGATCACCCCGCCGTGGTCGCGCACCGCCAGCACCCGTCCGACGACGGAGATGGACTCCCCCATCGCCACCGTCTCCACGTCGTGCGGCCGGTGGTCGGGGTGGATATCGGGCGGGTAGGCCTGTCCCCCCTCGTCGAGGATGTGCTGTCGGGTGGCCATCCTGGCCCGCATCTGCTCGGGCACCGGCCGGGTCGGGAGCAGGGAGGGTTTCGACTGCTCGGCGAGGAAGGCGGCGATCTCGGGACGGGACTCGGCGGTGTAGATCGGCTGGACCGGAAGCGGCAGCGGACGCATCCATCGCGGCAGGTCCAGCTGCCCCTCGGCCTGTCCCAGGGCGACACCGACCTGCCCCAGATCGGCGGCGTCGGCGTATCCCAGGTAGCGCGCCTGCCACTGCGGGCTGTACTTGACGTTGGACCGGTAGAGCTGCTCGATCTGGAACCAGCGGGAGGCGGCCGCGATGAGTCGCCGGTTGAGTCTCTGCAGGAGGGTGGCCCCGACCCGCGAACCCTGCTCGATGGCCTCGCGGAAGACCGCGAAGTTCAGTGAGACGTGGTGCAGACCCATCTCCCGGCCCGCCGACATCAGCCCGGCCACCATGAGCTCGGTGACCCCGTTGTCGGCCCTCGGGTCTCGGCGCATCACGTCCAGGGAGAGCCCGTCCTCCCCCCACGGCACGAAGGACAGCAGTCCGGCGGTGCCCTGGTCGTCGGGATAGCGGGCCTCCACCATCACGCAGCGTCCGTCCAGGACGTCGCCCAGGCGAGACAGGGCCATCGAGAACCCGCGCTCGTCGCCGTCGATGCGCCACCGGTCGGCGAGGGTGATGAGCTCTTCCAGCTCGGCCGGGGCGATGTCCTCGTGGCGGCGGACCCGCACCGAGTAGCCGGCCTTGTGCAACCGGTCGACGGTGCCGCGGACGGCCTTCAGCTCGTGGTCGTCCAGGTGGAAGGTCGACGGCGAGATGATCGCCTCGTCGCCGATCCTCATCACTCTCAGGCCGGCCCGCTCCCATGCGGTGGCGCCGGCCTCCGAGGTCCCCAGCACGGCCGGTGTCCAGCCGAAGGTGTGGGCGGTGCGCAGGAAGGAGTCGATCGCCGCGGGCCACTGGGAGGCGGGTCCGATCGGGTCCCCGGCGGCCAGCATCACCCCCGAGACGGTGCGGTAGGCGATGGCGGCCCGCCGGTTGGCCGAGAAGGACACCGACTTGTCGCGACGCAGGGCGAAGTAGCCCAGCGAGTCCGCAGGATTGGCGGCCAGCAGGCGACGCACCTCCAGCTCCTCGGCCAGGGTCATCACCGCGACCTCCCGCTGGGAGCGCAGCAGCACGATGAGGGCGGCGACCAGGGTACCGGCGATGAGCAGTCCGATGATGTCGCCCACCCAGGCGGGGGCCAACGGGCTGGTGTCGGCGCGGTGGCCCTCCAGCATCCGGGCGATGAGGTGCCACAGCCGGCTGCGGGGGCGTCCCGATCCGCCGGAGGCCCACACCAGCAGCCATCCGATGAGGGCGGTGGCGGCCAGTCCCGAGACCAGCACCACGATGGCCCGGCGCAGATTGGCCCGGGCGGTGCGGGCACCGAACTGGGAGTGGTTCTCCACCAGGACCAGCAGGATCCAGCCGACGCTCACGACGTTGAACAGGTAGGAGGCGATCCCCATGTCCTCGAACGGGTCGGTGGGGTCTCCCTGAACCACCTCGACGATGAGGACGACGAAGAAGAACACCGACACGAGCCACATCAACCCGAACATCACCAGGCAGCCCAGCCAGGCGATGCGCTTACGGCGGTTCAGGGAGTAGGCCAGCACCATCAGCAGGACGACCAGCCCCCAGCTGCCCAGGTCGGTCGGGAAGACCAGCACCGAGAACAGCGAGCTCAGGCCCTGGACCCACCAGGTCTGGGCGAACAACAGCCTCAGGGCGGTCAGGACCGCTCCCACGAGCATGAGTCGCGGAACGACCACGGCGGCGCCGCGTCTGGATCGGGTTTCTGCGATGGTCACGCTCACACTGTGCCACCCGGGGTGCAGCCTTCGCGCGCACCACACCGATCGGCGCCACTCCGGAACGCGCCCGCAACCTCGGCAACAGAGGTGTTCTCCCCAGCCCCCCGGTCGCTCCCTGCCCGCTCCCTGCGCGCTCACCAGAGCAGCAGGGCCAGCGTCTCGTCTCTCAGCTCCGGGTCGAGCAGCAGCCGACGGGCGGTCCGTTGCCGCAGCCGGGTGACGTCGACACCCCAGTCGGGGCCGATCTGCCACCACTGCGGCCAGAAGGAGCAGATGGCCGAGGCCCAGGCCGACTGGATCGGGTCCACCGGGCCGGTCCGGCCCATCAGGGGGCGGGGGCCGGGGACGGGCAGCGCCGACCCGAGCCACCACAGCGCGGCCAGGGCGTCTGCGTCCGGGCCGTCGTCGACGCCCGGTCCAGGGTTCGGTCCTGGGTTCGGTACGGGGCCCGGTCGCAGCAGCACCGACCGTTCGGCGCGCACCAGCGGGTCGTCGGCCCTGCCGCTGCGGGGTGCCGGGACCTGCCAGTCGTGGAGGAGGGCCCGCGACCGGGCCAGCGCGTGGCCGATGAGAGTGCCGGGGGCCTCCGCGGGCAGGCTCGCCAGGCCCTCCATCGCAGACTCCCAGATGTCGGCGTCGCCGATCTGGGCAGCCACCGTGATCGCGGAGACAACGGTGAAGAAGTCGGCGCCCGGGCGCGCCAGCCGGTTCTCCAGGGACTCGGCGACCGCGGCGACGACGTCCTCGCCGCGGACCGCCCCGACCGGGGTGGCCTGGAGCAGGATCCACAACTGCGCCCCGGTGACCAGCCGGGGATCCATTCCCTCGAGGATCTCCTCGGCGCGCCGGCGGGCGTGGTCGCGGGCCATCATCGCCCAGCCGACCATCAGCCGCGTGGTGCCGCGGGCCTGGCGCACCTGCACCTCGTGCATGACGTCGTGATCTGTTGTCGGGGAGTCGGTGCCGGGACTCAGCCACTGGTCGCTCGGTGCGCCGTCCAGGAGCAGTCCGGCGTCGGGGGTGTCCAGCCAGATCTCCTGGTCGACGGCGGGATCGACCAGCAGTTCGTCGGGCAGCCAGGACGGCAGTCTGGCTGCCGCCGAGGCGACGTCGTCGACCGGCGTGGCCCGCCACAGGGCGGTGCGGGTGCGTCCCGGCTCCAGGGTCAGCGACTCCCCCAGCGGGCGGATCCCCTCGACGTCCAGGCTGGAGTCCCCGACGATCTGGCGCCAGACGATCCGTCGCCCAGCCGGGTCCTGCGGGTCCCGGTCGGTGAGAGCGAGGCCCTCGGCGCCGGCGGTCCACACCTGGACCGGACTGTCGGTTCCGAACCGCCAGACCGGCCCCGGCACCTCGACCGACGTCATGGCCTCGGACGGCGGAGCCACCGCGATGCGGACGTCCCAGCTCTCATCGATGCTCTGACGGATCCTCATCCGCGCCCCGCTGGGGTGAATCGCGCTCACCTCGATCTCGGTGCCCAGCCGGTCGGCCTCCCTCACCCCCCAGGGGGAGGGTGCGCTGACCAGGACCTCCCCGGCCGGGGAGCAGCCGGTCACCCGGGGCCAGGAGTCGGCGTCGACCCCGAGGTCGAGGGTCCAGCCCTGCCAGTCCACTGACCGGGAGTCGGATCCTGACGCCGGGGTCATCGGTGCCTCCGCTGGCAGCGCGGGCACCAGAACAGGTGGCGTCCGGCCAGATTGGTCCGGCGCACGGTGGTTCCGCAGACCAGGCAGGGCTGTCCGTCCCGGCGGTAGACGTAGACCTCGCCGCCGTGCCGGTCGAGGCGAGGGGGCCGCCCCATCGCCTCCGGGGTGTGCTCGGGCCGGACGGTGTCGATGCGACCGGTGGCCACCCCGCGGCGCATCAGAACCACCAGGTCCTCCCAGATGGCCTGCCAGGTCGCGTGCGCCAGTCTGTTCCCGGGGGTCATCGGGTCGATCCGGTGGCGGAAGAGCACCTCGGCCCGGTAGATGTTGCCCACCCCGGCGGTGATCGACTGGTCCATCAGCAGCACCCCGATCGCCCGGGTGCTGCGGTGGATGGCCCGCCAGGCTTTCTCCGGATCGGCATCAGGGCGGATCGGGTCGGAGCCGACGGTGGACAGGACGGCCTCCCACTCCTCGTCGCTGAGCAGTCGGCACCACTGCGGTCCTCGCAGATCGGCAGAGCTCACGGCGTCCTCGATGCGCAGTCTCACCTGGCCGTGCACCGGGGTGATCGGCCCCACCGTGAACCTGCCGATGAGTCCGAGGTGGATGTGGACCAGGTGGGCTCCCTCGGCGGCGAAGTCGATGAGCAGGTGCTTGCCCCAGGCCTGTGCCCCGCGCAGCCGGCTGCCGTTGAGATGGGCGGCCTCCACCGCGAAGCGGCCCTGGGGGGAGGTGACGGTCACCTCCTCGCCCGCGAAGGCGTCCTCGATGGCGCCTGCAAGACGGTGGATGACGTGCCCCTCTGGCAACTCGGCCTCCCGGACGTGGTGGAATGGAGCAATGAGCAGGTCCGGCAGGCCGACCACGAACGGGCGGCGATCCGGCCCGGTCGTCGACCGGGTCCGTGCGCTGCGCGCCCGCGAGCTGCTGGGCCGTCAACACCGTACGCCGCCCTCGGAGACGGTGCCGATGCCCGCGAATGGCCGCGAGTGGCCGTTCATCCTCGATTCGCTGAGGAGACGGGCACGGGGCGAGGACCACAGGGCCGAGGGCCGGGGTGCCGGCCGGGCCGGTAGCAGGGATGCCGGCCACGGTGCCGACGGGGACGCGACCCGGACCGACGGACGGGACGACGCCCCCACGAAGTGATCAGCCGGGATCGGCCTGGATCAGCTGAGGGCTCCGGCCGACTCCCAGTGGGCCAGCTTCTCGATCCGGCGCTGGTGGCGCTCGACCCCGGAGAACGGGGTGGTGAGGAAGACCTTCACCCACTCCCAGGCGTCCTCGACCGACTGCATCCGGCCACCCAGGGAGATCACATTGGCGTCATTGTGCTCACGGGCGAGCTGGGCCATCTCGGCGTTGTAGACCAGCGCCGCGCGGATCCCGGCCACCTTGTTCGCCGCGATCTGCTCGCCGTTGCCCGAACCCCCGCACACGATCCCCAGCGAGCCCGGCTCGGCGACCACCGCCTGGGCGCAGGGGATGCAGAAGTCGGGGTAGTCGTCCTCAGCGTCATAGCTGGTGGCCCCGTGGTCGACGACCTGGTAGCCGGCAGCGCGGAGCTCCTTGACCAGGTACTCCTTCAGCTCGAAGGCGGCGTGATCGGTGGCGACATGGACATGGCTGGGATGGAAGGTCATGGGCTCATCCTTTCATCGCCCGATCGGCCGTTGACGTGGGGCTCCGATACGGTGAGGGCATGTCCGAGGATCGACGCAGGCCCGATGTCAGCCAACCGCGAGAACTGCCAGACCCCTACCGGTTGGCGCGGGTGGTCACCGACGGGACGGTCTCCCAGGGAATCGTCGCGCAGTGCCGTGCGGTCAATCTGGGCTTCCACATGCCCTGGCCGGACGACGACTTCCTGAACCACTTCGCCCAGCACGTCGCCGGGGAGCGCCTCTGGGCGGTCCAGGGCCCCGAGGACGACCCGGAGCTGCCGGGTCTGCCGGTGGCCACCCTGGCCAGTTACGACCAGACCATCAACACCGGCCACGGTCACCTCGAGCCGGCCGACTTCATCACCGATGTGACGGTCCGTCCGACCCATCGACGTCGAGGCCTGCTCCGCGGTCTCATCAGCCACGACCTGGCGGCGGCCAGGCGGGCCGGCCTGTCGATGGCTGCTCTCACCGCGACCGAGGGGGCCATCTACGGCCGTTTCGGGTTCGGGGTGTCCACCCAGAACCAGCGCATCGAGGTGACCAGCGGAGGCCGGTTCGTGCTGTCCCACCGCCCCGAGGGCTCGGTGGAGATGGTGGCTCCCGGAAAGATCGACGAGCTGCGTCTGGAACTGTTCCGGCGCTTCCACGCCTCCCGCCGCGGCTCCCACGGCCGCCTCGACTGGTGGGTCGAGTTCGCCTCCGGACGATGGTCCTACGAGAAGCAGAAGCCCGACCGGAGGGTCCGTTCGGCGATCCACCGGGATCCCCAGGGCCGCCCCGACGGGGTGGTGTCCTACCAGGTCACCGAGGACTTCGGGAGCACCCTGGAGGTGCATGACCTCATCGCTGTCACCGCCGACGCCGAACTGGGCCTGTGGGAGTTCCTGGCCTCCATCGACCTGGTGACCAAGATCACCGCCGGAAACACGAATCCGGACACCCCCCTTCCGTGGGCCGTCCGGGACCCGCGGCTGGTGCGCTTCACCGGACGGTCGGACCTCACCTGGGTGCGCATCCTCGACGTCGTGAAAGCGCTGTCGGTGCGCGGCTGGGACCACACCGGCTCGGTGGTGCTGCGTGTCACCGATCCGTTGGAGTGGTGCACCGGCAGCTACCGGATCGAGGTGAGCGACCCGGAGCGGCCCGCCGTGGTCACCCGGGTGGCCGACGACGCGGCGGGGACCGAGGGGCATGCCACTATCGGGATCGCCGCCCTGGGATCGCTGTACTTCGGCGCCGTGCGGGCCCAGTCCCTGGCCGGGGCGGGTCACCTGCGCGGCACCGCCGAGCAGATCCAGACGATCGGACGGATGTTCGCCACCGACGACCTCCCGTTCAGCATCACCGAGTTCTGAGACAAGGAGACCACCATGGCCTGGATCGATCCCGGACTGACTCTCACCGGGCGGATCGTGCGGCTGGAGCCGCTCTCGATGGACCATCTCGACGCGCTGCGGGAGGCCACCCGCGACGGCGATCTGGGAGATCGCCTGTGGTGGACCTCGACACCGAACCCGGAGCGGATGGCCGACGACATCGCCGGCAAGCTGGCGGCCCGTGACGCCGGCAGGATGGTCCCCTTCGTCTGCGTGCGGCTGGCCGATGAGCAGGTCGTCGGGGTGACCACCTACTACGACCTGGAGCCCTCGGTGCCGCGTCTGGAGATCGGCTACACCTGGACCCGCGACTCATGCCAGGGCACCGGCACCAATCCCGACTCCAAGCGGCTGCTGATCGCCCATGCGATGGAGGAGCTCGGCTGCCAGCGCGTCGGGCTGCGCACCAAGTGGACCAACCAGCAGTCGCGGGCCGCGATCGAGAGACTCGGGTTCCGCCGCGACGGGGTGCTGCGCGGCTACGCCCGCCACGCCAACGGGGTCCTGGACGACGCCGTCGTCTACTCCCTGCTGTCCCACGAGTGGCCGGCGGTGCGGCGGCGTCTGGAGGACCGGGTGGCGCGTCACCTGAGCTGATCGGTCCCGCACCTGAGCTTATCGCCGGCGTCCGGGGTCTGCGGCCCCGACGATCACGACCGGGGCCGCCTCCCGCACGGCGCGCCAGGATCGTCGTGGCGGTCGGCCGGTGCTCACCGGGACTCGGCCGCCAAGGGGTGTGTCGGCCTCAGCCGACCGTCGGCACCCCCTGGGGTCCGTGGTCCAGGAGATGGCGGAATCCCGCCTCGTCGAGGATCGGGCGGCCCAGTTCCCGCGCCCTGGTCTCCTTGGACCCGGCGTTGGCCCCCACCACGACGTAGTCGGTCTTCCTGGAGACCGATCCGGCGGCCTTCCCGCCGCGCGACAGGATGGCCTCCTTGGCCTCGTCCCGGCTGAATCCCTCCAGGCTGCCGGTGACCACCACGGTGAGCCCCTCCAGGGTGGCCGCCGGCCCCCCGGAGGTGTCGTCGGCCATCCGCACTCCGGCGGCGGCCCAGCGCTCGACGATCTCCTGGTGCCAGTTGACCCCGAACCAGTCGATCACCGACTCGGCGATGACGGGTCCGACCCCGTCGGTCTGGGCCAGTTCCTCCTGACTGGCGGCGCGGATCGCCGCCAGGGAGCCGAACCGGGTGGCCAGGGCGCGGGCCGCCGTCGGCCCGACGTGGCGGATGGACAGTGCCACCAGGACCCGCCACAGCGGCTGGTTGCGGGCCTTGGCCAGCTCGTCGAACATCTTGCGGGTGTTGGCCGCCGGGGCCGAGGGCCGGGTCCTGGTGGCCCGGGTCCAGAAGTAGGGTTCCCGGACCCACGGCCCGGGAGAGCCCTTCACCTTGCGCTGGCGCCACACCTGGACGTCAGCGAGGTCGTCGGGTTGCAGGTCGAACAGTCCGGCCTCGCTGGTGAGCACCGGGGTCTGGGGTTCGGGCATCTCCCCGGTCACCAGGGAGGGGTCGGGCCGGGCGTTCTCAGGATCAGTGAGGGCGATCGCGGCCTCCCATCCCAAGGCCTCGATGTCGAGTCCGGAGCGGGAGGCCAGCGCGAAGACGCGCTCGCGCAGCTGGGAGGGGCAGCCTCTGGTGTTGGGGCAGCGCAGGTCCTTGTCCCCCTCCTTCTCGTAGCCGAGGGTGGCTCCGCAGGAGGGGCAGACGGTCGGCATCTGGAACTCCCGCTCGGTGCCGTCGCGCAGCTCGACGACCGGCCCGAGGATCTCGGGAATGACGTCTCCGGCCTTCCTCAGCACGACCGTGTCGCCGATCAGGACACCCTTGCGCTTCACCTCGAAGGCGTTGTGCAGGGTCGCCATCTCGACCGTGGAGCCCGCCACCGTGACCGGCTCCATCACCCCGTAGGGGGTGACCCGGCCGGTCCGGCCGACGTTGACGCGGATGTCCAGCAGCTTGGTGTTGACCTCCTCGGGCGGGTACTTGAAGGCGATCGCCCAGCGGGGGGCCCGGGAGGTGGCACCCAGCGCCCGCTGCACCTCGACGTCGTCCATCTTGACGACGATCCCGTCGATCTGGTGGGCGGCCTCGTCGCGGTGCTCCCCCCAGTACTGGACGAAGTCCATCACCTGGGCGGGGGTGTCGACCAGCTTGTAGTAGGGCGAGACCGGCAGTCCCCACTCGGCGAGCTTGCGGTAGGCGTGGCCCTGGCTGGAGAAGTCGTGGCCGTCCACCCGTCCCAGTCCGTGGCAGATCATCGACAGCGGTCGTCCGGCGGTCACCCGGGGGTCCTTCTGGCGCAGCGACCCGGCCGCCGCGTTGCGGGGGTTGGCGAACGGCGGCTTGCCCACCTCGACCAGATGGGCGTTGAGATCGGCGAAGTCCTCCACCGGGAAGAAGACCTCCCCGCGCACCTCCAGCAGGGCGGGGACGTCGTCGCCGGTGAGTCGCTGCGGGATGGCCCGGATGGTGCGCACATTGCCGGTGACGTCCTCGCCGACCCGTCCGTCGCCGCGGGTGGCACCGCTGTCGAGCCGGCCGTTGCGGTAGACCAGATCCAGGGCGAGGCCGTCGATCTTGAGTTCGCACAGCAGCTGGGAGTGCTCACCGGGGACCTGCTGGGAGGCTGTCGCCCCGGCCCGGGCGATCCACTCGGCGAGCTCGTCCAGGGTGAAGACGTTGTCCAGGCTGAGCAGCCTCTCGATGTGCTGCACCGGGGCGAAGTCGGTGACCTGCTGCGGCGCACCGACGCGCTGGGTGGGCGAGTCCGGGGTGCGCAGCTGGGGGTTGTGCTCCTCCAATGACTGGAGGTCGCGCATCAGGTGGTCGTACCGGGCATCGGAGATGGTCGGCGCATCGGCACCGTAGTAGGCCTCCTGGGCGGCCAGGATCTGGTCGACCAGCTCCTTCCAGGTGTGCCGCAGCGTCGACTCGGAGGTGCTGGCCTCCACCGGGTTCTCCTCATTCACCATGGATCCATCCTTGCGCACCGAGATTCCCCCTCGCTCAGTCGAAGATCGGCCCCACCGTCCGGGTCCGCTTCAGCTCGAAGAATCCCGGGTAGGAGACCATCTTGAGGAAGCCGTCGAAGAGTTCACCGGCCTGCTCCCCCTTGGGAGCCGGGGAGATCACCGGGCCGAACAGCGCCATCCCGTTGACGTGCAGGACGGGGGTGCCGACGTCCTGGCCGACCGGGTCCATCCCCTCGTGGTGGGAGGCCCTCATCGCCTCATCGAACTCCTCGGTGGTGGCGCGCTCGGCGATACCGGTGTCGTAGCCGCACTCCTGGAGTGCGGCGGCCACGGTGTCGCGGTCGTGCGGGGCCCTGCCCAGGTGGTAGCGGGTGCCCAGCGCGGTGTAGAAGGGGCGCACCGCCTCCTGACCGTAGCTGGTGGCCACAGCGGTGGCGGCCCGGGCGCCGATCCAGGCCCGGTCCATCTCCCGCCGGTAGTCCTCGGGCAGGTCGCGCCCCTCGTTGAGCACCGCCAGGCTCATCACGTGGAAGACGGTGTGGACGTCGCGGACCTTCTCCACCTCGAGCATCCATCGCGAGGTCATCCAGGCCCACGGGCATGCCGGGTCGAACCAGAAGTCAACAGTTGTCGTCATGGCCCCAGTCAACCGCGAGGATGCCCGTCAGAGGGCCCGAATCGGCCTGTGGAGCGACATTTCGCCGCGCGCGCAGCTCCATGGTGTGTATCGGCGCCGTTGAGTATCGGCACCCAGGGCAAGTCGATAGAGTCTGCCCTGACAGCCACCCGACGTGGCAGCGGGCGTGTCACAAACACCTTCCGAGGAGCACCAGCATGAACCCGGTGAACATCAGCAGAGACGAAGCGCGAACTCGTTCGGACATCGTCAGGACGCTCGGTTACCGGGTGGTCGTGGACCTGTCGGGTCGCGACCCGCAGGGCAACCCGCTGGCCGATCCGACCGGCACCTTCGTCTCCTCCTCGACGATCCACTTCACCAGCACCGGGGAGCCCACCCACGCCGACCTGATCGCCGACGGGGTCTACGCCGCCGAGCTGGACGGCGTCCCGCTGGACCCGGCGGCCCATCATGACCACCGCTACCCGATCGAGGCCCCGGCCGGGGAGCACCAGCTCACCATCGTGGCGCTGTGCCGCTACTCCCACTCCGGGGAGGGTCTGCACCGGTTCGTCGATCCCGCCGACGGCAAGGTCTACCTGTACAGCCAGTTCGAGATCGCCGACGCCCGCCGGGTCTACGCCAACTTCGAGCAGCCCGACCAGAAGGGCACCTTCCAGCTCCAGGTGCTCGCCCCGACGGGCTGGACGGTGATCTCCAACTCGGCGGAGGTGACCGTCGCCCAGGGACCCTATGACGACATCTCCACCTGGCAGTTCGGCCTGACCCCGCGCATCTCGACCTACCTCACCGCCCTGGTGGCCGGCGACTACCACGTCGACGAGGGCACCGTGCGCACCCGCGAGGGCGGCGACATCCAGGCCAACATCCTGTGCCGCCAGTCGATGAAGGAGTTCCTGGACGCCGATCGGATCCGCACCACCACCCAGCGCGGTTTCGAGGTCTACGAGGCCGAGTTCGGCCACCCCTACCCGTTCAGCAAGTACGACCAGTCCTTCGTCCCCGAGTTCAACGCCGGCGCGATGGAGAATGCCGGCTGCGTCACCCACCGCGATGACTACCTGTTCCGCTCCAAGGTGACCGCGGCGGCCTACGACTCGCGCGACAACACGATCCTCCACGAGCTGGCCCACATGTGGTTCGGCGACCTGGTGACGATGACCTGGTGGGACGACCTGTGGCTCAACGAGTCCTTCGCCGAGTGGGCCTCCCACCACTGCCAGGAGAAGATCGTGGCCCGCTACGGCGGCGTCAACCCCTGGGTGTCCTTCGCCAACCAGCGCAAGACCTGGGGGTACGCCCAGGATCAGCTGCCCACCACCCACCCAATCGCCGCCGACATGGTCGACCTGGCCACCGTGGAGCAGAACTTCGACGGGATCACCTACGCCAAGGGGGCCTCGACCCTCAAGCAGCTGGTCGCCTTCGTCGGGGAGGACGCCTTCCTGGCCGGGGTGCGGGCCTACCTCAACGCCAACGCCTTCGGCAACAGCCAGCTGTCCGACCTGCTGGACCAGCTCCAGCGCTCCAGCGGCCGTGACCTGTCGCGCTTCACCGAGACCTGGCTGCGCACCCCCGGGGTCAACACGGTGCGCCCGGACTTCGATCTGGACGAGAACGGGGCCTTCACCCGGTTCGACATCATCCAGTCCGCCTCAGCGCAGTTCCCGACCCTGCGGACCCACCGACTGGGGATCGGCATCTACTCGCTCACCGACGAGGGGCTGGTGCGCACCGACGGGCTGGACGTCGACATCTTCGGGGAGCGGACGCCGATCGCCGCCCTGGTGGGTCACTCCCGCGGCGATCTCATCCTGCTCAACGATGCCGACCTCACCTACGCGAAGGTCCGGCTGGATCCGGCCAGCCTGGCCACCCTCACCGCCCACATCGGCCAGTTGGTCGATCCGCTGGCCCGGGCGCTGTGCTGGGGAGCGGCCTGGGACATGTGCCGCGACGCCGAGCTGAGGGCCCAGGACTACGTCACCCTGGTGTCCAACGGGCTGGCCTCCGAGCAGGACCTCACCGCCGTCTCCTCGCTGATCCGCCAAGCCACCGCCGCCACTCTCAACTACACCGACCCCTCGCTGCGCGAGGAGGTCCGGACCGGTCTGATCAGCACCCTTGCCACCCTGCTGCGCGACGCCCAGCCCGGGTCGGACCATCAGCTGGCCCTCACCAACGGGCTGACCGGGGCGATCGGCAGCCAGGGGGTGCCGCTGCTGGCGGGCTGGCTCAACGGCGAGGAGGTGCCCGAGGGTCTGGACGTCGATCAGGACCTCCGGTGGCGGATCGTCTCGACGCTGGCCCGGCTGGGAGCCGCCGACGAGTCCTTCATCGCCGCCGAGCAGGAGCGGGACAAGACCAGTTCCGGGGCCGAGCAGGCCGCCGGCGCCCGGGCCGCAGTGCCGACCGCCCAGGCCAAGGAGACCGCATGGAAGCGGGCGACCGATGAGGCGGGGGTGCCCAACGAGACCTACCGGTCGATCGTCAGCCACTTCAACAATCCCGACCAGGAGGAGGTGCTGAAGCCGTACGCGGCGAAGTATCTCCAGCTGTGCGAGGCGATCAACTCCGAGGAGGGTCAGTGGCGCGAGGCCGGCCATGCCCAGGTGCAGAACGCCTTGCAGTGGCTGTTCCCCGGCGAGGTGGCCGATCGCGCCTGGCTCGACGAGCTGAGCGACTGGATGTCCTCGCGGACGCTGTCCAGCACGGTGCGCCGGGTGCTTCTGGAGCAGGCCGACGGCACCGAGCGGGCGCTGCGCTGCCAGGCCTTCAGCCTGAAGTGACCTGAAGTGAGCGGTCGAGGCTGAGCGAGTACCCGCCCGGTGACGTTGCCGACCGGACGGGACACCCGACCGGTCAGGACTCGGTCTAGTGACTGCTGCCCGACTCGCCGGCAGCGACCTGGTCGGTGGGGACCCGGTCGGCCTCGGCCACCTCATCGGCCGGTGCGGCGTCGCGGCGGGCAGGATCGGCGGGCTCTGCCAGACCGGCGGCCTGCTCGGAGGCGTGGCGCTGACGCAGCCACCCCGGCGTCTTGCCGATCACCGCGAACAGGGCGGCCACCAGCAGCGGTCCGATGAAGCACAGCACGATGAAGTGGATCGGGCTGAAGGTGTACGGCGGCCATCCCGGCATCACCTTCAGGGGCACCAGGACATTCATCAACACCAGGGCTGAGCTCATGGCCGCCAGACTAGACCAGCGCGGCCACCGACGGCACCGGTCGACGAACTCCGGGATGTCGGAATCCTCCTGCCGCGAACAGGGTGGCAGAACCGGATTCGGGCCGGGCTGACACAATGAGACCGACCGATCAACAGGAGGAATTGATGTCGCAGACCAGCACTCAAGCCGCCCAGGCGGACGTCGGGGTCATCGGAATGGCGGTGATGGGGTCCAATCTTGCGCGCAACATGGCCCACAAGGGGTTCAAGGTCGCCCTGTACAACCGCACCGACGCACGCACCGACAAGGTCATCGCCGAGCACGGGTCCGAGGGCACCTTCCTCTCCTTCCATCAGCTGGCCGACTTCGTCGCCTCCCTGTCACGGCCCCGCCGCGTGGTGATGATGGTCAAGGCGGGCGGGCCGACCGACGCGGTGATCGACGAGATCGTGCCGCTGCTGGAACCCGGCGACATCCTGGTCGACGGCGGCAACTCCTTCTTCAAGGACACCCGGCGGCGCGAGGCTGCACTGCGCGAGACCGGGATCCACTACGTGGGAACCGGGATCTCCGGCGGCGAGGTGGGCGCCCTGGAGGGGCCGTCCATCATGCCGGGCGGCTCGAAGGAGTCCTACCGTGCCATCGGGCCGGTCCTGGAGAAGATCTCCGCCCATGTCGACGGGGAGCCCTGCTGCGCCTGGATGGGCACCGACGGCGCCGGTCACTTCGTGAAGATGGTTCACAATGGCATCGAGTACGCCGACATGCAGTTCATCGGCGAGGCCCACGCCCTGCTGCGCGGGGTGGGCCTGTCCAACGCCGAGGCCGCCAAGGTCTTCGCCAGCTGGAACACCGGCGACCTGGACTCCTACCTCATCGAGATCACCTCGCGGGTGCTGGCCACCCGAGATCCGCGCGACTCCTCCCGCGATCTCATCGACGTCATCGTCGACGAGGCCGGGATGAAGGGCACCGGCACCTGGACGGTGCAGTCGGCCCTGGACCTGGGGGTCGACGTCTCCACCATCGGCGAGGCGGTCTTCTCCCGCGCGGTCTCCAGCTCCCCGAAGCTGCGCGCCGCCGGCCAGCAGGCCCTCACCGGACCCGACGGGAAGATCTCGGTCGACGACCGGCAGGGATTCCTCGACGATGTCCGTGCGGCACTGTGGAGCTCGAAGGTGGTCGCCTACTCCCAGGGGCTCGACGAGATCCGCACCGCCGCCCAGGAGTACGGCTGGCAGGTCGACATGGCCAAGGTGGCCTCGATCTGGCGCGACGGGTGCATCATCCGGGCGCGTCTGCTCCAGCGGATCCATGACGAGTACGCCGCCAACGACCTCACCACCCTGCTGGAGGCCCCCTCGGTCAAGGCCGAGCTCGCCTCCTCCCAGGCCTCCTGGCGTCGGGTGGTCGCCAGGGCCGCCGAGGCCGGGGTGCCGGTGCCCGGGTTCTCCGCGGCGCTGAGCTACTACGACCAGGTCCGCGCGCCACGGCTCAACGCGGCTCTCACCCAGGGCCTGCGCGATCTGTTCGGCGCGCACACCTACCGTCGCGTCGACGACCAGGGTTCCTGGCACCTGCAGTGGAGCGGGGACGGCTCCGAGGTCAGCGCCTGAGCACTGTGGGTCCACCCGCGGCGGCTCGAGGTCGCCGCGGGTGGAAGAGTGGGGGCCATGAATGCCCTTGTGGAACGCCTCGCCGCAAACATCTCGGCGGCGCGAAAGACCCGCCGCTGGAGCCAGCAGCGGCTCTGCGACGAGCTGGCCAACCGCGGTGCCACCATCACCCCGGACCAGCTCGAACTGCTCGAGAGGGGCGAACGGGAGCCCCGGATCACCGAGGTCTCCGCGATCGCCGAAACCTTCAACACCTCGGTCGAGGCTCTGATGACCGATCCCGACGACTTCGAGCAGGCGCTGGTGTGGACCGCACTGCGCACCACCTACCGTGACACCCGCCGACGTCTGATGCAGGACTCCTCGGAGTACGAGCGGGCGGCCGAGGCGCTGTGCGACTACATGGACGGGGACGACCGGATCCCGCAGATGGAGCGCGAGGAGCTGGGCCGTCAGCTCGCCCAGTCGTGTGCGGCGGTGGCCCTGGACGGATACAACGACCGCAATCCGTGGCGCAAGCGGTGGGGCATTCCGGTGGCCGAGGACGATCCCGTCGCCCGGATGTGATCCTGGGTCCGAAGCGCCCCGGGGGCGATGGAGCCCCTAGATCAGCGCCGAAGCGCCCCGGGGCGATAGAGCCCTCCAGGTCACCGAACCCCCCGAATCACGTGACCCCTGGCAGGAGCGACCTCTGGGAGGAGTGACTCCTGACAGAAGCGACCTCTGGGATGAGCGATCCCTGAGAGAAGCCCGTCGCACACGATCTTCAGAGGGCTCGGTGAGCCTCAGCCGATGAGGTGAGCCCTCATCACCGCCCTGGTGTCCTGGTCGATCGGCACGGCGGAACCGGTGGCCGGGTCAACGCAGACCAGCACGGTGGCGGCCGACACGGCGGTGCCCTCATCGGTGGGGATAAACGCCGCCAGAGTGATCGAGGTTCGTCCCAGCCGGGTCAGGGCGGTGTGCACGGCACAGCTCCCGATGGCGGGGTGCACCTGGTGCCGGTAGGCGATGTCCTGGCGTGCCACCACCCAGTTGCGGCTGCCGGCCCGACGCATCCCCGGCGTCCAGCCGGTGGTGACCTGAATCCTGGCCTCCTGCAGGTATCCGGCCAGGGCCACATTGTTGACGTGGCCGTAGCGGTCCACATCGGACCAGCGCACCGGGATGGCGGTGACCTCCCCCGCGCCGCTGACCTCTGACAGCGGCAGATCCCCCCACACCGTCGCCGGGCCGCTCATCGCCTCGAAGGTGGCGTGCTCGGCGCGGTCCAGACGTCGGGGCCGGCCGGTGTCGAAGTCGAAGGGGCACACCCAGCCCCGGGACCGGGCGACGTCGACCCCGTGATGGCGGGCCCGGTACTCGAGGAAGACCCGCGCGATCCCCAGGTTGGAGCACCAGACATCGACGTCGAGGGGCTTCCCGTCGACCGTGAACGGGGAGATGAACTCGACATCCTGGGTCACCACGATGATCCCGGTGCCGAAGAGCTTCTCCACCGGGGTACCGATCAGCGCCAGGGAGCGGGCCTCCTGGACCAGATCGGCGATCGCGACATTGTTGACGTGGCCCTGGAAGTCCATGTCGGACCACCGCATCGGGATCTGCACCCGCACCGCCGAGGCCGGGCTCCCCTCCTCACTCACCGCTCGGGATCCTCCCGGGAGGCCGTCTGCTCATCGGCGTACAGCTCCTCGATCTCCTTCTTGTAGCGCTTGCGGACCTGGTCGCGGCGCACCTTCTGGCTCTCGGTGACCAGCCCCTTCTGACCATCCAGCTCGTGGTCGAGGATCGCGAACCGCTTGACCGTCTCCCACCGGTCCAGTCGCGAGTTCGCGACGTCGACGAAGCGCTGGATGGATCGGCGGATCTCGGGCAGCTGGGTGAGCTTCTCGTAGGAGTCGCCGGCGTGGCCGTGGTTCTCCGCCCACTTGAACAGCGCCTCGCGGTCCAGGGTGAGCAGAGCCACCGCGAACTTGTGCCCCTCCCCCAGCACCACGGCCTGAGACAAGTAGGGGCAGTTGGCCATCAGGGTGGTCTCGACCTTCTGGGGGGCGATGTACTTACCCCCGGAGGTCTTGATGAGATCGCGCTTGCGCTCGGTGACGACCAGGTAGTTCAGCTCGTCGAAGTGGCCGATGTCGCCGGTGTGGTACCAGCCGTCGGTGAAGGTCTCGGCGGTCTTCTCGGGCAGCTCGTGGTAGCCGCGGGCCACGATCGGGCCGCGCACCAGTACCTCCCCGTCCTCGGCGATCCTGGCCTCGCAGCCGGGGCAGACCGGTCCGGCGGTGCCGAACCGGGGCCCGAAGCGACCCTTCTTGGGGACGTTGAAGAAGGCGATGGCGCTGGTCTCGGTGGCGCCGTAGCCCTCCACGACCGGGATCCCGGCGGCGAAGAACCAGCGCTGGATCTGGGGGGAGAGTTTCGCCCCGCCGCAGATCATCATCCGCAGCCGGCCGCCCATGGCCTGCTTGAGTTTGGAGAAGACGAGCTTCTCGGCGAGCAGCTGCTGACCGGACAGCCGGGCCGGCAGCGGCCGGTCCTCCAGCCGGTAAGGGGCGGTGCGCTCGCCGACCCGGAAGGCCCATGACGAGATGGTGCGAGCCAGCCCCCGCGAGGTGATGACCTTGGCGCGGACCTTCTCGAAGATCCGCGGCACCCCGCACATGAAGGTGGGGTGCACCTCGCCCATCCCGGTGACGATCCGCTCCACCCGGCCGTCGACCGCCGAGCTGAAGCCGATGGTCATCTGCACCGCGATGAGGCACTTTCCGAAGACGTGGGCCAGCGGCAGCCACAAGTACTGCAGGTCTCCGGGCTCCAGCGGGTCCCAGGACTCCATCGCCACACCCATGTAGGTCCACGACTGGTGGGTCAGCTCGACCCCCTTGGGCTTACCGGTGGTGCCCGAGGTGTAGATGAGGGTGGCCAGGTGGTCGGGGGCGGTGGCGTCGATGACCCGCTGGACGGCTCCGGGATCGGCCTGCCGGGCGGCGTGTCCGCGGGCCGACAGGTCGGCCAGGGAGATCACCCGGGTGTCCTCGGCGACCAGCCGTCGGTCGGATCCGGGAGCGCCCTGGATGAGCCGGTCGTCGTCGACCAGGATGATGTGGGTGACCAGCTCGTCGAGGGCGGAGCTGTGCTCCACCTTGGCGGCCTGGGCGCTGTTCTGGGCGACGTAGATCCGCGACTCGGAGCTGGTGAGGATGTACTCGACGTCCTCGGGCTGGGAGTTGCCGTAGACGGTCGTGGTGGCCCCGCCCGCGCAGCCGATGCCCAGATCGGTGAGGATCCACCAGACGGAGGTGTCGGCGCAGATCGCCACCCGCTGCTCGGGTCCCAGTCCCAGGTCAAGCAGCCCGGCGGCGATGTCGTGGGCCCGGTCCTGGACCTCGCGCCAGGTCAACGGCGTCCACTTCTCGGGACCACTGGCGTTGTTCTCCGGGTACAGGAAGGCGGTGGCGTCGGGGGTCTGATCCACCCGGCGGCGCAGCATGTCCCCGAGGTTGCGGGCGCTGCGGGACAACAGCTCGTCTCGAATCGCCAGCGTGTCGGTCGTCATTTCTGGAATCCTCCTGCGGCTGGACGTGGCGGGCTGGGGTGGCCTCAGCCCTCGGGAACCTCATCGCCCTTGTACAAGGACTCCCACAGGTCACGATAGCGGTTGGCGACCACGTCACGCCGTACCTTGAGGCTGGTGGTGACCAGCCCCTCCTCGTCGTCGAGGTTGTGGTCGAGCATGGCGAACTTCTTGACGGTCTCCCACCGGTCCAGGTGGGCATTGGCGCGGTCGACATATCCCTGGATGGTCGATCTCACCTCGGGCTGACGGGTCAGCTCGGCGTAGGACATCTGGGGGTGGCCGTGCCGGCGTCCCCAGACCGCCAGCTTCTCGGGATCCAGGGTGAGCAGGGCCACCGCGTACTTGTGGCCCTCCCCCAGGGCGACGGCCTGGGCGAGGTAGGGGCAGTTGGCCATCAGCGCCGCCTCGACCTTCTGGGGTGCGACGTACTTGCCCCCGGAGGTCTTGAACAGATCGCGCTTGCGGTCGGTGATGTGCAGACTGCCGGTCTCGTCGAACTCGCCGATGTCGCCGGTGTGGAACCAGCCGTCGACGAAGGACTCCGCGGTCCTCTCGGGAAGGTTGTGGTAGCCGCGAGCCACGATCGGGCCGCGCACCAGCACCTCCCCGTCCTCGGCGATCCTGGCCTCGCAGCCGGGGCAGACCGGCCCGACGGTGCCGAACCGGATGGTGGAGGGCTCGGAGAAGAAGGCCACCGCGCACAACTCGGTGGCGCCGTAGCCCTCCACGATCGGGATGCCGGCCGAGTAGAACCACTCCTGGACCTGCGGGGAGAGTTTCGCCCCTCCCGAGATCATGAACCGGACCCCACCGAGCTTGCGCTTGAGGGTGGCGAAGACCAGCGCGTCGGCGATCCGGTAGCGGGCCGCCAGGGCGAGCGGCATCCGGCTCCCCGACAGCCGGTAGGGCCGCGAGTCGCGCCCGACGGCGAAGGCCCAGTGGGAGATCCGGGTGGTCAGACGCCCCTGGGGGGCGGCGGTCATCACGCCGGCGCGGATCTTCTCGAAGATCCGCGGCACCCCGCACATCACGGTGGGGCGGACCTCGCCGATGCTGCGGACCAGTCGGGGTATCCGCCCCTCGACGGCCTGGGCGACGCCGATCTGGATGCAGATGGCCAGCAGGCACTTGCCGAAGGCGTGCGACAGGGGCAGCCACAGCAGGTGGAGGTCGTCGGGGCCGATGAAGTCCTTGTACTCCCAGGCCGCACCCATGTAGGTCCACGAGCCGTGCTCGATCTCGACCCCCTTGGGGGTGCCGGTGGTCCCGGAGGTGTAGATGAGGGTGGCCAGATCGATGGGCCTGATGGAGTCGATCATCCGCCGGACCAGCTGCGGGTCGTCGGCCAGCAGACGGCGTCCGGAGGCGATCAGCTCGGCCATCGTCAGCACCCTGGGGTCGAGGGTGTGGACGTCGGCACCGGTGCGCTCGTCGGTCCCCGCGAAGGTGACGATCTGCTGGATCTGGTCGGCGAGCTCGGTCCGGGAGACGATCTTGTCGACCTGAGCGGCGGTGTCGACGAAGACGATCCGGGAGTCGGAGTCGGTGAGGATGTACGCGGTCTCCTCGGGACTGGTGTTGGGGTAGACGGTGGTGGTCGCACCGCCGGCGCAGGAGATCCCCATGTCGGCGATGATCCACTCGGTGCGGGTGCCCGACATGATGGCGACCCGCTGCTCGCGCCCCAGACCGAGCCCCAGCAGGCCGGCGGCCACGTCGTGGGCCTGCCTGCGGAACTGGGCGAAGGTGATCGGGGTCCAAATGTTGACCTGGTCGTCGGCACCGTGCGGCACCAGCAGGGCCACCCGGTCGGGATGGGCGTCGGCCTGCCGGTCGAGCAGGGCCCCGAAGTTGGGTGCCGATCGGTCGATCAGATCCTGTTCGAGACTCACTGGTCCCCTGCCCTTCATGGATGCCGGCGCTCTTCACAGATGCTGGCGCGCTTCGCAGATGCTGAGTCCTCGCCCTTCAGGAACTCTGGCGCTGCGGCGTCCCGGGCCGGCTCGGCGGTGCGCGACATCAGATCATGATCGACTCTAGGCAGGACCCTGATGGGCAGATCCCACAACGATCCGGGGGCAGTGTTAGACAGACCCGCCAACTCCTCACCCGGAGGTGACGGTCGACGTCCCCCCTCATCGGGTCCCATCCCGTCCCATCCCGTCCCATCCCGTTCTGCCAGATGGACGGGAACGCTCGATCGTCCAGGGAGGTTGCCAGGTCATACGATGCAGCCATGCCCGAAGACAACGTTGCCCGGCAGGCACCCGCACCTGTACACCCGGGCACCACCCGCTGGCTCGACGAGGAGCAGCAGAGGGTCTGGCGGGACTGGCTCAAGGCGAGTGCGACCGTGGACCGCGTCCTCGACGCCAACCTGCGCGCCCAGGGGTTGGGGCTGGGCGAGTACGAGGTCCTGATCCACCTGTCGGAGGCCCCCGACCGCAGCCTGCGGATGGGCGCCCTGGCCAAGCTGGTGAGGGCCTCCCGGTCCCGGATGACCCACACCGTGGCCCGGCTGGAGACCCTCGGGATGGTCGAGCGACGGCCCGCCAGTCACGACCGTCGCGGGGTGATGACCCACCTCACGGACGCCGGCTACGCCCGCCTCGTGGAGGTCGCCCCGCTCCACCTGCAGGCGGTCCGAAGAGTCTTCATCGACGTCATCGATCCGGCCGACCTGTCCGCGGTGGGCAGGGCCCTGCGCACCGTCCTGGGGGCCGTGGGAGACTGAGGCACATGTCCGCTCCCAGCATGATTGCCGACAGTGAACTTCTCGGGGACTTCGTCTCCACACTCGGCCGGCTCGATTCCGGGGCCCCCGACTGTCTGGACAGCTCGACCCTGGCTCGTGCGCTGTACTCCAGCGACGCCTCCATATACCGGGTCGTCCCCACCGCTGTCGCACGGCCCCGCAGCGTCGAGGAGGTGACCGCCCTGGTGCGGGCGGCCGCCGAGGTGGGCCTTCCGGTGACCACCCGCGGCGCGGGCACCAGCTGCGCGGGCAATGCCATCGGTGAGGGCCTGGTGATCGACCTGGCCCGTCATCTCCACACGATCCATCAGCTCGACCCCGAGGCCCGCACCGCGGTGGTGGACCCCGGCGTCATCCAGGCCTCCCTGCAGGACGCCGGCCGTCCGCACGGGCTGCGGTTCGGGCCCGACCCGTCCACCTCGACCCGCTGCACGATCGGTGGGATGATCGGCAACAATGCCTGCGGTCCGCGGGCGCTGGGATACGGCCGTACCTGCGACAACGTCGTGTCGGTCGACCTGCTGACCGCCGCCGGGGATGTCCTCACGGTGCGCGCCGGGGAGTCCGCCGATCCGCGTCTGACCGGGCTCAGGGAGCTGGCGGAGGCGAACCTGGGGGTCATCCGCACCGAGTTCGGCCGGTTCTCCCGGCAGGTCTCCGGCTACCAGATGGAGCATCTGGCCCCCGAGAACGGCTTCAACCTGCCGGCCTTCATCTGCGGCACCGAGGGAACCCTGGGGATCGTCACCCGGGCCACCGTCAGGATGGTCGCCGACCCGCCCTACGGCGTCACCGTCGCGCTGGGATACCCCACCATGCCCGAGGCGGCCGACGCCGTCACCGCCCTGCTGCCCTTCAAGCCGGTGGCCTGCGAGGGGATGGACCGCCGGATCGTCGACGTCGTGGCCCGCGCCAAGGGGGCCTCGGCGGTGCCGGACCTGCCCCGCGGGGACGGCTGGATGTTCCTGGACCTGCGCGGCGACGACCCGGCCGAGGTGACCGCCCGCGCCCAGCAGATGACTGCCGCCTCCGGGGCACTGGACGCCCGGGTGGTCTCCGATCCCGTCGAGGCCGCCGCCCTGTGGCAGATCCGCTCCGACGGCGCCGGACTGGCCGGGGTCAGCCTGGAGAAGCTGGCCTGGGCCGGCTGGGAGGACGCCGCGGTTCCGCCCTCCGATCTGGGCGCCTATCTGCGCGACTTCGAGGAACTGCTCACCGCCCACGGGCTGCACGGCATGCCCTACGGTCACTTCGGCGAGGGATGCGTGCACTGCCGCATCGACTACCCGCTGGACGCCGACGACGGTCCGGCGCAGTACCGCTCCTTCGTGGAGGACGCCGCCGCCCTGGTGGCCCGCCACGGCGGATCGGCCTCCGGCGAGCACGGCGACGGACGGGCCCGCTCGGCCCTGCTGCCGGCGATGTACTCCCCCGAGGCGATCTCCCTGTTCGGTCAGGTGAAGGGGATCCTGGATCCCGACAACCTGGTCAACCCCGGCGTGCTCGTCGATCCGCGGCCGGTGGAGGCCGACATCCGGGTCTTCGCCGCCCGCAACTCGCCGCTGACCCTCAGCCACCCGCAGTTCGCCCACGACGTCCACCAGTGCACGGGGGTCGGCAAGTGCATCGCCGAGAACTCCCAGCACGGCGGCGTGATGTGCCCCTCCTACCAGGCCAGCCACAACGAGAAGGACTCCACCCGGGGCCGCGCGAAGGTCCTCCAGGAGATGGTCAACGGCACCCTGGTCAACGGCTGGGACTCCCCCGAGGTGGCCCAGGCGCTGGACCTGTGCCTGGCCTGCAAGGGCTGTGCCCGCGACTGCCCGACCGGCATCGACATGGCCAGCTACCGCTCGCGGGTGTTCTTCGAGAAGTACCGCGGCCACCTGCGTCCCCGCTCCCACTACGTGATGGGCTGGCTGCCCCGCTGGGAGCGGCTCATCTCTGCAGTTCCCGGGATGGCGACGGTGACCAACACCGCGTTGAAGATCACCGGCATCAAGCATCTGGGCCGCTGGGTGGCCGGGGTGGACCAGCGCCGTCCGCTGCCGACCTTCCGACCCGGCGGGCCGGCCCGCAAGGGGCTGAGCGCCGAGCACTCCACCACGGCGGCCGACGCGGTGCGGGCCGGACGGTCCTCGACCGCCAAGCACGGCCGGGTCGTCATCTGGGTGGACTCCTTCTCCGACATGCTCGGCGACTGCGACCTGTCGGCCGTGGTCGCGGTGCTGGCCGACGCCGGCTACCAGCCCGAGGTGCTCACCGATGACGTGTGCTGCGGACTGACCTGGATCACCACCGGTCAGCTCGACGGCGCCGCCAAGAAGCTGCGCAAGGCGCTCGACGTGCTGGCCCCGCTGGCCGAGGCCGGTATCCCGATCGTGGGTCTTGAGCCCTCCTGCACCACGGTGTGGCGTGCCGACGCCCAGGAGCTGGTGGGCGATGATCCGCGCACCGCGGTGGTCGGCAAGGACATCCACACCATGGCGGAGATGCTGGAGGCCGCCGGGTGGCAGCCGCCGAGCCTGGCCGGGCACACCATCGTCGCCCAGCCGCACTGCCACCACGCCTCGATCCTGGGCTTCGGCCCGGACCGGCGACTGCTGGAGGCCTCCGGTGCGACCGTGACCACGGTCGGCGGGTGCTGCGGCTACGCCGGCAACTTCGGGGTGGAGATCGGCCACTACGAGACCTCGGTGGCGGTGGCCGAGCACGACCTGCTGCCCGCCATCGAGAAGGCCGGCCCGGGGGCGATCGTCGTCTCCGACGGCTTCTCCTGCCGCCGTCAGACCTCCGACCTGGCCGGACGTCGCGCCCTCACCCTCGCGGAGCTGTTCGCCTCCCACCTTCAGCACCACTGAGCCTGACGGGCGGGGTGGTTCGGGACGGTGCAGAACGAGACTGTGTGGGACAGGACCGTGCAGAACCGGACCGTGCAGAACCGGACCGTGCGGGGCGGGACCGTGCGGGGCGGGAGCGGGCGGGTCTGAGGTCCCAGAAGCACTGAGTATCCAGGCCTGGGATCGCCGCCCACCTGCAGCCCATTGGACGCCCCACCCGGCACCCGCTCCACCGCCTTGCACCCAGTTCGCCGGACCGGCTGACAGTCTGAGCCCGGGGAGGCGCTGAGTCTTCCCGGTCCCGTTCGCCACGAGACTCGCTCGAATCCCAGGACCTGCTCAAGTCCCACGGCCCACTCAAGGCCCGGGCCCCACTCAACCCCCCGCGATCTGCTCGCCCCGCCCGACACAACCCCCAGGGACCGCTGAGTTCCAGGACCCGCTGAGCGCCAAGACCCGTGACCCTGTGGCTCCCGCCATCAGCGACTACAGCAGGGCAGCCTGGTGCTGGTGCTTGTTGGGGTCACGCGGCCGATCGGCGGCGCCACTTTGGATCTCGCCACCCATGCGGACGGAGTCCTCCCCCTGATCCGAGCTGCCCGGTCTGGCGAGGCGAGTGCGGTAGTTCCGCATGCGCTCGGGTTCGATGACGCGGGGTCGTCCAGTGGTCGGGTCGAAGACGATCCTGGGCTGGTCTCGGTCGCGGTGCGGGTCGGGTTAGACAACGGCGTGGTGGTGGCGGCACACCAGCACCAGATTGTCCAGTGAGGTGGCCCCACCGTCCCAGAAGGGACACACATGGTGTGCCTGGCACAGATGGCCTGGAACGGTGCAGCCGGGGTAGATGCATCCTCCGTCTCGGTGCTCCAGCGCCCGACGGATCCCTGGGGTGACCAGACGCTCGGAGCGTCCCACATCCATGGTCTGAGAATCTGAACCGAGCACGACGGGCAGGATCTGCGCATCGCAGCACAAGCGACGCAGAGTTCCGGCATGGACGGGTACCTCACCCTCGAAGGTGCCCGCGTCGATCATGCCCTGCAGGGCGTCACGCAGGTACTGGTAGCCGATGGTGACCACGATGCGGGGCGGCTGTCCCCCGGCCGAGGGGACGAGGCCCTTTCCGGCCAGCAGATGGGCGGCATCAACCAGGGCGTCTGCCATCCGCTGGGCGGTGGTGCGGGCGCCGCGCGCATCAGTCTCCCGGCGCAGCGCCAGGTACTGCCTGCTGGAGATGACCCCTTGATTGCGCTGGGCGCGCAGTGCCTCCCGTTCGGCGCGCTCGGCCTGCCGGCCCTTCTCTGTGAAAGCCTGAAGGGTGCCGATGAGGGTTCGACCCTCCAGCTCGGGCAGCTTGCCGGAGAACCAGATGGAGCCGTTCCCGTCCTCACCCCAGCAGAACCGTCGTTCGGCCACCGCGTGCTTGCGTCTGGCGGCGGTCCGCCCGGCCCGGTCGCGAGGCGAGGGAGCCAGCCGAGGTGCGGCGGTCTCGAGGATCGAGGCGGTCTTGCGCGACAACTGGCCCGGCGCTGTCGAACGCGCCGCATCGATGAACTGACCGGCCGCGGCATCTTCCTCGTCGCGCGTCATCTCACCTACCGGCAGTGTGCGCATCTGCTGGCCGATGGCCACCGCATGTTCGGGCGTGATCGTTCCTGCCAGTGCAGCATCACGAACCTGGGAGTTCGCGGTGATCGCTGCGGCACGATGAACCTCGCCAAGCCCCTCACTGGCGGAACGACCCTCCTCCCTGGCCAGGAAGTCCGAGAGCATCAGACCGGTCGCGCGGTCGACGGCACATGCCTTGGACACCACATCAGTGACGACCCGTGCCGAGACGTCAAGTCGTCGGGAAAGGGTCCTCAGGCAGGTCATGGCCCGAACCTTCTCAGTATCGGACATGTGGCTGACCGCGGCGTGATCCAGGCCATCGAGGGCCTCTGAGATCACCCGGGTCGCCGCCCAGAAGTCCGATACCTGTTCCATGGATCAATGGTATGTTCACGGCGTCCATCACACAAGAGTCGGGAGGATATTTCCTGCCTCTTTTTTTGGAGTTCCACATTGTCATGCACACACTCCGACGGCGCCTTCATGATTACCGCTCTAACCATACTTGACACCTAACTAATTAACTCTACCCGGCAGCACTGACAGTTTTTTGTTGGGACTTCGAGTAGTGACACATCGGCAAACCGACAAAAGGCTACCAAGAAGGTGTGACAGTTTCCGGACACCAGAACCGCACGACAGCATCCGGACGCCGGGCCGTCTGCACATGCAGGTCCGCGGGACGCTCATGAGCACCCGGACGAGCCGGCACGACCACAACCGCCAGCGCCGCACAGGCGCACCCCTACACTTCAGCACCCTCACCGACGCACAGCCCAACACGTAGCGCGCTGGAGATGACCGAGTGGCGATCTGTCGGGGACCCCTGGTGCAGCAGACGCAGGTGTGGCGCCTCCGGACAGCACGGCGACGAGAGCGGGACCCGTCCCCGCCCGGCCTCGGCAACCACTGTCCCCTCACGGGTTGCCGTGCCGTGGCCACATGACGAGCATGGCCAGATGACGGGCGTGGCCACATGAGATGGTCGCCGCGGTCAGGAGCACAGAACCAATCCCACCTGGGCCGTTGAGTCGCGAAGGAGAGCCGACGAGACGGCGGGGAGCAGACCGAGAGAGGACTGCCTGTCGATCTGACCCGCGAGGGAAGTCACGTCTCATAGGAGGTGTTCTTTGGTCAGGCGGTCAAGGCAGGGGGATCGGGAACATACCACCGCCCAGCCGAGCCCCGGGAACTACCGGCCACACCGCGGACGGTATGGCGGGATGGTCAGCTTGGACGGGTCGATCGTTGGTCGATTCAGGGGGCCTGATGATATACCGAAACACCGTGAATCCAGCTCGATATCGAATCCGTCACTCGCGCGACCGATCATGCGAGAAGACCGAGAGCATATTCCTTCCGATCACAATCTGACACTGAACGCGGAAACACACACAAGTGCGAGAACTATTCACGTCCCAGCCGACGCAGATCAAGGCCGGCCACGTTCGACTGATGCAACGCACTCCACCAGGGATAACCGGCGCCATCCGCCTCCAACACCGCCTTTTCTACACCACGAGCATGCGCTCAAGGCGAGAGCGATTTCCCATCAATCACGCCGGCACTCACCAGAGCCGGAAACCGACTCCCCCAGACACCTCTTGTCACGCGTCTCGTGGAGTCGAACGTCGCGCGCTCATTGACGGCAATGTCTCACGCGTTCGGAACCAGCAGAGTGCGGTCAGGGCCCTGGGACGAGAATCCACCAGGGTTCGCGGTGACCCGACCCTGCCCGACACAGGTACTCGCAGCCCGACCCTGCCCCACTCGAGCCGACCCTGTCCGGCATGGGTACTCGCAGCCCGACCCTGCCCCACTCGAGCCGACCCTGTCCGGCATGGGTACTCGCAGCCCGACGCCGCCCGGCGTGGGTACTCGCAGCCCGACCCTGCCCGACGTGGGTACCCGCGGCCCGACCCTGCCCGACGAGAGCTCCCGCAGCCCGACCCCGCCCGAGACGGGCATTCACGTCCCAACCCATGCCCGACACAGGTACTCGCGTCCCGGGACTCCGGTTGCCAGACACTCCGGTGGCAACGGTGAGGCACAACCAGCGCTACCAGCACCAGCCACCACCACTACTCCGCGTCTGAGCGGCTCACCGCCGGCAGCACCTGGACGATGTGCCTCTCGCTGCGATCTCCGTGCCGGGCCACGATGCTCACTCGCTCCGGCTCATTCCAGGTGACCACCAGTGAGTCAGCCCCAGCCTCATCGCGAACCACGGCGGCAATCTGTTCTGCGGCCCGATCCCCCAGTTCTGGAGCGCTCTCGGAGGTTTCCGCCAGGACGTTCACCGATGTTCCACCGGCCCGCAGCGCTGCAATGGCCCGGTTCAGCTCGGGGTGCTGCAACCGGGGCGATCGGAGACGATCTCGGATCTCTCCCCCGACAACCGCGATCTCACCGCGCAACTCCTTGTCGAGAGGAGCACCGTCGCGAAGCAGTGCGAGGACATGCCCGGTCTTCGCGCGCACGAGGGCCAGCTCCCTGCCGATACGTCTGGCAGCCTCACGCTCGGCCCTGGTCTGTCGTACGTGTTCGGCCGCCTCGGATCGGTGTGTGCGTTCCTGCATCACGACGCGGCGCAGTCCGAACAGCCAGGTCACCGCCAGGAAGTACACAACACACGGGGCCGTCAGCACGGTCAGGAGCCACGAGACGGGCATTGAGTACCACAGGGCCCAGACGATGAATATGGCGCTGTGCAGTGCCGCGCCAATGACGGCGTGCACGAGATCTCCCCGCACGAAGAGCAGCGCGAGCAGCGTCGCACCGAACTGGAGCTGCCAGATCGAGGCTCGATCCGGAGGCACCGAGAGCGCGAGAACCATCGCGGTCAACACGAGTGCGGTGACCACGGTCGCGAGCACACCGCTGAGTGGCAGGTCCTCCCTTCGCGTCAGCACCACCGCTGCGACAAGGCACAACAAGCACGCCACTGGGAGTGTGACGTACTGGGGATTGAACTGCCCGTCGACGAGCGCCTTCACCGCCCCCATCAGCCAGGCGAAGACGAGCGCCCAGCGGGCGGCAGGAGTGGCGAGCCCGCCGGCACCAGTACCCCTGGCGGTCACTGTGTGGTCCACGACAGCCTCACCTCTGTGCCATGGCCGAGCGAGGACAGGACCTCCGCATGCCCACCGATCTCGCGAACTCGGGCGAAGATGCTCTCTCGAACCCCCAAGCGCTCGGGCGGAATGGAGTTCACGTCGAAGCCGGTGCCGTCGTCACTCACCGAGATGTCGACCGACTGCTCGAGGATCGTCATGCGCACCGACAGGTGGTTTCCCTCAGAGTGCCGGAGTGCGTTTCGCACCGCCTCGGCCGCCGCGTCGCCCAGAGTCTCGACAGCGCCTGTATCGATCGGCATGTGGTCGGCCTCCAGGTGGACCACCGCCGTCGGCGCGAGGCGAGCGATCCGAGCGCGCAGCCGCTCCCCCGCCTCCGTCGAATCGACTGGATCGACAGCGCGCGCGTCCTCGGCCGCCGAGGGCCGTTCGACGGCCAGCGCCCGAATGGTGGCGGCCGCCTCGGCCCGCAACTCGGGCGGGGGTGTACCGCTGAACAGTTGTGCCGCGGTGAGCACCGAGAGCACCTCGTCGTGGACGAAGCGAGAGAACCGTGCCCGCTGCCGGGTCTCGGCCGCGCTCAGTGCTCTCCTGTCTGCCGCCATACGCGCCTCCGTCTCGACCTCGAAGAGCGATGACAGACGATGTCGCACGCCGATGAGCAGCACGACGAACAAGACATTGCTGAGTCGTACGGGAGTGTTCGAGAGCACGAGCTGCGAGACCCCTCCGGTGAAGAGCCACGACGACAACGGCACGCTCAGCGAGAAGACGATCGAGACAGCGACGGCGGCAACCCGCCTCAGTTGCAGCACCAGCAGACACACGGTGGTCGACTCGAGTGTCCACACCCAGGGCATCACGTCGGACGGATTGCCGCGGATGGCGGCGAAGGAGAGCACCTGCAGCAGAAACTGAAAACTGGGGATCGCGGCCCACAGTCGACGCAGCCACCACATCGGCAACCGCTGCCCCAGTCCCGCCAGCAGCAGCCACAGCGCAATGAGACCCCACGCTCCGACAGTCCACCAGATGGCGAAGCGGTTCCGCTGCATCAGGGCGTCGGGCAACCACCACACGCTGAGCAGCAGGGCGGAGACTGCGATGAGTGAGCCAGCCCAGCGATCCGCGCGTCGCATGTGGGTGGAGGAGAGCTCCGTCACCTATCGCTCCGCCTCAATGAGACCGTCCTCGACAGCGCGTCTGAACAGATCGACCTTCGTGACAGCCACGCGGTCGACGGCGGCGTACTTGGCGCGAATGCGCTTGACGTTGTCGATCACGGTGGTCCGCGAGACGAAGAGCTCCTCGGCCACTCGTTCGGCAGTCTCTCCCGAGGCGTACAGGGCCAGAACCTCGGACTCGCGATCACTGAGGTGCGCGCTGATGAAGGCGTGATCCGCGAGGATCGCGGTGGCCCAGTCAGGCGTCGGCACCGGATCCCCCTGAAGCACCCCACGGACCGTCTGCACGATCATTTCGGGGGACTCGGACTTGCGGATCATGCCCGCAGCTCCGGCTCGGGCAGCCTCGCGAACAAGCTGTGGTTGATCGCCGCTGGTGAAGGCGAGGGTGGTCACTCCGAGAGCGGTCAGCCGACGCACGTTGTCAGCCGGTGTCGATCCGTCGACGAGCACGAGGTCGAGCAGGACCAGATCCAAGGTCGCTCCACACTGCAGAAGGGCGTCGATCGTCGCCCCTCCGGCCACCACACGCATATCCGGCTGCTCGTTGAGGATGGCTGTCACACCAAGAATCACCGCTGGATGATCGTCGACAACCCCTATCCGTGCCTTCATCAGCGACCCCTTCAGGAGACCCCAGGACTCTACGACAAGGCTATCCTCCGCACGCCCCGGACGGGCCGCATTGCAACCCTCACAACTGGGGGATCTGACGCCGATGGGTCCATTGGCGCGGGATGTGGCCAGGGCTGTCTGCAATGGACGCTGACAGGCGCGTCGACTGATACCGCGGGCGGTCCACGATCCACACGGTTTTGGTGGGACGAAGTGTTACGTGATCCCCACCGTAAGTTCACTTCTCTGATAGCCAAACATGCGTGAGTTAAGCACACCAAACAGGCTCGAATCCCGAATTCCCCCACAAATGAGGGTGCGTGTCGGTCGTGTCCACCAACCCCCCTCGATAAACTCCTGATCGCAGGCACACACGAGTGCGACCGCGATACCGGGGAAACGGAGAGGCGGCGCGATGTCGGAGGACAGAGAGGCGGGGGACTCCCCCGAGGAGACCCGGTCGGTGGACAAACTGTCGGTGGCCGCGTTGACCGCATTGGTCGCGGGTTCGATGGTGGGCGCCGGAGTGTTCTCACTTCCCGGCAGATTTGCCCGGGAAGCCGGAGTTGCCGGCGCGCTCATCGCATGGGTCATCGCCGGTGTGGGCATGCTCATGCTGGCATTCGTCTTCCAGATGCTCGCCATCCGGGAGCCGAAGCTCGACTCCGGCGTCTTCGCGTACGCGAAGGCAGGTTTTGGCGAGTACCTCGGTTTCTTCTCGGGCTTCGGCTACTGGGCGAGCGCCTGCGCGGGAAACACCTTCTACTGGGTCTTCATCATGTCGACCCTCTCCGGGCTCGGCGTACGCGGACTCGGAGGCGGGGACACCGTCCTCGCCGTGGCAGTCTCCTCGGTCGGCCTGTGGGGATTCTTCCTGCTCATCCGCAAGGGCGTGCAGAACGCGACGTTCATCAACACGATCATCACCATCGCGAAGATCGTGCCCATCGTCATTTTCGTGCTGCTGTGCATCTTCGTGTTCAAACTCCATGTCTTCCTGCAGAACTGGGCCGGGGCCGACTACGCGGGCTCACTCGGCGAGCAGATTCGCGGGACGATGCTGGTCACCGTCTTCGTGTTCCTCGGCGTCGAGGGAGCGAGCGTCTACTCCCGCCACGCCAGGAGCCGCGAGGACGTCGGCAGGACGACCGTGCTGGGCTTCCTGTCCGTGTTCGCGGTCTTCGCGTCGGTGACGATCGCGTCCTACGGGATCATGCCGATGGCAGACATCGCCGCACTGCCCCAACCGTCGATGGCCGGTGTGCTCGAGCACGCCGTGGGCCCATGGGGTCGCTGGTTCGTCAGTATCGGGCTCATCGTCTCAGTGCTCGGTGCATATCTCGCGTGGTCGCTGATGGCTGCCGAGGTACTGAGCGTCATGGCCGAGAGCCAGGACATGCCTCGCTTCCTTGCCAGAACGAATCGCAATGGCGTGCCCGAGAATGCGGTGCTCCTGAGCTCGCTGCTCGTCCAGCTGCTCCTTGTCATCCTGCTGTTCGCCAGCAATGCCCTGGACCTGGCCCTCGACCTCACCAGCGCCCTCACACTCATACCGTTCTTCCTCGCGGCTCTGTTCGCACTGAAGCTGGTACTCTCCCGAAACGGCGGCACCGAGAAGAACACCGGGAAGAACACACTGGTTCCGCGCGACATAATGCTGGCGATCCTGGCCTGCCTGTACACGGCCTTCCTGATATTTGCGGCTGGCCTGCAGTTCCTTCTCCTATCATTTGTCATATACGCTCCCGCTTCTATTCTTTTCGTGATGACCCGACGTGAACAGGGACGCACCTTGTTCACCGCCCGGGAGTTTGTCATCCTCATGGTATCGCTGATAGGCGCAGCCGCTGGAATAGTTGCCCTCGCGACCGGTTTCATCCAGCTCTGAGATCACTCAACAATCCACCAGAAAGGGAACAGACAATGTCTGAGACGAATACGCCAGGGGTATACTCCGAGGTCGGCGTGCTGCGCAAGGTTCTGGTGTGCGAACCGCGTCTGGCTCATCGCCGACTGACCCCTTCCAACTGCGATGAGCTGCTCTTCGACGATGTGATGTGGGTGGAGAATGCGCAGAAAGATCATCACGAGTTCACCGACAGTCTGCGCTCCCACGGAGTGGCGGTCGTCGAGCTGCACAGCCTGCTCGCCGACACCCTGCGGGACCCCTCCGCGCGAGCGTGGCTGCTCGACAGGAAGATCGTGCCGAACGAGGTTGGCCTCGGTCTGATCGAGGGCACTCGGGCCTACCTCGACTCCCTTGATGAGGCCCAGCTGGCCGAGTTCCTGATCGGCGGTCTGTCGACCGCGGATCTACCGGCCGACTACCGCACGGACTACCTGAGCCTCGCCCGGGAGTCGACCGGCGTCAACGAGTACCTCATGCCGCCGCTCCCGAACACCCTCTACACCCGCGACACGACCTGCTGGATCTATGGCGGCGTCACCCTGAATCCTCTCTACTGGCCCGCCCGGCACGATGAGACGCTGCTGATGCAGGCCATCTACCGCTTCCACCCGGACTTCCGCGACTCGACCGTGTGGTGGGGCGACGCCGAGCGCGACTGGGGCCAGGCGACCCTCGAGGGTGGCGACGTGATGCCGGTCGGCAACGGAGTGGTGCTGATCGGGATGAGCGAACGGTCCTCCCGCCAGGCGATCACCCAGCTCGCCACCGAGCTGTTCGCACAGGGCGCTGCCGATCATGTGATCGTCGCCGGGATGCCCAAACTCCGGTCCGCGATGCACCTCGACACCGTGTTCACCTTCGTCGACCGCAACGTCGTCACACTGTTCCCCCGGATCATGGACGCCGTCCACACCTTCTCGCTGCGCCCCTCGGACCAGGCACCTGGTGCAGAGGTGATCGACCACGGATCGCGGCCCTTCGTCGATGTCGTCGCCGGAGCACTCGGACTTCCCGCTCTGCGCGTGGTGGAGACCGCCGGCAACAACTACGAGTCCGAGCGCCAGCAGTGGGACAGCGGCAACAACGCCGTGGCTCTGAGCCCGGGAGTGGTCTACACCTACGATCGCAACACCCTCACGAATGAGCAGCTTCGCAAGGCCGGCATCGAGGTCATCCCCATCGTCGGCGCGGAACTCGGCCGCGGCCGTGGCGGCGGGCACTGCATGACGTGCCCGATCCTGCGCGATCCCGTCGAGTTCTGACCGATGCCCGCCCTGGTACGCAGCGAGAATTGAGGCGCCAGCCATGAAGGGCTCACAGCCGGCAGAAGCACAGCCGAAGGCGCGGCAGAAGCGGGATCCGTCGATCGCCGACTCGCTGACACCACTGATCGCGATGGTGCTCCTCATCGCGTCCTCCCTCCTGATCTTCGGCCTGGACGCCCTCGACGGACCGATCCAGGTGGCCCTCGTCGCCTCCTGTCTGGTGGCTGCGGCCGTTGCCCTGAAGAATGGACATCCCTGGGGCGAGGTGCAGGCCGCGGGCCAGTCGGCGATGGCGTCGATCACCTCGGCGGTGTTCATCCTGCTGTCAGTGGGCGCCCTGATCGGAACCTGGAATCTCTCAGGCACGATCCCCACCCTCGTCTCCTACGGGCTCCATGTGCTCAGACCGGAGTGGTTCTATCCGGCGACTGCCCTGATCTGCGGCATCATCGCGATGTCGATCGGTAGCTCGTGGACCACTGTCGGCACGATCGGCGTCGGACTCGTCGGCATCGGCAGCATGCTGGGAGTCTCCCCCGGGATCGCGGCCGGCGCGGTGGTCAGCGGCGCCTATCTCGGCGACAAGCTCTCCCCGCTGTCGGAGACGACGATTCTCACCGCCCAGCTGGTGAAGGCCGACGTGATGCGGCACATCAAGGCTCAGGCCTGGACCTCGATCCCCGCCTTCGGCATTGCAGTGGTGCTCTTTCTCGTCATCGGACTCTTCACCAGCGGTTCGGCCCAGCCGCCGGCACCGACCTCCATCGAGCTGGAGAAACTCGACCAGGTGTTCCTCATCACCCCGTGGAACCTGTTGCCGTTGGTGCTGCTCGTGGTGCTCTCCGTGCGCAAGGTCTCCGCCTCCATCTCGCTGTTCCTGGCAGCTGTGTTCGCGGGCATCAGCGGTGCGATCCTGCAGCCCAGAGTGTTCTCCGGCTTTGTCGGCGCGGACCACCTCACTCCACTGGGAGCGATTCGGGCGACCTGGCTGGCGATGTCGAGCGGGTTCTCGGCCCACACGGGTATCGCCGACATCGACCGCCTTCTCTCCCGGGGCGGCATGGACTCCATGCTGCTCACACTGTGGCTGATCATCGGGGCGGTGACCTTCGGAGCACTCCTCGACGAGCTGGGACTGATCCGACGACTCACCGATCCGCTGCTCGCGCGGGCGAAGAGTCGCGGAGGTCTCTACGTCGCCGTGTTCGGCTCGGCGTTCGGCCTGAACATCGTGGCAGGTGACCAGTACATCGCACTCGTGCTGCCGGCCCGCACCTATCGCGCCGAGTTCGCCAAGCGCGGGCTCGCCCCCACGAACCTCTCCCGGTTGTGCGCCGACTCCGGCACAGTCACCTCGCCGCTTGTGCCGTGGAACTCCTGCGGTGCCTTCATGAGTTCCGCTCTCGGTGTGTCGACACTGCTGTATCTGCCGTTCGCATTCTTCAACATCCTCAGCCCGCTGCTCAGCCTCCTGTACGGGTTCACTGGATTCAAGATCGAGAGAACGAGCGAGACCGACCTGGTGACTGAGTCAGATGGCGCCCCGGACCCATCTGAGACCTCGCCGGAGGACGACCACCACTGAGCCCCCCGACCTGCGTCACAGGAGCCGGACACGGACACGGCCATCGCCTCAAGGCCCGACAGCCGGTCCCGGACCGCACGCACTCACCGGGAGAGAGCGCGTGCGGTCCGACGGCGCTGCCATGAAGATGCGGCCATCGTCCACACGGACTCGGCCATGCACCCGGCGGCCAGCACGGAGGCGGCGAACCGCGACGGGATGTCACCGGCCAGCAGGGCGGTCACCGTGGTGGCCACCGTCGCGCCGGCCAGCGCCCATCCGCTCGCCGGCGGCACCTTCTCGGCGATCGCCGACCACACCACGGCGGTGCAGCAGGCCACCGCCAGAACGACGAGCACGATGATCACGTGACCTCCCGGACTGATGTCCTGGACGCTAGATGCCCACTGTTACGAACGATTGACGTCCGATCGACCGGTCGCCGGCCGCGGACGAGCCTTCCGTGACGGAAGCGCCCCGAGGAGGCCCCGCCCGAAGGGGCCCCGAGAGGCCCCCGACGCCCCGCGAGGCTCCCCCGGAGGGACCCGACGCCGAGCGAGTCACTCCCCTCGGGTGAGCCTGCGGTGCTTGGAGGCGTGCGGGCGAGCGGCCTCCACGCCGAGGCGGTCAACCTTGTTCGCCTCGTAGTCGGCGTAGTTGCCCTCGAACCAGAACCATCGGGGCGCGCCGTCCTCGTCCTCGCCCTCCCAAGCCAGGATGTGGGTGGCGATCCGGTCCAGGAACCACCGGTCGTGGGAGGTGATCACGGCGCAGCCGGGGAACTCCAGCAGGGCGTCCTCCAGGCTGGACAGGGTCTCGACGTCCAGGTCGTTGGTGGGCTCGTCGAGAAGCAGGACGTTGCCGCCCTGCTTGAGGGTGAGCGCCAGGTTCAGGCGGTTGCGCTCACCGCCCGACAGCACCCCGGCGAGCTTCTGCTGATCGGGCCCCTTGAACCCGAAGCTGGCGACATAGGCGCGCGAGGGCTCCTCGAAGTTGCCGACCTTGATGTAGTCCAGTCCGTCGGAGACGACCTCCCAGAGGTTCTTGTCGGGGTCGATCCCGGCACGGTTCTGGTCGACGTAGGAGAAACTGACCGTCTCCCCCACCCGCAACGTGCCGGAGTCGGGCTGCTCCTGGCCGACGATCATCTTGAACAGGGTCGTCTTGCCGACGCCGTTGGGCCCGATCACACCGACGATGCCGGCGCGGGGAAGGTCGAAGGTGAGGTCCTTGTAGAGGACGTGGTCCTCGAAGGCCTTCGTGAGCTTGGTGACCTGAAGGACGGTGTTGCCCAGTCGGGGGCCGGCCGGGATGTTGATCTCGGCGGTGTCGATCTTGCGGTTGCGCTCCGCCTCGGCGGCCAGCTCCTCGTACCGGGCCAGCCGGGCCCGGTTCTTGGCCTGGCGGGCCTTGGGCGAGGAACGCGCCCACTCGAGCTCGCGCTCCAGGATCTTGGCCCGCTTGGCGTCCTTCTTGCCCTCGATCTGGAGGCGCTGGCGCTTGGTGTCGAGGTAAGTGGAGTAGTTGCCCTCGTAGGGGTGCAGCTTGCCGCGGTCCACCTCGCAGATCCACTGGGCGACGTTGTCGAGGAAGTACCGGTCGTGGGTGACGGCCAGCACGGCGCCGGCGTAGCTGTGGAGGTGGCCCTCCAGCCAGTTGACCGACTCGGCGTCCAAGTGGTTGGTGGGCTCGTCGAGAAGCAGCAGGTCGGGGGCCTGGAGCAGCAGCTTGCACAGCGCGACGCGGCGTCGCTCACCACCGGACAGCACCGAGACGGGGGTGTCGGGCGGGGGGCACTGCAGGGCGTCCATCGCCTGGGACAGCTGGGCGTCGATGTCCCATGCGTTGGAGGAGTCCAGCTCGGTCTGCAGCTCCCCCATCTCGGCCATCAGGGCGTCGAAGTCGGCGTCCGGATCGGCCATCGCCGCCGAGACCTCCTCGAACCGCTGGAGCTTGGCCTTGATCTCGCCGACTCCCTCCTCGACGTTCTCCAGGACGGTCTTGTCCTCGGTGAGCGGGGGCTCCTGGAGCAGGATCCCCACGGTGGCCCCCTTGGCGAGGGTGGCGTCGCCGTTGTTGGGCTTCTCGATGCCGGCCATCAGCTTGAGCATGGTGGACTTGCCGGCGCCGTTGGGGCCGACCACCCCGATCTTGGCGCCGGGGTAGAAGGACAGCGTGACGTCGTCGAGAATGACGTTGTCGCCGATCGCCTTCCGGACGTTGTGCATGGTGTAGATGAACTCAGCCATCGGCGCTCCTCGGGGTTGGCGTGTCTTCGGCGTCGTGATGACGCAAGGTCTGTGTGGGGTGGCCGGGCCGGCACGGGGCGGCCACGGTCACGACCGGGAACAGGGATCGTGTGGCCCCACGCCGCACAGGGCTGGTCGGAGGGCCGCACGCCAGTATGCCAGTCGCCTCCGACCGCGACCACCGCGCGAGGCCGCCGCACCGTTGGTTCCACCGCTATCCGACCGGGATCTCACCGGTGTGGCGGTCGGCCGAGGCGATCTCCCCCTCCATCTCGATGGCATCGAGATCCGTCTGGTCGCCCTCGACTCCGGCGGGGTCGCTGCCCTCGACGTCTGTGGCATGAGTCCCAGAGCCGTCAGGGTCCCGGTCGGCGAACCCCCCGGAGCGGTCGGTGAGCAGCTCGGTGGTCGCATCGACAACCGCACCGGGCTCCATGATGGGAGCCTCCTCGGGCCTGGGCGTCGGGCGGACGAACATGCTGGTCCCCCGCTGCAGGTCGTGACCGACCGAGGAGGCGAGAATGACCAGCTGTTCACGGCGCACGCCGTCCTCGGTGACCCAGGCCTGGGTCCGCAGCCGTCCGACGACCACGACGGGGTCGCCCTTGCTGAGACTCTGCCGGCAGTTCTCGGCGAGTCGGCCGTTGACACGCACCGACATCCAGGTGGTCTCGCCGTCCGACCACTGCCCCTCCCGGAGGTACCGGGGGGTCTGGGCGATGCGGAATCGGCCGCCGCACCAGCCGTCCTTCCTGATGAAATCGACCTCGGTGCCGAGGTTTCCGGTGATTGACACGTTCGCGTCCATGTGAGTTCCTTTCCTCTCACCGACACGTGTCGTGGCGCAGGCCTCGATCTGCCGCCTCCGCACAGATCTGTGGACAACTTCTCCCACCCCGCCTCGGTCCCGACCCTCCTGTGGAGAACCGGTCAGGGACGCGGCGGGACCCAGGAGACCGCCGGGCGCGAACCGGGTCCGGGCGGGGCGAAGGCCGGCATCCGACCGGCCCTGCCGCGACGCCACGGCCACCAACCGGGCAGGTGCGGGGCGACCGGTCGGGCCCCCTTGGACTCGGTGATGGCCACCGGCCTCAGGTCGCGGAGTCGATCCACCAGGGCGACCTCACGGTCCTGGGTGGCATCGGCGGTGCCGCGGGTGACGGCGTCCCGCAGGTAGGCCAGCTCGGTGGCGGTGCGCAGGAATGCCAGTGTCGCCCACCAGGTGGCGAACCCGTGGGAGGTGGCGACCACAGTGATCCACCAGCGCCTGGCGAGGCTGCCGACCACGGTCGGGTCGCGCGGTTCCAGCCATCCCATCACGACGTAGTCGGCCAGCCGGTTGCGCACCATGGAACCCTCGCGCAGCAGCCGGACGATGAGGAAGATCACCAGCGAGGCGACGATCCCCAGGGCAACGAACCAGTAGACCTTGAGGTCCTTGCTCGGCACCACCGAGGAGATCCCGTTGAAGGCCATGTGGCCGATCACGGCTCCGAGGAAACCGGTGACCGGGGCGAGGATCCGCACCAGCCGACTGCGTGAACGCAGGCCGATCGCCAGGCCGATCCCGGCCATCGAGGTGAACAGCGGGTGACCGAAGGAGGTGAGGACGCCGCGCAGCAGGACGAGCTGCCGGACGGCCTGGGTGGGGTCGCCGGCCTGGACGGTGATGCGGGCGTAGTTATCGGCGCGGGCGTAGTAGATGATGTTCTCCACGAAGGCGAAGCCGATCGCCGACAGGCCCGCCAGGCTCACCGTCTGGAGCATCGAGGTGAGGCGGTTGCGCATGAAGACGGCGAACAGAAAGAGCACCGTCACCTTGCAGGTCTCCTCGACGAAGGGCGCCGAGTAGATCGCCGGACCCGCCCCGCCGCTCGGGTCGTAGCCGCCCTGGACCGACAGCATGCCGGCCATCCAGGTGTTGACGACCAGGGAGATGGAGGTGGCGACCGCCGCACCCCAGGCGAAGGCGGTGAACCACATCGCCATGTGCTGGGTGCGGAAGCGGTCCAGCCAGATGAACACCAGGGACCAGACGGCGGCGGTGGGCCAGGCGTAGTGGGCGGCCAGTGTGAACGACCGCATGGTGATGCCCGGGATCACTCCCTTGCGGCCGTCGCGCTCGACCTCGACGTCGGCGTGCAGCTGGAGGTACTGGGCGTACAGCAGCCCGACCGACAGGAGAATCATCGCCAGCACGATCCAGGCCCAGGGGTTGCGCAGCAGGCGCATCCACCAGGGACGGCGAATGGTGGCGGACTCGGGCATGCCAGCCACTGTACCGGCGGATCGGCAACAGGAGGCAGACCGCTCGCCCGGGAGCGATCGACAATCGGCCCCGGGGGCGCCTGCTTGGCAGCCGCCCAGGCACGGGGAGGGCGAGGATGTGGCGGCCCGGGTGGGAATCGAACCCACGCGCGACAGATTAGAAGGCTGCTGCTCTATCCGCTGAGCTACCGGGCCAGCGCGGCAAGTCTAGAGGATGACGCCGTCGGGGCGACATGCCGCGTCGACGTAGGCTGGTTGCCCGTGAACAACATGCTGGTGTGGATCGACTGCGAGATGACCGGGCTCGACCTGGCCCATGACGGGCTCATCGAGGTGGCCGCCCTGGTCACCGACGGTGACCTCAACGTGATGGGTGAGGGGGTCGACGTCATCATCCGCCCCAGGCCGGAGTGGTTGGAGCACATGAACGACTTCGTGCGCGGCATGCACACCCATTCGGGACTGCTCGACGAGCTGGACTCCGGGATGTCGATGGAGGAGGCCCAGAAGCAGGTCCTCGACTACATCAAGGAGTGGGTGCCCGAGGCCGGCAAGGCCCCGCTGGCCGGCAACTCCATCGGGACCGACCGGTCCTTCCTGGCCAAGGACATGCCCGAGCTCGAGGGGTACACCCACTACCGCAATGTCGATGTCTCCTCCATCAAGGAGCTGGCGAAGCGCTGGTACCCGGCCGCCTACCGGAACTCCCCGACCAAGCAGGGCAACCACCGCGCGCTGGCCGACATCGAGGAGTCGATCGAGGAGTTGATGTACTGGCGCGAGGCGCTCATGGTGCCGGCCCCGGGGCCGGACGCCGCCACTGCCAGGACCATCGCCGCCAGGTGCCAGGGGGCTCTCACCGGAGCCGGTCGCACCGCCGACTGACCTGGCACCGTGCGCGTCCCGGTGGACCCGCACGGATTTGCCAAGGATCTCGGGGGTTCGATATTCTCTCCGAGTTGCCCGGAGCTTGTCGGGCAGATGGTGGATATAGCTCAGTCGGTAGAGCACCTGGTTGTGGTCCAGGGGGTCGCGGGTTCAAGTCCCGTTATCCACCCCAGATGGGTCAGGTTTGAACTTTCGACCAAGGGTCCACGCTTGGTCTCAGATTCTCACCTGGCCCTCTTTCTCTGCCTGCGGCGGCCCAGCTCGGTGCGTCGACATGCAGCTCCCGAGAGGCTCCGCCCGTCGTACCGGTTACGTCAACCGACGCGTGCCTCGTTGTCCTTGTCGACGCATATCGTCTTCAACAGCGCCTGGTTCATGAGTTGGACTGCTCGGTGTCCCTCGGGCACGTCCGAGATGCACCGAGCAGTCCACTGGAACGCCGGTGCCGGACCAGTGTGACTGCGACGAGGACGGCGGCGACGAGGAAGACGAGGCTCGCACCGGTGACGGCGCGTTGAAAGCCGGGCAGGAAGCCGCTGCTCCCGGTGGCGAAGGTGCCGAGAGTGGCGACGCCGATCACGGTGCCGGTCTGTCGGGCGGTGTTGATGACGCCGCTTGCGGTACCGGCGAGTTCGGCGGGTGCTGTTGCGACGGCCGCCGCCGTGGCAGCGGGCATGGCGAATGCCATGCCGAGTCCTCCGGCGAAGGACAGGGCCGCGATGATCGGATATGCGGTCGCGCCAGAGACGAAGGCAAGTCCACCGAATCCCACCGCACCGACCAGAAGGCCGATCAGCATGACCGGGAACGGGCCGAACCTGGCTGAGGCGCGCCCGCCGAGCGGGGAGCCGACAACGGCACTACAGGCTTGCGGTGCGAGCGCGAGTCCGGCCAGCCACGGTTCGTAGCCGAGGTATCGCTGGAAGAAGAGCGAGAGCACGAAGAGCTGCCCGAAGAAGCTGACATTGAGCGCGAATCCCACCACGCTGGCGACGGAGAAGCGGCCACTGTGGAACAGACTCAGGGGCAGCATCGGGGCGGGCACCCGATGCTCGACCAGCACGAAGCCCGCCAGCACCAGCACCCCGAGTGCCAGGCCGAAGACCGGGGCGAGCATCCAGCCGTGCTCACCGGCGGCGATCACCGCCCAGGTGATGACGGCCAGGCCCGGCACCGACAGCGCCAGACCGGGCAGGTCGAGCCCCCTACGCGCATTGCCCGGCCGCGCGGCGATGTCGTGCAGGGCAGCCCAGCAGGCGAGCACGACGACCGGGATGTTCACCCAGAACACGACGCGCCACCCGATGACGGAGACCAGGAAGCCGCCGATCACCGGTCCGACGGCGGCAGCCACCCCGCCTGCCCCGCCCCAGAGCCCGATGGCGCGTGCGCGCCTGCCGGGTTCGGGGAACAGCTGCGCCAGCAGGGCGAGCGAGCCGGGAATGATCGCCGCCGCACCGACTCCCTGCAGTGCGCGGGCGATGACCAGCAGCAGCGTCGTCGGGGCGAGCGCACAGCAGATCGACATCAGCCCGAGCCAGCCGAGCCCGAACACGTACACGGTTCTGGTGTCGAGCCGATCGCAGGCAGCACCAGCTGTCAGCAGCAACGCAGCGAGCACCAGCGTGTACGCGTCGACGATCCATTGCAGCCCCGACACGCTCGCGCCGAGATCGCTACCGATGTCCGGCAGGACGACGTTGACGATGGTCGTGTCGAGCATGACGATGAAGAAGCCCGCCAGTACACCGCCAGTCGCTGCTGCGCGCCGCTTCTCGACTACCGCCACGATTGTCCTCCCGTTCGCTGCCCGTCTCCTCGATCCTGGTCTGCCGAGAGTTCGGTGGGAGTCGAACCTTCTCCCCGCTCATACTGGAGGGGTGAGTGGTCGCAGCTTTCCCGAGGCAGTGCCGGACATCGCGGCGTCCGCCGCCGCGTTGGCCGATCCGTCGCGCGCCGCGATGTGCGCGGCGCTGATGGACGGGCGTGCCTGGACCCTTGGCGAACTCGCCACCTACTGCGGCATCGCCCGATCCACCGCCAGCGAGCACGCCACTCTCCTGGTCGCTCGCGGCCTGGTCACCGAGGTCCGGCAAGGCCGGCACCGCTATCTCCACCTCGCCGGGGAACGCGTCGCGCGAGCAATCGAGGACCTGGGCGTCATCGCGAGAGACACGGTGCCCACTCCGCCGAGCCTGCGCGCCACGACCGCACACGAACGACTCCTGGCTGGACGCACCTGCTACCGACACCTCGCAGGCAGGCTGGGTACCGGCCTGACCACTCAGATGCAGGAGCGTCGCCTCCTTGACAGCGCCTGGCAGCCGACCGACGCGGGCCGTGCCCTCCTCGCCGAGTGGGGAGTCCCCGAGGCCGAGGCGACCCGGGCACGAACATGCATGGACTCCACGGAGCGCCACTACCATCTCGCCGGTCCCGCCGGGAACGCCCTGTGTCGCACTTTCTTCGCCCAGGGCTGGATCGAGCGCATCGGCACCACCCGCGCCGTGCGACTCACCCCGCCCGGTACCAACGCCCTCGCACAAGCGAACATCACGATCGCCAGTTGAAGCCCTGACACGCTCCGAGAAGAGACTCGCCTCGACTTGGTTCAGGGCGTCGGCGGGACGGCCGAGATCGCCCCTCGCAGCAGTATCCTGACCCCTTCGAGAGACCAGGAACCGACCTCCGACGAGGGAGGATGCCGGTTCCTGGTGTCCCAGTACATCGACGCCGTGGACGTGTGCCGGGTTCGGTGACGCCGACGGAAATCTGCGGGAGGAACCATGCAACCATCGGGTGCGGGCGGGTTCAACGTCGCCGCCGAGGCCTACGACAACTTCATGGGCAGGTACTCCACTCCGCTGGCGACCCAGTTCGTCTCCTTCGTCGGGGTCGGGTCAACCGACCAGGTGCTCGACGTCGGTTGCGGACCCGGCGCTCTGACGGCCGAACTGGTCCGCCTGGTGGGTGCCGCCAACGTCGTCGCGTGCGATCCCTCGCGGCCGTTCGCCGCCGCGTGCGCCAGGCGGAACCCCGGCGTCGACGTACGTACCGGTGCCGCTGAGCACCTGCCGTTCGACGACGGCTCGGTCGACGCAGCCCTGTCAGAACTCGTGCTGCACTTCGTCGGCGACCCCCCGGCGGCAGCTGCCGAACAGGCGCGGGTCCTGCGCGCCGGCGGCATCTCGGCCGCCGTCGTGTGGGATTTCGACGAGTTGTGGGCCGGGTTCGACCAGGGCATCGGGCCGGCGGGCAGCTACCTGAAGGCCCTGAGCGCCCCCTCTCAGCAGGCGGTGCGGGCGGCGCTGTTCAATCGGGTCGGACCCGGTCCGTTCACGATGACAGCCCTGGCCAGAGCGGCGAAGGGGCACCCCCCTCGGTAGGCTCACCGCATGAGGACCGACCCGAAGACCCTCGCACGAGTCCATGCCATGACCTTCTCATCGGTCTATCCGCTGCTGCTCAACAAGGTGGTGCGCAAGGGGCGCACCGAGTCCGAACTGCACGAGGTGATCAGCTGGCTCACCGGCTACGACGATGCCCAGATCGACAGGCTCGCCTCCGACCAGATGACCTACCAGGAGTTCTTCGCCGGCGCCGACCTCAATGCGAATGCCTCGCTCATCACCGGAACAGTCTGCGGGGTCCGGGTCGAGGAGATCGAGGATCCGGTGATGCAGCAGGTCCGCTACCTGGACAAGCTCGTCGATGAGCTCGCCAGGGGCAGGAAGATGGAGAAAATCCTGCGACAGGCCGGCGCCCCCTCCGCAACCCGGCCCGGCAGTCAGTGAATCTCGGTGCCGAACAGCATCCCCAGCAGGTAGGTGGCGGCAGCTGCCCCGTACCCGATGGCGAGCTGGCGCAGCGCCCGCTTCACCGGTGACGCGCCAGACAGCAGCCCGACGACCGCACCGGTGCCGAGCAGGCTGATACCGACCAGCCCGGCGGCGGTGAACACTGCCGGCATCCCTGACACCCCGAAGAGGTACGGGAAGATCGGGATGATCGCGCCCGAGGCGAAGAAGCAGAAACTCGACAGTGCGGCTCCCATTCCGGTGCCGATCTCCTCGTGGCTGACGTCCTCGGGCTGATCGAGGATGATGCTGGAGTCGGCCGTGCGCTCCTCCAGCACGAGATGGGCCCGAGCCCTGGCCTGCTCCTCGCTCATGCCATGAGCGCGGTAGAGCAGCTCCAGCTCGTTGTTGCCGACGGCAAGGATCGGAATGATCTTGAGCACCGCAGGATTAGGCCGCGACGCCTCCAGGAGTTCGCGCTGGGAGTGCACCGAGACGTACTCACCGGCACCCATCGACAGTGCTCCGGCCAGTAACCCGGCGGCACCGGTGAGCAGGATCACATGCGTGGAGACGCCGCTGGCACCGACCCCCAGGATGAGCGAGAGATTGCTCACCAACCCGTCATTGGCCCCGAAGACGGCCGCCCGGAAGGATCCCGAGAGTCTCTTGCGTCCGCGTTCGGCCAGCCCGCGGACGATCTCCTCATGCATCTGCTCGTCGGCAGCCATCTTCGGGGTCGCATCGGGATCTTTGGAGTACGGGGAGCGCGCCTCGGCCCGCTGCATCAGTGCCAGCACGAAGACCGAACCGAACCATTTCGCCAACAGCCCCAGGACCTGGGTGCGCAGGGCCGGGCGAAGGGGGCGCCCGACCTCATCGCCGAGCAGGTCGAGCCAGTGCTGCTCGTGGCGCTTCTCGGCGTCTGCCAGGGCCATTAGGATCTCGCGTTCCTCGCCCTGGCGACGCCGCCCCAGGGACCGGTACATCGCGGCCTCGGCGCGCTCGTCCGCGAGATAGCGGCGCCATCTGTGCTTCGAGCGTGCGAGGGCGTGTGAGTGCGACTGGGTAACGGCCCGAGGCATGGCATTCCTTCGGTCATCACTGCCCCGGGGCCAACACAGGGTCCTGAGCGGTGAGCGGTCGAAGGTCTCGCCCGCCCGCATGCCGCAGGTGATGCACCGGGCAGGCTCACAGGCCTGCCATTGTGTCGACGCATCGCTCGACCTGGGTCTGCGCCGCTCGGCAGCGCCAGCTCAGGGATCGGGAGCTACTCCCCTTCGTCGGCCTATCCTGCCACAGCGATCCTCACATCCACAGCGAGTGCTGCGACCTGATCCGGGTCGAGCGGAGGCCTCCAACATTCCCGCGGACGCCCCACAGATCGATCAGCGGCGATCGATCCGGTAGAGCTCGGCGGGTTTTCCTCTGGTGCCGCGGCGAACCCGCCCGGTCCCGCGAAGACCCGGCAGCATGGTGCGCCTGAAGGTGTCGGGGACCAGCCTCTCCCCCAGCACCTGCTCGTGCAGCAGGCGCAGGTCGCGGATCGTCACACCCTCCTCGCTGGGCTCCAGCAGCCGCCAGGGATCGGGGAGACGTCGGTACCCGTCGCGCAGGACCGCCGCGGCATGGGCGATGATCGCGGTGTGGTCATAGGCCAGCGGGGGGCACTCGTCCACCGGCACCAGATCGCTGCGATCGGTGAGCGGGATGAGATCGGCCCGCACCGCGTCCAGATGGGCCACCGACAGCACCCAGCCGCGACTGTCGCGGTCCGGATCGTCGAAGACCTTCAACTGGTGCGGGGCCAGCCCCTCCACCTGGGCCTTGTCGCGAAGGGCCCGCAGGGACGCGTCCGCCAGCGTCTCGCCGGGATGGAGAAAGGTCCCCGGCAGGCCCTCGCAGCCGTCGGGGCCGCGCACCAGCAGCACGCACAGCCGGCCGTCCTCGACGGTGAGGACCGCGGTGTCGACGGCCACCGAGGGACGCGGATAGTCCGCCAGGGTGCGACCGGACTCGTCACAATACGCACCCTGGCGGTCGCGATCCTGCGGCTTCTTCATGAGGCCAGATTAGGCGACTGTTGCGCAAACTTCCATCCCGGGGTTACAGTCTCCTCACGAGTTAGGCGAATCTTGCGCTAAAGGAGCAGCTCATGAACTGGACAGAGATCCTCGGTTTCGTCTCCGGGGCGGTGTGCGTGTGGTTGGCCGTGCGCCAGAACATCTGGAACTTCCCCGTCGGCATGGCCAAAAACGTCTTCTTCTTCATCCTGTTCATCGGCTCGGGCCTGTACGCCGACGCCTGGCTCCAGGTGCTCTACCTGGTCCTCGGGGGGCTGGGTTGGTACTGGTGGCTGCGCGGCGGGCAGGATCGCAGTCACCTGGTGGTTCGTCGCACCCCGGCCTGGGCCTGGCCCGCGATCGGGGTCGCGGTGGCCGGAGGCGCCTGGGCGATCTGGGCACTGCTGTCGGTCCACACCGACTCGACCGTGCCGTGGGGAGACGCCACCACCACCGCCCTGTCGCTGGGCGCGCAGGTGATGTTGAACCGCAAGTGGATCGGCAACTGGCTGCTGTGGATCTGCGCCGACGCCATCTACATCGGCCTCTACGCCTACAAGGGGCTCTACCTCACCGCCGGTCTCTACGGACTGTTCCTGGCGATGTGCTTCGTCGGGGTGGCGCAGTGGCGGGCCACCCTGCGCGAGGAGAGTGCAACTGCCCGCACCGAGCGCGAGAAGGTGGCGGCATGACCTCCTTCCGTCACGGCCTGGTGCTCGGCAAGTTCTATCCCTTCCACGCCGGCCACGAACACCTCATCTGCGCCGCCGCAGCCCGCTGCGAGCAGGTCACCGTCCAGGTGCTGGGGTCCTCCCGGGAGTCGGTCCCCCTCCAGGTCCGCCGCGACTGGGTGGCCGAGAGGTTCCCGATGCTCGACGTCGTGGCCGCGATGGACGAGGCCGATGTCGACTTCGACTCGCCGGCCGCCTGGGATCAGCACATGGGGGTCATCGAGTCGCTGCTGAAGACGCCGGTCGACGCGGTGTTCACCTCCGATGACTACGGGGCCGAACTGGCCCGGCGGCTGGATGCCCGGTGGGTCCGGGTCGATCCCGGTCGGGCCTCGCTGCCGACCTCGGGAACCGCGGTGCGCGCCGACCCCGCCGGCTGCTGGTGGGCGCTGTCACCAGCGGTCCGCCAGTGGTTCTGCCGCCGAGTGGTGGTCCTGGGGGCCGAGTCGACCGGCAGCACCACCCTGGCCCGGGCGCTGGCCGACCACTACCGGACCCGCTGGGTGCCCGAGTACGGGAGGACCTGGTCGCAGATCCGCCCCGGCGGCCTGGAGGCACCCTGGCACACCGCCGAGTTCGATCTCATCGCCGCCGAGCACCGGCGCGAGGAGCGCGAGGCGATGGCCTGCGCACCGATCCCGCTGATGATCAGCGACACCGATGTGCTGGCCACCTCGATCTGGCACGAGCGATACCTGGGCCGCCCCTCCCCCTCGGTGACCGGCCAGGCCGGCCGGTGGAGGCCGGATCTCTACCTGCTCACCGGGGACGAGATCCCCTTCGTCCAGGACGGCATGCGCGACGGGGAGCACCTGCGCCACGACATGCAGCAGCGGTTCCGCGATGTGCTGGCCGGCCAGGAGACCCCCTGGACAGAGGTGCGCGGATCCCTCCGGGACAGGGTGCGCGCGTCGGTCGAGCTGATCGACGCCGTGATGGCCGAGGGCTGGCGGCTGGCGGATCCGCTCGGCTGAGATCGATGGAGTCCCGAGCGGGGCAGATCTGCAAGACTTCGCCCATGCAACGCTCCGTCTCCGCCCACCTGTCCATCGACGTCACCGAGCCCGCCACCCTGGTGCTGGAGATCGCCGTCGCCCAGGACTACCTGGATGCCGGCGCCGCCACCGAGACGCTGACCGTCAACGGCGGGGCCGGCGACCTCGCCCCCAACGAGATCCTCGTCCAGCACGGCACCAGGGTGCACGTCATCGAGGCACCCGTCGGCCCGCTGACCATCGACTACACCGCCACGATCACCGGACGCATCCCACCCGCCCCGGTGACCCGGTGGGACACCCTGAGATACCTCCGCCCCTCGCGGTACTGCGAGTCCGACGTCCTGGCACCGACCGCTCTGGCGCAGTTCAAGGACGTGCCCCACCAGGACCTGCTGGCCGCCGTCAGCTCCTGGGTCGGCACCCGGCTCAGCTACGTCCCCGGCTCCTCCCAGCCCACCGACGGAGCCACCGCGACCCTGCTGTCGCGCCAGGGAGTCTGCCGCGACTACGCCCACCTGGTGGTCGCACTGTTGCGCGCCCTCGACGTCCCGGCACGCGTGGTCGGGGTGTACGCGCCGGGGATCGACCCGATGGACTTCCACGCCGTGGCGGAGGCCTGCATCGACGGCGGCTGGCACGTGGTCGACGCCACCGCTCTCGGACCCCGGCAGTCCTTCGTGAGAATGGCGACCGGCGACGACGCCGCCGACATCGCCTTCCTCTCGATCCATCACGGCCGGGCCACCGTCACCGACCAGCAGGTGAGGGCCACCGTCGACGAGCTTCCTCTCGACGACGTCACCCGGCTCACCGCCATCGGCTGATCCGCACGGCCCGGAGGCCGGCCACCGGGCCCGATCACTCCTGAGGTTGTGCGCCGGTCTCCGGGAACAGCTTCCGCACACCGCCGCGCGCCAGCATCAGCACCACGATGAGGAGAGTCACCGGGACGAACCCTCCCAGTGAGGCCGCGTCCCCGAAGGCCCAGTCCACCAGCTCGAGCACCACGAACTTGCTGCCCGGCAGGACCAGGATCAGCGCCAGGACGTTGAGCACCCGGATCCATCTCTCGCGACCGTTCCGGATCCGCCCGACGATCCGCCGCTTCACGAGCAGGACGACCTCCAGGACGGCCTTGAGCAGCACCGCGGTGAGCAGGGCGATCAGGAATGACTCCGAGAGGACCGCGGGGAACAGCTGGATGAACACTCCCAGCACGACGAGGTAGACGAACACGTCCACGAGGTCGGTGGGTCGAATCCGCATGCCGGGAGTGTAGTGAGCCGGGGTGCTACCGCTCACCGACCCGGCACCACGGCGCGGGCCGGGATGACGGGGATCTCCAGGGTCGAGGGCCGGTCGGGCGTCCAGCTGATGACGGCGATTCCACCGCGGCTCGGCTCGTAGCGGGTGGGGAAGTGCCCGAACAGCGGGTTGCGCGGCTGCGGGTAGCGGCCGCACACCAGCAGACGCAGGCTCTCTCCGGCGTGGAACAGGGTCGCCGAGGGAGTCAGGGCGATGACCACCTCCATCTCCTCGCCATCGCGCACCGGCACCAGCCTGTCAAAGGCGTGCTCGGGCTGATGGGCGGTGCTCAGCCTCTCGTCGATCTCCCGTACCGCCAGTCGGAGGCGTCCCTGGGCGATGTGGTCGCGCCCGTAGCCGTAGGACCCCTCGAACGGCACGGGGCGGCCCTGGGCCCACTTCTCGACGGCGACGAACAGCCGAGGATCCCTCGCCCCCCGAGTCGCCACCTGCAACCGCAGGGTCATCGGGCCGCTGAGTTCGGTGTCCTGGTCGAACCGGTGGTCGAACCTCGCCGCGTTTCGCCTCAGGTCGAACGCCGTCCGACCGGTTCCGGGCTGGGTCTGGCGCAGGGTGCCGTCGCCGGCGAGGTGGAGCCGCCGCCACTCGGTCCGGGCGAGCGGCCACTCCTGCTCGTCGCGCACCTCGACGATGTGATCGCCCCGGTCCCGGATCTCCAGCCGGAGCGGCGGCGGCTCGGCGACGTCCTCCCCGCGCAGATACCGGTTGAGGAACGCCAGCTGGCAGGACCTCGCCTGCTGGGAGTAGAACGTCGCCCACTTGGGGCCGCGGTGGGCATAGGCGTGACGATGCCGGGAGCCGGCCTGCTGGAAGGCCCGCATCGATCCGGCACTGTGCAGGTTGGCGTCGGAGAAACTCGTGCACACCAGGATCGGCACCCGGATCCGCGCCAGGTCGGGGGTGATCGCCCGCCACCACTGGTCGCGCAGTGGGTGACGGCGTCGTTCGGCGGCGACACCCCCCTCGAGTCTGGCCACCCGGGAGCTGAGGAACAGCCAGACGCGGGCGAAACCGTTCTCCACGACCCCGCCGGGGGTGAAGAAGTCGCGGTAGGCGTCGGTGAACCCCTCCCAGGGGCAGATTGCCCGCAGAGCGGGCGGACCCAGCGCCGCGACCTTGTACTGGGAGATCGCCAGGTAGGACACCCCCAGCATCCCGACCCTCCCGTTCGACCACGGCCTGGCCGCCGCCCACTCGATCACCTGGGCGATGTCATCGGCCTCCTGGTCGGAGAAGAGCCGTCCGCTGCCCTCGGAGCGCCCTCCCCCGCGCACGTCCAGGTTGATCACCGCGAATCCCTGCTGCGCCCACCAGACAGGATCGGGGGCCTCCCAGCTGGTCTGGTCCGAGATCTTCAGCGGCGCCGGCTGATTCATGATGCGGAACTGCGGGTTGAGCGACCATCGTCCGCGCCGTCTTCTGGGGACGGCGTCCTTCCCGTAGGGGTGCGCCGACACGATCACCGGGAGCGGGTCGCTGCGCCCCGCCGGGCGGAACAGGTTCAGTCGCAGGGTGACGCCGTCGCGCAGCCGCACCTCCACGTCCTGGTCCTTGCGCACATCGGCGGACATCTCGTACACCGAGACCGGAGGGTGCAGGAGGGCCCGGACCCTCCTCAGGGCGTAGCCGGCACGTCCGCTGCGTCTCCAGGGCTTGTCCAGCGAGTTCGACGTCATCGTCCTGCTCCCATCGCGCCGCACGACTGTGGTTGGCGTCCATTGTGACCGGGGACCGGGGCACCGGATCAGCGTGCGGAGTGTCCTGGAACCTCGGCTCGTATCGTTGCCTGCCTGATCCACCCCCCTGCCTGATCCACCCCCCTGCCTGATCCACCCGCCTGGAGGACTCCCATGAGACCGCTCCGATACTCGATCAACACCACCCTCGACGGCTGCTGCCACCACGAGGCGGGTCTGCCGCCCGATGAGGAGTCGATGGGCTACTGGACGGCGCAGATGCAGCGGGCCGATGCCCTGCTCTTCGGGCGGGTGACCTACCAGATGATGGAGCAGGCCTGGCGTCGGCCGGCCTCCGGCCAGTGGCCCGACTGGATGGACGAGTGGGAGATTCCGTTCGCCGAGGCGATCGACCAGACGAGGAAGTACGTCGTCTCGAGCACCCTGAACACAGTCGACTGGAATGCCGAGCTGGTGGTGGGCGATCTGGAGCAGGCGGTCCGCCGACTCAAGCAGGGATCAGGGACGGAGATCTCGGTGGGCGGCGTCACGCTGCCCCTGGCGCTGGCCGACCTGGGGCTCATCGACGAGTACGAGTTCGTCGTCCAGCCGGTCCTGGCCGGTCACGGCCCGACCCTGCTCGCCGGTCTGCGCCACCGCATCGAGCTCGAACTGGTCGACCGCACAGAGTTTCGCTCGGGAGCAGTCGCGCTGAAGTATCGGCCAGCACAGCCGGCCAGGTGAGACGAGGGTCAGATGGCGTCGATGAGCGCTCGGGTGTGCAGCTCGACGACGTCGAGGAGGGGCACCTCGACGTCCATGCCGGTGAACAGCAGGGGCAGTTCGGTGCATCCCAGGATGATGGCCTCGACGCCGTCCTTGCGGTGCATCTCGTCGGCAATTCCGAGGAAGTCCTGCCTGGTGGAGTCCTTCACTCTGCCGAGTTCCAGTTCGCTCTCGATCCGGTGATGGACCAGGCGAAGGGTCGCCTCCTCGGGGACGACCACGTCGATGCCGGCCGCCGCGAAAGCGTCGCCGAAGAAGTGCTCGCGCATCGTGAACTCGGTGCCGAGCAGTCCGATCCGGGTGTACCCCGCCGCCACCGCGGCGTCGCAGGTGGCCGAGATGGCGCTCACCAGCGGCACCGGGGATGCGGCCTGAAGGTCGGGGAACACCACGTGCGGGGTGATGCCGGTCAAGGAGGCGACCTCGACATGGGCGGCCGCCAGGTTCTCGATGGAGGCCAGCAGGTATCCGGTGAGGTCGTCGAATCGACGGTGCTCGAACATGTCGAAGACCTCGAAGGGGCTCAGGCTGTCGATGGTGATCTTCGGGATGACCCGGGACCCCTCGCGCTCACCGATCCCCTCGATGATGCGCCGGTAGTACAGCACCGTGGATTCGGGGCCGGTGCCACCGACGAGACCGAGTTTCTTCATCGCACATCCTCATGAGGCGAGCTGGATCATTGCTGCGGGTCGGCGTCCCCACCACCGTCCCGCGGTGTCGCTCATGCTAAGTGGCTCCTCACCGACCGGGCAATGCGTCCACCGTGCGTCCCCGCCGCGTCCGGTCGGCGCTGGCGCGAATCCAGCGTGACAGGACAGCTCAGCGTGGCAGGACAGGTTGGCGCAGGATCGTCCTCAGCTTCTCCGGCGCCACCCTGCGGGGGTCGCTGAGGTAGATCTCGTGATGGCGCCCGGTCATCTGCAGGCCGTGCTCGGGAATGAAGACGTCGTGCATCCGCTCCAGCACCGGACCCTCGTCGTCGAAGGATCCGAGGTGCAGGGTCTGGACGCACAGGCCCTCCGAGAGGGTCTGGAGGCGTACCTCACGCAGACCCTCGAGCCGTTCCCCGGCTGCCTTGTCGGCGGTTCTGGCGACCGCCTCGTCGACCATCCCGGACCCGATCCAGTCGGGCACCATCAGCATCATCGTCCACTGCCAGCGGCTCTTGTCGGGCACCCCGGTGAAGGAGTTCATGTCGTCGGCCCACCACAGCCCCTCCAGCGGTGGCACCACGTAGTCGCGTCCGAGCTCGCGTCTGCTCGCGAACTTCAGCGCGTAGGCCACCGGGTAAAGGGCCACCAGCGCCCGGGCGTAGGCCGGAGCGGTGTTGGGGTCGCCCCGGCCATCGATCATCAGGTAGCGCTGGTCCGCCAGCTCCACCAGGGCGAAGGTCCCCCTGGGCGCCCGGTATCCGGCCATCGTCTTCTTGACGTCGATCTTGGGGTGGACGGCATCCTCGCTCATCGGTCCGGACCGGATCTACTTCTTGAACAGGTCCCAGACGCTGAACGTCGTGCGCCGGTAGACGGCATTCCTCGCCGCCCGCTTCGGATCCTTGATCCAGCCCATCCCCTTCTTCCCGTAGCCGGGAATGATGGCCCGTTTGACCGCCCGGGTGGCTCGACCCGTGGTCCGTGCCCTCAACGACTTGGTGAGTGAGGGGGTACGCATACCGATCTTCATCGTTGATCACCTCTTCCGTTTCGAAGCCTAGCGGCGAGGGGTCACAGGTCTCCCCACCGATCCCCGCCCGCCGGGCTCGAGGCTGAGCCCGCGCCGTCCTACACTCCCTCGAACCCGGCCGACGGCCGGCCCGTCTGGAGACCCCATGCCCCGCTATCTGCTGTCCGTCCACCACAGCGCCGATGTCTACAACGGCACGAGGAAGTACCTGGCCTACGACTCGGAGGAGGAGATGAACCAGGCCTTCGCAGACACCGGGGCCTTCAACGACCGGCTGGCGGCCAGCGGCGCACTGGTCTTCGTCGGGGGCCTCGAGCCTCCCGAGACCGCCCGGACGGTGGACGGGCGGGCCGGCGGCACCAGGGTGGCCGAGGGTCCCTTCGCGCCGTCCAACGAGTACATCGGCGGGTTCTGGGTGGTGGAGACCCCCGACATCCAGACCGCGGTGGACCTGGCGGCACAGGCCTCGAAGGCCTGCCGCTCCGCCGTGGAGGTGCGGCCCTTCGCCGGCCAGTGAGTCCGCTCAGAACCGGTTGACGTCGACCACGACGCGGCCGCGCACCGTGCCGTCCAGCAGCCGGCTGGAGGCCTCGATGGCCTCGTCCAGACCGATCTGGTGGGCGATCTCGCCCAGTGTGGCGAGATCCAGATCGGTGCCGAGCCGTCGCCAGGCCTCCATCCGCTCCTGCCGGGGACACATCACACTGTCGATTCCGGCAAGGGTCACTCCCCGCAGGATGAAGGGTGCGACGGTGGCGGGCAGATCCATGCCCCCCGCCAGACCGCAGGCCGCCACGATCCCCCGGCGTCGGGTGCCGGCGCACAGGTTCGCCAGCGTGTGGCTGCCAACCACGTCGACCGCCGCCGCCCAGCGCTCCTTGGCCAGCGGTTTCCCTGGGCCGGCGAACTCGGCGCGGTCCAGGATCTCCGAGGCCCCCAGCGCGGTGACGTAGTCGCTCTCCCGGGGACGCCCGGTGATCGCGACCACCCGGTAGCCCAGGCTGGACAGCAGGGCGATCGCCACCCCGCCCACCCCTCCCGAGGCGCCGGTGACCGCGATATCACCGTCCCCGGGAGTCACCCCGTGCCGCTGGATCGCCATCACGCACAGCATGGCGGTGTAACCGGCGGTCCCGATGGCCATCGCCTGCTCCGGGGTGAACCGGGCGGGAAGAGGCACCAGCCAGTCTCCGTCGACCCGCGCCCTCTGGGCCAGCCCTCCCCAGTGCCGCTCTCCCATCCCCCAGCCGTTGACCAGCACCCGGTCCCCGGTCCGGTAGTCGGGATGGGTGCTGTCCTCCACCACCCCGGCCAGATCGGCACCGGGAATCATCGGGAAGACCCGTGCGATCTTCCCCCTCCCGGTGATGGCCAGGGCGTCCTTGTAGTTCAGACCCGAGAAGTCGATCCGCACCGTGACATCGCCCGCGGGCAGCCGCTGCTCGTCGATGTCCTGAAGGCTCGTGCGATATCCGGCCTCGTCGTTCTCGATGAGCAGGCCCTTGAACATGGTGTCTCTCTCCTCGTTGCAGAGTCCGGCATCCCTCACCGGACGCCGTCTGTGCTCCGAACAGCTCCGAACAGCTCCGAACGGCGCGGACGGCGTCGGGGGCCGGAGCCGACTCTCACACTACCGAGGCCGCACCATCTGCCAACGACCTGGAGTGGTGAGGGCCCCGGGGTCAGCGGGCCGAACCGACCAGGTCCGCGAGGCGGTCCACATCCGAGGGACGCAATCCGATTCGCGGCTCCGGGGATTGGGCGTGGACGAACCCGGTCCGATCGGCCCAGGCCCGGGCGTCGTCCTGAATCGCCAGGTCGTCGTCGAACCAGATCGCCATCGACGGCCGGGTGGTGCGCACGTGCCGCCTGATGCTGGCGAACTTCTGCCACTGACCGGCCGAACTCATCCCCACAGCCGGCAGCCAGGTCCACTCGCGGGCGTCCCGCAGTCCGACATGGGCCCCGAACCAGCCGGCCTGCGACTCCCAGGTGGTGAGCCAGTAGGGAGTCACCTCGGGATCCTCCAGAACCGTGTTGAGCCGCTCGATCATGTCGGGAGAGTAGGTGACCATCATCGACTGGCTCCGGTAGGACCCCCACAGGTCCTGGTCGTCGGGAGAGTCCGGTCGCGGATCGCGGCCGTAGAGATTGAGCACCCCGTCGATGTCGAAGTAGATGTTGATTGCCTGCCCGGCCCTCCTTCTGCCCAGCACCATGGTCGCCTCCTCGCTTCCGGTGCCGATCCTTGCCCACCCATTGTCGCCCATCCCCGCCCCGACGTCCCCTGCCCCTCCCGGAGGGGATCGGATCGGCCCAGCGGGGACTCTCCGGCCCGTCCGGAGGCCGCCGGCACCAGGCATTGTTTGGAGTATCAAACAATTTTTCTTTAGAGAACGAAAAGTATGATACTGATATCCGGAAAGGTAGTTCCGGGGAGGACGGCCCATGATCGGCAGAACAGGATCGGCACCAGTCTTGGAGAAGCCACGACGGATCATCCGACCGTCCGATGACATCTCACTGGGAGAGATCAACGCATCGGTGCCGGTACCCCCGGCCGGGGCAGGGTTCGCCAAGACCCTGGCCAGTTATCTCGGACCCGGCGCCCTGGTCGCCGTCGGCTACATGGATCCCGGCAACTGGGTGACGTCGATCGGCGGCGGAGCCCAGTACGGCTACGTCCTGCTGTCAGTGGTCCTGCTGTCCAGCCTGGTCGCGATGCTGCTGCAGTGCATGTCGGCGAAACTGGGCGTCGTCACCGGAATGGACCTGGCCCAGGCGACCCGCGCCCACACCGGGCGCAAACTCGGCTTCGCGCTGTGGATCGTCACCGAGCTGGCGATCATGGCCACCGACATCGCCGAGGTGATCGGCGCCGCGATCGCCCTCCACCTGCTCTTCGGAATCCCGCTGACGATCGGCGTCATCGTCACCGTCCTCGACGTCTTCCTGCTGCTTCTGCTGCTGAAGGTGGGGATGCGCAAGATCGAGGCCCTGGTGGTGGTCCTCATCGCGACCATCATGGTGATCTTCGTCTACCAGGTGATCCTCGCCCGTCCCGACATCCCGCAGATCCTCACCGGCTTCCTCCCCTCCCCCTCGCTGACCCACAGCGGTCAGCTCACCATGGCGCTGGGCATCGTGGGAGCCACCGTGATGCCGCACAACCTGTACCTCCACTCCGCGATCGTCCAGTCGCGCAACTACGAGCGGACCTCGCTGGAGTCCAAGCGACAGGCGGTTCGCTTCGCCACCATCGACTCCAACCTGCAGCTGTCGGTCGCCTTCGTCATCAACACCCTGCTGCTCCTGCTCGGCGCGGCGATGTTCTACGGCAGGGGATCCGACCTGGGCACCCTCGGCTCGGTCTTCGACGCCCTCAAGGACTCCAAGATCGCCGGAGCAGTCGCCAGCCCGGTGCTCAGCATCCTCTTCGCGGTCGCCCTGCTGGCCTCGGGCCAGAACTCCACGATCACCGGCACCCTCACCGGGCAGGTGGTGATGGAGGGATTCATCAAGATGCGCATCCCGCTGTGGCTGCGCCGGGTCGTCACCCGTGTGATCGCCATCATCCCGGTCGTGATCTGCACCATCATCTTCGGCGGCGAGGAGGCGGCGCTGGACAACCTGCTGGTGTACTCCCAGGTCTTCCTGTGCATCGCCCTGCCGATCTCGATGGTCCCGCTGGTCTGGTTCACCTCGTCGAAGAAGATCATGGGCGAGTTCGCCAACCGCAAGTGGGCCGTCATCCTCGGCTGGCTGGCGACCGCGGTGCTCACCGTCCTCAACATCCAGCTCATCTGGCAGACCCTGTCGGGCCTGTTCTGAGGTTCCGCGGCAGTCCCTCCGGGCCGGCCCGGCTGAGACTTGTGCGGGTCGACTGAGGCTGTGCAGGCCGGCCGAGACTGTGCGGGTCGACTGAGGCTGTCCGGACACGACCTGCGGGGCGGTCAGCACAGGTCGGGCCGCGGATCAGCCGCGCCCCCGGGGGCCGTCGATCGGATCGGTGAGAACCTCCTCGGCGGCCGGCTCCCCCAGCACCACCGGCGCTCCCCCGTCGATCCGGATCCGGACGTCGCGGGTGAAGGGCGGCGGCACGAGAATCTCCACCCGGGCTCCCGGGCCCATCCCCAGGGCCGAGAAGTACCTCAGCAGTTCGGCGTCGTCACTTCGGATCCGACTCACCACCGCGGTCGCCCCCGGCTCCAGTTTCACGATCGAGGTGCCCCGCGACAGGGCCGGGAGCCGGCCCGAGGAGTCGGGGATCGGGTCCCCGTGAGGATCCCGGGAGGGGTGCCCGAGCTTCTCGTCGATGCGCTCGATGAGCTTGTCGGAGGCCACATGCTCCAGGACGTCCGCCTCCTCGTGGACCTCATCCCAGGTGTAGTCGAGGCTGCTCACCAGGAAGGTCTCCAGAAGGCGATGGCGGCGCACCACCTGGACCGCGATCTGCTCACCGGCGGAGGTGAGCGCCACCGCACCGTAGCGGTGGTGCTCGACGAAGCCGTCCTCGGCCATCCGGCGCACCGCGTCGGAGACCGTGGAGGTGTGCAGCCCGGCATGTTGGGCCAGCAACGAGTTGGTGACCCGGAGCCCCTGCTCCATCTCCAGACCCCACAGCACCTTCAGCAACTGCTCGCGGGCGGGGGTGACCGCCCCGGCCAGCGGTGTGCCGGGGCCCTCGGAGGAGTCCGGATCCCGGGGACGGGGGTGGGAAGGCTGAGTCGTCACGTCCTCGACGGTATCCGCCCCGTCACCGGTCCACCACACGAGAAGTGCCGTCCCGCCGACATTCCCAGCATGTGGACCCTGGTCGACCTCACCGCGCCCAGAGCGAACACTGGCCCCATGTGTGGAGCAACAGGGCATGGACGCCCGGGGTACGGACGATCGACAAACAGCACGGACCGTCGGTCCTCGGGAGTGGTGATCGGTCAGTGAGCAGCCCCCAGACCACCACCCACAACGCGGACGCCGGCCAGTCAGGATCACCCGAGCGGGACAGCTCCCACCCGGACCACCTGCGCCGCAACCTGTCCAACCGCCACATCCAGCTCATCGCCATCGGCGGTGCCATCGGGACCGGCCTGTTCATGGGATCGGGCAAGACGATCCACACCGCCGGTCCCAGCATCGTGGTGGCCTACCTGGTCATCGGCATCATGTTGTTCTTCGTGATGCGGGCGATGGGCGAGGTGCTGCTGTTCAACCTCAGGTACAAGAGCTTCCAGGACTTCGCGGCCGACCTGCTCGGCCCCTGGGCCGGGTTCTTCCTCGGCTGGACCTACTGGCTGTGCTGGATCGCCACCGGGATGGCCGACCTCATCGGGGTCACCAGCTACTGGGACTACTGGGTCCACTCCAAGGGCGCGGCCGTCGCCCTGGCGGTGGGCACCCTGCTCCTCCTGCTGGGTCTGAATCTGCTCACCGTCAAACTCTTCGGGGAGCTGGAGTTCTGGTTCGCCATCATCAAGGTGATCGCCATCTCGGTGCTCATCGTCGCCGCCATCGTGCTCGTGGTGATCCACTACCAGTCGCCGGCCGGCCACCGTGCGGCCGTCTCCAACCTGTGGACCCACGGCGGGTTCATGCCTGCGGGCTGGACCGGACTGTTCGCCGGATTCCAGATCGCCGTCTTCGCCTTTGTCGGCATCGAGCTGGTGGGTACCACCGCCGCCGAGACCAAGGATCCGGTCAAGACCCTGCCCAGGGCCATCAACGCGGTCCCGATCCGGGTTCTGCTGTTCTACGTGCTGGCCCTGCTGGGAATCATGTCGGTGACGCCCTGGGACCAGGTGCACGCCGACTCCTCCCCCTTCGTCCAGATGTTCGGACTGATCGGCTTCGGGGCGGCCGCCACCGTGATGAACTTCGTCGTGCTCACCTCGGCGGCCTCCGGAGCCAACTCGGGCATCTACTCCAACTCGCGGATGCTCTTCGGGCTGGCCCACAAGGGCATGGCCCCGGCGCGGTTCGGCCGGCTGAGCCGGTCCGGGGTGCCCACCTGGGGTCTGATCTTCACCGTCGTCCTGGTGGGCTGCTCGGTGCTGCTGACTCTCTCCCAGTCGATCATGGAGGCCTTCACCCTGGTGACGACGGTGGCCTCGGTGCTGTTCATCTTCGTGTGGAGCATGATCCTCATCAGCTACCTGCGCTACCGGAAGCTCCATCCCCAGGCGCACCGGACGTCGGTCTACCCGATGCCCGGAGGACGGGTGATGTGCTGGGTGGTACTGGCCTTCTTCGCCTTCGTGCTGGTGCTTCTCACCCAGCAGCCCGACACTCTCGAGGCCCTCGAGATGACGCCGTTGTGGTTCATCCTCCTGGGGGTGTGCTGGCTGGTGGTGCGCCGCCGCACCCGGGTCGACGACTCCGGCACCGAGGCGGTGCCGCCGCAGCGCTGACCCGCTCCCGAACCGGCGTCGGCCGGGCACAGCACCCGGGACTGCGTCCCGGAGCCGGGCCCCGGTTCAGTCGAGCACCGGCTCAGTCAGTGGGCCAGACCAGTTCGGAGAGATCCGCGCGCTGGCGGCCCGCCGGCTCCAACCCGGCAGCGGGCCGGCCGATCGCCGTCATGGTGAAGGCCGTCCACGGCGCCGTGATGCCGAACTCCTGGCTCAGCCCCCGGTGGTCGAAGCTGATGAACTGTCGGGCGTGCACACCCAGCGCCTCGGCCTGCAGGCACATGTCGGCCACCGCGTTGCCCAGGTCGTAGTGGGCGACCTCCAGGTGGTCCTCCCCGGACCGGCAGATGTTGACCACCAGGGCGCTGGCGTCCAGGGCCCAGTCGGAGTGGCCGACGACGAACCGGTCGACACGCGCCCGCACCGGATCGCCGCGCAGACCCATGATGAACCGCCAGGGCTGGAGATTCATCGCCGAGGGCGCCCAGCGCGCGGCCTCCAGCAGCAGGTCGGCCTCCTGCGAGGAGAGGGTGTGGTCCGGGTCGTAGCCGCGCGGGCTCCAACGGTTGCGCAGCAGCGGTGTGATGTCGGTCATGGCCGTCCAATATATGAACCCGCTGCGGACCACTCCCCACCGCCCCCGGCGCTCACCTCACCCGTGCTCGTCCATCTGCTCGCCGTGCTCGTCCTCGTGCCCGCCGTGCATGGACCGGGTGGCCCTCAGATCCTCGCTGAGCATCACGATGATCCCGCTGGGACCCCTCAGATAGGTCAGCCGGTAGAGGTCCCGATAGGTCGCCACTCCCCGCAGCGGGTGACAGCCATGACGGGCGGCGATCTCCACAGACCGGTCGATGTCGTCGACCAGGAGTGCGACGCGGTGCATGCCGATCTCCTGAGGACGGGTCGGCTGGGTCTCGATCGCCTCCGGATGGATGTACTCGAACAGTTCGATGCGACCCTGGCCGTCCGGTGTCTGGAGCATCGCGATCCTGGCGTGATTGCCATCCAGTCCGACGGCGGTGTCGGCCCACTCGCCGCTGACCGTGTCCCGGCCAAGCACCGACAGGCCCAGGTCGGTGAAGAACGCGACAGCCTCATCGATGTCGCGCACGGCGATGCCGACGTTCTCCAGTCTGGTGGTCATGGCGCGCACGGTATCAGCGCTCGCGTCACAGTCTGTGAGATTGCTCACAGCTAGGCTGTCCGCCATGTCTGCTGACGCCCACGACCTCATCCGGATCCAGGGGGCCCGCGAGAACAACCTGCGCGACCTCACCCTGGACATCCCCAAACGTCGGCTCACCGTGTTCACCGGGGTCTCCGGGTCGGGCAAGAGCTCACTGGTCTTCGACACCATCGCCGCCGAGTCGCAGCGCCTCATCAACGAGACCTACACCGCCTTCCTCCAAGGGATGATGCCCAGCCAGTCGCGCCCCGAGGTCGACCGGCTCCAGGGACTCACCACCGCCATCACCGTCGACCAGAGCCGGCTGGGCGCCAACCCGCGCTCCACCGTCGGCACCGTCACCGACGTCGACGCCATGCTGCGGGTGCTGTTCAGCCGCCTCGCCGAGCCTCACATCGGCGGCCCCAAGGCCTTCTCCTTCAACGTCGCCTCGGTCAGCGGGGCCGGCGCCCTCACCGTCCAGACCGGCGACCGGAAGGGACTCAAGCAGCGCAAGGAGTTCCACGTCACCGGCGGCATGTGCCCGCGCTGCGAGGGCCGCGGATCGGTCTCCGACATCGATCTCAGCCAGCTCTACGACGACTCCCGATCGTTGGACCAGGGAGCCCTCACCATTCCCGGATACAAGCCCGGGAGCTGGAATGTGCGGTTCTTCACCGAGTCCGGATTTCTCGACCCGGACAAGCCCATCGCCGACTACAGCCGGCGCGAGCTCAACGACTTCCTCTACAAGGAGCCCACCAAGGTCAAGTTCCAGGGGATCAACATGACCTACGAGGGTCTGATCCCCCGGATTCTACGGTCCATGCTGGCCAAGTCCCCTGAGGCCATGCAGCCCCACATCCGGGCCTTCGTCGACCGGGCGGTGGCCTTCGCGCGCTGTCCCGAGTGCCAGGGCACCCGGCTGTCGGAGGGGGCGCGCAGCGCCACCATCGGCGGCCGGTCGATCGCCGACCTGTCCGCCATCCAGGTCAGCGACCTGGCCGAGTGGGTGCGCTGCCTGGACGAACCCTCCGCCGCCCCGCTGCTGGATTCCCTGGCCGAGGCCCTCGACGCCTTCTCCGCCATCGGTCTGGACTACCTGTCGCTCAACCGGCCCTCGGGCACCCTGTCGGGCGGTGAGGCCCAGCGGGTCAAGATGATCCGCCACCTCGGATCGGCCCTCACCGACGTCACCTACGTCTTCGACGAACCCACCGCCGGCCTCCACCCGGCCGACATCGACCGGCTCAACGGCCTGCTCACCCAGTTGCGCGACAAGTCGAACACGGTGCTGGTGGTCGAGCACAAGCCCGAGACCATCGCCATCGCCGACCACATCGTCGACCTCGGCCCGGGAGCCGGGCCCGAGGGCGGCACGATCTGCTACCAGGGGGACGTCGAGGGCCTGCGCACCTGCGGCACCCTCACCGGTCGCCACCTGTCCACCCCCGTCGCCCTCAAGGAGTCGGTGCGCACGGCCACCGGGACCATCCCCGTCCGCCACGCGAACCTGCACAACCTGCGCGACGTCTCGGTGGACATCCCGCTCGGGGTGCTGTGCGCGGTGACCGGGGTCGCCGGGTCCGGGAAGAGCTCCCTGATCGGCGGCTGCCTGCCGACCGGTGCCGGGGCGATCACCATCGACCAGACCCCCATCAGGGGATCACGGCGCAGCAACCCCGCCACCTACACCGGCCTCCTCGACCCGATCCGCAAGGCCTTCGCCACCGCCAACGGCGTCAAATCCGCACTGTTCAGCTCCAACTCGCAGGGAGCCTGCCCGACCTGCAACGGCAACGGCGTCGTCTACACCGAGCTCGGTTTCATGGAGACCACCTCCGCCGTCTGCGAGGACTGCGGCGGCAAGCGCTACCAGCCGGGCGTCCTGGAGTACCGACTTGCCGGACGCGACATCAGCCAGGTCCTCGACATGACCGTCGAACAGGCCCACGAGTTCTTCAGCTCCCCGGACTCCACCGTCCGCCAGGCCGACCGGATCCTGTCGAGGATGAGGGACGTCGGACTGAACTACCTCACCATCGGCCAGCCGCTGAGCACTCTGTCGGGAGGGGACTGCAACGGCTCAAACTGGCCATCCAGATGGCCCAGGACGGCGGCCTGTACGTCCTCGACGAACCGACCAGCGGACTGCACCCGGCCGACATCGACATCCTGCTGAGACTGCTCGACCAGCTGGTCGACGCCGGCCGCTCGGTGATCGTCATCGAGCACCACCTCACCGTCATCGCCCATGCGGACTGGGTGATCGACCTGGGGCCCGGGGCGGGCCACAACGGCGGGCTCGTCGACTTCACCGGGACTCCGCGCGAGCTGGCCGCCGGCGAGACCGTCACCGGGCGGTACCTGGCCCGCCGGCTCGGCTGGTCCTCGGCGCTCACGGGGCCCGGACGTCCGGGATATGACCCCGCGTCTCATCGCCGAACCAGCCGAGGATAGCCTTTTGACCTTGGGCCGATCACGACTGGTCGGCCTCAGGACGGGAGGACGAGCGAATGTCGCTGCTGGTCAGAAAAGGGTTGCACCAGGTCGAGGAGGATCTCGGCGACCCGGAACGCAGCCTCAAACGTGAACTCGGGGCGATGGACATCGCCGTGATGGGTGTCGCGGTCGCGGTGGGCGCCGGAATCTTCTCGGTCGGAGCCCAGGCCGCCGCCCTCTACGCCGGCCCCTCGGTGATCATCTCCTTCGTGGTGGCCGCCCTCATCTGCGGCCTCGCCGTGATGAACTACGCCGAGTTCGCCTCATCGGTGCCGGTCTCCGGCTCCGCCTACACCTTCTCCTACCTGTCGCTGGGAGAGCTGCTCGCCTGGGTGATCGGCTGGGACCTCATCCTTGAGATGCTGATGGCCGCCTCGGTCATCTCGAAGTACTGGGGCATCTACCTGTCCAACGTCTTCGAGTTCCTCCACATCAACATCGCCACCGAGTTCACCATCGGCTCGGTCGCCGTCTCCTGGCCGCCGGCGGTGATCGTCGCCTTCTTCACCGTCCTGCTGGTGCTGGGCACCAAACTCACCTCTCGCGTCAACGGGATCCTCACCGCCATCAAGATCGGCGTGACCCTGTTCATCATCGTGGCCGGCGCCTTCTACGTGAAGGCCTCCAACTTCACCCCCTTCTTCCCGCCCTCCGAGCCCATCAGCAACGGATCGGCCACCGGGGTGCTGGGCCAGAGCCTGTTCTCCTTCCTCTCCGGAGCCGAGCCCACCCGCTACGGCGCCTACGGACTGATGGGTGCCGCCGCTCTGGTCTTCTTCGCCTTCATCGGCTTCGACATCGTCGCCACCACCGCCGAGGAGGCCAAGGATCCGCAGAAGACCCTGCCGCGCGGCATCTTCGGCGGACTGGCGCTGGTCTCGGCGCTCTACATCGCGGTGACCATCGTCGTCACCGGGATGGTCTCCTACAAGAAGATGGCCACCCAGAAGGACGTCTCGCTGGCCACCGCATTCAAGCTCGTGGGGGCCGACTGGATCGGCACCCTCATCACCATCGGCATCCTCATCGGGTTGACCACCGTCATCATGGTGCTGCTGCTCGGACTCACCCGCGTCGTGTTCTCGATGAGCCGCGACGGTCTGCTGCCGCGCCGGGTCTCGCGCACCTCCGACCGCGGCACCCCCGCCCTGCTGCAGATCATCTGCGGCATCGTGGTCGCGGTCGTCGCCGCTCTGGCCGATGTCGACCAGCTCTCCGAGATGATCAACATCGGCACTCTGAGCGCCTTCGTCCTGGTGAGCTTCTCCATCCCGGTGCAGCGCAAGCGGTTCCCCGACCTCAAGCGGGGTTTCACCGTCCCCTTCTCCCCCGTGCTGCCGATCATCTCCGGGGTGCTGTGCCTGTGGCTGATGTCCAATCTGGCCGTGGAGACCTGGCTGCGATTCGTCGTGTGGCTGCTGCTCGGCTTCGTCATCTACTTCGGCTACTCCTACCTGCACTCCCGGGTGCGGCTGGAGGGTCACCAGGAGAATGTGCTCTCCCAGTTCGGTGAGGGAATGCTCGTCGGCAATGCCGCCGCCCCCGACGACACCGGTTCGATCGTGGTCCCCGCGACTCCGGACATGACGATGCTCAACGACGACGCCGAGCCGATCCGCCACCACCGGGTGGCCCTGGTCCTCACCGCTCTGGCGGCCATCGCGGTGCTCGCCGAGGTGGTCCTCACGGTGACCGGCGCGGTGGACGTCACGACGATGTCGACCGGCCTGGTGTGGCTGTGGATGCTGACCCCGGTGCCCGGCATCGTCGTCTCCCACCTGGCGCTGTCGAGGGCCGAGGCCACCGAGCAGTCCTGGGACACCGTCCCCCGCGAGAAGCTGCCCACCTGGGCCACGCTGGGGGCGGCGATCCGCCAGCCCCTCACCCTGCTGTCGATCGGCTACGGACTCACCACGGTGGCCATGGTGGTCGCCATCGTCCATCTGGTCGAGGTGCTCTGAACCCCTGGGCCATGTGACCTCGGGGCTGTCTGAACTCGGGGCTGATAGCGTCACCGCCTGTCAGCGCCGTCATCGGGAGCCTCGAGGAGACCACACATGTCCCACAGCTTCACCCCCTACATCAGCTTCCCCGGGAATGCCGACGCGGCCTTCCACCACTACCAGGAGGTCTTCGGCGGAGAGCTGGAGATCGGCCACTACGGCGACTTCCCCACCGACGGGTTCCCCTTCACCCCTCCCGCCGACGCCGTCTCCCACGCCCAGCTCCACGGCGGCCTGGTGACCCTCGCCGGCGGCGATGCCATCGCCGAGGACGGCCAGCCCCTGGCCCCGCTGGAGTCGCAGGTCTACTCCTTCCTCATCGGCCTGGACACCGTGCCAGAGGCCGAGCGACTCATCGCGACGCTGACCGCCGCCGGCGCCACTGTCACGATGCCCTTCGCGGTGGCCCCTTGGGGAGACCACTACGGTCAGGTCACCGATCGTTTCGGGGTGCTGTGGGCCCTGGTGGTGCCCGGCGCCCACTGAGCCCGATCCACCACTCGGGGTGCCGAGTGACGGGGCGGATGGCCCGCCATGTACAAGGCGGTGGTGCAGCTCAGCGCGTGGTAGGAGTCGGCCATGCCGACCTGAACTGCAGGTCCAGCTCGGCAGGCCGATCGCGACCTCGTCGCAGGTCGCGGTAGGCGTCCAGTCTGCCGGCCAGATGTTCCCAGCGGGCGGCCACTGGGGTCGGCATCCGGGTCGGCGATGACCGTGAATCTGATACGCAACGTCCTTGCCCTGGCACGTGTCGGCACAGAACACGGGCCCAGTAAGCATCTGGACTGAGTGAAGCTTCCCGGACTTCTGAGGAAAGTCATAGTTTCGAGAATCGGGTAGGATCACATCATGTCAGGATCGAAGTACAGTCCGGAGTTCAAGAACCAGGTCGTTCTTGAAGTCGTGGACAAGCATCGCACCATCAAAGCCGTAGCAGAATCATACAATCTTGTCGCTCAGACTGTCGGTGTATGGGTCAAGGAGTATCGCAAGAAGAATCCGGACCCGGAAACCGAGAACCTCACCAGTGCCGAGTCGGCCGAACTCGAACGGTTGAGGAAGGATCTCCGTGAGGCCCGGATGGAGAACGAGTTCCTAAAAAAAGCGGCAACCTTCTTCGCGAAGGAATCACAGTAGCTGTCCGCTACACGTACATCTTCTCACAAGAAGGCAACTACCCC
>NZ_AUDD01000002.1 GCF_000425285.1 Acidipropionibacterium jensenii DSM 20535 | reverse complement strand
ACGGCTCATCCCCGCATTCGCGGGGAACACGCGTCCGAGGTGTCGGAGCAGCGCATGTGGGGCGGCTCATCCCCGCATTCGCGGGGAACACGAACGCGAGAACGCCAAGAACGCTCGCGCCGAGGGCTCATCCCCGCATTCGCGGGGAACACGCGCTTCCGAGACTCGAACCCGGACGTATGCCGGGCTCATCCCCGCATTCGCGGGGAACACTTGATCGCCGCGGCTGAGTAGGCGGAGGGGGCCGGCTCATCCCCGCATTCGCGGGGAACACGGCCACCACCGCTACCCGTTCGCGAGCCCCAAGGGCTCATCCCCGCATTCGCGGGGAACACTCGATGGCCTGGATGATGCCGGTCATGTCCCGGGGCTCATCCCCGCATTCGCGGGGAACACGGCCGGCGGCCTGACCGGGGGGCGGTGGTGGGGGCTCATCCCCGCATTCGCGGGGAACACGCGCTCCCGAGAATCGAACTCGGGCAAGAACCGGGCTCATCCCCGCATTCGCGGGGAACACCACGATATGATGATGCCGGAGACCGTGACTGAGGGCTCATCCCCGCATTCGCGGGGAACACCCCAGAGCCACACCACTCACCGTCAGGGCACCGGGCTCATCCCCGCATTCGCGGGGAACACGCTGAGAGCTGCTTCTCGAAGCCCTCCGACAAGGGCTCATCCCCGCATTCGCGGGGAACACTCCTCGACTTCCCGACCACGTTCGGATTCGATGGGCTCATCCCCGCATTCGCGGGGAACACTTGGAAACAACATTCCCCAGCGACTTGAACTTGGGCTCATCCCCGCATTCGCGGGGAACACCGGCTGCTGCTGATTCTGCCGCAGTCATGGGAGGGCTCATCCCCGCATTCGCGGGGAACACGACATGCCAGGGGTGGGGACCATCGCCTGCGCGGGCTCATCCCCGCATTCGCGGGGAACACCGGCTGCTGCTGATTCTGCCGCAGTCATGGGAGGGCTCATCCCCGCATTCGCGGGGAACACGACATGCCAGGGGTGGGGACCATCGCCTGCGCGGGCTCATCCCCGCATTCGCGGGGAACACCGGGCCATCTTCCAGACCTTCGGTGCCGTGATGGGCTCATCCCCGCATTCGCGGGGAACACACCGACAGTGACGGATCCAAGGCAGCCGACATGGGCTCATCCCCGCATTCGCGGGGAACACGCACCTGAATGTTGCGGGGGATCTCCACCGTCGGGCTCATCCCCGCATTCGCGGGGAACACCCCCTGATTTGGCGAAGCTCGCCGATAAGCCGAGGCTCATCCCCGCATTCGCGGGGAACACCCCGATCTCCGGTGTCTTCGTCGACGATCCATGGGCTCATCCCCGCATTCGCGGGGAACACCCCATCTGACAAGGTCAGATGCCGAGCCAACAACTAGATAGGAGGGTACTCCAGTTCGGTCGAGGCTGTGGTGGGAAGTGTGAGATCCTCGGCGCTGTCGGCCCGCTGTGTCGTGCACACGAGCTGTGTGGGGCGCCGGGTGTGTCAACATCCAGAACTCTTCGGACGCACCCGTGGCGAGCGTCGTCAGCTTGGCTAAGCTGATCATGAGCTCGTCTCGGGTCGAACGCCTGGTCGATCATCAACGGCGGAGTCGTTACATGCGGACGCATGTTTAGCTACCCCCCCGTGCAGCCCGCTGGAGCTGCTGCTCACGGCCGTCGATAGACTGCGATCACTTATGTCTCACACGGATGCTCGCGGTCGCCGCGGGGACCACACCACCCAGCCGGCGCCTGATCCGCAGCTCCGCCACGCTGCCTGGCAGGCGGCCCTGCCCACCATCGCCTTCCTGCTCTTCGTCTCCCTGCTCCGGTCGCCGATCACCGCCGTCCCGCCCCTACTGGGACGGATGGCCGGCGATCTCGGCATGAGTTCCAGCGCGATGGGCGCCCTCACCTCCGTGCCGGTGCTGTGCTTCGGCGCCCTGACGCCGATCGCATCCCTGGTCCTGCGACGTCTGGACCTCAACGCCTCGGTTCTCTGGGCCCTGGCGATCATCATGGCCGGATCCGTGCTGCGCTCGGCCGGTTCGGTGTGGGCGGCCTTCGCCGGAACAGCCGTCATCGCAGCCGGCATGACGCTGGGCAATCTCATCGCCCCAATGGTCATCGCACGCAGCTTCCGCAACCGCACGGCCCTGATGACCAGCTCGTACTCCGCCTCGGTCAACATCGCAGTCACCCTGTCCACCGCCCTCGCCGCGCCGCTGGCACTGCTCATCGGCTGGCAGGGATCCACCGCCGCCTGGGCCCTGGCCCCCGGAGTGATCGCCGGATTCGTGTGGTGGAAGGTCTTCCCACCCCAGCGTCGCCGCGATCGGGACGCCGTCAGTCCCGACACCGGTGCCGCGGGACGCTCCGGCGAGAACGCCCGGCGCAAGCCGTCCGTCTCGATCGTCGCCTGGCCACTCGCCTGGATCATGGCCGCCGCCTTCGCGGCCCACAACCTCGCCTACTACTCCACCGTCACCTGGCTTCCCACCGCCCTGCGCGAGGTCGCCAGGCTGGGAGAGTCGGGAGCCGGGCTGGCCTCCAGCGTCTTCCAGATCACCGCCGTCGCCGGACCGCTGATGGTGCCGCTGGCCCTGAACCGGATGGGTTGGTCCATGCGGCGCGTCATGATCATCGTGTGCGCGTGCTGGCTGGCGCTGCCCTTCGGAATGATGACGCTCCCCTCGCTGTGGCTGGTCTGGTGCATCCTCGGCGGGATCGCCCAGGGTGCCTTTTTCAGCGCCCTGTTCACGATCGTCATCCAGCGCAGCCGCACCCCCGACGAGAGCCGGCGTCTCACCGCCCTCATCCAGACCACCGGATACATCGTCGCCTCCCTGGGGCCGATCCTGGTCGGACATGTGCACGACCAGTTCGGCGGCTGGACGTTGCCCTTCGCCGTGATCGGCGCTGCCACCGTGATCCTCACGGTGTGCGCGATGATCGCGGTCGGTGACACCTCGCGGCCCGCCGTCTCCCCGGCCGATCGCCCCACCGAGGTGTGACCCGGCGTCCCCTTGATGCGCGCCTCCGGCTGGGTACCGTGGCTGAAACTCAGACCGGAGGTCACCATGTATGACAGCCATCGTGAGACAGTCCCCATCAGCGGCGCGACGTTCGCGGCCCCACCGGCGCCCGAACCCCTCGCACCCGACCCTGCGGTGCCGGACCCGGTAGTGCCCGATCCCGTGGAGCCGCCGTCGCCCTTCCCCGCTCCCGGCCCCTTCGATCCGCCCTCCCCGCCCGGTCCGCAACCGCCCACCGAGCCGCCGGGCCGTCCCGAACCGGTGCGTCCCCCCACCCCGGCACCGCCGGATCCGGTCCGTCCGGCACCGTGGCCGCCCGAGCCGCTCCCGGCTCCTCCCTCCCCGCCGGGTCCGCCCGGCCCTCCGGTCCCGCCGGTTCCACCCGCCCCTCCCATCCCGATGTGACGCTCATGAGCCCGCACCGGGCTCGCCGGGGCCCGCCGAGGGGTATCGGGGCCTCGCGGCGAAGCCAACCGGGGTCGACGGTCCGCATGGTGCGGGCTGGCAGCGGGAAATAGTGTGGGGCCATGAGCTCTCGTTCCACCCCACGCCCCTCCATCCCTGCCACCGTTGAGGACTGGGAGCGCGCCATTCCCGGACTGCTCACCCGTGACGTCCGGCTTCTCGTGCCGCTGGACCACGCCAACCCGGCCGATCCGCGCACGATCGAGGTCTACGCCCGGGTGGTGGCCACCCCCGACGGCACACGGCGTCCCTTCCTGCTCTTCCTCCAGGGCGGCCCCGGCTGCGAGTCGCCGCGTCCGACGCTGTCGGACCCCGGGTTCCCGGGCTGGCTGTCCCGCGCCCTCGAGGACTACCAGCTGGTCCTGCTGGACCAGCGCGGCACCGGGCTGTCCTCCCCGGTCTCCGAGCCGGTCGGCTCCCCGGCCGACCAGGCCGAGTACCTCACCCACCTGAGGGCCGACGAGATCGTCGAGGACTGCGAGGACCTGCGTCGTCACCTCGGCGTCGAGCGCTGGGCGGTGCTGGGCCAGTCCTTCGGCGGGTTCACCATGCTGCGCTACCTGTCGGTGCACTCGGAGTCGATGAGCGCCGGCTACTTCACCGGCGGGCTGTCGGCGGTCGGACGTCATGCCGATGAGGTGTACCGGACCACCTACGCCACGATGGCCACCAAGTCCGAGCAGTACTACGCCCGGTTCCCCGGCGACCGCGACCGGATCCGCGAGCTCCTCGAGCTGGCGGCCGACGGCGGTGTGAGCACCCCGAACGGAGACCTCGTCTCACCCTCCAGGGTCCGTTCCCTGGGCCATCTGCTCGGGGCCTCCGGCGGTGCGGGCCAGCTGCACTACCTGCTGGAGCGCGAGCCCAGCTCCCGCGCCTTCCGCTACGACCTCGCCGAGATGCTACCCTTCGGCGGCCGCAACGCCCTCTACGCGGTGATCCACGAGTCCTCCTACGCCGACGGGTGCACCACCGCCTGGTCTGCGGCACGGACCCTGCCCGAGTCCTTCGAGCAGGATCCGACCCTGCTCACCGGCGAGCACCTGCTGCCCGGATGGTTCGACGAGGACTCCTCCCTGAGGCCGTGGAAGGAGACCGCCGAGATCGTCGCCAATCATCCCTGGCCCACCCTCTACGACGCCGACGCGCTGGCCGCCTCCCAGGTGCCCTGCGCGGCCGCCGTCTACTTCAACGACGCCTACGTGCCGCTCCAGTTCTCGATGGAGACCGCCGCGCTCATCCCGGGAATGCACCCCTGGGTGACCAGCCAGTACGAGCACAACGGGTCCAACGCCTCCGGAGGTGCGGTCCTCGACCGGCTCATCAGGTTGGCGCGCGGCGAGATCGCGCGGTGAGACGGCAGGACGCCGGGAACCAGGCTGTCGGAGGAGAGTCGGAGGAGTGAGGGCGAGGCCATGATCAGAACCCAGCAGGATCTCGACGAGGCCCTCGGCCGCGGCGAGTCGGTGCTGGACGTCGACTCCGGCCCCGAGGAGGAGCTGCGGCTGCTGCGCGGGGCCGGGTCCCTGTTCAGCGCGGTCACCGTCCACCTCCACGGGCGCTCCCGGATGACGATCAGCGACTCCATGGTGATGGCCCACGACGAGTCGACGGTGATCAGCGGACCCGACGGGGTGGTCACCGCCGACGGGTCGGCCACCGTCCTGGGATCCGGCGTCGTCAACGCCTCGGGGCGGGCCCATGTGCTGGCCGGGGGATCGGCCTCGGTCACCGCCTGGGGCCGGGCCCACCTGGAGCTCGCCGACGCCGCGACCGCCCGGGTCAGCGGTGAGGTGAGCGTGCTGGCCGGCGACGACTCCCGCGTCTGGGCCGGCGGACTGGCCCAGGTGCAGCTGGGCGATGAGGCGATGTGCCTGGTCACCGGGATGGCCCCCGACGGCGGCGTCGGCATCGTCACCCCCGACGCCGTCACCCCGGGACGGGAGGGGCAGGTCCACCGCGCCGACGGGAGCCTGTCCACCCTCAAGGACCCGACCACCTGGTGCCAGATGTTCCACGTCGCGATCGACGGCGGGATCGCCACCGTCTACAAGGCGGTCGACACCTTCTGGACCACCGCCTGGGCGGTCCGCCAGAAGATCTTCTACACCCCGGGAACCTGTCCGGCGGCCCCCGACTGGCAGGACGCCGACACCGGCGGGGGACTGCACTTCTCACCCACCGCGTTCCAGGCCCGTCAGGTGGTGCGCTCCTGCACCCATGTGGTGTCCTGCGGGGTGCGGGTCGACGAGCTGCGACCCCTCACCGACGACGTCTGCAAGGCGCCCAGGGTGGTGCGGGCCTGCCAGAAGGTCGACGACTGAGGGTGCCTGGCGGGCCGGGCTGGAAAAATGGCCGCATGGAGCCACTGCCCGCACGCGACGCGATCACCCCCGAGGTGCTGGCCCGCTGGGCCCACCGGGGCCAGCGCAGGGACACCCCGGCCGGCCCCGGCGCCTACATCGACCATCCCCGCCGGGTGGTCGAGCTGCTGGTGGCCGGCGGGGTCGCCGACCCAGAGGTGCTGGCCGCGGGATGGCTTCACGACACCGTCGAGGACCAGCCCGGCAGGCTGGTCCGGGCGGGGTCGGCTCTGGATCATGGATCTGATGGCGGCGCTGCGGGGTCCGGGGTCGGGGTTGGGGAGCCGGTGCATGACGCAGCCGTGCGGGACCGGGCCCTGGCCGTTCTCGCCGATCTCTTCGGCCCGGTCGTCGCCCGGATCGTGGCCGAGGTGACCAATCCGCTGCCGTCGTCATCGGCGTCGGCGGGATCTCTGCCGTCGGTGGCATCTGGCGCGGCCTCGGCGGCGTCGTCGTCGACGTCGACGCAGGGTAGTCCCGACGCGCTCTATCTGGAGCATCTTCGCCAGCTGTGCGCCCACGGCTCCCCGGCGGCGGTCTCGGTGAAGATCTGCGACCATCTCGACAACACCCGCGACCTCGACCCGGTCCCCGCAGACCCGCGGGACCCGGCCCGGCTGGCCCGGCTGCGGCGCAAGTACGCGGCCGCCCGCCCGATCCTCCGCTCGGCGTCGAGCCTGCTGGACCCGCGCTGGCAGCAGAAGGCGCTCGCGCGCGACATCACCCAGGGGCAGTGACTCCTCAGATCTCCAGCAGCGCCCGGTTCAGCACCTGCGCGGCCAGATCCATCGGTATCCGTTCCTGCTCCAGACGCAGCCCGCGCCGTTCCAGGTCCAGGAAGACCTCCCGCTCCTCATCGGTGAGCCCGGACACCCCGTGCGCCTGGCCCGGTTCGGGCACCGCCAGCTCCTCGAATCGACTCACCAGGGCCCGGGTCATCAGCACCGATCTCGTCTGCGGCAGCCGGGCGCGGCAGCGCGACAGGATGGCGAAACCATGGGTGTCCAGATCTCCCCAGTAGAGGATCGGCGAGTCGCGGATCCAGTGAACCCGGTCGAGCTGGACGACGGCGTACCCGCGGCCGTGCACCGCGACCACCCCCGGAAGAGGCGGCAGAGCGGCGAGTGTCGTGAGATTCTCCACGATGAGGACCACTCGTGGCGCCACCACGAGCCTGTCCAGCTCATCGACCCCGGTAGTCAGATCGTGGAGAGTCGTCCCCGAGACCGAGACATCGAGCACCCTGACACGGAATCGTTGGGGTTCGCTGGCCAGTCCGATCCCCTCCTGACCCGTGATCGCCAGGATCAATCGCTCGACCAGACCGCGGTGCTTCTCCAACCATTTGGTGTCGATTCCGTGGACGGCCACCTGGCGCGGGAGGAGGCCGGAGTCCGGGTGGTCGATGAGCCAGCCGGCCATCGCCATCAGTCGTTCAACATCGGCGTCGTCGAGGCCGGCGATGTCATCGACCAGGTGGGGCAGCGAGTCGGCGAGACTGCTCGACTCGGGCCAGCGCGAGGTGACGATCCCGGCCAGCTGGCGGCATCGCGCCCAGGCCGACTGCTGTCCGGCGAGTCCGGCGATCCCCTCGGCCGAGGTGACGCGCACCCTCAGCGGCAGTCGCTGAGGGCCCCAACTCGGCCAGTTGCGCACCGCCCACTCCAGGGCCGCACCCTCCGGTGGATGCCACTGGTGCCACGACCGTCGCCAGGCCGCCAGGGCGTCCGGGTCTGCCAGCGCCTCCTGCTCGGTGGGCAACCCCAGCGGGAAGGAGACGTCGACGTCGGGATCGCTGATCCAGACGCGATGGTTGCGACGGTACTTGGTCGCCGCCCAGCGTCGCAGCTCTGGCAGGGTCCTCACAGCAGCGGAGCCTGCACGTCGTCGCGCTCCTCGCGTGCGACCTCGTCCCCGTCGGACTCCGCCCCCGGGTCCTGGAACTGGCTGACCATGATCCGCGACGGGCGGCCCGGTTCATTCTGGAACAGGATGATCCCGCCGACGTAGTCCTCCAGGGTCTGCAGCATCTTCATCGGGGTGGCCAGGAGCAGCTGGAAACCGAAGTCGCGGAACACCTCGAGTCCGGCCCGGGTGAACTCCGGGTCGGTCTTGTCGAAGGCCTCGTCGAGCGCCACCACCCCGTAGCCGGGCAGCGTCGCCCCATCACGGGCCAGCTGGTAGCGCAGGGCGGCGGCCAGGCAGAAGGTCACGAACTTCTGCCGCTCCCCGCCGGAGCGACCACCGGCGTCCTCGTAGAAGTCCACCGGGCGGGACTCGGCGTCGAGCACCTCGGCGCGGAACTCCACATGGATGCGGGTGTCGAGGCACAGCTCCCGCCACCGGCGGTCCACCAGCTCCTGGGAGCGCAGCCGGGCCATCAGCCGCTGGATGCGCAGGAACCGCTCCTCCGCACCCTGGCGGGCCTGCGGGTCGTCCCCCGCCTCCATCACGTCGGAGACGCTGTCGGTGGTGATCTGCTGGAGTTCGCGCAGGAAGTCGCGCACCTCCGGAAGGCTGCGGTCGCAGACCCGCACCTGCAGATGGCGGCCCCGCGCGTACTCGGTGCGCATCAGCGACTCGTTGATGGGGTCGATCCGGTTGCGGACCTCCCGCCGCGAGATGCGGATCCTGTTCGCCAGGGCGGTGATGTTGTTGCGCGACTGGCTCTGCAGCAGGTCGAAGAAGCGCGCCTCGAACTCCGGCAGCCGGTCGGCGCGCAGCTGCTCCAGCTGGCGCAGGTACTCCGGCAGGTAGTCGACGCCGTCCTGAAGGTCGGCGGCGCGCTGGGGCCAGGTCTCCTTGAACCGTCTCATCCGGTTCTCCGCGAGTTTGATCTGGCGGTCCCGGTCGGACTGTGTGGTGCGCTGGTCCTCGCTGATCTGAGTGGTCGTGGAGCGGTGGAGGGTCTCGAGATCCTCGAGATCGAGCCGGTCGTCGCGGTCGCTGCGGGGCTGGCGGGGACTACTGATCCTGGCCTCCAGAGCCTCTCGGACCTTCTCGGGGACGTCCTCCGCCCGTCTCAGCGCGGCCGTCCAGCGCTCCCGTCTGGTGGTCAGGGAGGTCATCTCGTCGTGGCGCACGCGAGCGTCCACCTGCAACTGCTGGGTCTCCGACCTGGCTGCGCTCTCGGCCTCCTGGAGGCCCGGAAGCTCGCTCTCGGCGAGGGCGAGCTCCTGGTTGCCGGCCCTCAGCTGCCTCAACTGGGTCTCGACCGAGTCGATGTCGGCCCGGGCGCGGTCGACATCGAGGTCCTCGGGACGCGTCCGAATCAGTTCGGTGAGATTCGTGCGCAAGGAGTGCCTGTGCCTGATCCGCTCGTCGAGCGCGTCGGCAGCCTCGATTGCCGTCTGCAGCACTGCCCGTGCCTGGTCCAGGGCTCGCGCCAGGGCATCGTGCTTGCCGGCGGTGGAGGAGCCCAGCAGCCATCGGGTGCGATCGGAGACCTTCCAGCGGTCGTCCTTCTCGTGGCGGGTGCGGGAGTGCTTGACCTGTCCGGCGCGGGTGAGGCCGCGATCCAGCCGGGAGAACTCGGAGACGTCGTCGACGCACCGGTAGTCGTACCGGCGGGCGAGGGTCCCGGTGAGCCAGCCGGCGAACGGCGAGGAGGCCAGCACGGCCACCTTGCCCGGCAGCGTCCCCGGTCGGGTCGGGCTCGCGCCGCTGCTCGTGCTCGTGGTGGCTGGAGTGGAGGGAGCCGGGGAGTCGGGACGGACGCGCTCCCAGACCAGCCGCGTCCCCCAGCTGCGGCGGTCCACGGCGGCCGCGACCCGCGAGGAGATCTCATCGGGGACCAGCAGGGTGCGGGCCAGGGGACGCAGCACCCGTTCGATGGCTCCCTGCCACTGCGTCTGGTCGGGGAGGACGTCGATGAGCTCGCCGGCGAACGGCAACTCGTCGGTGGTCACTCCCAGCTCGTCGGCCAGCGCGGTCCGGGCGAGCAGCAGGGCCGCCTCCATGTTGGAGTGCTGCGACTCGAGGGCGCGCAGGTCGGTGCTCAGCGTGTCGACGGCGTCCTTGGCCTTGACCCGGTGCTCCAGGACCGAGTAGTTCGCATCCCGCTCCCGGCTGTCCTCCTCGTCGAGACCGCGCAGCCGGGCGGTGAGATCGTCCTGCCAGCCCGGCCACCCGGCGGGGGAGTCGGGCAGGGTCAGATCGCACTGGGCCGCCCGGTTCTCCGCGTCGGCCAGGGTGTGCCGGCAGCGCTCCAGAATGTCCTGGTAGCTGCTGCGCTGGCGCTCGAGATCGGGAATGCGGTGGCCGCCCAGACCGGCGATCCGTGCCTGGCACTGCTCTCTGGCGGCGGTGGCGTCGCGTTCCCGGCGTTCGGCGGCGTCGATCTCGGCGCTCAGGGACTTCAGGGTGGTCTGGCATGCAGCGATGAGCGTGTCGGCGATCTCCACGCGGTGCCGGGTGAAGAAGGTCTCGGCATGGTGCTGCTCGGCCTCGAGAAGGTCCAGAGCCTCGACCGCCCGGTGATAGGCGGTGGAGATGGCCTCCAGGGGTTCCAGGGCAGCGACCTGTTCGCGGGCGTCGACCACCGCGCGGTGGGCCCCCGAGAGCTCCTCGAACTGTTCGACGGCCGCGTCGGCGAGACTGAAGGTGTCGGGTTCGTCGAGCATGAAGTCGCGCAGGAGGGTGTTGAGACTGCCCAGGTTCTTGGCGGACTGGGTCTTATGGAGGAGCCGCTGGGCCCGGTCGGATGCCAGGCCGAGCTTGCGCTGGAGTCTGCTGGCGAAGCCGTTGTACTGCCTGTTCGTCCACCATCCCGGGTGGGCCGCCTTGATGCCGCGCGAGTCGATGCCGTTCTCCACCAGCGGTCTCAGGGACTGAAGATCGACCCTCTGATCGGCGTCGACGTACAGGTTGCTGACATCTGCGGGGCTGGAGGCCTGCTGGGTGGCGTGCATCAGCCTCAGCAGCGAGACGGTGCGCCCGTCGGCGTCGTCGAAGGTCAGCGCGATCCCGCTCCAGGTGGCGCCGGTCCGCAGATAGGTGGTGGTGACCTGGCCGGTCGACTCGTCGACGTCGCGCCGGTGCGCACCGCGCACATAGCTGAGGATGTCTCGCGAGCGGTCTCCCTGGCCGCTCTGCTGGGCGGCCGCGTTGAAGGCCAGCCACCGGGGTTGCACCATGATGGCTGCGATGGCGTCCAGCAGGGAGGACTTGCCCGAACCCGAGGCGCCGGTGATCAGAACTCCCTTGCGCGGCACGGTGATGTCCCGGTAGCCCTCGAAGGTGCCCCAGTTCACCAGCTGGATGCGGGTCAGACGGAACTGACCGGGGTGCTCGGGCCCCCTCACCGCTCGACCCCCTCGTCCTCGACGGTCCCGTCGGCGTCATCCCCGTCGGTGTCGCCGGACGTAGCGGTGGAGGATGAGGGGTCGGCGAGACGGTCGATGGCCTGTCGCACGGTGGAGACCTCGTTGGCGTCGAAGATCAGCGCCAGTACCGGGGAGATCTCGAAACGCTCCTCCTCCGCCGTCGACAGCAGGACCGAGTTGGACTTGAACCGCTCCACGGCGGTACTGACCCGCCGGTCGAACATCGCCTCGTCGGTGAAGGTGACGGGCCGGTACACCGACATCGCGTCGTCGATCTCCGCCCGGTCGATGAAGGCCCGGGAGTCCTGGGTCTCCGCGCGCAGCAGGGTGTCGCGCAGCAGCAGCACCAGGCAGGTGTCCAGCAGACTCAGGGGGGTGGAGCGGGTCACCTTCGGCAGATCGTCGGAATGGCGGGCGTCGGCATTGCGGATGAAGGCGACCCCACGGTCGGTGTCGACGGTCAGGCACAGGAAGAGGTCGGACAGCCGCGAGGCCAGGATCTCCTGGTCGCGGATCACGACCGGCCACAGCTTCGGGTGCCGCTCGCGATGGATGTAGGGGCCGCGCAGCAGCTGGAGCAGAGCACGACGGGTCGGCTCCGCGAGCACCCCGGTGTCGCCCGGGAACAGGCTGGATGGCCGGGAGGCGACGTCGGGGGACTCGCCGACGGCGGGTCCCGCGGGGGCCAGAGGCGACTCAGAAGGCAGGGACATGGCTGCTCCACTCCGGGGGGACCATTGAGATGATGTACCGGGGGACGGTCATCGCACGCACCGTCTCCGACGAGGTCTGCCAGCTCAGCGCCTCGGTCTGCCGACTCCGGGTGCAGCCGCCCGGGCCGCGGCGCAGACCCTCTGCGAGCACGAGCAGACCCACCACACTGGCCAGGCCCTGGTGGCAGGGGAACCGCTCCAGGACATCGGCCAGCGAGAACACGCTCAGCTGTCGGGCGGTGGCCGCCATCGCCCGACGCAGCTCGTCGAAGTCGATCTCGGAGGCTCGGACCTGCTCGCGCAGGGCCGCCAGATCCAGCTCCCCCGGGGGGACCTCGGTGACCGGGGCGACCGTGCGGCTGTCATCGGGGTTGTTGAGCTTCCAGGCTGCGATCGTCGAGATGGCCAGGGAGGTCGCCGGGAGGTGGTAGCCGGTGGAGGCGGTGGGACGGTGCGTGGCGGTGAGGGAGGTCAGGTGAGCCCGGGCGGTGGCCACCATGGCCGCCAGTCGGCGGTACTCGCGGTACTCGTGGGTCTCCACGAACCGGTGCAGGCTGCGCGACAGGCCGGTCATGACGCGGCGGATCTCCTCGGCGTCGTCCTGGAGAACGCCCAGAAGACGACGGAGGAACTCGCGGTCGCGGACCGGCAGGTCGCGGGCCCACGGGCGGTCGAGGATCTCGTCGACCGACTCGTCGAGGGCCGCGGAGGCCTCGGCATGGTTGAGCAGGTCGTGGAAGGCGGTGAAGGTGCGGCCGGCGTCCGAGCGCTCGATGAGGTCGACGCCGGCGAAGACCTCGTCGAGGACGTCGCCCCGCGTCCCGGTGCTCGAGATGATCTGCTGGCGCAGGTCGTGGTTGAGGAGCTCCAGGTCGGCGGAGACCTTCGTGAAGTCGGCCGGGATCTGGCCGGCGAGGCGCACGATCTCGGCCAGCCTCTCGCGTGCGGTGTCGTCGTCCAGGACGGTGAACCGGCCGTCCTCGGCGCGCGCGATCTCGGCGTCGATCGCGTCCCGCTGGGCCTTCAGGTCCGCGATCCGATCCTCTCGGGAGGGGTTGGCCGCGCGCGCCAGGCGCTCCAGCAGAGTGGTGACGGTGGCCAGCCGCGAGGACGTCACGGTGGACTGGGGATTCTCCAGACGCCGCAGGAAGTCCAGGGCGTCCAGTGCGGAGGAGGAGAGCCGAACGGTCTCCAGCCGTGCCTGTCCGGACTGGCGGACCAGCAGACCTTGGCCGATCCAACCGGTGAGATAGGCCTGGGCGGTCTGGGGTGCGTCGACCCCCATGTCGCGCAGCTGGTCGAGGGCGTCGTCGGCCCGTTCGAGGAACTCGGCGACATCCATGGTCACCGGCGGGTTGTCCAGGATCGTGCCGAGGACGGCCGCGGTGACAGGCAGGAGATCGGCGCGCAGCAGGGACATTGCCGGGCTGTCGGCGACCAAACGGCGCAGCCCCTGGGTCGCGGCAGCCACCGATCCCGTCATGGGGTCACGCTCCTTCGCCGGGGGCACGGACTGGTTCCCGACAGGGCGCCGGTCGGGAACCTGCGTCATGGGGTGTCGGTCTGCGAACCACAATAGGGGACCGCTCCGACACTTCGAGGAACCGGTTCTCAGGCGTGCGGTGCCGGCCGACGGCGTCGGGTAGGGGCGCCGGTGAGCGCCTTGTGGTCGATCAACCAGTCGAGGCTGACGTCGGCGTCCCCCAGTTCGGCCACCAGGATGCGCGCGCAGGCCAGGGCGTCGGCGTCCGCCTGGTGGTGGGCGAAGGACTCGGAGGGGAAGTAGTGCCGGAACACCTGGTCGAGCTTCATGGTGCCGCGCGGCCACCCCAGCACGCCCTGGGCGATCCGGTAGGTGCACAGCCTGGGCGAGTCCAGGGTGGGAGTGCCCAGCTCGACGGCCAGCGCGTTCCAGACGCTGAAGTCGAAGGCCATGTTGTGGGCGACCACCGGCCCGTCCCCGCACATCTCCAGGTAGTCGTCGACCACCTCCTGCCAGCCCGGGGCGTCTGCGACCTCGTCGGGACGGATGCCGTGGATCGAGACATTGATCGGGTGGAAGTAGTCCCGGCCGGGCGGAGGGCGCAGCAGGTCGGCGCGGGAGTTGAGGACGGTGCCGTCCTCGTCCATCGTCACCGCCGCGATCGAGCAGGCCGACGCCCGTGACGGGTTGGCTGTCTCGAAATCGATGGCGGTGAAGGTGGTCATGGCCTCCCAGTCTGCCCCCGATCCCCGGGAACCCGCGCATCAGGGCCGCTCTGATCGCCCGGGTCTGGGATGAGACGATCGGGACATGGATGATCTGGCCCAGGTGTTCCGGGAGGCCGAGCGGGCGGTGTTCTTCGGCGGCGCCGGGGTGTCCACCGAGTCGGGGATACCGGACTTCCGCTCTGCCGGCGGGCTGTACACCACCTCCCACGACCTGCCCTTCCCGCCCGAGTACATGCTCAGCCACGACTGCTTCGTCGAGCATCCGGCGATGTTCATGGACTTCTACCGGACCTATCTCGTGCACCCGACGGTGCGGCCGAACAGGGCCCACCGGGCGCTGGCGGAGCTGGAGCGACGGGGGAGTCTGGCGGCCGTGGTGACGCAGAACATCGACGGTCTGCACCAGGCGGCGGGGTCCGAACGGGTCATCGAGCTGCACGGCTCGGTGCACCGCAACCACTGCCTGGAATGCGGTCGCCACTACGGGTTGGACGCGATTCTCGGGTCTGCTGGAGTGCCGCGCTGCCAGGCCTGCGGGGGGATGATCCGCCCCGATGTGGTGCTGTACGGGGAGACCCTCGACGAGACGGTGATCCATGACGCGCTGCGGGCCGTCTCGGAGGCCGACGTGCTGGTGGTCGGCGGCACCTCGCTCAACGTCTACCCGGCGGCCGGGATGCTGCAGTACTTCCTGGGCCGGGAGATGGTGCTGATCAACCTGGAGGCCACCCCCTATGACGACCAGGCCGATCTGGTGATCCACCGCAGGCTCGGCGAGGCCCTCGGGGAGGCGGTCGGGGTCGAGTGAATCATTCACGTTGACCGTGGCATGTGGACGGACGCCCGGGACGGCGTCGATGGGCGGCCGGGGAACGTCTCGGCAGGCGGCGAGGAGAAGTTGTCAGACCCCATCAGTAATGTGTCTGCTGTCAACGACGACGCGACCTCGAGGAGACAACTGATGACACGGCACGGACTGCGCGATCGAGCGCTGGGTTCCTCGCCGCTGTCATCCTCGGCGCGGACCTGGACGGGGCCGCAGCTTCGGGCCCGCACCTCGGGACCGTTGTGGGAACGGGTCTGTCCGGAGCGGGAGACGACCGACGACGAGCCGGTGGAGGTGCTGGCGGAGGAGTCGACGCCGGCCGGCGCCGACGTGTCGACGAGTCCCACCGAGGTGGCGCCGGCCCCCGCCGAGGTGCTGGTCGACTCTGCCGATGCGGAAACGGAGTCTGTCGAGTCCGCGCCGCACGGCGTGGAGTCGGTGGGCGGAGCGCCGGTCGCAACTCGTCCACTGCCGACCCGTCCAGCACCGACCCCTCCAGCACCGAGCAGTCCTGCACTGAGCAGCCCAGTCGCGAGCGCGGTGGCTGAGCGTGCGCCGCTGACCATCGGCCCGGCCGCGAGTGCGCTTGTCGGCAGCGGCCCCGCCAGAAAGGCGCCCTCCCACGGTGAACCGGTCCTCGATCTGCCCGGCGACGTCACCGATGATCCCTGGACCCTGCGGCCCGGGACCACGCTGCGCAGATGGCAGCGGGATGCGTTGGAGGCGTGGCGCAACGCACAGCACATCGGCATCGTGCAGGCGGTCACCGGCACCGGCAAGACTCTGGTCGGCGTCGTCGCGATCGCCGCGGCACTGAAGGCCGGCATGCGGTGCGTCGTGCTGGTGCCGACCGATCAGCTCGTCAAGCAGTGGACGCGGGTCCTGCACCGGTTCCTCCCCGAGGCCGTGGTGGTGCAGAAGGGGCAGGAGGCGTCGATCTGGGATGTCCGCGTCTCGACCGTGCAGACCGCCATGAATCGGAACTTCCAGTCGCGTCGGGAGGGCGCCATGCTGGTGGCCGACGAGTGCCACCGGTACGGCGCTCCCGGCTACGCACGGGCCCTCCAACGCGGGTACGTGTGGCGGCTGGGTCTCAGCGCCACCGCCGAGCGGGAGGACGACGGCGACCAGATCCTGCGCTCCTACTTCCGGGTATCTGCTTCGACGTCGGCTACCGCCGGGCCGTCGACGACCATCTCATCGCCCCCTACGACATCGCCCTGGTGGGGGTGCCGCTGGGGGCCGGGGAACGGGCCGAGTACGAGGAACTCACCGAGGACATGAGTCGCCAGGCGATGCGGCTGCGTGATCTCGCCGGCGTCCCCGCCGAGCCCTTCTCCGCCTTCATGTCCACCGTCAGCGACCTCGCCAATGACTGGTCGTCGTCCTGGCGGGGGCTGGCGCGCAGCTACCTCGCGAAGTTCGCCCGGCGGCGAGACCTGCTCGCGGTCTCCCAGATGAAGCAGCAGGCCCTGGGCATTCTCACCCCGGTGGTCGACCGGTCGCACGGGTCGTTGATCTTCACCCAGACCAAGGAGTCGGCCCACCAGGCCGCCACCCTGCTGGCCGACGCGGGGGTGTGGGCCGGTGAGGTGCACTCCGGGCAGGGGGCCGAGGCGCGCGAGGAGAAGATGTTCGAGTTCGCGGCCGGAGGCACGAAGGCTCTGGCCGCTCCCCGGGTTCTCGACGAGGGGGTCGACGTGCCCGACGCCGACTTCGGTGTCGTGCTGGCCTCCAACCGGTCGCGGCGTCAGATGATCCAGCGGATGGGCCGGGTGCTGCGGCTCAAGGAGGACGACCGGCCGGCCCGGTTCGTCATCATGTATGCAATCGACACCGTGGAGGACCCGCACCATCTGGGGAAGATGCCCGACTTCTTCCACGGATGCCTGCCCTACGCGCGCAAGTGGGAGGAGTTCGATCTCAGCCTTCCCGGGGAGTCGGTCCGGCTGCTGGAGTTCCTGGGGGTCGATGACGCCACACCGTCGTGGGAGACCGATCGGGAGAAGCTCATCGGGCCGTCCCGCCGGCCGCCGGCCGAGGATGAGCCCGCTGCGCGGCAGGGCGTTGGCTCGCAGAACGGGCCGGGGCAGGAACCGACCACTGAGGAATCCACCACTCAGGCACCGACCGCCCAGGTGACGTCGACCCTGCCGGGCGCTGACGGGCGTGTTGCCGAGGACTCTCCTCGCCCGGTCGGCGAGCACGACGGGCTGACGGTCGCTGTCGAGGCCGCCGGGAAGAACCGTGACAGGGCTGGCAGCCCCGGACGGACCGGAGCCGAGGGGGACGACGGCGAGGAACTCCTCGGCGACGTCATCGTCACCGATGACATCGTCCACGACTACCTGCTGAGCATCAAGCGGTACCCGCTGCTGGAAGGACGGGAGGAGGAGGTCCTCCTGGCCCGACGCATCGAGTGCGGCATCTATGCCGCCCATCTGCTGGAGACCGGAAGCTGGAGTGCTGCTGCCAGCCGTGAGGAGTTGCAGCTGCTGGCGGATCAGGGGGACGCGGCCTTCCGTCGCTTCGTCGTCTCCAACCTGAGACTCGTGGTGTCTGTCGTCAAGCGCTTCACGGACTCGAGACTGGAACTCATCGAACGCATCCAGGAGGGCAACGCCGGACTCATTCGAGCCGTGGAGAAGTTCGACCACACGCACGGGTGCAAGTTCTCCACCTATGCCACGTGGTGGATCAAGCAGGCGGCCACCAGGGCCGAGTCTGATCAAGGCTCCACGATCCGGATGCCGGTGCACTTCGTGGAGACGGTCAACAAGGTCCGGCGATGGTTGGGGACGCGGGACCTGAGCCTGGCCGAAGGAGCCACGGCCTTCCCCGACGGGATCCCGGAACTGGAGGTATCGAAGGAGGAGCTCATCCGGATCAGCCGCCTCGGCCGCCCCCTGGTGAGCATCGACGGGTTGCGGGACCTGGTGGACGACTCGATTCCGATGCACCCCCTCAACGGGTCTGAACCCGTGGTTCCCGGTGCCGGGGGCGACCCGAACCTGGAGTTCGCGTACAAGGCCCTGGCGGAGTTCGAGGACGAGGACCCACGGGCCTGCCGGGTGCTGCTCATGCGATGGGGCCTGGAGACCCGTGAGGCCGAGACACTGGACACCATCGGCAACGCGATCAAGCTCACTCGTGAGCGGATCCGTCAGATCGAGAAGGCCGCGATCCTGCGGCTCCGGGAGATCCTGCTCGAGAGGGCGAAGGACCAGGAGCTTGCGGAGAATCGTCCGCGGTTCTACATCGACCCGTTCGCAGTGCCGCGGGTGAAAAAGAGGAAGGTCACACCCGCACGATCGCGTCGGCTCTGTCACAGGTAGCGCGGATGAGGACGGCATTGCTCTCGTCGGATCCCGCCGCCCAGGCGATGGCGGCCTCATGGGACTTGCCGAACCGTTCGTGGCGGGCCGCCAGACGCCGCATCCGCAGATCCTCGTCGACGTCGACGTACCAGATCTCGTCCATCAACCCGTGCACCAGGCACCACGGCTCCTCCTCGAGGAGCAGGTAGTTGCCCTCGATGATCACCAGCGGGGTCGAGCGCTCCACCGGGATCGCCCCGGTCACTCCGTTGTGGAGTTCGCGCCGGTAGGCCGGCGCATAGGTGACTGGCTCGGCGGCGTCGGCCAGGCGCCTCACCAGGGAGACGAATCCCCACGCGTCGAAGGTGTCGGGAGCCCCCTTGCGATCGACCCGACCCAGTTCCTCCAGCCGCGACTGCGCCAGATGGAAACCATCCATCGGGACGACCGCGGCGTCGGCACCCAGGGCGGAGGACAGCTCGGCTCCCAGGGTGGACTTGCCCGCCCCCGGCTCGCCGGTGATGCCCAGCAGAACCCGCCTGCCGCGCCGTGCCAGCGCACGCGCCCGATCGATCGCCCCGCTGGTCGTCAACTCCATCTCAGCTCCCACTGGCTAGATCCGCACCGCCGCAACTTCGCTGCCTCAAGCCGGCTGCCTCAACTTCACTGCCTCGACTCGCATCGTGCGGGACGGTCCCGGCCGGACGGTCGACGGCGAACGCCAGATGGGGCATGTCCACCCCGCGGTAGTGCTTCACGAACCGGCCGCGCACCGTCATGCCCAGACGGATCGCCACATTCATCGAGGCGATGTTCGTGTCGCGCACCTGGGCGTGGATCCGCTCGGCCCCGAGCTCATCGAAGCCATGATCACGGCAGGCGGCGGCCGCCTCGGTGGCGTAGCCGTGATGCCAGAAGGAGCGATTGAACAGGTAACCGACCTCCACGACGTCCTCGTCGAGGATCCGCTGATGGGTCAGTCCGCACTGTCCGATCATCTGCCCGGTTCCCCGCAGTAGCACGGCCCACAGCCCGATCCCCTCATCGCGGTAGCGGGCGAGCATGCGATCCAGCCAGCCGACCACCATCGCATCGGTGAACGCACCCTGGTAGGCGACCATCGTCTCCTCGTCCTGCATGATCGCCCGGAGCGCCGGCAGATCATGGACGCTCATCTCGCGGAGTTGCAGGCGCTCCGTCTCGACAATCACGTGGTGATCCTAACCGCACCGTCTCCTCGCTACTGTGGCCGCCATGGCAACCTTCGATCCGGCGGATCTCGCCCAGGTCCGCGCCGCCGCCGAGGCGGGAAAGCGCAGCCTGGGCGCCGGACCGAGGACCGCGATCGTCGCCGAGACCACCCTCACGGCGGCCGAACTGCACCCCGGCGCTCCCGAGGTGAGGGTCCGGCTGCTCAGCCCGAGCAGCGAACCGCGCGGACTGATGATCTACATCCACGGCGGCGGCTGGGTGATGTACTCCATCGACCACTACGACCGACTTGCCCGCCATCTCGCCGATCTGACCGGGTGGGCGGTCGTCATGATCGACTACCCGATCGCCCCGGAGCACCACTTCCCCGAACCCCTCGACTGCGCCTGGGAGGCGATCGGCTGGCTCGAGGGTCCCGACGGTCGGGCCTGGCTAGACACCGAGATCGCAGTGCCGTCCCGCCGTGTGCTGGCCGGTGACTCCGCCGGCGGGAACATCGCTGCCGCATGTCTGCTGCGCGCTCTCGATGGGAATGGGGCCCCCAGGGACCCTCGGAGCCCCCGGTCCGAAGTGGGCCCCAGCTCCCCGCAGATCCGACGGAACGTTGGGAACCATCCGTCCTTCGACGCTGCGCTGCTGGTCTATCCGGTTCTCGATCATGATCTGGACCGGCCCAGTTACTTCCGTGCGCTGTTCCCTGCCGACATCGAGCGCGACGAGATGCGCGTCTGCTGGGACCTCTACTGTCCCGATCCCGCACTGCGGGAGCAGCCCGACGCCTCGCCGCTGCGCCCCGCCAGCCTTGCCGGACTGCCCCCGACGATGCTCATCACCGCCGAGGGGGATGTCCTCAACAGTGAGATCGAGGTCTATGCCGCACGCCTGGGGGAGGCCGGAGTTCCGCTGGTCACCGGGCACTTCGCTGGGATCGGTCACGGCTGTCTCAACCTGTGGGGGTACAGCGCCGAGGTGGACCGGGTGGTGGGCCAGATCGCCGGCTGGTTGGAGGGTGTCGAGGGCGGGTGAGCGCCGTCGAGGGCGGTGTTCCGGCGTGTGGAGTGAACATTTCACTCGCGGAACTGCCTGTTCTCGCCCGCAGAGGGCGGGAAGGCCCCATTGGCGAGTGAAAGGTGCACCTATCCCGGACACAGCGAAGGCCCGGGCACAGCGAAGGCCCCGGCGCCACAAAGCGCCGGGGCCTTCGCCGAGATCAGGAAAAAGCGGTGCGGAGGGGCTCAGATGACGTTGACCAGGTCGCACACGAAGACGAGGGTCTCCTCGGGGGCGATAACCCCGGGGATCCCGCGCTCGCCATAGGCCAGCTGGTAAGGGATGGTGAGCTTGCGACGCCCACCGACCTTCATTCCCTGCACGCCGGTGTCCCAGCCGGGGATGACCTGGCCGACGCCGAGCTGGAAGGACAGCGCCTCCCCGCGGTTGTAGGAGGCGTCGAACTCCTTGCCGTTGCTGAGGGCGACACCGACGTAGTGCACATCGACGAGGTTTCCGGCCGCGGCCTCGGGGCCGTCGCCGACGGTGATGTCCTCGATCACGAGATCGTCGGGGGCGGAGTCGGGCAGGGTGACTTCAGGCTTCTGCATGGCGCCCACCCTACGGGGAGCCGCCAGGACCCGGTCAACCCCGCACGCCGGCACCTCCAGCCTCACCCGAGGTTGCGGAACACCGGGATCCCACCGGTCGACATCTCGGGCACGTACCGGTAGCCGCCCAGGTCGAACCGGGTGATCCCGCGGGCCGATCGGACCCGCTGGCGCACCAGCCAGCCGGCCATCAGCCCCCGGGCCCGCTTGGCCGAGAAGGAGATCACCCGCCAGCGGCCCGACGGGTCGCGGTCCTCGAACCGCGGAGAGACGACCCGTGCCGCCAGCCCCGGCACCGACGCATTTCCCGCCGCGAACCGCTGCGACAAACCCTCCAGGTCCACCGCCCGGGAGTACTCCGCCGAGGCCAGATTGACGATCACCCTCGCCCCGGGGGAGGAGGCGAGATCCTCGGCGACCGCACGGGTGAGGCGCGGGCGCCAGAACGAGTACAGATCGGGTCCGCGGTGGTTGGCGACCCGCACTCCCATCTCGAGGCGGTAGGGCTGGATGAGATCCAGCGGACGCAGGATCCCGTACAGCCCCGACAGGATCCGCAGGGTCTTGCCGGCCTCGGTCCAGTCCCTCTGGTCGAAGGTCCGCGGAGCCATCGCCTGATAGACCGCCCCGTTGAAGGTGAGCGCCGCCGGTCGGGCATTGGCGGGGGTGAAGGGCCACTCGAAGGACCGGTAGCGGTCCTGGTTGAGTACCGCCAGCTCCTCGGAGATCCCCATCATCTCCCGCAACTGCGCGGTCGACCTGGCGGCCATGATCTGGACCAGCTCCTCGGTCTGCTCCAGATACCGGGGCAGGGTCGATCGCCGGGTCGTCAGCGCCGACTCCAGATCGAGGGACTTCGCGGGGGAGACGACAATGAGCACGTCCCGAAGACTAGCCAATCGGCAGCAAGTACTGAACGACGATGCCGCCGGAGGGCCCTTCCGGCGGCATCGTCGCCAGAGCGGGGAGCCAGACTCCGGGGCTGGCCCGCGGACGGGCTACGGTCTGGCCATGGTGAAATACCCTGGCCGTGCCATGGGCTCGCGACGTCGAGGTCTGCGAGATCTGCGGTGGCCTCGTCTCCTGCTGGCCGTGCTGCTGCTCGCCTCCGGGCTGACCGTGGCGCCCGGCCAGGTGGCGGTGGCATGCGCCTGCGGGGGGATCGCCACCGACCCCGGATCCCAGACCAGGGTCTCCCGGGAGGCCGCGGTGATCGTCTTCGACGGTCGCACCGAGCGGATCGACATGACCCTGTCCATGACCAGCTCTGACGTGCGTTCTGCCGCCTGGCTGATGCCGGCCCCGGTGGGGACGAGGCTGTCCCTGGGGGCCACCGGGGTGATCGGCCGGCTCGACGCCGCCGCAGCGCCCAAGGTGGTGACCAGCACGAAACTGCGCCTGGTTCCGGGGCTCACCGCCCGCCAGGACCGCGACCAGGCCACGGCGCCGCGCGCCGACTCCGGCGTCGCGGTGGAGTCGCGGGTCAGGATCGGACCGTTCATCGTCACCACCCTGTCTGGGTCCCGGGCCGAGGCCCTGGACGACTGGCTGGTGGCCAACGGATTCACCACCCGGGCGAACCTGCTGCCGGTGGTCCAGAGCTATCTGGACGCCGGGTGGCGGATCAACGCCGTCAAACTCGTCCCCGAGGGGGCGCCGACCCTCGGTTCCACGCTGCCGCCGTTGAGAATGACCTTCGCCACCACGACCGCCGTCTACCCGATGAAGATGTCGGGCCTGGCGGCCGCCGACCAGCAGGTGCGGATCCACCTGCTCGCCGCCAGCCGGATGGTCATCGACGTCCAGGCGGCGCCGAGCACTCCCCTGGGGCTCGACTTCACCGGCCTCATCGACCCGGCCACCGCCGGTCTCGACAAGGGAATGCGGCCCGACGGGAAGGTCTGGTTGACCTCCTGGTCGGGCCGACTCGGTCCGCGGACCATCACCGACGACTACACCTTCAGAGGAGCCAAGGCCGACGAGCCCTTCCGCCGGGAGGTCGTGCAGGTGCACTACATCGACATCCCGGTCTCGGTCCTCGCGCTGCCGGTGATCGGCCTGCTGGTGATCGCCGGACTGGGGCTGGCGTACCGGCGTCAGATGCTGCGGGTCAGCCGATCTGGTCGTCCGCGGTGATGTCCTCGGAGGCCTTGGAGAAGAGCTCGGCGAACAGGCAGGCGGAGTCGTGGCCGCCGGCCCCGTCGTCGCGCGCGATGAGCTCGGGAACCTGCTCGGAGCAGGCCGGCTGGGCGCGCCAGCACCGGGTGTGGAAGCGGCATCCCGACGGCGGGTTCGCCGGGGAGGGGACGTCGCCGTGCAGCACGATGATCTCCCGGCTCTCGCGGGCCTGCGGATCGGGCACCGGGACCGCCGACATCAGCGCCTGGGTGTACGGGTGGGTCGAGCGGTCGTAGATCTGGTCCTGATCGCCGATCTCCATGAACTTGCCCAGGTACATCACCCCGACCCGGTCGGAGATGTGGCGCACCACCGACAGGTCGTGGGCCACGAAGACATAGGCCAGGTCCAGCTCCTTCTGGAGCTTGACCAGCAGGTTCACCACCTGGGCCTGGACCGAGACGTCCAGGGCGGAGACCGGCTCGTCGCAGACCAGCACCTTCGGGTTCAGCGCGATGCCGCGGGCGATCCCGATGCGCTGGCGCTGACCTCCCGAGAACTCGTGGGGGTACCGGTTGATGTGCTCGGGATTGAGCCCCACCAGTTCCAGGAGCTCCTTGACGCGGTCGCTCCGCCTGGCGGCGGGCACCACCTCGGGATGGATCTTGAACGGCTCCCCGACGATGTCGCCGACGGTCTTGCGGGGGTCCAGCGAGGTGTACGGATCCTGGAAGACGATCTGGATGTCGCGGCGCAGGCGGCGCATCTCGGAGGCGCCGAGCCGGGTGATGTCCTTGCCCTGGAAGATGATCGACCCGGAGGTCGGCCTCTCCAGGCTCACCAGCAGTCGTCCCAGGGTGGACTTGCCGCACCCGGACTCCCCGACGATGCCCAGCGTCTCGCCGGGGAACAGGTCGAAGGAGACGCCGTCGACGGCCTTGACGTGGCCCACGGTGTGCCGGATGAGTCCGCTGGTCAGCGGGTAGTACTTCGTGAGGTCACGGGCCGACAGGATCGGCTCGACGCCGACATGGCGTGCCGCCCGGGTGGGGCCGGGGACGGTCGTGGTGGCCGGGCTGGACGGGTTCGGATCAGACGCGCTCACGGTTGAGCACCTCCTCGGTGTGGTAGCAGGCCGCGAACCGGCCCTCCTCGACCTCGATGAACGGCGGGGCGCCGGGGACCCGGCACTGGTCGGTGGCGAACCGGCAGCGCGGATTGAAGGAGCAGCCGGTCGGCAGGTCGGTGAGGGAGGGCGGCAGGCCGCCGATCGCGTAGAGCTGCTCGCCCTTCTGGTCGAGCCGGGGGATCGAGTCGATCAGCCCGACGGTGTAGGGGTGGGCCGGGTTGGCGTAGAGCCGACGGACGTCGCAGTGCTCGACGAACCGGCCGCAGTACATCACCGCGATGTCGTCGGCGACGTCGGCCACCACACCCAGGTCGTGGGTGATGAGGATGAGCCCCATCCCGGACTCCTCCTGGAGCTCCTTGAGCAGGGTCATGATCTGGGCCTGGACGGTGACGTCCAGGGCGGTGGTGGGCTCATCGGCGATCAGCACCCGAGGGTTGAGGGCGATCGCCATCGCGATCATGATCCGTTGCCGCATCCCGCCGGAGAACTGGTGCGGGTAGTTGCCGGCCCGTTCCTCGGCGGCCGGGATCCGGACCCGCTCCATCAGCTTGACGGCCTCGGTCTCGGCGTCGGAACGGTTCATGCCGCGGTGGACGCGGAACATCTCGGCGATCTGCCAGCCAACCGGGAAGACCGGGTTGAGCGAGCTGAGGGCGTCCTGGAAGATCATCGCGATGTGGTCACCGCGGACCCGGCGCATGTCCTTCTCGGACATCTTGAGCAGGTCGGTCCCGCAGTACTTCACCTCGCCGCCGGTGACGAAGGCGGGCGGAGAGTCGAGGATTCCCATCACCGCCTGGGCGGTCACCGACTTGCCGGAGCCGGACTCGCCGAGGATGGCGAGGGTCTCGTGCTCGGACAGGGTGAAGTTGACGCCGTTGATGGCCTTGGCCACCCCGTCGCGGGTCCGGAACTCCACGTGGAGGTCGTTGACCTCCAGGAGCCGGCCGTCGATCGGTGCGAGGTCCAGGCGTGTCGACTTTCGAGTCATGCGCTGCGTCCTTCCGATCAGTGGCGCTTGGGGTCGAAGGCGTTCTGGGCCGCCTCGCCGAGGAAGATGAAGGCGAGAACCGCCAGGGACAGGAACAGCGAGGGGAACAGCAGCATGTGCGGCGCCGACCTCACATATCCGAGACCGGAGGCGTCGGAGATCGACACCCCCCAGGAGATGGCCGGTTCCTGCAGGCCAATGCCCAGATAGCTCAGCGTCGCCTCGATGGCGATGTAGGTGCCCAGGTTGATGGTGGCGACCACCATCACCGGTGCCATCGCGTTGGGCAGGACGTGGCTGAGGATGATCCGCCAGGGACGGGCGCCCAGGGCGCGGGCCGCCTGGATGTAGTCGTGGGGCATCACCTGGAGCACCGAGGATCGCATCAGTCGGGCGATCGAGGGCCAGCCGAGAATGGCCAGGGCCGCGACCACCTTGAGGACCACCACGATGTAGGGGGTGCCCACCTGGTTGGGGAAGGTGTACAGGATGATGATCCCGCCCAGCAGCAGCGGGATGGCGTAGAAGATGTCCCCGGTGCGGCCCAGCAGGGTGTCGATCCAGCCGCCGTGGAATCCGGCGACCAGACCCACCAGCGACCCGATGATGGCGGTTCCCAGGGTGGCGAGGATGCCGACCAGGATGGAGGAGCGGGCGCCGTGGATGGTGCGGGCGTAGACGTCGCAGCCCTGCACGTCGGTGCCGAACCAGTGGACCGGGGAGGGCAGGTGGCGTGCCGCGGACAGGTCGCAGGCCCGCGGATCCTTGCTGGTGAAGACGCCGGGGAACACCGCCATCACGATGAAGATGACGATGAGGACCGCCGAGATCCAGAACAGCGGGTCGCGGCGCAGATCCGACCAGGCGTCGGTCCACAGGGAGCGCGGCCTGGTGCCGGAGACCGGCCCACCGGTGGTGGCGTCGATGCCGGTGAGGTCGGCGTCGAGGGCGGGAGCGGCCGATGCGGCGTCGGTCCCGACCAGCTCCGTGGTGTTCGGGTTGCTGTGCGGTTCAGTCATGGCTGATCCTCGGGTCGAGCACCCCGTACAGCAGATCGACGAGGAGGTTGGCGAGCAGGTACACCAGCACCAGGCAGGTCACCGCTCCGACCACCGAGACGCCGTCTCGCTGATTGATCGATCGGAAGATGAAGTTGCCGATGCCGTTGACGTTGAAGATGCGCTCGGTGACGATGGCGCCGCCCATCAGGGCGCCGAAGTCGTAGCCGATGTAGGTGATCACCGGGATGAGGGAGTTGCGCAGGGTGTGGACGGTGACGGTGCGCAATCCCGACAGTCCCTTGGCCTTGGCGGTGCGCACGTAGTCGGCGTGCTGGTTCTCGATGAGGTTGGCCCGTGTCAGGCGGGCGACGTAGGCCACCGACAGAGCTCCCAGCACGAATCCTGGTAACACCAGCTGATTCCAGGAGCCGTCTCCGGCGGTCACCGGGAACCAGCCGAGCTTCATCCCGAAGACGAGCTGGGCCAGGGAGCCGATGACGAAGATCGGGATGGAGATGACCACCAGGGAGGAGACCAGGATGAGGTAGTCGAGGAAGCGCCCGTTGCGCACCCCGGCGATGACACCGGCGGTGATGCCGATGAAGATCTCCACCAGCAGGGCGATGATCGCCAGCTTCACGGTCACCGGGTAGCGGGCGGCCAGTTCGCTGACCACCGTGTTGCCGTAGAAGTTCACGCCCAGATCGCCGCGCAGCAGCTTGGCCATGTACAGGCCGTACTGGACGATCAGCGGCTGGTCGAGGTGGTACTCGCGGCGGAAGGCCGCCACATATGCCGGCGGGCAGGGCCGCTCGCCGCAGCGCCCGGCGGTGGGATCGCCCGGCAGGGCGAAGACCAGGCAGAACAGGATGAAGGTGGCACCGATGACCACCGGGATCATCTGCAACAGCCGTCGGATGACGTATTTCAGCACTTCTGTCTCCTCACAACCGGGGACGGTCCGCCGGAACGCAGTCCGGCGGACCGTCCGTGGTCACACCATGTGGGTCACTTGACGCTGATGGCGGTCAGGTCGATCGTGCCGAACGGGGTGAGTTTGACGTTGGTCACCTTGGTGGACCAGGCGAAGGGGGTCGAGACGGTCCACAGCGGGATCGCCGGGATCCGGGTGGCCAGCATGGCCTCGGCCTCCTGGTACAGCTTGTTGGCCTGGGCCTCGTCGGGGGCGGCGGCCGCCTCCTTCAGCTTCGCGTCGAACTCCTTGTTGGAGTAGTCGCCGTCGTTCGAGGACGCCCCGGTGGCGTACAGCGGGGTGAGGAAGTTCTCGATGGACGGGTAGTCCATCTGCCAACCGGTGCGGAAGAAGCCCATCAGCTCGCGCTTGGTGACCTGGTCGCGCAGGGTCTTGAAGTCAGGGGTGACCTTGAGCTGGCAGTTGAGACCGAGGTCGTTCTTCCAGCCGTTGCACACGGCCTGGGACCAGGCCTTGTGGTCGCCGTCGCCGTTCACCGCGATGGTGAGGGTGCCCTTGTAGCCGCCGGCCTTGTCGTAGAGGGCCTTGGCCTTGGCCTTGTCGTAGGTGCACCACTGACCGCACTGGCCCTTCTTGTACCCGTCGACCACCGGGGAGACCCAGCCGTCGGCAGGGGTGCGCGAACCGGCGAAGATCTGCTTGGTGACGGTCGCCCGGTCGATGTCCATGCTCAGGGCCTTGATGAGGTCCTGGTTCTGGAGCTGCTTGTCCTTGCTGGACGCCGTGATGGTCTGGGTCACGCCGGACTGGCGGATGCCCCACCGGTTCGGCAGGTCGTTCTTCCACTGGTCGTTGGTGAGCTGATCGGTGGGGATCAGGTCGGAGACGTCCAGGTTGTTGGCCACGACGTCGTTGTAGGCCGGGCCGGCGTCGTTGTAGACCTTGTAGGTCACCTGGTCGACGTGGGCCTTGTTCTTGCCCGAGTAGTCCGCGTTCTTCTTGAGGACGATCTGGGTCGCGGTGTTCTGGGTGATGGTGAACGGACCGGCGCCGATCGGGGACTTCTCCCACTTCTTGTTCGTCGGATCCTTGAGGAAGGCGTCCGGCAGCGGGGCGAAGGCGGTGTAGCCCAGGCGCACCTTGAGGTTGGAGACCTTCTCGGTGGTGGCGATGGTGAAGGTGTGGTCGTCGACGACCTTCAGCCCAGACATCGTGGTGGCCTTGGGCTTGGTCTTGCACTCCTCATCGGCGCACTGGACATCGGTGTATCCGGCGATGGGCTCGAAGAAGTAGGCGTTCTGCTGGGCGTTGGGGCCGTAGGCGTCCCAGTTCCAGGCGTCGACGAAGTTCTTCGCCTTGACCTCGGTGCCGTCGGAGAACTTGTAGCCCGGGTTGAGCTTCACCGTGAAGTTCTGGTTGTCGGTGGTGTCGATCGACTTGGCGATGTCGAGCTCGGGGGCCGCGGTGTCGGAGTTGTAGTGCACCAGCTTGGCGGTGACGGCGTCCAGGACGTTTCCGCCACAGACCTCATTGGTGTCGGCGGGGATGAGGGGGTTCTGCGGAGTGCAGCCGCGGACGGTGACCGAGCCGCCGTCCTTGGCGGGTCCGCTGGCGCCGGCGGGCTGGGAGGCGCTGCTGGAATCATTCGGGGCGGCAACGTCCTGACCGCAGCCCGCGAGCAGCATCACCCCCGACAGGGACAGTGCCACGAGTGGCGAGGTTCTACGCATCAGTGTCTCCTCGGAGAGGGGTAGAGCGGAGCCGGTCTGGTTCCGCTGACCGTCCCGGTGCACTCGAAGCCGTGTGCCTCGGGATGGACTTCGCCAGAGTTTGCCCTGAGTCCGCGAGGCTGATGCCAGGTTTCATCGTTGCGACACAGCATCGTTAGCAATTTGCAACCAACGACTGACACAGTGCGCCATCCGTGCGAGATTGCTCACGTGGTGTCGGGGATGCGGCTCTCCTTGGCGCGGATGAGGTCGATGGTGACGACGGTGCCGATCATCGCCCCGCGGTGCAGCGGAGGAAGATCGGGGGCCAGGTGGAGGAGGTACCGGTCGCCTCCCATCAGGGCTGCGGACAGACCGGCCATCCGCCGGGCCACCCGGGCGGCGACCGCCTGTCCCTGACTGATGGTGAACTCGAGACCGAACAGGGAACCGGCGCACTGCAGGACGCTGCCGTCGCTGAGCTCGACCCGGAGCTTGCGGGACAGCACGGAGAACTCCTTGGTGATGGTCGCCGTTTCCGTCGCTGACGGTGAAGGTGTCGCGGGACAGGACGTTCACCGGATCGGAGAGCCGCAACACTGGGCTCCCGTTCTCCAGGACGGTGAGTTCCCGTGATCCGGCGAACAGCCGCGACATCGTCGATCCCTCGGTGTGGATCGAGGCCAGCTGTCGGCCGCCGGTGTCGCAGATGGCGAAGTCGTTGGCGAGGAAGGAGCGGATCTGCTGCAGGACGAGGACGTTCTGGTCGACGAGAGCCATGGGGACATCGTCTCGTGCCCGGCGGGACGAGCCGGGAGGACACACCGTCGCGTATTCTGTCAGGTAGTTGACAATTAGGTGTCCGAGGTGGATTCTTGATGTACGTCAGGTACCTGACAATTATTCCATGAAGGACGAGAGGACCACTTCCATGACCGACAACACGAACTCACCCGGGAATCCGGACACCAACCCGCCGCAGGATCAGCCCGGGAACTCCTCCGAGAGCGCCCACGAGGTGCCGACCGACAGCCGGACCCCCGGGACCGGGCAGACCGACCCGCGACGCCTCGCGGCGGAACGACTCAGCTACCTCGCGGTGCTGCAGTTCCAGAATCGGCGGCGAGGACGCCGGGGAGCCGAGCCGTGGCGGGACCCGCGGCACGGGCAGGGGCGGGTGCTGGCCCTGCTGAAGCTCAAGCCGGAGATGACTCAGCGCGAACTGACCTATCTGATGGGGATGTCGCGCCAGTCGATCGCCGAGCTGTTGCGCAAGCTCGAGGACCAGGGGCTGGTCGAGCGCACACCCTCCCAGGAGGACCGGCGCGCCGTGCTGGTCAGCCTCACCGAGGCCGGCCGTGAGATCGACCAGAGGGACCCCGATCGCTCGTCGGGGACCGGTCTGCTGGACTTCCTCAGCGACGAGGAGGCGGCCACCCTGGCCGATCTCCTCGGCCGGGTCATCGAGGAGCTGGAGGAACGCGCCGGCATCGACGTCGAGCACCGTCGCGAGATGGTCGCCGAGTTCTGGCGGTCCCGGGCCGGTGGACGTCACCCGCACGGTGGTCCCGGGCAGCACGGTGGTCCCGAGCAGCATGGTGTTCCCGGTGAACACGGTGGTCCGCATCCGCGCGGCGACCGTCCTGAGCCACCCGGCTTCCCAGACTTCCCCGGCGTCCCGGGGTTCCCGGGTTTCGGCCCCTGGGGTGGGCCCGGCGGCGCTCCGGTGCCTCCGCCCGAGGGGTGTGGCGGTCCGCACGGGCACGGTCCGCATGGACACGGGCCGGACGGGCACGGTCCGCGTGAGCACGGGCCGTATTGACACGGGCCGGACCTCGGACCCCGGTGGGGAGGGGATCGACCGGGACGGTGATCGCACCTGCGCGAACTCGTCCTCGACCCGACCACAGGAACGACCAACCAGCCGGACGCCCACCCGGCCCAGCGCCGGGCAACAAGAAAGCCGGACCTACGAGAACGTAGGTCCGGCTTTCCCGATGTCGTGAGACATCACATGGTCGGGGTGACAGGATTTGAACCTGCGACCTCTTCGTCCCGAACGAAGCGCGCTACCAAACTGCGCCACACCCCGATGGTTCGTGCGAACTGCTTCCAGCCCTCAGAGCCGTGGGCCAGCTTAGCCCAACCGCATCGTGGGACACCAATCGAGGTGGCAGCGGGCGCTGTCAGTCCTGGCGGGGGACCAGGGTGAGCAGGCTGGCCTCGGGTCGGCAGAAGGTGCGGTAGGGCGCGAAGGGGGAGGTTCCCAGACCCGCTGAGACGTGCAACCAGGAGGTGTGGTCGCCGGCCCGATGGGTCGACAGCCCCTTCACCCGGGCGGGGTCCAGATCGCAGTTGGTGACGATCGCGCCCTTCAGCGGCAGGCAGACCTGACCGCCGTGGGTGTGGCCGGCGAGGATGAGATCCATCCCGTCGGAGGCCATCGCGTCCAGAACCCGGAGATAGGGGGCATGGGTGACGCCGATGGTGAGATCGGCATCGGATTCGGCCGGTCCGGCGACCCGGTCGTAGTGGTCACGGTCGTGGTGGGCGTCGTCGGTGCCACGGAAGGCGATCGTGCGACCGGCAACGGTGAGCCGTCCGCGCTGGTCGTCCAGATCGAGCCAGCCCGCCCCGGTGAAGGCGTCCCGCAGCCTCTCGTGGTCAAGCTCGGCGAGCATGCCGGTGCGCTGGTGGGAGCGGCCCCGCAGCAGATACTCCAGGGGATTGCTGAAGGTGGCCTTGAGGTAGTCGTTCGACCCGAAGACGAACACCCCGGGCCGCGCCAGGAGACCCGACAGGCAGTCCAGCAGTGACTCCAGGGCGGCGTCGGTGCAGAAGTTGTCCCCGGTGTCGACCACCAGATCGGGCTCCAGGCCGGCCAGCCGCGAGACCCACTCCTGCTTGAGGCGCTGTCCCGGCATCAGGTGCAGGTCGGAGATGTGAAGGATCCGGATCGGCGCGGATCCCGGTTCCAGAACGGGAACGACAACCCGCCTCAGGGTGAACTGGTGAGCCTCCCAGAACCCGTAGGACAGTCCGGCACCCGCCAGCCCCAGGGTTCCGGCCGTCACCAGGCCGGTCCGACGCGCCCAACCCATCCCGGTCACCGCCGGCCGCTGGAGGCGGCGGAGGGCCCGCTCGTCGCCCGGCTGCTGGACTGGCTGGGCTGGGACTGCTGAGTGCTGCGCGAGGAGGTGGCGCTGGACGACCCGCCCTGGGAGCCGCCCTGGGACTGGCCACCGGAACCTCCGGTGGACTGGGTCTGAGGCGGCAGGATCGGAGCGGGTCCCTTGGAGATGCGCAGGTAGATCGTCGCGCCGAGACTGGCCTTCCCGCTGGGAGAGACTCCCAGGAAGGTGCCCTCGGGGGTGTCTGAGGTGACCCGCCAGGTCTGGGTGGCGAAGCCGGCCTTGTTGAGCGCCGCCTGGGCCTCGTCGTAGGACATGTTGGAGGTGTCCGGCAGGGAGATCTGCTTGCCGTTGATGATCGAACTGGTCGGATCGGTGAAGGAGGTCTTCGGCTTGCCCGCCAGCACGGCCGCCATCGCCTTGCGATAGATCTGACCGGCGTCACCACCGCCGGAGCCCTGCAGGTACTCACCGGTGGACAGGCTCAGACCCTTGACCGACTTCTCGGTGCGGCCACGGAAGTAGGGGCTCGACTTGTCGGCGGCGATCAGCGCCACGCCGGCGGCATTCGGGGTGTATCCGGCGAACCACACCGCCTCGTTGGAATCGGTGGTTCCAGTCTTGCCGGCCTGCGGGTAGCCACCGGGAATGGTGGCCGGGGCGCCGGTGCCGTTCATGACACCCTGGAGGACCGAGTTGACGCCGTCGGCCACCGACTGGGAGACGACCCGCTTGCAGGAGGCGCTCGGCACCTGGAGGGCGGTGCCCTCGGCGGTGTTGATGGACTTGATGATGACCGGGTCGCAGTGGACGCCGCGGGCGGCGAAGGTCGCGTAGGCGGCGGCCATCGACAGCGGCGTCACCTCGGCGGTGCCGAGGGTGAAGGACGGGATGTACTGGTACTCCTTGACGATGTCCTTGCCGTTGGACAGCTCGACACCCGCCTTCTGGGCCATCTTCGTGACATTGCACAGGCCGGCGTCGCGCTCCAGCTGGATGAAGTAGGTGTTCACCGAGTAGGCGGCGGCCTCGTAGAGGTCGATGTTGGTGGAGTGACCCACCGAGTTGCTCACCTCGAAATCACCGGCCTTGAAGGATCCACGGCAGCTGGTGAAGGTGTCGCCGGTGAAGTCCATCGGCGAGGAGGCGGTGTACCGGGTCCGGATGGAGTAGCCCTTCTCCAGGGCGGCGGCCATCGTGAAGGTCTTGAAGGTGGAACCGGCCTGGTAGCCCTCGGCTCCGCCCATGTCCTGGGACGCCATGTAGTTGTAGTAGGTCTGTCCCGTCGACGAGCCCATCACCGGACGGGACTGCGCCATCGCCAGGATCAGCCCGGTGCCGGGCTGGACGATCGCGGTCCCGCCGATCACCGGGTCGACGGCACCCACCATCGAGGAGACTGCCGACTGTGCGGAGGCCTGGGCCTTCGGATCGATGAGCGTCCTGATGGTCAGACCACCGCGCTCCAGCAGACGTTCGCGATCGTCACGGGTCTTGCCGAGGGCGGGATTGGCCATCAGGCTGTGGCGGACGTAGTCGCAGACGAAGGGGTACTTCGAGGCGATGCAGCCCTTCCGCGAGGTGGTCACCTTCGACGGGTCGAAGGCCACCTTCTTGGCCGCCAGCTCCTCGGCGGCGGTGATGACGCCGAGCTGCTTCATCCTGGCCAGGACGACGCCGCGTCGGGTGATGGCGGCGTCGGGATTGTTCACCGGATCGGTGGCCGTCGGGTTCTGGACCAGACCCGCGAGCATCGACGCCTGGGGCAGGCTCAGCTTGTCGGCGGTGGTGCCGAAGTAGTGCTTGGCCGCCGCCTGGACGCCGTAGGCGCCGTCGCCGTAGTAGGCGATGTTGAGGTAGCGCTCCAGGATCTCCTTCTTGGAGTACTTCTTCTCCATCGCCACGGCGTAGCGCAGCTCCTGGATCTTGCGGGAGAGGGTCTGCTCCTGAGCCTCGTTGACGCCGGCCTGGTCGCCCTTGGCCGCGGCGGCCTCGATGCGGACCTGCTTGACGTACTGCTGGGTGAGGGTCGAACCGCCCTGGGTGGAGGAGCCGGCCACATTGGACAGCAGCGCCCGGCTGGTGCCGCGGAAGTCGATCGGACCGTGCTCGAAGAACCGGTTGTCCTCGATCGCGACCTGCGCCTTCTGCATGATCGGCGAGATCTTGTCCAGGGAGACGTACTCGCGGTTCTCGGCGTAGAAGGTGGCCAGCAGGCTACCGTCGGCCATCAGGATCCGCGACTTCTGGGCCGGCGGGTCGATCGACATGTCGGCGGGCAGGTTCTCCAAGGAATCGGCCCCGGCGCGCGCCGTTGCGCCGGTCATCGCTGCGAAGGGTACGACGAAACCGGCCATCAGGAGACCAGCGAGAATGCTGACGACTCCGAACATGGCCAGTGAGTACAGCTTGCCTGACTTGGGGGAACCCATGGGCCCAAGGTTACGCGAGGATTCTGACAGTTCCGTGGTCGTGGCCGTCATCATGGCGATGACAACGGGATTTGCCGCATCCTGGGATACCGGCCGGCCCCAGATCCGGGTGCAGGCGTCCGCCGGACCCCAGTGTTGACAGTGTCCTGCCTTGTCAAGTGGCAGTCCCGCGGCGTACGTTGTCACTTGTGACCGGCAACGAGGCTGAGGAATGGACTCTTCTCGCAAATTGTCGCGGCATGGAGGATGCTCTGTTCCCCGAGGGGAAAGAGCAACGCATCGCCCGACGGATCTGCGCTGACTGTCGCGTGCGCGCAAGATGCCTCGCAGAGGCCCTCGACAACAGGATCGAGTGGGGAGTCTGGGGCGGTATGACCGAACGGGAGCGCCGCAGACTGCTGCGGGAGCGTCCCGATGTGAGCAACTGGCGAGCGGTGCTCGGCGCCGAATCGACCAAGTGCCGCACCGCCGGGGGCGCGGCTGGTCGCGTCCAGTAGTCCCGAGTCCCGTCCGGTGATGCCGCCCTGTCCGAGGGCGGGCACTGAGGGCCGGGAATCGGCGTGGCGATCCTCTACGCTGAGGGTCATGACCCGATGGGAATACTTCACCGCACCGATCCTCACGCACATGTCCCAGCAGATTCTCAACAACTTCGGCGCCGACGGGTGGGAACTGGTCCAGGTGGTACCCGGCCCCAATCCCGAGTCGCTGGTCGGCTACTTCAAGCGTCCGCTGCCCGCTGCGGAGCAGGGATGAGCGTCACCCAGAGGCTCGCCGAGCTCGGACTCGCGCTCCCCGCGGTGGCCGTACCGGTCGCCGACTACGTGCCTGCCGCCCGCTGCGGCCAGCAGATCGTCACGGCCGGGCAGCTTCCCTTCGTCGAGGGTCATCTCCAGGTGACCGGCCATGTCGGGGCCGAGGTCGATGTGGAGACGGCGGCCGGACAGGCCCGGATCGCCGCCCTCAACGCGGTGGCGGCGGCAGCCGCCGAGGCCGGCGGGATCGACGCCATCCGAGCAGTCGTCAAGGTTGTCGTCTTCGTCTCCAGCGCACCGGACTTCACCGGCCAGGCGGCGGTCGCCAACGGCGCCTCCGAACTGCTCGGACAGATCTTCGGGGAGGCCGGCCGACATGCCCGCAGCGCGGTCGGCGTCGTCTCCCTGCCGTTGGCCTCGCCGGTCGAGGTCGAGCTGACGGTACAGGTCTGATCACGCGGCTGGTCTGATCGAGGGGCGGGCCTGATCCGGCTCAGTCGGCGATCGCGCGCAGTCCCTCCCGGTCGACCACGACGACGGTCCTGGGCCGGGAGGTGATCCAGCCCCGCTGGGCGAAGTCGGTGAGCGCCTTGCTCACCGTCTCCCGGGAGGACCCGACGGCCTGGGCCAGCTCCTGCTGGGTGAGGTCGTGGTGGATCACCAGGTTCCCGGTGGCCGGATCGGTGCGGCCGAAGCGGTCTGCCAGATCGAGCAGGATGTAGGCCAGCCGACTCGGGACACCGCCCACCACGAAGTGGGCGGTGGTGTTGTCCGAGCGGCGCAGGCGCTCGGAGAGCCTGCCCAGCAGAGCCAGCGCGACGTCGTGCTTGGACTCGACCAGATCATGCAGGTCGGATCCGGGCACTCGCAGCAGGCTGGCGTGGGTGAGAGTGGTCGCCGTGGTCGAGCGGGTGCCCCCGTCGACCAGGGAGAGTTCCCCGAACATGTCCCCCGGCCCCATCAGCCACAGCAGGGACTCGCGGTGGGGAGTGCGTGCGCCGGGATTGGGGCGGGTCAGTTTCACCTTCCCCGAGACCACCAGGAAGAGATCGCGGGCGGGATCGCCGGCCTCGAACAGGACTGCACCACGATGACAGACGATCACCTCGGAGATGTCCAGGATGTGGGAGATCGATTCCTCATCCAGAGCGGCGAAGAACGGCTGGCCCGCCGCCGTCGCCACCACATTCGTCGTCATGCCGATCCCCTCCGATTCGTTGAGTGCGGCGTCGTCCACGGTCGTTGTGGACGTCTGCCGGCCATCCCGGCGAGTGGCGCCGGTGGGTCCCATTGTGGCATTGCTCACACGGTGCTCGAAGGATGGTGGGGCAGAACCGGTGTCGGCGTGCTGCTGCCTCCCGGACAGCTCTGCCGGCAGGAGGAACTAGGCTTGCCGAGGTGACAGCCGTCCGAACCCCGGGTACCTCTCTGGCCACGCGACGTCGACGAGCCCGGGCGATGTACGCGAAGCTGGCCGCCTGCTACCCGGACGCCCACTGCGAACTCGACCACGAGGGCCCCTTCCAGCTGCTGGTGGCCACCGTGCTGTCGGCCCAGACCACCGATCGCAGGGTCAACGGGGTGACCCCCGTCCTGTTCGGTCGCTGGCCCGACCCGCAGTCGCTGGCCGGGGCCGACAGCGCCGAGGTGGAGCAGGTCATCAGGCCGCTCGGGTTCTACCACACCAAGGCCGCCGCGGTGATCGGGCTGTCGGAGGAGCTGGTCGACCGTTTCGACGGCGTCGTGCCCGCGCGGATCGAGGACCTCGTGACGCTGCGCGGGGTGGGTCGCAAGACCGCCAATGTGGTCCTCGGCAATGCCTTCGGAATACCGGGAATCACCCCTGACACCCATGTCATCCGGGTCACCCGCAGGATGGGCTGGACCTCGGCCACCACACCCGACCGGATCGAGGCCGAGATCGGTGAGCTCTTCGACCCGAAGGACTGGGTGAGGCTCTGCCATGTGGTCATCTGGCACGGCCGACGCCGCTGTCACGCCCGGCGTCCGGCCTGCGGCGTCTGCCCGGTCGCCGCCCTGTGCCCCTCCTTCGGGGAGGGCCCCACCGATCCCCAGGAGGCCGCCCGACTGGTGAGGGAGCCCAGGCGATGACGCCGCCCAGCCGTCGGCCCAGCTGTCGGTCTGCCCGGCCCGGCAACCGGTCGACAGGCCGCGCGACCGCCTGGCTGGTCGCTGCCGTGATGGTCCTCGTCCCGCTCGCCGGCTGCTCCCTGCAAGGAGCGTCGTCGGGTGCCCCGACCCACTCCTCGACGACCGTCCCGTCCTCGAGGACCGACTCCTCATCCACCGCCTCCTCGGCCCGGGCGGCGGCCGGTATTCCGGACTGCCCGGCCGGGGGCGGGGGAGATGCGACGTCATCCGTCGAGGCCCTCGGGAGGGCCGTCGTCGGGGAGAAACTGCCAGACGTCGTGCTGTCCTGCATCGGCGGGGACCGAAAGATCTCGGTTCGCGCCGCCCTGGCCGGACGGCCCCACGTCATCAACCTGTGGGCCAGCTGGTGCCGCCCCTGCCGGGCCGAGGCGCCGATGCTCAGGACAGTCAGCCGACAGACCCCCGGGGTCGGATTCCTTGGCATCGACTACGGGGACCGGTCCAGCCCCGACGGCATCTCCTTCGCCGGGGCGGCAGGATGGAGGTACCCACAACTCGAGGATCCCGACGCCCTGACCCGCCGGGCGTGGGGAGTGACCGGGCTGCCGGTCACCCTCCTGGTGGCCGGCGACGGCACCGTCGTCTCACGGGTGGACGGCGCGTGGACCTCGGCCGAGGCCCTGCGCGCCGCGATCCGAACCGATCTGGAGGCATCATGACGATTCCCGAGCAGGCCGTCGGGGTGCTGCGCCCCGGTTCCCATCTGGACCGTCTGGCCCGTGCGGTGCAGACGGCGGGTTCTGCCCGCAACGCCACCGGCGGGGCTGCCGGAGGCGCCGATGTGCTGGTCAGGAGGTCGCCGGTTCCCGGTGGGCAGATCCGGCGCTCGGCGGTGCTCGCCCTGATATCGGACACCGACCGGCCCGACATCGTGCTCACCCGGCGCAATCCCCACCTGCACCATCACGCCGGGCAGGTCTCGCTGCCGGGCGGGCGGGCCGAACCGCAGGACGCCGACCTGGTGGCGACCGCCCTGCGGGAGGCCCATGAGGAGGTCGGGGTGCCCGCCTCGGCGGTCCGGGTGATCGGAGCGCTGCCGGCCACCCTGGTCGCGGTGAGCTCCAGCGACGTCACCACCGTGGTGGCCAGCTGGGACGGTTCGGCGCCGCTGGGGATCGTCGATCCCGGTGAGGTGGCGGGGATCAGGCGGGTGCCGATGACCGAGCTGGCAGACCCGCAGAACCGGGTGCGCGCCCGCCATCCCAGCGGTTTCCGCGGCCCGGCCTTCGTGCTTCCCGACCTCTTCGTCTGGGGATTCACCGCCCAGCTGCTCGATGAAATTCTCGAGCGCGGGGGGTGGGCGCGGGCCTGGGACCCCCGACGTCTGGTCGACATCCCGGCCGACTATCTCGGCCGGGGCCTGAACTCCTGAGCGGTCGGGGGGTGCCGGTCAGCCGATCTGCTTGTCGGACTGACCCTGCTTGGCGGAGACGCCGGCCTTGCGCATGCCGTGCTGGAAGGAGGACTTCAGGGAGAGCACCGTCTGCTTCGCCTCGGCCACCGTCGCCTTGGGAGCCTCCACCTTGCCGACCTGCCACTTGCCGACCAGGGCGAGGATTCCCGCCAGGACCAGCAGGATCACGCCCAGCACGCCGAAGCCGACCACCAGGCTGAGCAGCAGGCTCCAGTCCCACAGGTGCTCCGCCCACAGGCTCAGGGCGAACCCGCCCGCCAGGAAGAACAGGGTGGCGGCATTGATGGCCAGGTACCCGGCACCGCCGAACAGGCCGCCCCCGACACCCGCGTGAATCGCCGCAGGCTTGATCTCGGCCTTCGCCAACGCGATGTTGTCCTTGACCAGCGACTGGCCGTCGCTCTTGAGAGTGGCGATGATGTCGCCGAGCTGGCTCATGTCTGCCATGGATTCCTCCGAATCAGCGGTGTAGTCGAGGATCACCCTATTCCACCGCGCTCCCGGCTGCCCACGGCGGCCCGGGAATGGCGTGCTCAGAGACGAATCCGCAGGCCGGCGTCGTCCACCTCGATCGAGGCGGTCAACTCGTCATGACTCACCCAGGCCCGCCAGCACTCCAGCTGGTAGGGCAGCAGCAGGCCGCCCGGTCCGGCGGAGTCCTGGTGGAGCTGTTCGACCTCCTCGAGCAGGGCGTTGCGGGCGTCCTCGTCCAGTCGCTGCACGGCCGGCAGGGCCTGTGCCATCGCCACCAGCCCCTGCCGGGGAACGGGCACCCAGACGCGGTGGCGACTGTGCTCGGAGGTGGGGAAGTACTTGCTGGCCAGCAGGGCCTCGACCGTGCTGGTGCCGTAGTCGCCGCTCATCGCCGAGGGATCGACGGTGTGCAGCAGGGCGGTGAGCCGACGCACCCACGGCACCGAGTCGTCGCGGGTCATCCAGGAGACGCCGATGCAGTGGCTCGGTCGCAGGACCCGGGCGATCTCGGAGAGGACCAGTCCGGGGGCCAGCCGGTGGAAGGACTGGTGCACCAGCACGGTGTCGAAGGAGCACGGGTCGAGGGGGAGGGACTCGGCGACGGCGCAGATCCCGGTGGCGCCGGGGATCTGGTGGCAGACGGCGGCGACTCCCGGGTCGCGGTGCACCGCGAACAGTTCGACACCTCGCCTGGCCAGCATCCGGCAGAAGGAGGGCGTGCAGTCCAGGGTGAGGACGCGGTCGCCCGGCCCGGTGCGTCCGCCGCTGAGCCAGTCGAGAGCCCGCGGGGGGAACTCGGGGGCGGAGGAGGATCGCATGGGCGACATTCTAGGAGGGCTGCGCGAGCCGGGTTGTCCACAGCTGCGCGGCGGACGGCCGGGTGCCTGGAGAGTTCTCCACAGATCGTCTCGGCAGCGGCAGATCGAGGGTCCGGCCGCTACACGTTCAGTGTGACGAGACGTCGAGCAGCGAGCCCCGGCTCGCAGAACCAGAACACCCGGGCCCAGAACGCGCCGGCGGAAGAGGTGCCCGGCGCAGACCGGAGCTCCGGGCACGGCAGGCGGGCCCGCGTGACGGTCCCGCTCATCAGCGCCGACCAGGCACTCATCGAGCTCGTCGGTTCGGTCGCCGCCAGTGTCGGCGTCGGGATCGATGCGGTTGCCGACCGAGGCGGGGCGATGGCGGTGTGGGGGGTCGAGGGGCCGGTGCTCATCGGCCGGGACCGGGCATCGGCGGTGGTGGCGTGGCAGCTGCCACGGCGCGGCGGCGACGTCCACCTGATCGGGGACGACGCCGCCGAGACGGCGCGCTGGTCGGCGGTGCTGGGGGCCAGCGTCATCGTGGTGCCCACCGGCACCGCGGTCCTGGTCGAGCTGCTGCGGGAGGGTTTGCGGGAGGCGGGAACCGGCGTCGTCCTGCTCATCGACCAGACCAGCGGGGGGCTGGGCGCCAGCACCCTGGCGGCCGGCCTGGCACGGGAGGCGGCGGGCCAGGGGTTGCGCGCGGCCCTGGTGGAGCTGGATCCCGGGGGCGGCGGCGCCGACCTGCTGCTCGGGGCCGAGCGGGAGGCCGGTTGGAGGTGGCCGGAGCTGGCCTCGGCGCGCGGTTCGGTCTCCGACCTGACCCCCCACCTGCCGGTCGTCGACGGGGTCGCCGTGGTGTCGGTGGGTCGTGAGTCGGTGGGCGTGCCACAGGTGGCGCGGGCCGCGGTGGTGCAGTCGCTGGCCGCGGAACACGATCTGGTGGTGATCGACCGGGGCCGCCTCGACGAGTCGCACCTCACCGGTCTGGGAATCGACACCCGACTCGAGGTGGTCGGCGCCGATCTTCGCTCGGTGATGGCCGGCCGGGCCAGGAGGATCTCACCCGATGACACGGTGGTGAGGCGCGGTCCCGGTCGGGGGATGAGCACCGCCGACATCGGCGCCCTGCTGGGAGGCGAGCCGGCCTTCTCGGTGCCGCACGACCGGCGGCTGCCCCGGGCCCAGATCGAGGGGGAGGCCCCCTGGGTGCTGGCCGGGAGGCGGTGGCGGCGCAGCTGTCGCGACCTGGTGATGGCGGTGCGTCATGGCTGAGCCGGGGGTGTTCGCAGAGGAGCGGCCCCGGCGCGGATGGTGGCAGGCGCCCGGGAGGGGCTCGGCGGTGCCGGAGCCGGCGGTCCCCGAGGTGGTCGAACAGGTGAGGTCCAGGGTGGCTGCCCTGGGACACCCCTGGACGCCGATCGACGTCGCCGAGGCGCTGGTCGGGCTGGGGCAGGTGGCCTCCGACTCCCTGGTCCTGGCGACCGTCGAGGAGTTGCGCCGCACCAGCACCGGGGCGGGCCGGTTGGAGCCGCTGCTGGCGATCGAGGGGGTCACCGACGTCCTGGTCAACGGCCCTGAGGAGGTCTACATCGACCGCGGCGTCGGACTGGAGAAGGTGGAGGTCGGGTTCACCGGCGCGGCGGAGGTCCGCGCCCTGGCCGTACGTCTGGCGGCCCGGGTCGGACGGCGCCTGGACGACGGCAGCCCGTGGGTGGACGCCCGGCTGGCCGACGGCACGCGGGTGCACGCGGTGCTCGATGTGCTCGCCGAACCCGGCACCTGCATCAGCCTGCGGGTCCCCTCCAGAAGGAGACTGAGCCTGACCGACTGGCGCGACGGCGGTGGTCTGGCCCCCGGCTGCCTGGAGGTGCTGAGGGAGATCCTGTCGCGGCGTCTGGCCTTTCTGGTGACCGGGGGAACCGGTACCGGCAAGACGACCCTGCTGTCCTCGATGCTGTCCGCCCTGCCGGGCGGGGAGCGGCTGCTGGTGGTCGAGGACTCCCGCGAGCTGGCGCTGGACCATCCGCACTGGATCGGCCTGGAGGCGCGGGTCGCCAATGCGGAGGGCCGTGGCGAAATCACCCTCACCGATCTGGTTCGTCAGTCGCTGCGGATGCGCCCGGACCGGGTGGTGCTGGGAGAGGTGCGCGGCGCCGAACTGCGCGACATGCTGATGGCCCTCAACACCGGTCACGAGGGCGGCTGCGGCACTGTCCACGCCAACGGCGTCGAGGAGGTGCCCGCCCGGCTGGAGGCGCTCGCCGCCCTGGGAGGCCTGCCGCGAGACGCCGCCCAGGCGCAGATCCATGCCGCGCTGTCCCTGGTGATTCACCTCACCCGCGGTCCCTCCGGACGTCGGGTCAGCCAGATCGGGGTGTTCACCCGGGGTGAGGACGGCGTGAGGGTCGAGACGGCGGTCTGCTGGGACGACGCCGGGTGCGGCCGCCCCGGATCGGGGGTCGACCGGCTCGCCGACCTGGTCGGCCAGGACCTGGTGGACGGTGTCCTTCCCGGCTCTTGGAGGTCGCCGTGACCGGGCCGTGGCTGGCCGCCGCGCTCGCCTTCGCCGGCGTCTGGCTGTTCCTGGGACCCAGGCGACGGGTGATCGTGACCGATCGGCGGGCGGCGGGTCGGGGTCCGGGCCGGTACCTGGTGGGTGGACTGCTGCTCGCGGTGGTGGGCGTCGTCCTGGTGTGGGGGCGGGCCGGTGTCATCTGGGCGGCCTCGGTGGCGATGATTGCCGCGACGGTGTGGAAGCTGGCGCACGACCAGCTGGACCGCAGCCGGCGCCAACGGCGCTCCCGACAGGTCACCGAGGCGGCCCGCGCACTGGCCGGTCGGCTGTCGATCGGTGAGGTGCCGTCCCTGGCACTGGCCTCGATCGCCGACGAGCTGGAGGTGCTGGCCCCGGCCCGACGCGCCCAGGAGGTGGGGGCCGATGTTCCGGAGGCGCTGCTGAGAGCCGCGCGCACCCCCGGTCAGGAGTCCCTGGCCGGGCTGGCACGGGCCTGGCGGATGGCCGATCTCACCGGAGCGCCGCTGGCCGGGGCCACCACGGCGGTGGCCGAGGCGATGAGCCGGCGCACCCGGCTGGAGGCCACCCTGGACTCCGAACTGGCCGGACCGCGGGCCAGCGGCAGGCTGATGGGACTGCTCCCGCTGGCCGGCCTGGGAATGGCGCAGATGGTCGGCGCCGAACCGGTGGCCTTCCTCACCTCCAGCTCTGCGGGTCCGCTCTGCGTGCTGGCGGCCGTGGCGCTGTCGTGCGGCGGGGTGCTGTGGAGCGAGGCGTTGGCCAACCGGGTCCACCGGGAGATGCTGCCATGAACGGGCTGATCATCCCCGGGCTGGACGCGACCGTGCTCACCGACCGGGGGTTCGCAGCGGTGCTCGCGGCGGTCCTGGCGGCAGTGGTCGGCCTGCTGGTCGTACCGCCCTCCCCGGTCTCCCGGATCCACCCGGTCACGATGCCGCCGCTGCCGCCGTGGGCCCGAGCCGTGCCCGGGGCCGCACCGGTGCGAACCCGGGTGCTGCTCGGCGTCTCGGCGGGTCTGGCCGCCACCCTCGCGGTTCCCCGGACCGGCTGGTCATCGCTGCTTGTCGGTGCGCTCGCCGGGGCCCTGGTGAGCCTGGCGGCCGGCCGTCTGGAGTCCACCGCGGCCAGACGGGAGAGACAGGCCCGGACCGTGATGATGCCGGACGTCCTCATGCTGCTGGCCGGCTCCCTGGAGGTCGGAGCGCCCCTTCGCACCGCGGTCGAGAGAGTCATCGAGTTCGGCGACGACCCGTGCACCCAGGACCTGCGCGGGCTGCACTCGCGGATCTCGGCGGGGGTGCCCGACGACCAGGCGTGGCGGACGCTGGCGGCCACCCCCGGATGGGCGGAGGTCGGGCGCGACGTGGCGCGAGCCGTCACCTCGGGAGAGGGGGTCGCATCCCTGCTGGTGGCCCACGCCCAGGAGATGCGCACCGCGGCGGCCGAGGCGGCGGAGAAGCGGGCCCGGAAGGTCGGGGTCAACGCCATCGTGCCGCTGGTCTGCTGCCATCTTCCGGCCTTCATCCTGCTCGGCGTGGTTCCGATCATCGCCGGCACCCTGTTCAAGGTGCTGTGAGGACTGGTCCCGCCAGAGAGACAGCGACGGTGTGCCGGATCGGCACTCCGTCGCTGGTCCGCGCGCTCCCCGAGAGGTGAGCGCAGCGCCAGGGCTCAGTGGTCAGGGCTCGGCCGTCCGGGCTCGGTCGACGGTGTTGTCCGCGACGGGACCGGCACGGCGCCGGACTCGGGGATGAGTCCGGGATCAGCGGAGTTGTCCACAGGGTTCAGGGGCCCTGGATTCGTATCCACAGATGTGGGTGCCGAGCGTCAGATCGACGGTTCGACCGCAATAAGTGGCAGTGGAAGTCATCCACACCGGTTCGGACACTCCGAACCAGACGAAAGGAACCACGATGGACACCGGACTCACCATCATCAACGGCGAGCACCCCCTGGATCACTCCCGGCGGGGCCGACGAGGTCGACTCACCCGGGCCGCCGACCGCACCGGACGCACCCTCCAGCGGGGGATGGCCACCGCCGAGTACGCGGTCGGCATCCTGGCCGCCGTCGCCATCGCGCTGGTGCTGCTCAAGATCGTCACGGGCCAGCCGTTCTTCAGCGGCCTGCTGAGGATCGTCCTCGACCTGCTCGGCAAGGTCGGTGCCCAGATCAAGTGACCGGTCACAGCCCAGCGCGTCCCGTCGGGACGGGGAGCAGTCCCCGTCCCGACGGGTGGGAGAACCGGTGCGCGACCACCAGATGCCGCGGCAGGGGGACCCGCCACCGCGGCATGGTCACCGCGGAGCTGGCCGTCTCGATCCTGGCCGCTGCGGTGCTGCTGAGTCTGGCCGCCTGGACCGTCGGGCTGGTCGGGACCTACAACACCTGTCGCTCCAGTGCCGCCGAGATCGCCCGGCAACTGGCGCGAGGGGACTCCGCCGCGGCCCAACGGGCCCGGGACCGGGTGCCACAGGGAGCCACCGTCGCGACCCGAGACTCCGAGGGCTGGGTGACGATCACCGTCACCGTGAGGAGATCGCTGGGCTCCGTCGGCCCGGTGACGCTGGTCGGACGGGTCACCACCCCCTACGAACCGGGAGTTCAGAGATGACCGCTCGGATGGACGCGAGGCACGAGCGGGGATCGGGCACCGTCCTGGTCGCGGCGATGGGAGTGGTGCTCGTCGCGGTGACCTGGATGATGCTCTGCCTGGTCGGCTGGACGACCAGCGCCCACCGGGCCGCCGACCTCGCCGACCTGGCGGCACTGGCCGGCGCTCGGGCGCAGACAGGAGGAGGCGATGGCTGTGCGGTGGCCCGCGCCACCGCGACGGCGAACGGGGCCATCAGCGTCGAGTGCTCGCTCGATGCCACGGCGGTCGACTTCGTGGTGCAGGTCAGGGTGGCGGTGGAGGCCAGGCCGAGACTGACAGTGGCGGGCGCCCCCAGCTCGGTGGCCCGGACGGCCAGGGCCGGCCCGACGCAGACCCAGTCGGAGCCACAGCCACCGCGGTGACGTCCGGTGCGCGGGCCAGGGTCGAGGCAGCTCTCAGACAGTTCTGAGCCGGCTGCGAGCAGACTCCGGGAAACTGTCGGTCAGCCTCCCTAGGGTCGAGCCATGCTCAGTCTCATCGCCGTGCACGGTTATCGCAGCATCCGCGACCTGGTGCTGCCGCTGGGTCCGATCACCATCGTCACCGGGGCCAATGGCGCCGGCAAGACGAACCTCTACCGGTCCCTTCGGCTGCTCGCCGGGATCGCCCACGGCCGGCTGATCGGCTCCCTGGCCGCCGAGGGAGGGCTCTCCCAGGTGCTGTGGGCGGGCCCGGAGAGGATCACATCGGCGATGCGCCGCGGAGAGGTCGAGATCCAGGGCACCGGATCGCGCACCGCGCCGGTGAGCCTGATGCTCGGCGTCCTCACCGAGGACCTCGGGTACCTGGTCGATGTCGGCCTGCCCCAGGCCGACCCGAACTCGACGATGTTCATCCGGGATCCCGAGATCAAGCGGGAGGAGGTCTTCGTGCCACCCGTGCTGAGGCCGGCCGGCACCCTCGTCGACCGTCGCTGGTCGCGGGTCCGCGTCCGGGAGGGGAGATCGTGGCAGAGCCTCGAGACGCCGATGAGCCCGCGCGAGTCCATCATCGACGAACTCGCCGACCGCACCGCCACCCCGGAACTGGTCGGGCTGCGCCGGGTGATGTCGGCCTGGCGGTTCTACGACGGCCTGCGGACCGACCCGGCCTCTCCCGCCCGCACCCCCTGCGTGGCGACCCGCACCGAGGTGCTCGCCGACGACGGCGCCGACCTGCCGGCAGCGGTCCAGACGATCCTCGAGTCGGCCTGGGCCGGACCCTTCTGCCGGGCCGTCGCCGAGGCACTGGACGGGGCCGAGGTCCAGGTCGGGGAGGGGGCCGACGGATACCTGCACCTGGCGGTGACCCAACGGGGGCTGCTGCGCCCGCTCAGCGCCGCCGAACTGTCCGACGGCATGCTGCGGTTCATCATGCTGGCCGCCGCCCTGCTGTCGCCCCGACCGCCGGCCCTGCTGGTCCTCAACGAACCCGAGACCAGCCTGCACAGCGCCGTCATCCCCGCCCTGGCGGCACTGGTGGAGCAGTGCGCCCAACGCTGCCAGGTGGTACTGGTCTCCCACGACCACACCCTGGTCGAGGCCGTCGGGGACGGCGCGGTCCACCACGAACTGGTCCGCGACACCGGCGAGACCCTGCTGGAGGGGCGCGGCATGCTCGGCCACACCCTCTGGAGCTGGGGGACCCGAAAACGCTGGTGAGCGGGCTCCGGGCCCGTCACTGGCCGCCCAGCGGGTCCATCGCGGAGGCCAGCAGACGGGCCGACCCCTTGTCCAGCATCTGATTCGCGTTTCCGCACTTCGGCGAGACCACGCAGGACGGGCACCCGGACTCGCAGGGGCACTCGAGGAGCCGCCGGGAGGTGGCGTGCCACCACCGCTCGGCCTGCTCGTAGCCGGACCGGGCGAACCCGGCGCCGCCGGCCTGGCCGTCGTGGATGACGATGGTGCACGCCCCGGTGTCGGCCAGCAGCGCGGTGGACACCCCGCCGATGTCCCACCGGTCGCAGGGGGCGAAGGCCGGCAGGATCCCGATCGCGGTGTGCTCGGTGCCGTGGGCCGCCCCGGCCAGGGCCACGGCGCTGAGCCCCAACCGGTCCACCACCGGGTCGGGGACCACGAACCAGCAGGCCTGGGTGACCATCGTGTGGACGGGCATCTCGAGGGCGGTGGAGTCCCACACCTCGTTGCTGATCTCGTCGCGGCGAAGGTAGCCGATCACCTGTTCGGTGAGTTCGACATCCCCGGTCGCCACGTATCCGGGGCCGAACCCCCGGCGCTCAACCTCGTCGACGATGTGCACGGTGGAGGCCGACTGGGGCTGGGTCCAGTAGCCGGGCAGGTCCCGGTGCACCAGCGCCTGGTGCTCCTCGGGCAGGTACTCGTCGACCAGCCACTGCTCCCCCTGGAGGAGATAGACGGCCCCCGGGTGGACCGTCCGGTCCCCGGCCCGCTCGTCGACCACCCCGATCACCCGGCCGGTGGTCCGGTCGATGACGTCGATCCCCGGTCCCCCCATCGACCTCAGATCGATGGCGTCCACGGCCCTGTCGGGACGCGTCCAGAACAGCCGCTGCCCCCGCCTGCGCAGCACCTTCTGGGACACCAGGAGATCGGCCACCGGACGCAGCGCCGTCCCGTAGATCTGCTCATCGGCCGGCGTCAGGCACCCCTCCTGGGCCGCCGCGGCCAGGTGCGGTCCCATCACATAGGGATTGTCCGGGTGCAGGACGGTGGTCTCGACCGACCGAGAGAAGATCAGATCGGGATGGCTGAAGAGGTACTGGTCCAACGGGTCCTCCCTGGCCAGCACCACGACCAGGGCGTCATGGCCGGCCCGACCGGCACGACCGGCCTGCTGCCACAGCACCGAGAGACGTCCCGGGTAGCCCACGATGACCACGGCGTCCATCCCGGAGACGTCGACCCCCAGCTCCAGCGCATTGGTGGCCACCACCGCCCGGATCGAGCCGTCCTGAAGACCCGCCTCGATCCTGCGCCGGTCCTGGGGCAGATACCCGGAACGGTAGGAGGCGATGACCGCGCCGCTGGTCACCCGGTCCTGGGCGTTGACCGCGATCACCTCCGCCAGTGCCCGGGAGGCGACGAAGCAGATCGTCTGACGCCGGTCGTCGGCCAGCGCGGCCACCAGTCGCGCCGCGTCGACGGTGGTGGAGTCGGCCGGCTGCCACAGCACGACATCGCGGGCCGGATGAGGCGAGGAGTCGGCGTCCACCACCTCCATCGCGGGGACGCCGACGAGACGCCGGCCGGCCTCGGCCGCATTGGTGGCGGTGGCGCTGGACAGGATGAAGACCGGATCGGCGCCGTACATCCGGCACAGCCGACGCAGCCTGCGCAGCACCTGGGCGACGTGGGCCCCGAACACGCCGCGGTAGCGGTGGGCCTCGTCGACCACGACATAGCTCAGCCCGCCCAGCAGAGCCCTCCAGCGGGAGTGATTCGGCAGCACCGAGCGGTGCAGCATGTCGGGATTGGTGAGGACGTAGCCGGCCTCGTCGCGGGCGAACCGCCGCTCGGCCTGGTCGGAGTCCCCGTCCAGGGTGGCCACCGGCCAGCCGTCGGGCCCGATCTCGCGGCACACCCGCCACTGGTCGTGGGCCAGGGCCTTGGTCGGCGCCAGGTACAGGGCGGTGCGACGGCGCCGGGTCACCAGCGGCTCGCGCAGCGGCGCCCCGGGCGCGCCGCCCCAGGGGACGCCGTCGAGAGCGGGTGTCCCCTGAACGGGGGACACCGAGGCGGTGGCCGCCATCACCGGCAGCAGGTAGGCCAGCGTCTTGCCGGAGGCCGTCGAGGTGCAGATCGCGCAGTGGTGGCCGCTGAAGGCCAGCTCGGCCAGGGCGCACTGATGGAGCCACGGCCGGGGGATCCCGCTCGCCTCGATCGAGGAGACGACGTCGGCGGGCAGCCACTGGGGCCACCGGGTGGTGCGCCCGGCCATCGCGTCGCGGTGGTCGATGTGCACCACCTCCGCACCGCTCATCCACCCCGGAACTGCCACGCGGCCAAGACTGCCACCCCGCCCCGACAGTCACCCCGTCCCGACGGTCACCCGGCACCCGGATCCCCGCGGTCGTTGGCACACTGGGGGCCATGACTCTGCTGGACACCGACGCCGTCAACCGCCTCAGGGACAGTCTCGAGCGGATCGACTACCGCACCGACGCCATCCTGGAGGCCATCGGGGAGGTGGGCCAGCGCGGTCTGGGCCGCAACACCACGGTGGCCGCCCAGACCTCCCTGGGCAGTCGCGACGACCCCCTCGCCGCGACCGTGCGGCTGTGGCTGCTGCGCTGCCCGGTCCCCGTCACCCAGCTGTCCGCACTGCCCCTGGACGACCTGGTGACAGCCGGCATCGTGGCGGTCGAGGACGACTGGGCCCGGGCCGCGATCGACATCCGGCCCTACGACTCGCCCGACGACGGGGCCGCCGGCTGGGTGGTCTCCGATCTCGCCCCGGGACTGGACAAGGTCGTCACCGTGACCCGCCCCGACTACGTGCTGGGGGTCTCCCCGGCGTCGACCTCGCTGGCCCAGATGACGTCGCGGAGACCGGTCGGGTCGGCCCTGGACCTGGGTTGCGGGTGCGGGGTGCAGTCCCTGCACCTGGCCCGGCACGCCGACCGGGTGGTCGCCACCGACATCAACCCGCGGGCCCTGGCGATGGCCGAGCTGTCCCTGGCGCTGTCCGGGGCGGAGACCACCGACGGCTCTGCGGTCGCGCTGCGCGAGGGACCCCTCTACGACCCGGTCGACCAGCGATTCGATCTCATCGTCTCCAATCCGCCCTATGTCATGAGCCCGCCTCGCTCCGATGCCGAACGGCTGGTCTACCGGGAGGCCGGATTCGCCGGGGACGGGCTGGTCGAGGCCGTCCTGCGCGGCGCCCCCGGGCGGCTCAATCCCGGCGGCACCGCCCAGATCCTGGCCAACTGGGCGCAGATCGGCGACCAGCCCTGGCAGGACCGGCTGACCGACTGGGTGGCCGGCGCCGGCTGCGACCTGTGGGCGGTGGAACGCGAGCACCTGGACGTCCACGAGTACATCGAGACCTGGCTGACCGACGCCGGCCTGGACGGCTCGGCGCAGTGGCGCCCCCGCTACCAGGAGTGGCTCGACTACTTCGGCGAGCTGGGGATCAGCGGGGTGTCGATGGGCTGGCTGACCCTCACCGCTGCCGGTCGCGACACCCCCGACCTGTCCTTCGAGGAGTGGCCGTGGGCGATCCAGCAGCCGGTCGGCGTGGCGGTGGGGGCACGACGAGAGGGGGTCGACGACTCCCTGCTCGACGACGAGGACCTGCTGGCCGGCCACTGGCAGGTCCGTGAGGACGTGGTCGCCGAGTCCACCGGCCGTCCCGGTGCCGCCGACCCCGAGCACATCGTCTACCGGCAGCGGTCCGGGCTGCGCCGGGCGATGGAGGTCGACACCCTGCTCGGCGGGGTGCTGGGAGCCTGCGACGGGGAGATGGCACTGGGCACGATCATCTCGGCGGTGGCCCGGATCCTGGCGGTCGATCCGTCGGCGGCCGCCGCCCAGACCCTCGGCCCGGTGCGCACCGCGCTGCGCGAGGGGATCCTCGAGAGGTCCTGAGCGGACCCTGTTATGATTTCGGCGATCTGATCCTCAATAAAGGAATGAGCCATGACCGACCACACCGATATTCCGATCACCGAGACCCACCACTGCTCCTGCGGCGAGCAGGACGACGGCCTGCCCGAGCTCGACGTGCGGACCATTCCGCACGCCATCCGGCACGGATCGGTGATCGGCGCCTTCTCCCAGGTCGCCCCCGGGTCGGCCATGGTGATCGTCGCCCCGCACAACCCGCTGCCGCTGCTCAACCAGCTCCAGCAGATCAACGGCGACAGCCTGGCGGTCTCCTACCTCCAGGAGGGTCCGGACGCCTGGAAGGTGAAGCTGGCACGGCTCGCCTGAGCCCCTTCCGCCCCCCGACTGCGGGGTGGCGTCCGACATGACACTGTTACCGTGAGCGCGCAAATGCGTTGTATACATGTCGAACGTCACCCCGGAGCGCCGGGGAGAGCATGAGACGGGACGCGCGACGTCCTACGGAAGGTTGAGATGGCACCCACGAAGACCCTTGTGATTGTCGAGTCGCCGCACAAGGCGACGATGATCGCCGGTTATCTGGGCCCGAAGTATGTGGTGCGGGCCAGTCAGGGCCACGTCCGCGACCTGCCGACCAGCGCCTCCCAGGTGCCCGCCAAGTACAAGGGGCAGCCGTGGGCCCGCACCGGCGTCGACGTCGAGCACGACTTCAAGCCGATCTACGTCGTCTCCCCGGACAAGCGCTCCACGATCAGCGAGCTCAAGAGCCTGCTGAAGGACTCCGACGAACTCCTGCTCGCCACCGATGGCGACCGCGAGGGGGAGGCCATCGCCTGGCACCTGCTGGACGTCCTCAAGCCGAAGGTCCCGGTCAAGCGGATGGTCTTCAACGAGATCACCGAGAAGGCCATCACCGACGCGGTGGCCCACACCCGCGAACTCGACACCGACCTGGTCGACGCCCAGGAGACCCGCCGGATCCTCGACCGGCTCTACGGCTACGAGGTCTCCCCGGTGCTGTGGAAGAAGGTCATGCCGAGGCTGTCGGCGGGCCGCGTGCAGTCGGTGGCGACCCGCCTGGTGGTCGACCGCGAGCGCGAGCGGATCGCCTTCACCAGCGCCAACTACTGGGATCTGGACGCCACCCTGGTCACCGACTCCCGGGAGGAGTTCAGCGCCCGGCTGGCCACCCTGGACGGGGTCCGGATCGCCCAGGGCCGCGACTTCGACGCCGACGGCCGGCTGGTCGGCAAGGGCCGCGGCGAGGTCCGGCGTCTCGACGAGCCCTCGGCCGCCGCCCTGGCAACGGCCCTGGAGAGCTCCCCGTTCACCGTCACCCGGGTGGAGGCCAAGCCCTACACCCGGCGTCCCTACGCCCCCTTCCGCACCACCACCCTCCAGCAGGAGGCCGGCCGCAAGCTCGGCTTCACCTCCCAACGGACCATGTCGGTGGCCCAGGAGCTCTACGAGGGCGGCTACATCACCTACATGCGTACCGACTCGGTGGCGCTGTCCCAGGAGGCCATCGGGGCCGCCCGCAGCCAGGCCATCGAGCTCTACGGCCGCGACCACGTCCCCGACAAGCCGCGCGTCTACGCCTCCAAGGTCAAGAACGCCCAGGAGGCCCACGAGGCGATCCGGCCGGCCGGCGACCACTTCCGGGTGCCGGCCCAGACCGGACTGACCGGCGACCGGTTCCGGCTCTACGAGCTGGTCTGGATGCGCACCATCGCCTCCCAGATGGCCGACGCCAAGGGGGAGACCCTCAGCGTCGGCATCGACGCCGTGCCGGCCGCCCCGGTGGCGATCCCCGGCGGCGACGTCACCCGGGCGGGATTCACCGCCTCGGGGCGCACGATCACCTTCCACGGATTCCTGCGCGCCTATGTCGAGTCTGTCGACGAGGGGTCCTCCGACGACGCCCAGTCCCGGCTTCCCCAGCTGCACCGCGACCAGGCCCTGGGCTGCTCCGAGGTGCTCGCCTCCGGTCACGACACCCGGCCCCCGGCCCGCTACACCGAGCCCAGCCTGGTGGCCAAGCTCGAGGAGCTGGAGATCGGCCGACCCTCCACCTACGCCTCGATCATCCGCACCATCACCAGCCGCGACTACGTGTTCAAGAAGGGTCAGGCGCTGGTCCCGACCTGGCTGGCCTTCGCCGTCACCCGGCTGCTGGAGGGTCACTTCTCCAACCTGGTGGACTACCAGTTCACCGCCGACATGGAGGAGACCCTCGACCAGATCGCCCAGGGCAATGCCAAGAGGGTCGAGGTGCTGTCGAACTTCTACTACGGCGACGGTCCCGCCGGTTCTGACAGTTCTGCTGAGGCCGGCGTCTCCGGTGACTCCGGTTCCTCGGCGCCGGCCGACGGCCACGAGGGGCTGCACCGACTGGTCAGCGAGCTCGGCGACATCGACGCCCGCGCGGTGTCCACCTTCCCGGTCGGCGCCGAGGACTCCGGCATCGTCGTGCGGGTCGGACGGTACGGCACCTATGTGGAGGACGCCGAGGGCACCCGTGCCAATGTCGACGACGAGCTGCCCCCCGACGAGCTCACCGTGGCCAAGGCCCGCGAGCTGCTGGCCTCCCCGAACGGCGAGGAGCGCGAGCTCGGCCTGGACCCCCACACCCACACCATGATCGTGGCCCGCAACGGCCGCTTCGGCCCCTACGTCACCGAGGTGCTGGAGGAGCCCGCCACCGACGCCCCCGCCACCGTCTCCGGCAAGGGGAAGGGCAGGTTGAAGGCGAAGAAGGTCAAGCCGCGCACCGCCTCGCTGTTCCGGTCGATGGACCTGTCGACGGTCACCCTGGAGGACGCGCTCAAGCTGCTGTCGCTGCCCAGGGTGGTCGGTGCCGACGCCGAGGGCACCGAGATCACCGCCCAGAACGGTCGCTACGGCCCCTACCTCAAGAAGGGCACCGACTCGCGGTCCCTCACCAGCGAGGACCAGATCTTCTCGATCACCCTCGAGCAGGCCGAGCAGATCTACTCCCAGCCCAAGCAGCGCGGACGGGCCGCGGCCAAGCCGCCCCTCAAGGAGCTGGGGGAGGACCCGACCTCCGGCAAGCCGATCGTCGTCAAGGACGGCCGGTTCGGCCCCTATGTCACCGACGGCGAGACCAACGCCACCCTGCGCAAGGACGACTCGGTCGAGGAGATCACCGCCGAGCGGGCCCAGGAGCTGATCGCCGAGAAGAGGGCGAAGGGGCCGAGCACCCGTCGGCGCACCACCCGCAAGACCACCAGGAAGACCACCGCCAAGAAGTCCACCACCAGGAAGACGGCCGCCAAGTCGACGGCCACGTCCTCCACGGCGACGTCGTCCGCCAAGAAGGCAGCTCCCAAGAAGGCCGCCCCGAAGAAGGCGACTCCGAAGAAGGCGACGGGCAAGCCGGCGTCTGCCTCCGGTGCCTCGGCCTGACGCCACCGCATAGAGTGCTCGGCACAACCGTCCAGGAGGTGGAGTGATGGCGTCGCTGCGAGATCCCATGCTGTTCGAGATGGCATGGGCGGCCGATCCCCCGTTGCTCGTCAACCCGGACCTGGGGGTGGCGAAGCTGACCTCCGGCAATCCCGCGAAGTCCCTGCGCAGCGACGTCACCCTGCTGGACTCCACCGATCACCGACTGCTGCGCTCCGGGGTGGTGCTCGCCCACCGGGTCGTCGACTCCCTCGGCGAGTGGTACATGGACTCCCCGGGTTGGGGGCCCTGGCTCCCGCAGGACTGCTCGGTGACCCTGGACGGAGCCGGCGAACTGCCGCTGGACTTCCGATGTCTCATCAAACCCTTCCTTCGCGGCGCCCCGCTGTCCCCCTCGGCGGCGCTGCGCTGCGATCGCCGGGAGATGAGCCTGGTGGGCCCCGGAGGCGCCGCGCTGGCCGAGATCCGCGACGACCGGATCACCGTGACCCGCTCGGGCGTCACCGTCAGCCGGGCCCGTGAGATCACCCTCACCCCGACCGCCGACATGAGCCCGCGGCTGCGCGACTGGGTGGCCAGCCGGGTGATCGCCCTGGGGGGCACCCAGGTGACCGTGCTGCCCTCCACCCTCGAGCGGCTCGGCCCGCGGATCGGAGCCCTTCCCGACTTCCCGCGGGCGGTGCCGCCGAATGTGGCGGGCACCCTCGAGGGGTTCGTCATCAACCGCTTCGCGCACTGCCTGCGGGCCGTGATCGAGGCCGACCTGACGGCCCGCAGCACCGGAATGGGGTTGCACTCGGGAACCGCGGCCCACCTCATCGCCCACTCCCGGGAGCCCGGCGTCCTGCCCGACCGGCCGGTCCCCGACGAGCTGCTGGACCTGGGGGCCGACCCGGTGACGGTCACCACGATGGGCATCCACGACGACCGGCACGGCAGGATCGACTCCCTGCTGGAGGCGCTGGGCGCCCTCGGCACCGTGATCGACGGCCTGTCGGAGCTGCTGGAACCGCGCTGGGTGCAGGAGGCGACCCTGCTGCTGGACAAGGTCCGCGAGCTCGACACCGACCGGATCACGGTGCACCGGATGCCCGAGAGCTACTACTCCCTGCTCACCATGATGGTGGTGGCGGTGCGCGCCCCGAAGCTCACCTGCGACGGCACCACCCCGGCCCGCCCGGTGCTCACCGCGATGGTCCGGCGCGGCGTCTCCCAGGTGGTGCGGCTGTGCGACCGGTTGGAGGCCGACTCCGACCACGGCTGGGCTCGCGCCCGCCGCTGCACCGATGTGACCACCGCGCTGGCCTCGACCCTCAAGGAGTCGAAGCGGGCCGCGAAGGTCGCCCACCGGCTCGGCAGGCTCCACCGGGTGCTGGCCGGAACCGGGTCGGTCAACGAGGGGCCCACCCCCGAGGAGGTCGCCCTGCTCACCCCGGGTCAGGCCTTCGAGGAGGGACGCCGACTGGAGCGCCGGCTGGTGAGCACCGCCAGGGCCCGGCGCCAGTTCGTCATCGACTGGCCCCATCGTCGCGCCAAGCTCCTCAAGGCGGTCACCCCGTGACCGGCCTCTTCGTGGTCCTGGAGGGCGGCGACTCGGTGGGCAAGACCACCCAGGCCCGCTGTCTGGACCGCTGGCTGGACCGCGCCGGCGTCAGCCATCTGCTCACCCGCGAGCCGGGGGACACCGCGGTCGGCGCCAGGATCCGCAGCCTGCTCCTCGACCCGGCCTCCGGGGCGATCAGTCCCAAGGCCGAGGCGCTGCTCTACAACGCCGACCGGGCCCAGCACCTGGACGAGGTGGTGCGCCCGGCGCTGTCCCGCGGCCAGATGGTGATCTGCGACCGGTATGTCGACTCCACGCTGGCCTACCAGGGCGCCGGAAGGGTGCTGGAGGCTGGTGAGATCGCCTCGCTGGCCCGCTGGGCGACCGACGGGCTGCGCCCCGATCTCACCATCCTGCTGGACGCCGACCCCGCCGAGACGACCGCCAAGATCGTCGACAAGGACCGGCTGGAGGCCGAGAGCCTCGACTTCCACCGACGCGTCCGCGCCGAGTTCCTGAGGCTCGCCGGCACCGATCCCGAGCACTACCTGGTGCTGGCGGCCCGCGACTCCCGCGAGTCGATCGCCGCGGCGATCCGGCACCGGCTCGCACCGCTGCTGGGCATCTCGGAGGAACTGTCGGACCTCGATGGCATCGTGGCCCCATGAGCACGACGAGTGGGGAGGCGATGACCGGGGTGTGGTCCGACCTGGTCGGCCAGGAGTCGGCGGTGGCAACCTTGCGCCGCGCCGTCGAGCAGGGCGGACACGCGATGAGTCACGCCTGGCTGCTCACCGGCCCTCCCGGTTCGGGACGGTCGAACGCCGCCCGCGCCTTCGCCGCCGCCCTGGAGTGCCCCGAGAACGGCTGCGGGCACTGCAATGCCTGCCGCACCGCGCTGTCGGGAGCCCATCCCGATGTCTCCCTGGTGCGCACCGAGACCCTGTCGATCGGGGTCGACGAGGTGCGCGACCTGGTCCGCCGGGCGGCCATGAGCCCCTCGACCGGCCGCTACCAGGTGGTGGTCGTCGAGGACGCCGACCGGATCACCGAGAGGGGCGCCGACGCCCTGCTCAAGGCCATCGAGGAGCCGGCGCCGCTGACCGTCTGGATGCTGTGCGCCCCGACCCCCGACGACGTCATCATCACGATCCGTTCGCGCTGCCGGCAGCTCCACCTGGCGACCCCCCGCGACGAGGCCGTCGCCCAGCTGCTGGTCTCCCGCGACAAGGTGCCCCCGGAGCTGGCCGCCACCGTGGCCCGGGCCGCCCAGGGCCACATCGGGAGGGCGCGGCGTCTGGGCCTCGACGAGAATGCCCGCCGACGTCGCGACGAGATTCTGGCCCTGCCCACCCGGTTGCGCGGTCTGGGCGACTGCCTTCGGGCCGCCCAGGAGCTCGTCACCCAGGCCGGCGAGGAGGCGGCTGCCGCGACCGCCGAGCAGGACACCCGGGAGCGCACCGAGCTGGAGAGGGCGCTGGGCTTCGGCACTCACGGGGCCCGGCCCAGGCATGCCGCGGCGGCCCTCAAGGATCTGGAGGACGAGCAGAAGCTGCGCGTCAAGAGGATGCAGCGCGACGCCCTGGACCGGGTGCTCACCGAACTCACCACCTTCCACCGCGACGTCCTGGCCCTGCAGACCGGGGCGGTGCGCCGCGGCGAGGAGGACCGGCTGACCGGCACCAGACTGGTCAACTCGGCGATCACCGGGCAGCTCCACCAGGTGGCGAGCTCGTCGACCCCCGATGACACGATCCGACGGATCGACGCGATCCTGGAGGCGCGGACCGCTCTGGAGACCAATGTCGCCCCGCTGCTGGCGATGGAGGCCCTGCTCACCAGCATGGTCGCCCCCGCCGGCTGACGCCGTGCTGAACTCGAGGGCCGACGCTGTGCTGCACCGGAGGGCTGACGCTGTGCTGCACCGGAGGGCTGACGCGGTGCTGCACCGGAGGGCTGACGCCGTGCTGCACTGGAGGGCTGACGCCGGGCGAGGGAGCGGGCGGGCGTGTTGGTCCACTACCGTGGCCGGTGACAATGAGACAGTGAGACCGTGCCGTGCCGTATCACCAGGACACGGCCGATTCGAGCCATGAGGAGCTGACGTGAGCAAGGCTGTCAAGAGGACGACCGGGAGCAGCGTCCCCGACGACGCTGACAACGAGACCACGCGCGTCATCTCGTCGGAGGACGTGACCGAGACGCAGGTGCTCGGCACCGGGCAGAAGGGTCCCCTCGTCCCCGACTCCGCCGAGGATTCCGGCGACGATTCCGCCGAGCGCACCAGGGTGATCTCCGATCAGCCGCTGGCCGCCGATGAGGACCTGGAACGCCGTGAGGCCGAGGAGCGACGCCGTCAGGACGCCGAGCGCAGGGCCCGGGAGCGCGCCGCCCTCGAGCGGGCCGCCCGGGAGCGTGCCCTGGGCACCGTGACCCCGCCCCCCGCCGAGCCGGAGCCGGCCCCCGTCGACGTGCCCAGGCCGGTCACCGATCGCGCCTTCGCCTCCCTGGGTCTGTTCGTCTTCCGCGTGGTGGTCGCGGGGGTCCTGGGTGTGCACGGCTTCCAGCACCTCACCCAGCGTCCCGAGACCTACGCGATGATCGAGCGGATCGGATTCCCGTACACCACCCAGCTGGTCTGGGTGCTGGGCATCGGCGAGTGCCTGGCCGCGCTGGCGATCCTGCTGGGCCTGTGGACCCGGATCGCGGGTCTGGGCGCGATGGCCATCGGGGTGCTCGCCCTGGTCTTCGTCCACTGGGACGGCCTCAACATCTTCGCCACCTCCGGGATCGACGGCGAGCCCGCCCTGCTGTTGGCCGCCTGCGGCTTCCTGCTGTTCTGCGTCGGCAGCGGTGGATTCGGGATCGACGCCGGCCCGCGTCGGCGTCGCGCCCTCAAGAAGGCCAATCGCTGAACCACATGGGGTGATGCTCTAGGCTCGCCCCATGTCCCAGGTCATCGCTGTCGCCTTCCAGGAGAACGGCAGGCTGCACTACCTCGACGTCGGAACCCTCAAGGTCACGGTCGGCGACTGGGTGCTCTACCCAACCCCCGACGGCGACGAGGTGGCGCGCTGCGTGTGGGGACCGGAGGAGGTCCGCGACGTCGACCCGGTCGCTCCCCGGTGCGCCGGGCTGGCCGACCACAAGCAGGTGCGCCGGGCCGCGGAGAACCGGGTCCAGCGCGAGCAGGACCTCGAGGTGGTGCGCGAGGTGGTGGCCGAGCACCACTTGGAGATGGACCTGCTGGCCGTCGACATCGTCGAGCCGGAACCCGGCTCCCGGGTGGTGGCGATCTACTACCGCAGTGCCCACCGGGTGGATTTCCGCGCCCTGGTCCCCGACCTCGCCGGCCGGTTGCGGTGCCGGGTCGACATGCGTCAGGTCACCGGCCGCAACCCGGCCCGGATCACCGGAGGGGTGGGGGTCTGCGGGCGCGACCTGTGCTGCACCACCTTCCTGGACGAACCCGAGGCGATCGGGATGAGACTGGCGGCCGAGCAGGGGTTCTCCTCGAACCCGCTGGCGGTGACCGGGGCCTGCGGCAAGCTGATGTGCTGCCTGCGCTACGAGCACCCCTACTACACCGACTTCAACGCCGTCGCCCCTGCTGTGGGCCAGACCGTCGAGACCCCGTCGGGAACCGGCCGGGTGGTCGGTCACGACGCCCCCTCCCAGTCCGTCCAGGTCGCGGTGGAGGGCCGGACGGTGAGCTGCCCGCTGGCCTCGGTGTGCACCACCGCGGTGCGCCGGCGCAGCCGGGAGGATCGGTCATGACCGGACAGATCATGAGTCGTCCAAGTGTGAGGCGTCCAGGTGTGAGACGTCGAGTGGCCGGGCTGTGCACCGGTCTCACCGCCGCCGTCGTCCTGCTGTCGGGATGCCAGGTCGGGGAGGGGTCATCCTCCGGACTCGCCTCGCAGCCGACGCAGTCTGCCTCCGGGTCTGGTGCTGCGGGGTCGGGCTCCGGATCGGGTTCTGCCGGCACTGAGGACTCCCTGCCCAAGCTGTCCTGGAAGCGCGCGACGGCCAGTGCGGTGGCCGACCCGCCGGTGGCCTCCTTCAATCCCGCCGCTCATGACGTCTTCACCGGCTACACCTCCCCGGACCGCCAGTCGGGCAGTGGTTCCGCCACGCCGAAGGGGTTCTCCTCGGCCCCGGCGGGTGCGGGGATGAGCCGCTACCTCGACCAGCAGATCAGCTGGACCGCGTGCGGCTCCTTCCAGTGCGGCACCGTCCTGGTGCCACTGGACTGGGACTCCCCCGACGGCCAGGCGATCACCCTGACGATGAAGCGCAAGCAGGCCACCGAGCGCTCCGGGAACCGGCCGGCCAAGGGCACGATGTTCATCAACCCCGGCGGCCCCGGCGTCTCCGGGCAGGACATGCTCACCTCCTTCGAGACCGGCTCCTTCCCCGGCTACGACGTCATCGCCTGGGATCCGCGCGGATCGGGACAGTCCACCCCGGTGGCCTGCGGCACCGCCGCCCAGACCGACGCTTTCTTCGACCTGGACTCCTCACCGGACTCCTCGGCCCAGTGGTCCGCGGTGATCGCCGGCAACAAGGCCTTCGCCCAGCAGTGCCGGCGCGCCTCCGGCGCGCTGCTGGACCACATCTCGACGATCGACACGGCCCGCGACCTGGACTACCTGCGCACCCGGGTCGGGGACCCGAAGCTCAACTACCTGGGCATCTCCTACGGCACCTTCATCGGCGCCACCTACGCCGAGATGTACCCGCGACGGGTGGGACGGATGGTGCTCGACTCGGCGGTGAACATCACCAGCAACGACTCGGTGAGCCAGGTGATGGGATTCGACAAGGCCTTCCACGCATTCGCCGGCTGGTGCGCCCGCAACGACAAGGAGTGCGGCCTGGGAGGATCCGCCGATGAGGTCGTCAGGCGCACCCAGAACTTCCTGGCCGGGCTGGACTCCCGGCCGCTGACGGTCGGGTCCAGATCCCTCACCCAGAACCAGGCGGCCACCGGGATCGCCTTCTACCTCTACTCGGGAGCCGACTCCTACAAGTACCTCGCCGGCGCCCTCGGCTGGGCGATGGAACGGGGCCAGGGGAAATACCTGCTGGCCGCCGCCGATTCGCTCAACGGGCGAGACGTCGAGACCGGCAAGTGGGACAACTCGGCCTACGCGTTCCCGGCGATCCTGTGCAAGGACTCGGCCGATCCCGGCCTGGCCGGAGCCCGGGCCCAGTGGGAGATCGACCAGAAGCGGGCGCCTCTGCTGGGCCGACCCTTCGGCGTCGGCCTGGTCTGCACCTACTGGACCGCGAAACCCGCTACCCAGTTGAGGATCTCCGCGAGGGGAGCCGCACCGATCGTGGTCCTCGGGGTCACCGGGGATCCGGCAACCCCCTACCAGCAGGCCCAGTGGATGGCCCAGCAGATGTCCTCGGCGGTCCTGGTGTCCTGGCGCGGGGCGGGGCACTCGGCCTGGTCGCTGGGCAACAGCTGCCTGCGCAACTCCGTCACGGGGTATCTCAACGGCGGCGTGGTGCCGCGCAACGGACTCACCTGCTGAACGGGGCCCGCCTGTTGAGCGGTGCTGGACTTGTTGAGCGGTGCCGGCGCGGCGTCCTGAACGCCTTCCGGGCGGCCGGGAGTCCGGTTTTGGGGTTCGTCGCTACCGTGGTCGATGTTCAGGCCCGAGGCGGGTCTCCCCGGTCCGGCGACCAGGGACGACTCCAGCCACAGCGGGCGAGGTCGTGCAGAAGGGACCGCGATGCCGGGGACCGTGGGAGGCAGATGCCTTCGGCTCGCCGCGGTGCTGGCCCTGGTCGCGGTGATCCTCGTCCTGGAGCTCGCCTGGCGCAACCATGTCTGGTCCGGCCTGGAGCGCCGCGACGGCCAGTGCGTCATGGTGGGGACGCGGGTCGACAACGGCAATGTCCCGGTGGTCTCGTGTCAGCGCACCGGCGCCCGGCTGGTGTCCAGCGTGGTGCGGCCCAGCGGGGACTGCCAGCACGGCGAGGAGAAGGTCAGCGTCCGTCAGGAGATGAGCCACGACACCGGCTACATCGGTGCGCTGTGCCTGAGGACGCCGCAACCAGAGAGGTGAACCGGCACGGCTGTCACACAGTCGGGTCGCCCGGTCTGGTCGAGCAGTCTGGTCGCGCCGGTCAGTGCAGCATCGCCGACCGGAGCACGTCGAGGGGCAGCCCGCCCAGGGCCAGCGCCCGGGTGTGGAAGTCCTTGAGGTCGAAGCCCTGAGGATCGGCCGCGCGGGCGGCGTCCCTCAGCTGCAGCCAGGTGCGCTCGCCGAGCTTGTAGGCCGGAGCCTGCCCGGGCCAGCCGAAGTAACGATTCACCTCGAAACGGGCCGAACCCTCGTCCATCGAGACGTGCCGGTTGAAGAACTCCCAGGCCTTGTCCCAGTTCCAAATTCCGCCGCCGACCTCCGCGGGGGCGTCGAACCCGCAGTGCAGGCCGATGTCCAGGACCACCCGGGCGGCCCGCATCGACTGCCCGTCGAGCAGCCCCATGAAATGCCCCGGGTCGTCCATGAACCCGAGGTCGGCCATCAGCCACTCCGCGTAGAGCGCCCACCCCTCGCCGTGGCCCGAGACCCAGCAGTCATTGCGCCGCCACGAGTTGAGCCGGTCGTGCTGGGCGATCGCCGAGGAGATCTGAAGGTGATGGCCGGGCACCCCCTCGTGGTAGACGGTGGTGAGCTCGCGCCAGGTGGTGAACGAGTCGACCCCCTCGGGCACCGCCCACCACATCCGGCCGGGACGGGAGAAGTCCTCGGAGGGGGAGGTGTAGTAGACCCCGCCGTCGTGGGTGGGGGCGATCATCCCCTCGATCCGCCGAGCGGGGGCCGGGATGTCGAAGTGGCTGCCGTCCAGCGCCTCGATCGCCTCATCGGCGCGCGCCTGCATCCACTCGCGCAGGGCGGTGGTGCCCTGGATCTGGTACTTCGGGTCGGCGTCGAGGATCGCGATCGCCTCGCTGACGCTGGCACCCGGGCGGATCCGCGACGCCGTCTGGCGCTGCAGCTCCTCGATGCGGGCCAGTTCCTCCTGGCCCCAGCGGTAGGTCTCGACCAGATCGATGGTCGAGCCGAGGAACTCCCGGGAGGCCAGCCGGTAACGCTGGACGCCGACGGCGTCCTCGTCGGTGGAGGCCGCGAGGAGGGGCCCGCTCAGTTCCGCGACGGCCCGCTCGAAGCCGCCCCGCGCGACCTCCAGGGACTCCGCCAGCCGGGTGCGCAGCCCCTCCGGAAGAGGACCGGAGGAGGTGGTGGCGCCGGCGAGGTACTGGTCCAGGAAGCCGCCCGAGGCGGTCCATCCGGTGACCTGGTCGGCCAGCAGCAGGACCTGCCGACGGGCCGGCAGCACGCCGGCCTCCACGGTGGCGCGCTGGGAGGCCATCCAGCCGTCGATCGCGGCCGGCACGGCGCTCAGACGCCGGGCGATCGTCTCCCACTGCTCGAGGGTGTCGGTCGGCATCGCGTCGTAGACGGCGCGGATCGAGTGCAGGTCTGTCTCGATGCCGTTGACCGACAGCAGGTCGAAGCCGTTGTCGTGCACCTCGGCCTGCAACCCGAGCCGGTTGCGCATCGCCGCGACCGTGACCTTGTCGACGTCGTCGCCGGGCATCGCCTGGTCCAACTCGTCCAAGGTGTTCATGGTGAGCCGGTAGCGGGCCTCCAGACCGGCGGGGGAGAGGTCGTCGTACTCGTTCTGGCGGACGTCCAGACCGAGTTCGGTGGCGAACAGCGGGCTCGCCTCCACGACCGCGGAGTAGTACCGCTCGGCGACCTGGTCCACCTCGGTGTGGGGGTGGACGGCGTTGTCGGCCGGGGCTGAAGAGTCAGGAGTAGTGGTCACGACAGTGACGGTATCGTGACCCACCGACAGTTCTCGACAGAGCGGGTGTCAGGCCGGGAAACGGGGCGGGTGACAGGCCGGGTGACAGGATTTCCGCAGGCGCCTCGGCGACCGGTATAGTCGCAGCGGTCCGCCGAGCGCTCCCAGAGCCGAGCGGCGGGCAGGCCGTCGTAGCTCAGTCGGTAGAGCGACGCTCTCGTAAAGCGTAGGTCACGGGTTCGATTCCCGTCGACGGCTCCGATGAAACACCTGGTCAGAAGTTCTTGGCTAGGCGTTTTGCCATGTTCCGGCCCTGCTGTGTCCCTGTCGGGCCTGGCCTGGCGTGCTGCGAGTTCAGGTGCTCAGAACTGTCAGACCCTCCTGCTTGACTTGGGAAATGGAACTTCTCACTGAGGGTGTCGGCCTCCGTTCAGGCCTTGATGCGGATCCAGTTGATGACGTCGTCGGCGTGGCGCCGGGCGGTGGTGTCGGCGTCCCAGTCGGTGCCGAGGGGGACGGCGATCCTCCGGCTGCACCAAGTGCTGTGGAGCTGAGTCCCGGGCACACGAGTCCGGTTCAGTTGAGCCCCGCCGAGGCCGAGGAGCTGGGCGTCCGGCTGCAGCAGGTGGCGGTGCGCCGGGCTCGCATCGATCATGACTTCTGCGACCTGGTCGACCAGTTCGACGCCGGGGACGGGTTCGCCGCCTTCGACGGCGTGAGATCGACCGCCCACTTCCTGGGGTGGGCCTGCGGTCTGGGCGAGCTTGCCGCTCGGGAGCACGTCAGGGTGGCCCGGGCGCTGCGCCAGATGCCCCGGACCAAGGAGTTGTTCGCCGCCGGACGGTTCTCCTACTCCAAGGTCCGTGAACTCACCCGGCTGGTCGGGGTGCTCGACGAGGAGAGGATGACCGATCTCGCACTGAAGATGACTGCCTCCCAACTGGCCCGCACCGTGGCGGGATACCGGTTGGCCGCCGGATCGCGGATCGCCGCGGCACCGACCCGCCGCTACTCCAGCCGGCCCTCCGTGGACGGCATGGTCCGCATCTCCATCACCCTGCCCGCCGAGGAGGCCGCCCTCATCGAGGCCGCGGTGGAAGCCGCATGCCGGATCATGCAGAGTTCCGACGATGGGCAGGTGGCTGACAATGCGCAGGGGGCCGACGGCGCCAAGGGGGTCGGTGAGGGCGGACAGGAGAGTGAGGCTGACGTTCAGGACGGTCTGCCCGGAGCTGACCATGAGTCCGCGCTCGGCACCGATCCCGACACCGGTCGGGACACGAGATGGGAGCCGCCCGATCGCGTCCAGGGGCTGGTCGACGTCGCCACGGCTTTTCTGGACCAGGACCGCCGGGCACCCGAGGGCGACCACACCCTCGTCGTCGTCCACGTCGACGCGAGCATCCTCGAGGCGACCCCGGCCGCAGCCACGCAGACAGAGTCCGGGCCTGTGACCGAACCCGTTCCCGCGGGAACGCCCGAGGGATCCCCCGCCGCGACCCGCCAGACCGAGGCGCAGGCCGGGCAGGGGACCGAGCAGGGTGAGAGCTCCCGCGGAAACTCAGGGAACTCCGAGGTGCCCGGGAGCTCAGGGGAGCCCGCGGAGTCCGAGGAGACCCCGATCGGGCAGGTCCTGCCGGGACTCGAGGAGTCAGGTCCGATCACGTCAGGTCCAGTCACGACGGGTCTGCCGGTCCGAGGGTTGTGCACCGTGGACGGGCAGGGGCCCATCGAGGCAGCCACCGCCCAGCGACTGTCGTGCACCGCGTCTCTCCAAGGCGTGATACGCGACAAAGGCGGCAACGTGCTGGCTCTGGGCCGCACCCGCCGACTGGCATCCCGCGCCCAACGACGGGCCCTGCGGATCCGCGACCACCACGTCTGCGGCTTCCCCGGCTGCACCAGGACGCACCATCTGGAGGCCCACCACGTGGTCGCCTGGTCGGCCGGTGGACCCACCGATCTGGACAATCTCATCCTGGTCTGCCGCGCACACCACATGCTCGTCCACGAGGGCGGGATCAGCATCGAGGCCGCCGCCGGGTCCGGACCCTCGCGGTGGGCGTTCCGGCTTCCCGACGGACGACTGGTCCAACCCGAGCGGTACCCCGTGATGGCTGACGCCGACGACATGATCCAGATTCTCGGATCCCAGGCCGGCAATGACCGTCGGGAAAGGGGCGGGCCCTTCAAGGAGGCGAGACCTCGCGAGGACATGGACGCCGAGGAGCCCATCGACCCCAACCTCATCTACCCGGAGGGTGGCGGAGAGGGGTTCGATCTGCATGCATGCGTCAGAGTTCTGTTCGACCTCACCCTCGAGAAGGACGGCCAGGTCGATCGGGCCGCCTGACGCCGCCGACCTTTTGCGCCGACGGGTGTCGATAGATGTCGACGGGTGTTGACGGGTGTTGACGGGCAGGCATCGATTCAACGCACCGAACCGCCACAGTCCGCACCGAACAGTCGGAGTTCGCCCGCGGGCCCGGCCGGATGACCCTTGCCATTGCGAGGATGGCGATCCCGGTTCCGCCACGGAGGTCGCCATGTCCCAGCTGCTGCCCACCGACCCCATCCAGGTGGTCCGCGCGGGCCCGCAGCGCTGGGAGGACGTCTCCACCGTGATGGGACGTCGCGGCGGGTCGGCGTCCTGCTGGTGCCAGTTCTTCCGGCTGCGCGGCACCGAGTGGACCGGCTCGACCCGCCAGGCCAACCGGGAGTCGCTCAGACGCCAGGTCTGCGAGGACGCCATGCCTCCCGGTCTGCTCGCCTATCTGGACGGCGAACCTGTCGGATGGTGCGCGGTCGCCCCGAAGTCCGCGTATCCCAGAGTGGTGGCCGCGAGGGGCACCGGCCAGGCACTCGACGGCGTCTGGTCGGTGGTCTGCTTCGTGGTGCGGGTCGGGTACCGGCGTCGGGGCGTCGCCCGCCGGCTCATCGAGGGGGCCGTCGAGTTCGTCCGCGAAGAGGGCGGCCGGGTGGTGGAGGGATACCCGGTCGACCCCGCCCGGCGTTCCTCGATCAGCGCCGACGAGCTCTACCACGGCAGTCTCGGGCTGTTCACCGACGCCGGCTTCACCGTCGTCTCGCGTCCTTCGAAGGCCCGAGTCCTGGTGAGCCTCGACCTCGACCAGCGGTGACCCCGACCCGGGCCGACCCCCGCCTCAGACGACTCCAGCCCCGGTGGGCCTGCTGCATGTTAGGTTCCGCCTGTGAGCATGCGGATCCATGATCTCGGACCCGTGGAGGTCGAGATCGATGGCCGGAGGACGCAGCTCGGCGCCCGACCGCAGGCCGTCCTGGCGGTCCTCCTGAGCCACGCCAACGAACGCGTCTCGGTGGCCGCCCTGGCCGAGGCCCTGTGGGCCGACTCCGGACGAGTGGGCTCCCAGTCGACCCTCGAGAGCCACGTCTGGCGGGCCCGCCAGGTGCTGGAGCCCGACCGCCCGCACCGCCAGGCGTCACGAGTGCTCCTCACCGAGTCCGGCGGCTACCGGCTGGCGGTCGACGTCGACCAGGCAGACTCGCTGGAGTTCCTCGACCTGGCGGGACAGTCCCGCGATCTCGTCGACGCCGATCCGCGCCGCTCCCTGCGCTGCTGCGAGGAGGCGCTGGCGCTGTGGCGGGGAGATCCCTTCGGGGCCTCGGCGGACGCGCTGTGGGCCGCCGCCGCGGTGTCGCGGCTGGTGGAGATCCGCGAGCAGGTTCAGATCCGCAGGGTCCAGGCCCTGCTGGCCTGCGGCGAGGTGGATCGGGCAGTCGTCGACTCGGGCACCCTGATCCGCGACCTCCCGCTCAACGAGGACGTCTGGGCCCAGCGGATGACCGCTCTCTACCGCGCCGGGCGTCCCGACGAGGCGCTGCAGGCCTTCCGCACCGCCAGGGATCTGATGCTGGAGGAACTCGGTCTGGACCCGGGCCCGACGCTGCAGAACCTGCACGCCAGGATCCTCGCCCAGGATGAGGATCTGCATCACCCGCAGTCCGCGCAACCGACAGCGCAACCGGCCTCCTCACCGACCGCAGCCCCGCATCCGGTGCGGCCCGCGACGAACCTGCCCCGGCGTCTGCCCCCACTGATCGGACGAGGGGCCGAACTGGCCTCCCTCACCGCCCTGATCGCCGACCACGGGTTGGTGACGGTGGTGGGCGCCGCCGGCTGCGGCAAGACCCGGCTGGCGATCGAGGTGGCCCGGCACGGCGGCGAGACCTTCCCCGACGGGGTGTTCATCGTCGACCTGGGATCGGTCGAGCGGTCCGGCCTGGTCGCCGAACTGGTGGCCAGCGTCATCGGCCTGGCCCCGGCCCCGGCCGGCTCGGTCGAGGAGCAGCTGCGCCAGCACCTGGCCGACCAGCAGATACTGCTCGTGCTCGACAACTGCGAACACCTCGCGCCGATGCTCTACGACCTCATCATGGAGGTTCTCGACGACGACTCCGACACCCACGTGCTGGCCACCAGCCGCGAGCCGCTGGCGGTTCCCGGCGAGATCACCTGGCCGCTCAACCCCCTCATCACCCCCGCCGACGGCGACCGGGCCGGCTCCACCGCGCTGGAACTGTTCCTCGCCAGGGTGCGCGAGGCCGATCCCACCCTGGCCCTCGACGACGTCTCCCTGGATCTGGCGGCCGAGATCTGCAACGACGTCGACGGCCTGCCGCTTGCGCTGGAACTCGCGGCGGCACGGGTGCGCACCGCATCGCTGTCGGAGATCGCCGACCAGGTGCGCACCGACCCGGGTGGTCTGCGACGGGTCGGCGGCCGAGGAGACCACCGACGCACCCTGCGCCAGGTGATCGAGTGGAGCCATCGGCTGCTGGAGCCGGAGGAGAGGCTCGTGCACCGGCGGCTGTCGGTGCTGCGCGGCGCCTTCACCCGCGACTGCGCGGCCACCGTGGCCGGGTTCGCGCCGCTGTCGCCCGGGCAGGTCCCCGACCTGCTGGAGTCCCTGGTGAACAGGAGTCTGCTGCTGGCCCTGAGGGCGGAGGAACCGGGCGAGGAGTCCACCTTCCGCCAGCTCGCCACCGTCCGCGCCCATGCGGCGCTCGCCCTGCGGGAGGCCGACGAGTCGATCGCCACCATCGACAGCCGCCACGACTGGCTGCGCGGCATGCTGGCCCGCAGACCCGGGGACGGCCGGGCCGATGAGCACGGCTGGTACCGGGAACTGGACGTCGACTTCGCCACCGTGCGGGCCAGCCTCGAGTCCACCCTGGTGGATGATCCCGGGCCGCTGGGGTGCTTCGTGCTGTCGCGCGTGTCGAACTTCTGGTACCACCGCGGCCGCATGATCGAGGGCCTCAAATGGCTCCAGCTGGCGGTTCCCGCACCTGTCGGCAGCGATCCGACCGACGCCGCGATGACCGAACTCAACCTGGCGGCGGCCGAGGGGATGCGCGGCCGGTTCGACAGCTCCCGACCACTCTTCGATCATGCTCTCGCCGAGCTGCGGGAGGTGCCGCCGGACCGTCTCACCGACGTCGTCGAGCTGCTGGCCTCCGCCGCCCTGGTCGGTGCCCTGCACCGCAACTTCCAGATGGTGGCGGTGCTGGGACGACGTCTTCAGGAGATGGCCGCCGACGGCGACCCGGCCTTCCGGCTGATGGCCGACGCGGTCACCTGCTTCGCCGAGATCGAGTCGACCCCGCCCCAGATCAGCGTGGAGCGGGCCACCGAGCTCTACCACCGCGGGCTGGCCGACGGGGTGCTGCTGACCTGCTGGATCTGCTGCATCATGCTCGCCGCCCTGTCGGTTCAGACCAGCGGTCCCGAGGAGGGGCTGATCTGGAACCACCGGATGATCGAGGTCCAGATCCGGCTCGGTGCCCGTCCGGAGTCGATGCCCATCGAGGGGCGTGCGCTGTTGATCATGGCCACCGGGCAGTTGCGCGAGGGGGTCGCCCTGTTCGCCGCCTCCGAGGCGCAGAGCCGCCGGGCCGGACTCGGCTGGCCCGCCATGCCGGCCACCGAGGGCCAGTTGGCGATGGCGCGCGAGAGGCTGGGCGAGGAGGCCTACCGGGCGGCCTGGGAGGCCGGCCTGAGCCTGACGATCGAGGAGGCCCTGGATCTGGAGCGGTGACGTCTCCAAGCAGCGGCGTCGCCAAGCGGTGACGTCTCCAAGGGTGTGGATCATGGCTTGGAGCGATCTTGGATCACGGTCTCGCACCATCGATCTGTCGGCGGAACCGCCGGCCCTGAATCTCACAGATCGGTCGTCCCATGTCCGTGTACGAACTCATCGCCATCCTCGGCCTCACCAGCTACGCGATCTACCAGCAGACCCGCCGCCACGAGGTGGTCGCCCGCACCCGTGTCAAACTGACTTTCATCTACCTGGCGGTCGGGCTGCTGATCGGCGGGATGCACCTGCCCAGCACCCCGCTGGCCGCCGTCTTCCTGGTCATCAGCATCCTGCTCAGCCTCATCGTCGGTCAGATCCGGGGGCGTCTCACCCGGCTCTGGGTGGAGGACGGCAAGGTCTACAGCCAGGGCACACCGCTGACCGTGGCCATCTTCCTCGGCCTGATCGCCTCGAAGTTCGTGCTCGGCACCATCGCCTACTTCACCCACGCCAGCGACACCGGCGGCATCGGCGAGATCCTCATCATGCTCGCGATCATGATGGCGATCCAGGCCGAGCTCATCCACCGTCGGGCCATGAGGCTGGAGGACGAGCCGGTGGTCGGGGACGCGAGCCTGGCATGACCACCCTGAGCACCTGGTGCTTCGACCGGCTGGACGGGGCGATGCGAGCCGAGCAGGAACTCGCAGCCCTGTCCCAGCTGGGCCGGCTCAGCGTCGAGGACGCCTGCCTGGTGTTCTGGCCCCGCACCGCACAGGCGCCGCAGATGCGCGCGGCGGGCAACGTCGTCCAGGGTCGGCCGCTCGGGTCGTCCTTCTGGGGACTGTTGCACGGACTGACCTTCGCGGCCCCGCTGCTGGGCTGTGCGGACTCCGGGCCGCGCTGCCTGGCCGAGGTCGGGGTCGACACCGAGCTCATCGAACGGCTCCGGGCGAACCTTCGGCGGGGCTCCTCGGCGCTGCTGATGGTCACCGGCCGGCCGGTCCCGCCCGAGCTGGTCGCCCGACTCGGGGGAGGACGCAGCGCCGGGCCGGCCCTCCAGAGGCAGCTGAGCCCCAGGCACGAGGAGAACCTCCACCGGGTGTTCGGGTCCTGACCGCGTGAGGGGGATGACGCCTGGCCCGAGGATGTGACGCGATGGGGCCAGGCGCTATCGTGAGTTCTGGTCGGACCAATATGGCATGAGCTGCACAGGCGCAGTTCACCGGTCGGCCCACGCGGCGTCGACCGGTGTCGGCGCCGACACAAGGAGTGTGTGATGACTGAGACCATGCTGGCCGAGAGGTTCTACGCCAAGGACCACAGCATCCATCTGGAGGACGTCCCCGTTCCCCACCCGGGGCCGGGCAATGTCCTCATCGAGGTGGCCTACTGCGGGATCTGCCACTCGGATCTGAGCCTCATCAACGGCACCTTCCCCGCCCAGCTTCCCGAGGTCACCCAGGGCCATGAGGCCTCCGGGACCATCGTGGAGGTCGGCGTCGGGGTCACCGGCTGGAAGGTGGGGGACCGCGTCATCCCGTCGGCCGGGCGTCCCTGCTTCACCTGCCGCAAGTGCCGTCGCGGAGACTTCGCCAACTGCCTCCACCTCAATCTGATGGCCTTCGCCTACGACGGGGCGTGGGCGAAGTACCACGAGGCGGCCGCCACCGGGCTGACGAAGATCCCCGAGAACGTGCCGATGGACCAGGCCGCCCTGCTGGCCGACGCCGTCTCCACCCCCTACGCGGCGGTGGTGCACACCGCCCAGGTGCACATGGGCAATGCGGTGGCGGTCTGGGGGGTCGGGGGAGTCGGCACCCACCTCGTTCAGCTGGCGAAGGTCGCCGGCGGTGTCCCGGTGATCGCCATCGATCTCAACGACGAGGTGCTGGCCCGTGCCAAGCGGGTCGGCGCCGACCACGTGCTGCACAGCGACGATCCCGATCTGATGAGCAAGATCGAGGACCTCACCCACGGCCGGATGATCGACGTCGCCTTCGACGCGGTGGGCATCAAGCCGACCCTGCGCGCCGCCGTCGACTCCCTGGACGTCGACGGCAAGGCGGTCTCCCTGGGCCTGTCCAGCCAGGACATCGACGCCGGTCCGTTCATGAACTTCAACCTTCAGCGCAAGAGGGTCTACGGCCACCTGGGATACCGGGGCCAGGACATCGGGGTGCTGGCGGAGATGCTGTCCTACCATCGCCTGGACCTGTCGGAGTCGATCTCCGAGGTGATCCCGCTGAGCGAGATCAAGCGCGGCATCCAGGATCTGGAGGAGCACCGGAACAACCCGATCCGGATCCTCGTCAAGCCCTGACCCGAGACGGCCGACAGGCCTGACACGCTCCAACAAGCTCCGACAAGGCCCGACAGCCGCGACCCCGGCCGGGGGCACCCTCCGGGCGGGCCGCGGTGTCGGTCTCAGAGAGTTCCCGCGGGAACTCTCTGAGAGGTCCGCGCCAGGGCCCGGGCCACCCGGATCCGGGCGAAGCGACGTCGGGAGGAGTCGAACCGGCGGTGGCTGGGACGGCAGCGCGGCCGGATCCAGCAGCGCTGCCAGGCCCTCTCGTCGGCGAGATCCATGACGATCCGCACCGACTCCCCGGGGCGCAGCACCGGCACCTCGGCGAACCGCTGCGGGGCCGACCCGTCACCGACGCACCGGATGGTCTCCAGACCGAAGGCCGTCCCGGTCCCGGTGTTGGTGAGGCTCAGCTCGGCCCGCCGGGCCATTCCGGAGGACGTCGTCCGGCCCCGGTCATCGGGGACCGGCCGGCTGCGCCCGTCCACCAGCCAGCTGCGCCCGTCCAGCCGCCAGCTCACCCGGCGGCTGCGCCACTGCCGGGTGGCCGACCACACCAGCACCCCCAGGGCGACGAGGGCGACCAGGTATGCGGCACCGATGTACCACGCTCCCGGATCGGCCCATGTCATGGCGTCATTCTCGCAGAGCTGCCAGCGGCCCCCGCGGCGTCCCACCTGCACCCAGCGTCACCCTCCCGGCGCTCACCGTCCCCACTCCGTCCCACCCGCCGGCACCGTCCGCCCCATACCCTCCGCCCCACCCGGCCGAACGTCGTCCCCGGCGGGTAGCGCTGATGGCTGAACGGTGGAAGTGAGTGGGGGGTTGGGGCGCTGTGACCGCAGTGGATAGCATCGGGGTGCAGTTTCCAAGCCCCGGCGGGCAACGCCGGCGACGTGCGCGACCCGCAGCGGTCCACACGACCAGGAGGACGTGTTCCCATGTACGACAGCATCATCATCGGTGCCGGACTGGCCGGCCTGTCGGCCGCGACCGAGCTCGTGAGGGCCGGCCGTGACGTCGTGGTCCTCGAGGCCCGCAACCGGGTCGGCGGCCGGGTGGAGAACGCGACCCTGTCGAACGGGCAGGTCGTCGAGCTGGGCGGTCAGTGGATCTCCCAGGCTCACGAGCAGCTGAGGGCCCTCATCGACGGCCAGGGGTTGGAGATGATCGGCCCCAGCAGCGGAGACCTGGTGCTCAGGCTGCACGGTCAGGTCGCCCAGGTCCCCGAGTCCGCGGCCGCCGAACAGCACCTCACACCCTTCGAGTTCGCCGATCTCGGTCAGGGACTGCTGCGCTTCCGCAGGCTCGCCGACCGGGTCGCGCAGAACCCGGTGTGGACCCAGGCCAACGCTGCCTGGCTGGGTCAGACACTGGCCCAGTGGGTCGGTGCGAACCTGCGCACCGAGGGTGGTCGCGCCTATTTCACCGCCCTCGCCACCAACGCGCTGGACGTCGACTCGGCCACCGCGACCCTCATCGACAGCCTCGCCCGGGCCGGCGAGGGGGTCGACCTGGAGTCCCTGGTGGCCGTCAACGGCGGCCTCAAGCAGCAGCGGGTGCGCGGCGGTGTGGCCCAGGTCGCCGAGAACCTCGCCGTCGAGCTGGGGGACGCCGTCCGACTGTCCTCCGTGGTCGTGGGCATCCACCACGACGATGACCGGGTGGTCGCCGTGCTGGACGACGGCACCGAGATCGAGGCCCGCACCGCGGTGTGCACGCTGCCCCCGCGGATGCTGCTGGACACCGTCTTCGACCCGCCGCTGCCCGCCGAGCGGATCCAGCTGGCCGGCAAGGTGCCGGCGGGCAATGTCATCAAGGCCTACCTCGCCTATGACTCCCCGTGGTGGCGCCGCGACGGCCGGTCGGGCCAGATGGGCGCCGACGAGGGAGCCGTCCGGGTGGTCTTCGACACCTCCGACGAGTCCACCGGAGAAGGCATTCTGATGGGATTCTTCGAGGGGTCGGAGGCCTCCGGCTTCGGGAAGAAGTCGGTCTCACTGCGTCAGCGGGCCTTCGAGGAGGCCGTCGAGGGAGCCTTCGGCAAGGCTCCCTCCGAGCCGATCGAGTACCTCGACCGGGACTGGCTGTCAGAGAAGTTCACCCGCGGCTGCCACGGCGCCCACTTCGCCCCCGGACTGTGGACCACCGGCGGGCCGGTGCTGGCCCAGCCGCTGGGACGACTGTTCTTCGCCGGCGCCGAGTACGCCTCCGCCTTCAACGGCTACATGGAGGGTGCGGTGCGCTGCGGCCACGAGGTGGCCGCCGAGGTCGACGAGCTGCTCGACTGACCTCGACGGCCGGGGCCCTCAGGCGGCCTGGCTGGTGAGGTCGCGCTGCCAGCGACGGGTGGTGGCCACCAGGGAGTTCGCCAGGGTGGCGATCTCGGCGGCGCGGCGCGGCTGAGGGGCGATGCCGTCCTTGTCGAAGTCGGTGAACAGCCCCAGCGCGATGCTGGAGCGGATGTCGATCATCTCGAAGTTGGCCACGATCTGACGCCAGTGCTCGGTGGCGCGCACCCCGCCGTCGGCCCCGTAGGAGACGAAGGCGATCGGCTTGCCGTGCAGCTCGCGGCCCAGCCAGTCGACGGCATTCTTCAGGGCGCCGGGGACGGAGTGGTTGTACTCCGGGGTGACCAGGATGTACGCGTCGAAGGAGGCGATCGTGCGTCCCCAACGGGCCACCTCCGGGTTCTCGAAGGGCTCGGTGGCGGCCATCGGGCTGATCGGGGAGTCGAAGGCCGGCAGCTGGTAGTCGGCGAGCGGAACGACCTCGAAGTCGACGTCGGCCAGGCCCAGGTCCTTGACGCTGGAGGCGACCCACCGTGCGACGTGGGCGGAGTTGCGGCCCTGCCGCACGGACCCGGAGATGATGCCGATCTTCATATCGTTGCCTTTCGGTGACGGTTCACAGGGGTTGCGGCCGGGGGCGAGCCCAACCGAATAGGTGAAACGTCATCTACTCTGCCCCTATTCCGGCGCCGCGTCGATCCCGCAGGCAGGTTCAGATGAGCACCTGGATGTGATCCTGGGCCAGACTCTGCTCGCCGGCGGGTTTGCGCCCGTCGGGGCCGGCGAGCTGGGTGTCGATCGCCTGGACCACGGGGTGGTGCAGTCCGGCCATCCGCAGGTCGCAGACCAGGGTGGCCCGTTGACAGGGCACCGCCCAGCGCAGCGCGGCCGGGGTCGGCGCGGTGAGGATCCTCTCGGCCAGCGGGGGCAGGTTCTCCTGCACCGGGCCGGCCTGGTCGGTCAGCGCCGCCAGCCGCTGCGAGCGCACTGCCCAGGGGACGTCGCGCAGCACATTGCGCGACAGCAGGCCGGTGTCGGGGACCGGCTCGAGGAGGTCCTCCAGACTTCCGCCCGAGACCAGGGTGCGTTCCATCCGGGACGCCGCCTCGAGGGCCTCGGGCCACACTCGCACCCGGGCGGAGGGGGCCTCCACGGCGTCCAGCACGGTGCTCAGGATCGCCGAGGCCGGACGCCAGGCGCCGAAGGAGTTCGAGTTGGCCATCACCACCACGCCGATCCCGGTGGTGGGGTGCCAGCGCATGTGGGAGGAGAACCCGGGCAGCCCTCCGGAGTGCTGGGCCACCCGCCCGAACCGGTGGTCGAGCTCGCAGATCAGTCCGTAGCCGTATCCCGCGCCGTCCAGTCGACGTCCCGCGAAGGGCCACTCGGTGGTTCGCATCAGGGTGTGGCCGGTCTGCATCCGACGCCGCGAGGAGGCCGACAGGACGGTCTCGAGACCCGGGTCGGGAATCTCGTCGAAGGCCGATCCGAGGAAGTGCATCCAGCTGGCGACGTCGCCGACGGTGCTGAACAGTTCGCCGATGCAGCCCAGCGCCCCCGACCCCACGAAGGGTTCGGGCCGGAAGTGGGATCCGTCGTCGAAGGTGCGGAACCCCCGCGCCAGATCGGTGCCGTCGGGGTACATCGAGGGATCGGCCCGGGTGGCCGACAGGCCCAGCGGGTCGAGGATCCGCTCCCGGACGACCTGTTCGACCGGGATCCCGGTGACCGCCTCGATGGCTCGGCCGGTCTGGGAGACGCCGAGATTGGAGTACTGGTAGACGGTGCCGGGGAAGGCGCTCAGGCGCAGTCCCTCGGCCACCCGGTCGGCCATCCACTCCCGCGGTTCGGCCAGGTGCTCGTCACCCCACGGGTTGTCCTCGGCGATCCCCGAGCGGTTGCTCAGCAGCTCGTCGAGGGTGGCGTCCAAGGGCACCGATCCGGCACCTCCGGCACCGAACCGGGCGGACTCGAGTCCGCCGATGAGTTCGCGGGCGGGCCGGTCCAGGTTCAGGACGTCGTCCTCGCGCAGCGACAGTGCGGCGGCGGCGAGAAAGGACTTCGACATCGAGGCGATCCGGTAGACGGTGCCGGGCCCGGCCGGTGCACCGTCCATCCGCGGCTGGCCGCTGGTGTGCACCGCCACCACGCGGCCGCGCCAGGTGATCGCGGCAACGCACGACGGCGCCAGTGCCAGGGTCGCGGCGTCCAGCTGGGCGGCGAGCACCTGCTGGCAGATCTTGGCGAACCCCGAGGGGGGCTGCCAGGGCTCCCCGACCGGGCAGCGCAGCGCCCCGGCCGGGTCCAGCCGCCCGGCCGGACTCACCGCCGCTCCTCGAAGGCGGCCCTCACCTCGGCGGCGAAGGCGTCGACGAGCCGTCGGGCGGCGGCCGTGTTGACGGCGTCGACCCGCTGGGCCTCGGCGACCAGCTCGTCGCGGGAGAACCCGTCGGCGGTGAGCGCCGCCTCGTCCCAGCCGGCCAGGCTCTCGGCACTGGCCTCGGGGTGGAACTGGAGTCCGCGGACGTGGTCGCCGAGCCGGAAGGCCTGGTTCGCCAGCGCCTTCGAGGAGGCCAGCAGGACCGCATCGGGGGGCAGCTCGGTGATCATGTCCTGGTGGTTCTCGATCATCGGGGTGCCGCTGCCCAGACCGCCGATGACGGGGTCCGAGGCACCGTCCGCGGTGGCGTGGATGAGGGTCGCCCCGCGCTCCTTGGGTCCGGTCCTGGCGCGCACCTGGCCGCCGGCGACGTCGGCCAGCAGCTGACCGCCCAGGCAGATCCCCAGGGTGGGCAGGTCCTCGGCGATGGCCGACAGGGCCAGGGTCCGCTCCCCGCGCAGCCAGGGCGCCCGGTCGAACTCGTCGGGCATCAGCCCGCCGCCGAGCATGATCAGGCCGTCGATCCCCGACAGGTCCTCGGGCAGCCCCTCGGAGGCCAGCCGCTGGCAGATCTCCAGTCCGTCGGCCTCCAGCCAGCCCCGCAGCCTGCGGGGCCCCGAGGTCGGTGAGTTGACGACCACCAGAACGGTGGGTGCGGTGTGCATCAGTGCTGCTCCCTGGTGAAGGTGTCGACGGCCGGGACGATGGCGTGCGGGTCTGGCTGGCCGGCCGTCCCGGCCAGGAAGGCCCGGTAGTCGGGGTCGCTGGCCTCCAGCACCCGCAGCACATTGCCGTGGGCGGTGGCTGCCAGGTCGGTCTCCGACCAGCCGCGTCGCGACAGCACGGCGAACAGATCGGGGTAGTGGGAGACGTCCTCCAGGCCCTCGGGCATCGACCCGGTGCCGTCGTAGTCGGCGCCGATCCCGACCGCGTCGATCCCCGCCACCTCGCGGACGTGGTCCATCTGGTCGGCGACATCGGCGATCCCGACGGCCGGCGGTTCGCCGATCTCGCCGGCCTCCACCCAGTCGTGGCGCGCCTGGCTCACGAAGGAGGGCACCAGGGCGACCATCACCACCCCGCCGGTCGATCCGATCCGGGCCAGGACGTCGTCGGGCACGTTGCGCGGATGGTCGCACAGCGCCGCGGTCGCCGAGTGGGAGACCATCACCGGACGGGTGGCCACCGCCAGGGCGTCGCGCATCGTCGACGGCGCCACATGGGCCAGGTCCACCAGCATCCCGATCCGGTTCATCTCGGCGACCACGTCGCGGCCGAAGGCGGTCAGCCCGGCGTGGCGCGGCAGGTCGGTGGCGGAGTCGGCCCAGTCGGTGGTGCGCGACCAGGTGAGGGTCATGTAGCGGGCCCCCAGCCGGGCGTACTGGCGCAGCACGGCGAGGGAACCGCCGATCTGCGCTCCCCCCTCCACCCCGATGAGGGAGGCGATCCGGCCGCGGGCGGCCGCCCGGCGGGCCTCCTCGGCGGTGCCGGCCAGCTCGAGCCGGTCGGGATGGGCGGCCACCAGCCGGTGGACGAAGTCGATCTGCTCGAGGGTGGCGGTGACCTGCTCGGCGCCATCGAGAACCGGTTCGACCCACACCGACCAGAACTGCCCCTGCACCTGCCCGGCTCTCAGCCGCGCCAGGTCGGTGTGCAGGCCAGCGACCGGGCCGTCGGTCCCGTCCAGCCCGTCGACCCGGTAGCCGCGCTTCTCGCGGCAGGCCCAGGCGAGGTCGTTGTGTCCGTCGATGACGCCGATCACGCGATCAGGACCGCCTGGCGTCGAGGTCGCCGTTGATGAGCTCGGTGGCGGCGTGGTCCAGGGGGACCGCATTGCCGTCGATGGTGCGCACCGGGGCGGCGCCGCGGGTGCTGGAGCACAGCCACACCCCATCGGCGCGGTCCAGGTCGGCGACCTTCACGGCGTCGACGCGGGTGGCCAGACCGCGACGCTCCAGGCAGGTGAAGATGTCTCCCTGGGTGGTTCCGGGGAGAATCCCCATGCTCGGCGGCGGGGTGACGTAGACGCCGTCGATCCGCGCCACCAGGGAGGAGCTGGGCCCCTCGAGGATGTAGCCGTCGGTGCTGGTGAAGATGACATCGGTGGCGCCGCGGCGCTCGGCCTCGCGCAGCACCGACTTGTTGACGGCGTAGGACAGCGTCTTGGCCCCCTGGAGCAGCCAGGGCGAGGTCTCGGCGACGTCGTGGCGGAAGCCGCGGTCCAGCTTGACGACGTCGATCCCGTCGCGGCGGACCGCGGTCGGGTCGTCGGCGATGAATCCCAGCGCCCATCCGGTGGGGGCCGAGACCTCCCCCTCGATGCCGCGGGTCATGCAGAACTTGACGCCGGTGAGGACCCCGGCGTCGGCCATCTGGTGGGCGGTGTCCACCACGACGCGACGCCACAGGTCGAGGTTGGGCTCGGGCAGGTCGAGCATGCTCGCCGAGCGGGCGAACCGGGCCAGGTGGGCCTCCAGGGCCAGCGGCACGCCCTCGATGACGCCAGCCGTCTCGAAGATCCCGTCTCCCCGGGTGATGCCCAGATTGTCGACCCGGATGAGTGCCTCGTCGGGCTCGCGGCGGGCGAACGACCCCTCCGGGGTGGAGAGGTCCAGGAAGTTCAGGATCAACGGCTTCATGGTGGTTCCCATTCTGACGATGTGCAGGAGGACTGAGCGTGTGAGGGCCGGGACTGGGCGATCGGGGCGTGAGACCCGGTCCAGACCTGTCGGGACTGTCCGCAACGAGAGGATACGTGTTGGATAGTCACCTCACGAAGGTGTCCGGATGGGCACCCTCTGCCGGAGATGATAGGGGTTCGGCAGGGATCGCGATCGACCCGCTCAGGGACTCCCGGCGGTCCGGATCTGACGCCTCACGATCTGAGATGCCTCACCACATCCGGAATAAATCCGACATAGTACCTTCAGGACAGGATTCATTCCTGGTTTGGAGATGGTTCCGCTATGTCTCGGTCAGGTAAAAGTCTTGTAATAACTCGCATGTTCATGCGTCGGACGTGGTGTGATGCGTTCAGATCACTGCTCTACGGGGCCCGCGGTGGGCTCCGCTTCTTGGACGAAGGATGACCAGATGCGTACCAGATCACGCGGCCTGAGGACCGTGTCCGCCTCCTTGGTGGCAGGTGCCCTGCTTGCCGCCGGTTCGATCGGGGGGGTGGCTCAGGCGGCACCCAGCCAGGACCGCGCGGACTCCTCTCCCGCGGCGTCGAGCTCGGCGAGCCCCAGCGTGCTGAGGATCGCGACCTCGGGATTCGTCGACAGCTTCAACCCCTTCACCTCGATCTACCTGCTGCCGACCAACGCGATCAGGTACATGTACGAGAACCTGGTCGCCAACGACCAGACGGACGGCTCGCCGACCAAGGGGCTCGCCGGTTCCTGGAAGACCTCCTCGGACGGCAAGACCTGGACCTACACCCTCCAGGACGGCCTCAAGTGGTCCGACGGTCAGCCGATCACCTCTGCCGATGTGAAGTACACCTATGAGCAGATGATGAAGGTTCCCGACATGGCGGTCGCCAACGGCAACCTGGTGAGCAACTTCGCCAGCGTCGACACCCCCGACGCCAAGACCGTCGTGATCAACCTCAAGGCACCGCAGGCCCCCAACCCCGGCGTCGAGATCCCGATCGTCCCCCAGCACGTCTGGTCCAAGGTCAAGGATCCGGCGAAGTTCGCCAATGAGTCGAACACGGTTGGCTCGGGCCCCTTCCAGCTGGCCAGCTACAAGGCCAACCAGTCGATCACCTTCAAGGCCAACCCCAACTTCTGGCGGGGCGCCCCCAAGGTCTCCGGGCTGCAGTACATCTACTACACGAACTCCGACGCCCAGGTGCAGGCCCTGCGCTCCGGTGACGTCGACCTGGTCACCGGGCTGTCGTCGACCCAGTTCAACGCCCTCAAGGGCGCCTCCGGAGTCACCACCCACTCCGGAACCGGCCGCCGGTACACCTCGATCAGCCTCAACGTCGGCATGCAGACCCGTGACAACAAGCCCTTCGGCACCGGTGCGGCAGCCCTGAAGGATGTCAAGGTCCGTCACGCCCTGCGTCAGGCCATCGACAACAAGACCCTGCTGGCCAAGGTGCTCAACGGGCAGGGGGCCGAGGCCACCAGCTTCATCCCCTCCTCCTTCCCGAAGTGGAGCCTGCCCACCACCGACCCGGCGATCATCAAGTACGACCCGGCGGCGGCCAAGAAGACCCTGGACGAGGACGGCTGGAAGGTCGGCCCCGACGGGATCCGCGCCAAGGGCGGCCAGAAGCTCAGCCTCCGGCTGCTCGTCGACTCCAGCGATCCGACCGAGCAGACCAGCGCCGACTACCTCAAGCCGTGGCTGAAGTCGGTCGGCATCGATCTCCAGGTGCAGTCCAGCGACTCCGACACGATCTCCGACCGGACCATCAAGGGCAACTACGACATGTACTTCTCGGGTTGGAGCATCAACCCGGATCCGGACTACCAGCTCGGCATCAACACCTGCGACTCGCGTCCGACCCGCACCGACGGCACCGGCGGCACGACCCAGGACGGCTACTGCAACCCGGACTTCGACAAGATGTACGCCGCCCAACGCGCCGAGCTCAATGAGACCCAGCGCCGCGCGATCGTCCAGAAGATGCTGGCGCAGAACTACACCGACACCCCGCAGATCGCGATCTGGTACGCCAACTCGCTGGAGGCCTACCGGTCCGACCGGTTCACCGGATTCGAGCTGCAGCCCGCCAAGGGCGGCATCATCGCCAACCAGGCCGGCTACTGGGGCTACCTCACGGTGGCCCCGGTGAGCGGTTCGAACAACGCGTCCAACTCGCACACCGGACTGATCGTCGGAGGGATCGTCGTCGCGGTCCTGGTGATCGCCGGCGTCGTCTGGGTGCTCGTGCGGCGTCGTCACGCCGACGAGACCGAGTGATCCACAGATCGGGGACGCCGGCCAGCGCGCCGGCGTCCCCGATCTTCCTGCCGGCGTGACGCCGCACCGCCCCCTGTGCGCCGGTGCCCGCGCGCCACGCCACTGCACAACTTTGAAGGAGCCGTCATGAGCACAGCCCTCACCCCCACGGTCGCCGCCCAGGAGACCGACGAGCCGCCGCGCGGCGTCCCGGCGATCCGATACCTGCTGTCCAAGCTGGGCGGAGCGGCGATCTCGATGGTGCTGGTGATCCTGCTCGGCTTCTTCGCCTTCAAGCTGATCCCCGGCGACCCGGTGGCCCGGATGGCCAAGGAGCGTCCGATGAGCGCGGCCCAGATGGACCAGCTGCGCGAACAGCTCGGCCTCAACAAGCCGATGATCGTCCAGTTCTGGAACTACCTGGTCAACGTCTTCACCCTGAACTTCGGCGACTCCTATGTGTACAAGCAGTCGGTCGCCAGCCTCATCGGGGAGTACTTCTGGAACACCATCCTGCTCACCGGGACCGCCGCGGTGATCGCCATCGCGCTGGGACTGTGGCTGGGCCAGAGGTCGGCCTGGAAGCACGGCTCCTGGTTCGACCGGATCACCTCCGGCACCTCCCTGGTGTTCTGGTCGGTGCCCACCTTCTGGCTCGCCCTGCTGCTGCTGATGGTCTTCGGCGGCTCCCTGCACTGGTTCCCGACCGGCGGGATGACCAGCCCCTCACCACCGACCGGGACCTTCGACAAGGTCCTCGACGTCGCCTCGCACATGGTGCTCCCGGTGATCACGATGGTCGCCGTCGTCTACGCCCAGTACGTCATGGTGATGCGCGCCTCCCTCATCGAGGAGATGAGCGCGGACTACCTCACCACCGCCCGGGCCAAGGGCCTGCGCGAGGACAAGGTGCGCAGCCGCCACGCGGTGCCCAACGCCCTGCTGCCGACCGTCACCCTGGTCTTCATGCACATCGGCGGGCTGATCGCCGGTGCCGTGACGGTCGAGACGGTGTTCTCCTGGCCCGGTCTGGGAAAACTCACCTATGAGGCGATCAGCGGACCGGACCTGCCGCTGCTCCAGGGGACCTTCGTGGTCTTCTCGGCGATCATCATCGTGACCAATCTGCTCGCCGATCTCGTCTATCGTCAGCTCGACCCGAGGGTGAGGACGGCATGAGCGCCACCACATCGACCCCGACCTCCCCGACCAGCTCGGCCCGCGCCATGGCGTGGAGCCGGCGGGCGGCCTCCGCCCGCGAGTTCTGGCGGGAGTTCCGGCACTACAAGGCCGGCATGATCGGCCTGGGGATCCTGGCCGTCATCATCATCCTGGCCATCCTGGCCCCGGTGCTGGCCCCGACCCGGATGCTCGACCTCACCCAGCTGCTCCAGAGCCCGCGATACGCCCCGCCCTCCTGGGCCCACCCCTTCGGCACCGATGACCAGGGCCGGGAACTGTGGGTGCGGATGCTGTGGGGGTCCCGGGTCTCCCTGGTGGTCGGCTTCGCGGCCACCGCGATGTCGATGATCATCGGCACCATCATCGGGATCGCCGCCGGCCACTTCACCGGCTGGGTGGGCGGTCTGCTGATGCGGATCGTCGACTTCTTCCTGGTGCTGCCCTCGCTGATCCTGGCGATCGTGCTGTCCTCGGTGCTGGAACGCGGCGTGATGACGATCGTCATCGCGATCGGCCTCACCTCCTGGGCCGGCACCGCCCGGGTGGTGCGCTCCCAGACCCTGTCCATCGAGTCGCGCGACTACGTCGAACGGGCCCGGGTGCTGGGCGGTGGGCACTGGCACATCATCTTCAAACACCTGCTGCCGGCGGTGATGCCGCTGGTGCTGGCCAACACCACCCTGACGGTCGGGTCGGCGATCATCGCCGAGTCGACGCTGTCCTTCCTCGGTCTGGGCGATCCCTCCAAGCAGTCCTGGGGCACCATCCTCAAGAACTCGATGGATCTGTCGGCGGCCACCAGCGGCTACTGGTGGTACGTCCTCATCCCCGGCCTGGCCATCCTCCTCGTCGTGCTGGCCTTCACCCTGGTGGGCCGGGCCGTGGAGACCATCGTCAACCCAACCCTGAGGAGCCGATGAGCCATGCCCGATCTCATCTTCGACGACGTCTCGATCACCTATCAGACCTCGGGACGCCATGACCGCGGGCAGGTGCACGCGGTGCGCCATGTCAGCCTGGACCTGCCGGCCGGCGGCACCCTCGGGGTGGCCGGGGAGTCCGGTTCGGGCAAGTCGACCCTGGCGATGAGCGTGCTGCGGCTGCTGCCCAGGAATGCCACCCTCACCGGATCGGTGCGGATCGGCGACACCGATGTGGCCGACCTGTCCTTCGGCAAGCTGCGGTCGGTGCGCTGGGCGGAGGCCTCGATCATCTTCCAGGGTGCGATGCACTCCCTCAACCCGGTGCACACCGTGGGCCGCCAGATCCTGGAGGCCCTCGAGCTCCACGTCACCGACCGGTGGCCCACCGAGAAGGCGCGCAAGCAGCGGGTCAAGGACCTCATGAAGGTCGTCGACCTGCCCGCCGAGAAGGCCGAGTCCTACCCGCACGAGCTGTCGGGGGGCCAGAAGCAGCGGATCATGATCGCGATGGCGCTGGCCTGCGAACCCGACATCATCGTGGCCGACGAGCCGACCACCGCCCTGGACGTCATCGTCCAGAAGCAGATTCTCGACATGATCAACGAGCTGGTCCACGAGCGGGGCATCTCGCTGATGATGATCAGCCATGACCTGTCGGTGCTGGCCACCGCCTGCTCCCGGATCGCGGTGATGAAGGACGGCGAGCTGGTCGAGGTGGGTCCGGCACAGCAGATCTGCCTGGACCCCAAGCAGCCCTACACCCAGCAGCTGGCCTCGGCCTTCCCGGTGATCGGCGACCCGGCATCGCGGATGCACCCGGTCACCCGCCGGGAGCAGGCCCCCAGGCCGCCCGTCGACGAGCGCCACACGATGACTGACGAGGTGCTGCTGGAGGCCCACGGCCTCAATGTCACCTACCGGGCAGGGCGCACCCCGGTGCACGCCGTCAAGGATGTCGACCTCACCATCCACAACGGCGAGATCTTGGCCCTGGTCGGTCAGTCCGGGTCGGGCAAGTCCACCCTGGCCAGAACCGTGCTGGGCCTCCAGCCCGCCGACGACGGGTCGACCATCCAGTTCCGCGGGGCCGATCTGCCGACCCGCAGCAGGGCGGTCCGCGCCTTCCGCCGGCAGGTCCAGATGGTTCTCCAGGACCCCTCGGCGGCGCTCAACCCCAAGCTCAGCGTCTACGAGTCGGTGGCCGAGGGGCTGCGCGTCCAGCACTTCAGCGGCAGCGAGGAGGAGAGGGTCGCCGAGGCCCTGCAGTCCGCCGAGCTGATCCCCGCAGAACGCTATGTCGGAGCCATCCCCCAGGAGCTGTCCGGCGGTCAGCTCCAGCGGGTGGTGATCGCCGGTGCGCTGGCGATCCACCCGGAGGTGCTGGTCGCCGACGAGCCGGTGGCCTCCCTGGACGCCTCGGTCCGGGGCGAGATCCTGGCCCTGCTGCTGTCGCTGCGCGAACGGCTGGGGCTCAGCGCCCTGGTGATCACCCATGACCTGGGTCTGGCGTGGAACATCGCCGACACCGTCGCGGTGATGTACCAGGGGCGGATCGTCGAGCACGGGCCCGCCGAGGAGGTGTTGCTCCACCCGCAGCACGAGTACACCCGGACTCTGCTGGCGGCCGCCCCGAGCATCCGAGGCAGGGCAGCGGCATGACCTCTCCCGCCATCCAGGAGCCGGCTCCGGCAGACCCGGCGGCCCCGTCAGGCCGCGCGGGCCGGGTGGCCGGGTGGCCCCAGGCCTACCTGGACCGACCGCCGTTGCAGTCCGGAGACGTCGTGCAGCTGGTCGACCCCTCGGGGCCCAGCAGTGCCGAGAGCGTCGAGCGGGCGGTGGGCTACCTGGAGGGCTGGGGGCTCAGCGTCCGGGTGGCGGCCCACATCCTGGCCTGCGACTCCCGGGCCGACTACCTGGCCGGGTCCGACGAGCTGCGCCGGGCCGATCTGGTGGAGGCCTGGACCGACCCGGAGGTCGACGCCGTGGTGTGCGTGCGCGGCGGATACGGGGCGATGAGGCTGCTGGACGGCATCGACTGGGCCCGGATGGCCGCGGCCACCCCTCGTCGTGACGGCCGTCCGAAGCTGCTCACCGGCTCCAGCGACATCACCGCCCTGCACGAGGCCTTCCGGTTCCATCTGGGAGTACCCAGCCTGTTCTGCCCGATGCCGGGAAATGACGTCTTCAGAGACTCCGCGGCGATCCGCCAGGACGTCGGCCGCTGGCTCCTGGAGCCCTGGCGGAACCGCCAGATCGTCGGGCCGCGCGCCGAGGTGCTGGTGCCCGGGAGGGTCTGCGGCAGCTTCCGGGGTGGGAACCTGTCCCTGCTGGCCGCCGGTATCGGGGCTCCCGAGGCCGTCGCCCGGACCGGGGACCAGCCCGAGATCCTCTTCCTGGAGGACATCGAGGAGGACCTCTACCGGCTCGACAATCTCATGATCCAGATGGCTCGCAGCGGTCGGCTGGCGGCCGCCTGCGGGATCGTGCTGGGATCCTGGCACGACTGCGCCCCGCCCGACCAGGTTCGTGCCCTGATGGCCGAGTACCTGACGGGACTGGGGGTGCCGGTGCTGTGGGAGCAGGGCTTCGGCCACGATCCCGAGGCCCTCAGCGTCCCGCTCAATGTCACCGGGGTGCTGGACCTGGCGGTCGGCCGGGAACCGCGACTGAGTGTCGGCCGCCCGCAGCGACCGGGAGCCGGGGACTGAGATGCCCCGCGGTGAGGGACTGGACCGCCAGGACCACCGGCTGCTGGCGCTGCTGGCCTCCGACGGCCGCGCGAAGCTGTCGGCGCTGGCCGAGGCCACCGGGCTGTCGGTCTCGACCGTCCAGACCCGGGTCCGCCGGCTGGAGGAGATCGGCGCGATCACCGGCTACCGCGCCCTGGTCTCCCCGGAGACCCTGGGCTGTCCGCTGGCCGCCATCGTCGAGATCTACGCCGACCCGTCCCTGGACGAGGAGGTGCCCCTGGCGATGGAGAGGATCAGCCAGGTGCAGTCCTGCTGGTCGGTCGCCGGGGACGCCACCCATCTGGTGCTGGTGCGGGTCGGCGACGCCCAGGAGCTGGAGCAGGTGATCAACCAGATCCGCTCGGCGGTGCACACCCGCACCCGGACCACGATGGTGCTGCGCTCCCACTTCGACCGCGTGGTGGCCCCGAAGGTCTAGCCTGCGGACGTCTGGTTGACCGGGGAGGGGGAGTGGCCTCCTCCCCTCGAGGAGAAGGAACTCAATGTCTCTGGTGCTGCCCCCGTTGGACCCCCGGATCACCTGGTCGATCCAGGTTCTGGACGCCACCGCCGAGCCCGGCTCGGCCGCCCCGGTGCTGGCCGAGCACACTCCCACCCAGGTCTGCCGGACCGCCAGTGTCGGCAAGCTCTTCCTGCTGGTGGAGGTCGCCAACCGGCTCCAGGACGGCCGACTGGCCTCCGACCAGAGGATCGAGATCCCCGACGAGCTGAGGGTCGAGGACTCCGGCCTGCTCTACCGGATGAGCGACCAGCGGCTCACCGTCGTCGACGCCGCACTGCTGGTCGGCGCGGTCAGCGACAACCTCGCGACCAATGCGCTGGCCCATCTGGTGGGGATGGACGCCGTCCACGCCGTCGCGCGGGAGCTCGGCTACCAGCACACCCAGATGCTCGACTACATCCGCAACGAGCGGACCCCCGAGGTCCCCTGGACCACATCCTTCGGCTGCGCCGCAGAACTGGCCGATCTGATCCGGCGGCTCGGCGAGGGATCGGCCCCCGAGCACCCCGGCGCCGAGCTGCTGAGCGATCCGGTGCGCTCCCGGGTCCTCACCTGGCTGGCCGCCGACACCGACACCTCGATGCTCGCCGACTCCTTCCTGCTCGACCCGCTGGCCCATGTCGGCCCGGAGTACCAGCAGATGGTGCTGCACCACAAGACCGGCTCCATCGACACCGCCCGGATCGAGGTGGGACACCTCGCCGGGCCGGCCGGCCGGGTCGCCTACGCGGTGGCCGCCAACTGGGCCGACGGCACCGATCTGCGGGCCGCCGTCGTCGACACCATGCGGGCCATCGGCGAGCAGATCCGCCACCATGTCACGGGTCTGGCGCGCGAGGACGCGGGGCTGTCATGAGTATCACCAGGCTGCCCGAGGTCTCGGGTCTGGAGTGGACCCTCATCAGCGGCTCCCGCGCCGAGGCGATGACCGATCTGGGACGCGCCCACGCCGACCAGATCGCCGCCTGGCGAGCGCTGCCCAGCTGGGCCGGGCTGGTGGATCGCGCCACCGGCCCCAGCCGCCCGGTCTTCGAGGCGGTGGTCGCCTCGACCCGCAGACTGCTGCCCGTCGAGTCCCAGGAGCTGGACTGGCTCGCGGCGGGGGCCGGGGTGCCGGCCGAGGAGTTGTGGGCACTGAACCTGCGGGGCGACCTGGGCCGCGACGGCACCGGCTGCTCGGACCTGTGCGCCGCCGACGACCAGGGGCTGTGCATGGGCCACAACGAGGACGGCGACCGCGAGGTGGCCCCGCTGGTGAGGCTGGTGAGTCTGCGGATCGACGGGGACCCCGCGATGACGGTGGTGTGGTATCCCGGCATGCTTCCGGCCAACTCCTTCGTCACCACCTCGGCGGGGCTCAGCTTCGGGATGGACCACGTCCCGGTGCGCACTCCTCTCACCGGAGGCGCCGGACGCCACCTGGTGGCCCGTCACGCCCAGCGACAGTCGACCGGTCAGGCCGCCCGCGCGGCCCTGACGGAGGTCCCCTGCGCCGGCGGGTTCGCCTTCGACGTGGCCGACGGGCCCGGCGGGCGGGCCGACATCATCGAGAACGCCGCCGGACGCCAGGCCTGTCAGAGGGCCGACGCCGGGGCGCTGCGTCACACCAATCACCTGCGGATGGTCGACGGCACCCGGCCTGGCCTGGCGGTGGCACCCGACGACCGGTGGCTGGCCGAGTCCCGCACCCGGGTGGCACGCCTGCGGGCCGTCTCGCCGCGGGTCGGGTCGGCCACCGATGTGCTGGCCGCACTGCGCAGCGAGGGGGTCCTCAACCGCAGCGAGGACCTCTACACCTTCGCCACCACGGTGGTCGACCCGGTAGCCGACCGGATCTGGGTCCAGACGCAGGGCCCGGCGTGGTGCGGGGTGCTGAGCGCCTTCGCCACCGGGGAGAGGATCACCGCATGACCATCAGTTGTCGAGACATCCCGCAGAGGCTGCGGGAGGTGGCGGGGGTGCGCTGGTCGGCACGGGCGGTCGACATCGACTCCGGCCAACTGCTCGCCGAACTGGATCCCGACCGTGTCCAGGACACCGCCAGCGTCGGCAAGATCTTCATGCTGCACCGGCTGCTGCACGAGGTGGACGCCGGTCGGCGCAGCCTGGAGGACCGCGTCACCCGGCGTCCGGCGGAGTGGATGGACAACTCCGGGCTGTGGTACCTGCTGCAGCAGAACGACCTGAGCCTCTACGACGTCGCCGCCCTCATCGGAGCGGTCAGCGACAACGCGGCCACCAACACCCTGGTGCGGGTGATCGGGCTGGACGTCGTCCAGCAGCACACCCGGGAGCTGGGGTACCGCGACTCCGGGCTCGACGACTGCGTGCGCTGGCCGATCCCGCCCGGCGCCCCGAGGACCCTGTCCCACGGGACGGCGGCCGAGCTGGTCCGGTTCTGCGCCCGGCTGGCCCGCGGCCAGGACCTGTCGCGCTCCTCGGCCGATGTCCTGCAGCGCTGGCTGGGGGCCGGGATGGATCTGTCGATGGTCGCCTCGGCCTTCGGTCTGGACCCGCTGGCCCACTACTACTTCGACCGCGACATCTGGCTGTGGAACAAGACCGGCACGATCGGCGTGGTGCGCGCCGACATCGGGGTGGTGATGAGTCCCCGGCGCCGGATCGGCTACGCGGTGCTGGCCAACTGGGACCGCTCGGTGCAGATGGGCGAGGGGGTGCGCGACGAGGTGCTCGCCGCGATGGCCGACGTCGGCCGGGCGCTGCGCACCGAGCTGGCCGGCTGAGCCGCCGGGCTCAGCGGCCGGCGTCCCGTCGGGCTGGTGCCGGGGGAGGACGGCGAGGCCCCGCCCCGACACGGAGGTCTGACACCACGCGGGAGTCCGAGGAACCGGACACCACACAGACTCTGTGACGGGACGGGGGGATTGTGGTGCGCCTCACGGGCGCGGAGACGCCGAGCCGGTCATGGCGTCCATGACCGGCTCGGCGTGTGGGTCAGATGGCGGCATCTCCACGCTCGCCGGTGCGGATCCGGATGACCTCCTCGATGGGGGTCACCCAGACCTTGCCGTCGCCGATCTCACCGGTCCGGGCTGCGTCGCAGATGGTCTTGGTGATCTCCTCCCAGGCGGTGTCGCTGCTGAGGATCTCGATGCGGACCTTCTCGACGAAGTCGATGGTGAACTCGGCTCCGCGGTAGACCTCGACGTGGCCGCGCTGGCGGGCGTAGCCGCTGGCCTCCGAGATCGTCATTCCGGCGATTCCGACTTGCGCGAGGGCGACCTGGACGTTCTCCAGGGCTGCCTGCTGGACGATGGCTGTGATGAGTTTCATGCCTTCGCTCCCGTCTTGTCGGAGTCTTTGGAGCTGCTGGAGGAGGACGGGACCACGAGGGAGTCGCGGATCCGCATCGAGGTGTAGCGGACGTTGGACAGGTCGTAGCCGGCCTCGGCGTGCTCCACCAGGTCAATGCCGGTGAGCTCCTGCTTGGTGGTGATCCGGATGCCCATGGTCTTCTTGATGGCGTAGGCGATGATGAAACTCACCACGAAGCTGTAGACCATGACGGCCAGGGCGCAGACCAGCTGGATGCCGAGAAGCTTGGCGGAGCCGCTGTAGAACAGTCCGGAGCCGTTGGCCTCCAGGGATCCCTCGTGGCCCAGGGCCATGTAGTTCGGATCGCCGAGGAAGCCGATCAGCACGGTGCCGACGAAGCCGCCGACCATGTGGACGCCGACGACGTCGAGGGAGTCGTCATAGCCGAACCGGTACTTGAGTCCGACGGCCAGGGCGCAGACGATGCCGCAGAGGAAGCCGACGACGATCGCGCCGAGCGGGGAGACCGCGGCACAGGCGGGGGTGATGCCGACCAGGCCGGCGACCATGCCGGAGGCGGCGCCCAGGGTGGTGGGGTGTCCGTCGCGGATCCGCTCCACGAGGATCCAGCCGAGGAAGGCGGTGCCGGCACCCAGCAGGGTGTTGATCCAGGCGTAGCCGGCCACCTCATTGGCGCCCAGCGCCGAACCGGCGTTGAACCCGAACCAGCCGAACCACAGGCCGGTGGCGCCCAGCATCACCATGGTGGTGTTGTGGGGGCGCATCGGCTTGGAACCGAATCCGACGCGCTTGCCCAGCACGATTGCCAGGGCCAGAGCCCCGGCGCCGGCGTTGATGTGGATCGCGGTGCCACCGGCGAAGTCGACGGCGTGCATCTTGTTGAGGATCCAGCCGGTGCCGAACACCCAGTGGGCGGCCGGGAAGTAACAGAGGATCGCCCACAGGGCGCTGAAGACGATCCAGGCGGAGAACTTCATCCGGTCGGCGGCAGCGCCGGCGACCAGGGCGACGGCGATGATGGCGAAGGCAGACTGGAACGCCGCGAAGGCGTACATCGGGATGGTGCCGACCTCCTGGCCGATCACACCGTGCATTCCCATGTACTGGAAGGGGTTGCCGCTGAAGCCCTTGGCATCGCCGAAGGCCATCGAGAATCCGAAGAGGATCCACAGGACGGCGACGGTCGCCATCGGGATCACGGTCATCATGAGCATGTTGAGCACGCCCTTGGCGCGCACCATGCCTCCGTAGAAGAACGCCAGTGCCGGGGTCATCAGGAGCACGAGTGAGGCGCTCGCCAAGACCCAGGCGGTATCACCCGCGCTGATCTCAAGGATAGGTAGTGGTGTCATGCCCCGTATTCTTGAGGCGCTGCGTTGCGGAGCAGTTCAGTCGCTGTTACCGGCGTGTGACAGCTTGGCAGGGCGTGTTACGGACACGCTACAGAGCACGCCGGGACGGACGTTCCGGCCGGCGGCGGGACGCCGTCAGCACCGCCCCTCAGCACCGTCCTTCAGCACCGTCCCTTCGCGGCACCTGCCGGCAGGGCCCTGACCAGGGCGGGAAGCCGCGTGGCCAACTGATCGAGGGCGGCGGTGCCGGCGGCGAAACTCCCGTCCGGGGCCCGTGCCGCCATCGCGACCGCGTAGCTGCGTCCCGAGACGGTCACCAGGCCCACCTGGCGCACCAGATAGTGCCCCGAGGTGTCGGGCCCCCAGCCGCCCTTGAACCGGGCTCCCGGCAGGGTCCCCAACCCCCACCGCTGGTCCTGCTCGATCTGGCCCATCAGCTTCAGCAGGCCGGCGTCGTGCGGCCGGCAGGCGGCGGTGGCCAGGAAGGCGGCCTGGTCGTCGAGACGCCATGAGGTCTGTCCGAGCACCGAGAAGTCCGGCCGGGTGCGCACCCTGGCCGGGACCGTCGTGGTGTCCCCGCGGGCCACCAGCTGGGCCTTCACCGCGGATGCGGCGGCGGCGTCGGTGCCGAGCCGTCGGGTGAGTCGCTCGGCGGCCGCGTTGTCGGAGGAGATGATGGCGGCCCGGACATCGGCGTCCCCGAGGGTGGCGGTGCCGGCGCTGAGCGAGGCCATCACCAGCGGCACCTTGATGGTCGACCAGGCCGCGCCGGCGCCCAGGGTCCCGGAGGTCCACGGCCGGCCGGTGGAGCCTACCGGGGTGATGGACAGGCCCATCGCGGCACCGGTCGAGGTGCTGACCGCGTGCACGGCCGCGCTGGCCGGTGCAGGGGCGGGGGAGGCGGGGCTGCGGGAATCGGCAGGACTATGCGTGGTGGCAGTCTGCTGTGAGTGCGGACCGGCGGAGGGGCGGGTGGCCAGGGCCGTCGCCGGACCCCCGGAGGAATGCCCGGAACCCGACGCCGAGCCGCCTCGGTGGCCGGCCCGGGTCGCTGCCAGGATCGCCGCCGCGGCGATCACCGCGACGACGACTGCCACGACGAGGGTGCGCACGGCGCGCCGGTCCCGTGGGATTCTGGTCGGAGAAGACGGGGACACCCTTGTATTCTGGATCATCGGGATGACGGAAGGGGGCACTCCACGTGTTCTGCGCGAGGTGTGGAGCCCGATTGGGGGCTCTGGAGACCACCTGTCCGAGGTGCGCCCTCGACCTGCGTCTGGCCGGCGCTGTGCGGCTGACCGACCCGGCTCTGGACGCCCTGGCCCGCCAGGAGTCCCCCGATCTGACCCGTCCTCGGGTGCGTCGACCCACCCCCCCGGGCACTCCTCACTCCGGCCTGCCGGGGCCGGTGCAGGCGGGTCCCTCGACAACCGGACGCCCGGGAGGAGGTCACCCCGGAGCCCGTCCGGGCCCGTCGGCGGCGGTGCCCCCGGGACCTCTCGATGAGGCCGTCACCCGGGTGATCCCGGTGTTCGGCGCCCTCGGTGCGGGCGGCTCCGACGATCCGGACGCCACAAGGGTGATGCCGGTGATGCCGGCCCCCGGTCGCGAGCAGGACTCCGAGATGACTCAGGTCATCGGGCAGTCGGCACCCGACGAGGCGCCCCGGCTGCTCAACCCACCCACACCTCATCAGAGCCCGTCGCGACCCTCCTCGCGGGTCGTGCCGCGTCCCCAGGGGCACCACCAGGAGGGCAGCCTGCCCTCCACCTGGTTCCGCGACCCTCAGGCCGAGTACGCCCAGGCGGTCCGAGCTCCCGGTGAGTCTCCGGCGCCGGTCTTCAACGCGCCACCGGCTCCTCGGCCGGCACCCGAGCCGCCGAGCCTCCACCACGGCCCGGAGCTGAGCGAGAACAGACGGCTGGTCCCGCTGCTGGTGATCATTCTGCTGGTCGCGTTGGCAGTGCTGGCCGGTCTCGTCTGGTGGGTGTTCAGCGGATTCACCTCCAAGGCCGTCGAACTGCTGCCGCCGACGGGAACGGTCTCCGCCCCGGCGGTGCCCGGAGCGGCCTGAACCGGGCCGACCCGCCGGTCGGCCACCGATCTCCTCGGGGGCGAGACCTCCCCATCGGCACCCGATCCCGCTCAGAGAAGTCGGGTTCGACTCAGAGGCGCTGGATCCCGCGCAGGACTCCGGTCCGGGAGGGGTCGAGAACCCCGTCCCAGGGCCAGTCGAGGGAGATCTCGGTGAGGGTCGCCGGCGGGTACCAGCGGGCGATCTCCTCGGACCGGACCGGATCCTCCGACGACAGCTCGGCCGCCAGCGCCGGAACGGTCGGCGCGTGGCCGACCACCAGCAGGGTGGGCACCTCCTCGCCGACCTCCGAGATCCGCTGCCTCATGGTGTCCACCCCGCAGGAGTAGAGGGCCCGCATCACCTCCACCGGGCAGCTCAGTCCGGTGGCCTCGAAGGTCTCGCGGGTGCGCAGGGCCGAGGAGCACAGCGTCAGGTCGACCCCGCGCAGCTGGAGCGATCGGCCCACCTCGGCGGCCTGTCGGCGTCCCACCGCGGTGAGCGGACGCTGGGAGTCGCCGGACCCGGTGACCGGACTGTGCGCGGGCTGAGCATGTCGCAGCAGGAACAGTGTGTGCACCCGGCCATCCTGTCACGGGGCCGTTGCGCCCCAGGGGACACAGCAGCCGGAGAAGCAGCAGCCGGGACACCAGCACCCGGAGCAGCAGCGACCCGGCGGTCGCTCGTTACGATGAGGCCATGCCGCTGACAGACCTGTCGCTGGAGCAGTCGCGAGACTTCCGCCCCGAGATCTCCGAGCCCGAGGACTTCGAGTCCTTCTGGGGGACCACCCTGGACCAGCACGAGAGGTTCCCCCTCAACACCTCGCTGACCCCCTTCGACAACCGTCAGCGGCTCGTCGACACCTGGGATCTCAGATTCGACGGATACCTGGGGACGCCGGTGTCGGCCTGGCTGCACGCACCTGCCGGGGCCACCGGTCCGCTGCCCGTCGTCGTCCAGTACAAGGGGTACAGCTCCTCGCGCCGGGTGCCCTTCGCGACCCCCTTCGCGGCGGCCGGCTATGCGCACATCGTCGTCGACCCGCGCGGCCAGGGCTGGGCCCACCCGACCATCGTCGACACCGCCCCCGACGACGGCCCCTGGGGAGGCGGGTCCGGCGCTCCCGGATTCATGACCCCCCATCTCGACGATCCGGCGAACCACTACTTCCGGCGCCTCTACGTCGACGCCTTCCGGGCCTCTCAGGTGGCCCGATCGCTGGACCTCGTCGACCCCACCAGGGTGGCCCTGGTCGGCCACTCGCAGGGTGGCGCCCAGGTCGCCGCGGTGGCCGGGCTGGCCGCGATGGCCGGTGTCCCGGTGAGTGTGGCGTGCGTCGACTCGCCCTTCCTGTCGTGCATCCGCCGGTCGGTGGACCTGGCCGCCTCGGGGCCCTACCTGGAAGTGGTCTCCTGGTTGCGGACCCACCCCTACCTGGTGTCGAGGGCCTTCCAGACCCTCAACCACTTCGACATCGTGCACTTCGCCCGCAGGGCCAGCACCCGGGCGCTGTTCTCGGTCGCGATGATGGACGCCACCTGCCCGCCGTCGACGGCCTGGGCCGCCTACAACGCGTGGGCCGGTGCGGCCGGCGGGGTGACCAAGGACATCACGGTGTACCCCTTCGCCGAGCACCCGGCCGGCGAGGAGGTCCAGACCTGGAACCAGCTGGGGCTGCTGGACCAGATCCTGCGGTAGCCCTGTCCGGTAGCCGGTAGCCGGTAGCCGGTAGCTGTACCGCGGGGTGGGACGTCAGTCCACCGGTCGGACTGCCACCACCAGGTCGCGCTGGATGGAGGAGTCCACCCGGTGGGAGAAGTGGGACCACTGGGGGCCGGTGAGCGGGGTCAGCCCGGCCTCGGCGAGGATCGACTCCAGATCCTCCCGGGACAGTCCGTGGGTGTTCCACGACATGCCCAGAGCCCCGCCCCTGCGCAGCTGGGAGGCCCAGACCGGGACGGCCTCGGCGAGCAGGCCGGCGGGGGAGCGGTGGGCGCCGGAGCCGGTGTGGGCCCCGTGCACGACGCCGTAGGGGGCGTCGGTGACGATCGCGTCGAAGGTCTTGCGCCCCCACAGCTGCGCCGAGTCGCGGGTGTCGCCGGGCAGCGCGGCCATGGTGAGCGGTTCGGCGCCGGGAAGTCTCAGCTCGGCGTCGAACCGCTTGCCCAGGGTGCGTCCCTCGCGGCGCAGCTTGGAGACCCGGGTGGTGTGCTTGAGCCGCTTGCGGCGCAGCCAGGTCGACAGGTGGGCGGCCATCGCCTCGAGGGCCTTGGCGTCGTCGTCGATGCCGAAGGCGTCGTGACCCTCCAGCCAGCAGGTCGACAGGGTGGTGCCCCGTCCGCACATCGGGTCGAGGATCGCCAGTCGCTGTCCGTCGTCGCGGCGTCGGGCCGGGCCGGCCTCCAGACCGGCCAGGGTGACGTTGAGCAGCAGCCGGGTGAACTGCTCATTGGTCTTGCCCTGGTACTTAGGGATGGTGACCAGGTCGTCGTCGACCAGGTCGGTGCGGGGCAGCGCCACCGGGCGCAGCAGATCCCCCTCGACGAGGTAGTAGGCCATCGTCGCCGATGCCCGCGAGATCGCCGCCAGCTGCGGACCGTCCAGGGAGTCGAGGTCGGCCGCCAGGTAGTCCACCCCGGCCAGCTGCGTGGGGGCGACCGTGCCGATCCCGGGGCAGATGAGGGTCAGCTCGGCCGATGACAGTTTGGGGGACTGGCCCGCGTAGACGTGGTTGGCCGAGGGGGCGAGAAGGATGAGGCAACGTGGCACCGCCACATTCTGGCACGCACCCGTGCGCCGGGGATCCGAGCGGGGTCAGCGAGCCCCGGCGCAGAGGAGGGAGTCGCCTCCCCCTCTGCGTCATTCCAGCCCTCTCCGTCATTCCAGCTGAGTCATCAGTCCGAGTCGGTCCGGCTCAGGCGAGGTTCACCTGGTGATGCTCGTAGGGGGTGCCCTTGGCTCGGTCGAAGGAGCTGTCGATCTCCGCCTCGGCGAGCAACCGGCCGGTCCAGGTGGCGCCCTCGACGGACTTGCCGGGCTCCAGGTCCTTGTAGACCGTGAAGAAGTGCTCGATCTCCATCAGGGTGAGGTTGCCGACGTCGTCGATGTCGCGCAGGTAGTCGCGGCGGTGATCGGCGGTGGCCACGCAGAGCACCTTGTCGTCGCCGCCCATCTCGTCCTGCATCTGGAACATCGCGATGGCCCGGCACTCGATGAGGCATCCGGGGAAGGTCGGCTCCTGGAGCAGCACCATCGCGTCCAGCGGGTCGCCGTCCTCGCCGAGGGTTCCCTCGATGTACCCGTAGTCGTAGGGATACTGGGTGGAGGTGAACAGGGTGCGGTCCAGACGGATGCGACCGGTCTCATGATCCATCTCGTACTTGTTCTTCGTACCCCGTGGAATCTCGATCGTCACGTCGAAGGTCGTACCCTCGGGCTTCTGGGTGGGGAAGAAGTTCTGGAAGTCGTCGGTCACTGTTGACCCTCTCTTGTGCTGGACGCTCGGATGGCGGAAACTGTATCCCCAGTGATGAGGAGGAGGCCGGGTGGCGAAGCATCGTTGGCGGTTGACTCAGTCTGCGCGTTTTCTCATTCTCACACTTGTGCTAGCAGTTCTAGCAGGTGCCAGCGCAATCTGGGGAAAACCCGTGATGACCGCTGTCGGCCTGATGCGCCCCTCCTCGGCCTCCACACTGCCCTCCGGTCTGTACTCCCCGACTCCTGATGCGGGCGGTCCCGGAGGCAATGGTGTGGTGGGCGCGGCGACCCCGCAGCCCATCTCGAGTGTGCCGGCGGATCCCGCCCGGGTGGCCGCCCGGATCGCCGCGATCAAGCCGGCCCCCAGTGGAACCCTCGGCGGAGTCGCGGTGGACCTCAGCAGCGGCACCACTCTGTACTCGCGCGATCCCGGGGCGATGCTGATCCCCGCCTCCAACCTCAAGGTGCTCACCGGTATCGCCCTGTTGGACGCCGTCGACGCCGGCACCCGGTTCACCACCAAGGTGGTCCGCTCGGGCGGGAGTTCCTCGCCTGCTGCCGCCGCATCCGGCTCGACCCCGGCATCCGGGGGGACGCCGGTCGCCCTCACCCTGGTCGGGGGCGGCGACCCCTACCTCCAGTCGGTCCCTTCCACGGCCTACCCCGAGTTCGCCTCGACGCTGAATCTGGCCCGTTCCACCGCCGCCGCCCTCAAGAAGCAGGGGGTCTCCTCGGTGACCCTCGGCTACGACGCGTCGCTGTTCTCCGGTCCGAACTGGAACCCGGGCTGGAGCGCCAGCTACGCCGACCAGGTGACCCACATCAGTGCGCTGTGGGTCGACGAAGGGATGCCGGGCGGATCCGGCGCCCGCTCGACCACTCCCGCCCTGCAGGCCGCCCAGGTGTTCGCCGGCCAGCTGCGGGCGGCAGGCATCACCGTCTCCGGGACGCCGGCCGCCACCAAGGCCGCCAGCGGCGACAGCACGGTGGCGGCCGTCCAGTCGGCCACCGCCGAGGACCTGCTCAAGAGGGCCCTGCTGTCCTCCGACAATGCCGCCACCGAGGTGCTGAGCCACCAGATGGCGATCGCCACCGGCAAGCCCGCCACCTTCGCCGGGGCCGCCGCGGCCCTACAGCAGCACCTCACCCGGATGGGCGCCTGGGGTCCCGGCGCCGTCATCCAGGACGGCTGCGGACTGTCGCGAGGGAACCGGGTGAGCGCCACCATGCTGGAGCGGGCCTGGCGATACGCCCTGCGCACCTCGCGGACAGAACCGATCGCCGACCTGGTTCCGGTGGCCGGGGTCTCGGGCTCCCTGTCGGCCCGCTTCCAGAGCCCGGGCGAGGTGGCCGGACGCGGACTCGTGCACGCCAAGACCGGCAGCCTCACCGGCGTCTCGGCGTTGTCGGGATGGGTGCGCACCGCCGACGGCAGGGTGGTCGTCGCGGCGCTCATCCTCAACAACTCCGCCGACCCGACCGCGGCCCACACCTGGCTGGACTCCGCCTGGTCGGCACTGGCCGCCTGCGGCTGCACGCCGTGACCCGGGCCCGACTGCGGTCGCACGCGGTGACCCGGCTGCCGGCGGCGGGCTGATCGCGTGGCACGCCAGGAACTTGGCCCGCACAGTCTGCGGGTCGCCCAGCGGGTCGCCGAGATGCTCGACGGCGTCGAGGCGGCGGTGGTGGGGTGCTCCGGAGGGCCGGACTCACTGGCCCTGGCGCTGGGCGCCGAGTGGGCGGGCCGGCGCCCCGGAACCCGGATCACCGCAGTGATCGTCGACCACCGGCTGCAGTCCGGATCCGACCGGGTCGCCGCCGAGACCGCCGAGCTGCTCGCCTGGCGCGGGATCGACGCGGTGATCCGGCGGGTCGACGTGCGCGACACCGGGGAGGGCCCCGAGTCCGCCGCCAGATCGGCCCGCCGGGCCGCTCTGCTGGAGGTCGCCCAGGACCGCCCGGTGCTGCTGGGCCACACCCTCGACGACCAGGCCGAGACGGTGCTGCTCGGTCTGGCCCGCGGATCGGGGGTCACCAGCCTGGCCGGCATCAGACCTAGGGCCGGATCCTTCTGGCACCCGCTGCTGGAGATCCGCCGCACCACCACGGTGGCCGCCTGCCGGGAGTGGGGGGTCCGTCCCTGGCATGACCCGCAGAACGCCGACCCGGTCTTCCGGCGCAGTCTGGTCCGCCGCTCGACGCTGCCGGTGCTGGAGCAGGATCTGGGCCCCGGGGTCGCCGAGGCGCTGGCCCGCACCGCCGTCCTGATGCAGGGGGAGGACGCCGTGATGGCCGGCCTGGCAGACGCCTGGCTGGCCCGGCACGCCGTCCTGCCGCAGGACCTCGCCGGGGACCAGTCGCTCCCGGCCCTGCCACTACCGACTCTGCCACTGCCGGACCTGGTGAGCGAGCCCCGCGGCCTGGCCCGCCGGGTGGTGAAGGCCTGGCTCCAGCGGGCCGGGGTGGAGAGCTCCTTCGTCCATGTCGAGGCGGTGCTCGATCTCCAGCACGCCCGGGGAGGGGCCGGCGTCGACCTGCCCGGGGCCCGCGTCACCCGGCGCGGACGGCGTCTGGAGCTGAACCCGGGAGACGAGAGCTTGAGTTGAGACCGGCCCTGGAGACCGGGCCGGAGGACCGGGACAGCGCACGACTCCGGTACCGGTAGGCTTCGCTGCGTGCGAGCTGCTGATCTGCCAGACGATCTTGAACGCGTCCTCTACTCCCAGGAAGAGGTGGCCCATCGCATCGACGAGGTGGCCGCCGTCATCGACAAGGACTACGCCGGACGCGACCCGCTGCTGGTGGGTGTGCTCAACGGCGCGGTGATGACCATGGCCGACCTGTGCCGGGCCATGAAGATCCACTGCCACATGGACTGGATGGCGGTGTCCTCCTACGGCGCCGGGACCCGGTCCAGCGGCGTGGTGCGGATCCTCAAGGACCTCACCACCGACATCGAGGACCGCGACGTGCTGATCGTCGAGGACATCATCGACACCGGCCTGACGCTGTCCTACCTCGTCCAGAACCTGCGCACCCGCAACCCGCGCAGCCTGGAGATCATGGCGATGTTCCGCAAGCCTGAGGCGATCTCGGCTCCCGTCGACGTCAAGTACATCGGCTACGACATCCCCAACGAGTTCGTCGTCGGTTTCGGGCTCGACTACGCCGGGCGCTACCGCAACCTCACCGACGTCGCGACCCTCGCCGAGCACGTCTACAAGTGATCGCGGCCGGCCGGGGGGAGTCGGTATCCGCTGGTATGGTCTGAAGCTGTCCCTCCACACCCCGGCACTAGGCAGTACATGAAAAACGCGAAGAGCATCTTCCGCGGTCCTCTGGTATGGATCGTGATTGCGATCATCGCCATCATCACGGTGCTCAATCTCACGAGTTCGATGACCGGGGCGAAGGACATCCCGACCTCCCAGGCGATCACGATGATCAACGGGAGTCAGAAGCTCAAAGAGGTCGATCTCACCGACGGCGACCAGATCATCAAGATCACCGACGCCAATGGCGACCAGTTCAAGTCCAACTGGATCGGACAGCAGAGCAACCAGATCATCACCCAGCTGGACAAGCGGGTGGACGCCGGAACTCTGGAGCGCTGGAACGGGACGAATCCGGGAGTCAGCGTCTGGAAGTCCCTGCTGGTGAACTTCCTGCCCTTCCTGGTGCTCGGCATTCTGTTCTTCTGGATGCTCAGTTCGGCCCAGGGCATGGGCGGACGCGGCGGGGTGATGAACTTCGGGAAGTCCAAGGCCAGCGTCGGCACCAAGGACACCCCCAAGACCACCTTCAAGGACGTCGCCGGCGTCCAGGAGGCCATTGACGAACTCCAGGAGATCAGGGAGTTCCTCGCCGAGCCCGCGAAGTTCCAGCGGGTCGGCGCCAAGATTCCCAAGGGCGTCCTGCTCTACGGTCCTCCCGGTACCGGCAAGACGCTGCTGGCCCGCGCCGTGGCCGGCGAGGCCGGGGTGCCATTCTTCTCCATCTCCGGTTCCGACTTCGTCGAGATGTTCGTCGGCGTCGGCGCCTCCCGGGTCCGCGACCTGTTCGAGCAGGCCAAGGAGGCCGCCCCGGCCATCATCTTCATCGATGAGATCGACGCCGTCGGCCGCCACCGCGGTGCCGGCATGGGCGGCGGCCATGACGAGCGCGAGCAGACCCTGAACCAGCTGCTGGTCGAGATGGACGGGTTTGACGTGCACGGCGGGGTCATCCTGATCGCCGCCACCAACCGTCCCGACGTGCTGGACCCGGCCCTGCTGCGGCCCGGCCGTTTCGACCGCCAGATCGCGGTGGAGGCCCCCGACATGGAGGGCCGCGTCAAGATCCTCAAGGTGCACTCCGAGGGCAAGCCGATGGCCGACGACGTCGACCTGGAGAGCATCGCCCGACGCACCCCCGGGATGACCGGCGCCGATCTGGCCAATGTGCTCAACGAGGCGGCCCTGCTGACCGCCCGCAACAACCTCGCGGTGATCGGCAATGCCGAGCTGGACGAGGCCATCGACCGGGTGATCGCCGGTCCGCAGAAGAAGACCCGGATCATGGACGAGCACGACCGCCTGGTCACCGCCTACCACGAGGGCGGACACGCCCTGGTGGCCGCGGCGATGCCCGGCACCGATCCGGTCCAGAAGATCACGATCCTGCCGCGCGGACGCGCCCTCGGCTACACGATGGTGATGCCCGACTCCGACAAGTACTCCCAGACCCGCGGCGAGCTGCTGGACCAGATGGCCTACATGATGGGTGGGCGTGCGGCCGAGGAGCTGATCTTCCACGATCCCTCGACCGGTGCCTCCAATGACATCGAGAAGGCCACCCAGGTGGCCCGCGCGATGGTCACCCAGTACGGCCTGTCGGCCCGGGTCGGCACCGTCCAGCTGGGTTCGGGAGACTCCGAGCCCTTCCTCGGGATGACCGCCGGCCAGCAGCGCGACTACTCCGAGGCCACCGCCTCGGTGGTCGACGAGGAGGTCCGCGGCCTGCTGGAGAATGCCCACCAGGAGGCCTTCGACTGCCTCATCGCCAACCGTCCGGTGCTCGACGAGCTGGTCCGCCAGCTGTTCGTCAAGGAGACCCTGAACAAGGCCGAGGTTGCCGAGATCTTCACCAAGCTCACGATGTGGCCCCAGCGCGGCGCCTTCACCGGCTCCGACAAGCGGATTCCCTCCACCGTCCCGCCGATCACCCCGGTGGCACCGGCCGCGAAGGTCGGCGCCGCCGCCCAGCCCGCCCAGATCGGGGCCTCGGCCTCGGGGTCCGGTGCCGGGCAGGCCGCAGCTCCCGGCGACAACAACGGTCAGGGCGGCCAGGGTGGTCAGGGTTGGCAGCCGCCGGCCAACTGGGCTCCCCCGGGTTGGGAGTCGGGCCAGTCGGCGCCCTCTCAGTCGGCACCTTCTGATTCCTCTGCTCAGCCGGGTCAGTCTGACCCGTCGCACCAGGCCGGTCCCTCCGCCCAGCCGGGTCAGCCCGGCGAGTCGGGACAGGGCAGCCAGCCTGGACAGTCCGGCGAGTCGGCGCAGGGCGACGACGGATCGTTCCCGCACAGCCCGTGGGCGCCGCGCTGAGTGCGGCACCTTTCCCCGGGCGCTCCTAGGATCGTGGCGTGAGCATCGATTCTGAGCACTCCATGGTGGGTCAGGCCCTTCCGCACAGCGGGCCCTCGAGCACGGGTTTCGTCGACAAGCCGCGGGCCGCGGCCGCGGTCCGCGAGTTCCTCGCGGCGATCGGTGAGGACCCGGACCGCGAGGACCTCCTGGAGACGCCGATGCGGGTGGCCAAGGCCGCCGAGGAACTGTTCGCCGGGATGCACACCGATCCGGCGGAGGTGCTCTCCAAGACCTTCGACATCTCCCACGATGAGCTGGTCCTGGTCCGCGACATCGAGGTGCAGTCCTTCTGCGAGCACCACCTGCTGCCCTTCGTCGGGGTGGCCCATGTCGGCTACATCCCCTCCAAGGACGGCCGGGTCACCGGGCTGAGCAAGCTCGGCCGGCTGGTCGACTGCTACGCCAAGCGGCCCCAGGTCCAGGAGCGCCTCACCACCCAGGTGGCCGACGCCCTGGTGCGGTACATCGGCGCCCGCGGCGTGATCGTGGTGGTGGAGTGCGAGCACATGTGCATGACGATGCGGGGGGTCCGCAAGCCAGGGTCCCGCACGGTGACCTCCGCGGTGCGCGGCATCCTGCGCGATCCGGCCACCAGGGCCGAGGCGATGGGGCTCATCACCAACGGGTGACCCGCGCCGGGTTTCCCGGATGGAGCCGCGAGTCGGCATGATGAACCCGTGATTGACGTCGATCCCCGAGACAGCGCGCCGCACCCGGCGCGAACCCTCGTGATGGGTGTGGTCAACGTCACCCCCGACTCCTTCTCGGACGGCGGGATGTGGCTGGACCCCGACGATGCCATCAGCCATGCCCGCGGTCTGGTCGACCAGGGGGCCGACATCGTCGACATCGGCGGGGAGTCGACCCGTCCCGGGGTGGCCCGGACCCCGCAGGCCGAGGAGCTGCGCCGGGTGGTGCCGATCGTCTCCGCGCTGGCCGACTCCGGGGCGGTGATCTCGGTCGACACCATGCGGGCCGAGGTGGCCCGGGCGGCCATCGGTGCGGGAGCGCAGATCATCAACGACGTCTCGGGCGGTCTGGCCGACCGCGGGATCCTCCCGGTGGTGGCCGACGCCGACGTCGACTATGTCGTGATGCACTGGCGCGGTCCCTCGGCGACGATGCAGAGCGTCGAGCTGACCCACTACGACAATCTGGTGGGCGACGTCGTGGCGGAACTGTCCGAGCGGGTGGCGGACGCCGAACGGGCCGGCGTCGCGCGCAGCCGGATCATCGTCGATCCGGGAATCGGATTCTCCAAGAACGGACGGCAGAACTGGCGGCTGCTGCAGGCGATCGACACCGTCCAGGAGGCCTTCGCCGATCTGCGGCTGCTGTGGGGGGTCTCCCGCAAGGGGTTCCTCGGCGGCCTGCTGCACGACCCGGATCCCCGGCCGCCGCTGGGCCGCGACGCCGCCACCCAGGCACTGACCTGCTGGTGCGCCGCCCACCACGCCTGGGCGGTGCGCACCCACGAGGTTCGCGGGAACCGGGACGCCTGCGAGGTCTTCGCCCGGCTGCGGGTCTCGGAGGGGGCCTGAGGCCCGGCCCCCCGGGGAGGGGACGACACCGGCGACCCCGGTGGTGCTCGGGGGCACGGTAGCCTCGCAGCATGGACACTCGCGACGACATCGGGCACATCCGCCTGAGCGGGATCACGGCGATCGGCCACCACGGGGTGCTGGACTCCGAGAAGCAGAACGGCCAGCCCTTCGTCGTCGACGTCGACCTGTCCGTACCCCTGGAGACCCGTTCCGACCAGCTGAGCGACACCGTCAACTACGCTGTGCTCGCCCAGGGAGTGGTCGAGGAGATCCAGGGAGAGCCGGTGGATCTCATCGAGACCCTCGCCGGCCGGATCGCCGACCGGTGCCTTGCCGCCGCCGGCACGACGCCGTCGGTCGGGCAGGCCGTCGAGGTGACGGTCCACAAGCCTCATGCTCCCGTCGGTGTGACACTGAGCGACGTCGCGATAGTCATCAGGAGGAATCGGACATGTCAATGACGAGGGACACCGAACCCAGGATCGACGTGGAAACCCTGGGAACCATGCGGGCGCTTCGAACCGTGGTGTTCAGCCTGGGCGCCAATCTCGGTGACACCATCGACACCCTTCAGGGGGCCGTCGACCTCATCTGCGAGACGCCGGGGGCAATGCCGGTGGGGGTCTCGCCGGTGTATCTCACCACCCCGGTCGGCAAGGCCGATCAGCCCGACTTCCATAATCTGGTGCTGGTCGTCGAGTCCACCCTGGAGCCTCGGACCCTGTTGGAGCGCGGCCTGGCCATCGAGGACGGCTACGGACGCGAGCGCCTCGAGGTGAACGGTCCGCGGGTCATCGACGTCGACCTCATCCAGGTCGGTCACCAGCGCATCGACGAGCCCGATCTCAAGCTTCCCCATCCGCGCGCCTTCGAGCGCGCCTTCGTGCTGGTCCCCTGGGCCGACGTCGAGCCCGACGCCGAGCTCGAGGGCCGTGGCCCGATCGCCGACCTGCTCTCCGGCATGGACACCTCCGGGGTGCGCAAGGTCGGCCAGGAGGTCACGCTGTCGTGACGCGGTCGTTGCCGCCCCTGGAGGATCCGCCCGAGCCCGAGCCCAGCGGGGATCTGCGTCCCACCGACCGACGTGCCGTCGTGGTCGCCGCCCTGTGCGGGGCGGTGGTCGGCTGGTTCGTGCTCAGCGTCTTCTTCCTCACCGAGGCGATGGTGCCGATCCTGCCGTGGTCCCTGCCGGTGATCCTGGCCGTGGTCGCCATCGGGGTGTGGATCGATGCCCGGGTGCTGAGCAGGAAGGTCCACGACCCGCACCGGGAGGTCTCGCCGACCGAGGGGCTGGTGAGCCTGGCCCTGGGCAAGTCCGTGGTGCTCACCGGGGCGGCCCTGGCGGGGGCGTGCATCGTCTACATCATCACCTTCGTGCGCCAGGTGGCCATCCCCTATCCGCGCCAGAGGGTGATCACCGGAAGCGTCACCGCGGTGGTCTGCGTCCTGCTGGGACTGGCCGGATGGGTGCTGGAGAGGGCCTGCCGGGTGCCTCCGGACGGTGAGGCCCGTCACCGCGAGGGTGCAGATCCGGGCCGTGCGGGCGGCGACAGTCAGCCGGCACACTGAGAACAGCCGAAGAGAATCCGAAGAATCGGGGTTCGCTGGGCGACGTGTCGGGCGTTTGGGGACGGACAGTAGTGAAATGTCCCGGCACATCTTGTTAGGATTGCCACCGTGAGTGGCGCACAGGGGAAACGAATCAGCAAACCGTCCAGTGATCGTCGCGGGGTTCTCGCGATGTTGATAGTCTGCACGGTCCTTGCCGTGGCGTGTGCAGTGATCCCCTCCATCTGGGCCGCTCGAGCCGGGGTCCTGGTGGCCCTGGTGATGGCCTGGGTGTCGGTGCTGATGGCGTGGCGCGAGATGGAGAGCATCCGCACCGCTCACCTCGCCGAGCTCAAGGCGATCCGCCAGGCCTCGGTCAAGGAGGAGCAGCGCCACCACAAGGAGTCGATGGACATGATCGACACCTTCGCCAACCGGGTGGGCATCCTCTCCAAGTCCCTGTCCGATACTCGCGGAAAGCTCGATCGCGCCGAGAATGAGCTGTCCACCCTGCGCGGCGACAAGGCAGCCCTTCAGTACAAGGTGGCCGCCGGGAACAAGAAGGTCAACGCCCTGGAGTCGCGGGTCGCCGAGCTCGAGACCGAGCTGGCCGGCATTCTTGCCGACGCCGAGGCTGGTCGCGTCGTCGACCTGCCGGGCCGCACCCTCGCCGACGCCGGTGTGCCGAGCGCGGGAGAGATCTGGGAGACCGGATCGGTTCCCACCGTCGTCGACATGTCTCGCGTCGACTTCCCCGGCGATGATCAGGTGGAGCGCAAGCACGCCTGACCCCCACAGACCACTCGAGAAGGGCTCCCCGGCCACCGGCCGGGGAGCCCTTCTCCTGTTCGGGTCTGGATCCCTTGACCGGTGTTCTGACAGGGGCGCACCAGTGAGAACGCCAACGGCGCCGCGCCGCACGCAGACGCTCCCGGGTGGCTTTCCTCATTCACAGCAGGCCGTGGTATCGGAAGCCTGAAATTTGGCCACAGCATGGAAACGGTGGGATGATCCCTGCCGGGCTCTGCGGAGTTCGTGATTCGCGTATCTGAACTGGTGATACCCGGACAGCCTGAGCGAGGGCTGTGATGCCGTCGCAGAATCGGAGATGGGCTGGTTCAGCGCTTTGAGCCGGCATCTTCGGGTGTACCCTCCGCTGTTAGCGTTTTAGGGTATTCTCCTGGCAAGTGAACACAATCGGTGAAATATTTCTGTAATCGGCTTGAAAACTGGACCCCTTAATCCTTAACATTGCAGCAGATCGGTCGGGAGGGGGAACCAGGGCCCGATCGTGTTGGTCAGAACTTTGGAAGGAACACCATGGCACAGAGGATTCGTGTTGACCTTGTCGACGATATCGATGGCACTCCCGCCGACGAATCAGTCGCTTTTGCTGTCGATGGCGTGAACTACGTCATCGATCTTTCGGCTGCAAACGCGCAGAAGCTGCGTGACAGCCTCGCGGTGTGGATCGGAGCGGCCCGCCGTACCGGTGGTCGTCGCAGCCGTGGGCACCGCCCCTCCGGCGGCCCGACCGCCAACGAGATCCGTCAGTGGGCCCAGGGCGAGGGCCTGGAGGTCTCGGCCCGTGGCCGGGTCTCCAATGAGGTGCGCGCCGCCTACGAGAAGGCTCACCTGTGATCCGACGGTCCTGAACGACCTGTGCTGCGCCGGCGACCCGACAGGGTCGCCGGCGCAGCTGCGTCCCCCCACGCCGGTCCCGCGCCGGTCCCGCGCCGGTCCCGCGTCCGTGCCCCTGCCGCCGGGTCCCCGGTGAGGAGACCAGGGGAGAAGGAGGAGTCTCCCAGCGGATCGGGGAGGGGGCGCCAGACCGCCTCGATCCGGGCTCAGAACCGGTCTGCACGGCGTCGTTGCGCGGCCGGCGAACGACGGGACTCAGGTCCTGTCAGGGGGGCGTTACTAGACTGTCCAAGACAGCGGGTGTCCCTTCGGGGTCGCCCGGGTCCCGTCACAAGGAGACTTCATGTTCGAACGGTTCACAGACCGGGCACGTCGGGTCGTCGTCCTGGCCCAGGACGAGGCCAAGGCCCTGAACCACAATTACATCGGCACAGAGCACCTCCTGCTGGGTCTTATCAGCGAGGGGGAGGGAGTTGCCGCCAAGGCGCTCGAGTCCCTGGACATCTCGCTGGAGGCAGTCCGGGCCCAGGTGGAGGAGATCATCGGTCACGGCAATTCGACGCCGACCGGCCATATTCCTTTCACTCCTCGAGCCAAGAAGGTCCTGGAGCTGAGCCTGCGCGAGGCTCTCCAGATGAACCACTCGTACATCGGCACCGAGCACATCCTGCTAGGCCTGATCCGCGAGGGGGAGGGCGTTGCTGCCCAGGTGCTGATCCGCCTGGGGGCCGATCTCAACACGGTGCGCAACACCGTCCTGCAGCTGCTGCAGGGCTACCAGGGCACCGACAAGGAGGCGGCCACCGCCGGGGCTCCCGATGTGGGGCCGGCGGCCTCCTCGGGCACCGTCCTCGACCAGTTCGGCCGCAACCTCACCCAGGCTGCCAGCAATGGCGAGCTGGATCCGGTGATCGGCCGTGAGAAGGAGATCGAGCGGGTGATGACGGTGCTGAGCCGTCGCACCAAGAATAATCCCGTTCTCATCGGCGAGCCCGGAGTCGGCAAGTCGGCCTGCGTGGAGGGTCTGGCCCAGGCGATCGTGCGGGGCGACGTCCCCGAGACGCTGCGGGACAAGCAGATCTACAGCCTCGATCTCGGTTCCATGGTGGCGGGTTCCCGCTACCGCGGCGATTTCGAGGAGAGGATGAAGAAGGTCCTCAAGGAGATCAAGACCCGCGGCGACATCATCCTGTTCATCGACGAGATCCACACCCTGGTCGGTGCGGGTGCCGCCGAGGGAGCGATCGACGCCGCCAGCATCCTCAAGCCGATGCTGGCCCGCGGCGAGCTGCAGACGGTCGGTGCGACCACCCTCGACGAGTACCGCAAGCACATCGAGAAGGATGCCGCTCTGGAGCGCCGGTTCCAGCCGATCCAGGTTGCCGAGCCGTCGATCCCGCTGACGATCGAGATCCTCAAGGGGCTGCGCGACAAGTACGAGGCGCACCACAAGATCACGATCACCGACGAGGCCATCTCCTCGGCGGCGAATCTGGCGGCCAGGTACGTCCAGGACCGCTTCCTTCCCGACAAGGCGATCGACCTGATCGACGAGGCGGGCGCCCGGATGCGGATCCGTCGGATGACCGCGCCGCCGGACCTGCGCGAGGTGGACGACAAGATCGCCCAGGTGCGCATCGAGAAGGAGGCCGCGATCGACGCTCAGGACTTCGAGCGCGCCGCCGGCCTGCGGGACGACGAGAAGAAGCTGATCGTCGAGCGCGACCGCAAGGAGACCGAGTGGAAGAACGGTGACGACTCCGCCCCGGCGGTGGTCGGCGAGGAGGAGATCGCCGAGGTGCTCTCCAGCTCCACCGGCATCCCGGTCTTCAAGCTGACCGAGGAGGAGTCCACCAGGCTGCTCCACATGGAGGAGGAGATCGGCAAGCGGTACGTCGGCCAGGAGGAGGCCGTCAAGGCCCTGTGCCGGTCGATCCGTCGTACCCGCGCCGGCCTGAAGGATCCGAAACGTCCGATGGGTTCGTTCATCTTCGCCGGGCCCTCCGGCGTCGGCAAGACCGAGCTCACCAAGGCGCTCACGGAGTTCCTGTTCGACGACGAGGATGCTCTCATCACCCTCGACATGTCGGAGTACTCCGAGAAGCACACGGCGTCTCGGATGTTCGGTTCCCCGCCAGGATTCGTCGGTTACGAGGAGGGTGGACAGCTCACCGAGAAGGTGCGCCGCAAGCCGTTCTCGGTGATTCTGTTCGACGAGATCGAGAAGGCTCACCCGGACATCTTCAACTCGCTGCTGCAGATCCTCGACGAGGGCCGGCTCACCGATGCCCAGGGCCGGGTGGTGGACTTCAAGAACACGGTCATCGTGCTCACCACCAACCTCGGTACCCGCGACATCTCCAAGTCGGTGAACCTCGGCTTCTCCAAGGCCGGGGACGAGGAGTCCAGCTACGAGAAGATGAAGTCCAAGGTCACCGAGGAGCTGAAGGGCCACTTCCGCCCCGAGTTCCTCAACCGGCTCGACGAGATCATCGTCTTCCACCAGCTGTCCCGCGAGGACATCCTGCGGATCGTCGACCTGATGATCGGCCAGCTGGAGGAGCGGATGGGCGACAAGGACATGAGCGTGGAGGTCACTCCCGCCGCCAAGTCCCTGCTCGCCGATCGGGGCTTCGACCCGTTGATGGGCGCCCGGCCGCTGCGCCGGACGATCCAGCGCGACGTCGAGGACCCGCTCGCCGAGAAGATCCTGTTCGGCGAGGTCAAGCCGGGCCAGATCGTGCTCGTTGACGTCGCCCCGGAGGGTTCCGAAGAGCCGTTCACCTTCACCGGTACGGCCCGCGAGGAGCTCCCCGACGAGGTGCCCGCCGAGCTCACCAGCGGAGCCGGCGACTCCGACTCCCGGGAGTCCTGAGGTCTCCCCGGTGCCGTAGCACGACAGCTCAATGAGTGGGCCCCCACCAACAGGTGGGGGCCCACTCGTGGTGTGTAGGGGATCGCGTTCACGTCGGGGTGATGGCCGATAGGGTGCTGCCGTGGCCAGAAATGAACCCTGGAGTGACACTGAGAATGCGGTGACGGTGCGCGCATACCTCAACATGCTGGAGCAGGAGCTGACGGGTCAGCATTATTCGAAGACGCAGTATCGGCGCGAGGTTGCTGAGCGGATCGGTCGTTCGGAGGCCTCGCTGGAGTGGAAGTTCCGAAACGTGTCCGCGGTACTTGCCGACCAGAGGTGCGTCTATGTCCGCGGATACAAGCCGGCTGTGAACTATCAGGATTCCCTGGCCGATGAGGTCGCCCGACAGGTCCGTGGACGACCAGATTTCTTCCACAAGATGGATACGGCCGTCGACCGCGATGCTGCGGATCTCCTCGACTTGAACTGGACCGACTCGGTCATGCCTACGGAGGTCCTGATTACGGATGGTCCGCATCGGCTTCACACTCGTGGGTATCACACGGATTACGTGGCTCGAGAGGCGGCGAACAAGAGTCTGGGTGATCGTGGAGAGAGAGCGGTCGTTCGTCGGGAACGCAGCATCCTTGAGGCGGCGGATCGTCGAGATCTTGCTGAACAGGTGCGCCACGTCAGCCTTGAGGACGGCGACGGCTGGGGCTACGACGTGAAGTCTTTCGAACCGAACGGGGAAGAACGCCATCTGGAAGTGAAAACCACTCGGCAGTCCATCAACTGGCCCATGATCGTCTCGAGGCACGAGGTTCGAGTCAGCGAGAGTAAGCCAGAGCACTACGTCTTGATGCGGCTGTACAACTTCGGGGATGGCACGGGCTACTACGAGCTGCACGGGGCGATCAGTGCCACATGCGATCTCGACCCGCTCGACTATTTGGCTCTACCGAAGGCCGGCGCCGCCTGAGCGGCGGCACCATCGACGTTGCTGAGGCCGGTGTCCCTCACCCTCGGTTCACCCCCGGTGCTGCTTCGGTCCTGTCAGGGGCGGGCGGTAGGTTGGCAGGCATGACTTCTGAGCCCGTGATGTGCTGCCCCGGCGGGACCTGTCACCACTCGTGCGCCCGGGGGAGGGTGACCGTCCGATGATTCAACTCGACTGGGTGGCCAAACCCTTCGGCGCCGGGGACATCGCCGGCGACGGCACCAAGAAACTGCTCGGCACCAGCGTCGCCACGCCCAGCCTGCTGCTGCGCGAGACCGCCCAGAACAGCTGGGACGCCCGCACCGACGGGGTTGTCCCCGAGTACCAGATGCGTTTCCGGCGTCTGACCGGCCAGACCGTCTCGGTGCTGCGCGACAACGTCTTCGCCGAGGCCAGCCCGACCTCCGGACTCACGGCAGCCCTGGGCGCCGACTCGATGGAGGCCATCGAGATCCACGACCGCGGCACCTCGGGCCTGGGCGGACCCACCAACAACGACTCCCAGGTCGGTCAGGACGACTCCACCAACTACCGCGACTTCGTGCTCACCGTCGGCGCGCCCCGCGGCCGCTCCCTGGGCGGCGGCACCTACGGGTTCGGCAAGTCCGCGGCCTTCCGCGCCTCCAGCTGCGGCACGCTGGTGATCTGGACCCGCATCCAGACAGCCCCCGGACAGTTCGAGGAGCGGTTCATCGCCGCCGCCGTCACCTCCAGCTTCCTGATGGACGCCAAGCGCTACACCGGCCAGCAGTGGTGGGCGCTGCGCTCGTCCGACGGCCATCCCGCACAGGTCCAGCCGGTTCTGGGGGCCGACGCCCACGCCCTCGGCGAGGCGGTCTTCGAGCGGGGATTCGGTCCCACCGAGACCGGCACCTCCCTGCTGCTGCTCGCCCCGGTCTACGACGACGGCCGCCAGGCCTTCATCGCCGAGGCCTGCACCGCGGTCCCGGTCAACCTGTGGGCCAAGCGTCTGGCCGACCAGGCCGAACGGCGACAGATGACGATCAGCGTCGTCGTCGACGGCGAGCCGGTGCACATCCCCGAGGCCGCCGACTCCCGGGTGCTGGCCGCCAAGGAGGCCTGCCTGGAGGCGGTGCGAGCCGCCCAGGCGACCGCCGAGGACCCCGAGCCCGCTCACTCCTCGGCCGCCGGCCTGGTGACCGTCGAGGAGATCTGGTGCCGCAACCCGAAGAAGCTGGTCGGTCACCTGGGGCTGGCCCCGTGCGCCGTGCCGCCGGGTGACCCCTTCAAGTCCGCCGAGAACCGCGTCACCCTGATGCGCAACTCCGCCGAGCTGGTCGTGGAGGACCGCGAGTACCCCAACTACCGCAACATGATCGGTGAGTGGGTCGGCGTCTTCAAGCCGGTCCCCGAGATGGATGCCGACTTCTCGGCCGCCGAGCCGCCCACCCACGACTCCTGGAACCCCAGCGCCCTGGAACCGGCCCAGAAGCGGCTGGTCAACACCGGGCTGCGCCGCATCGGCGAGGAGGTGCGCACCTTCCTGGCGCCGGCCGACGCCGTGGAGGCCGAGCAGCCCGCCGAGGCCGCCAGCCAGCTCGCCTCGGCCCTGGGAGTCCTCGCCCGGCCCGTCTCGGGCTCCCGCAAGTCCGCCGGTAGGCGCAGGGGCGGCAAGGCCAAGGATGTCCGCGCCCGCACCTCGAAGGTCGAGGTGCTCGGCTACGAGCTGGTCCCGCCCTCCGAGCACGGAGACCCGACCATCGCGGTGACCCGGTTCACCCTGCACGCCCGCTCCGACGGCCAGTACGTGCAGGTCACTCCCACACTCGACATCGGGATCGACGGGCGTTCCTCGTTGGGCGACTCCGACGAGATCTACATCTCCGCGTGGCAGACCTCCGAGGGCACCCGCTACGACTACGACGGGATCCGGGTCCGGGCGGGGGAGACCTTCACCGCCGACGTGAGCTATCCCGACGGGGTCGCCATCGACTGCAGTTTCCTGGGAGAGGACGCCTGATGAGAGTTCAGCCATTCCGGGCGGTGAGCCCGGCCGCGGTGAGCTGCTCGGTGCCCGCCCTGCTGCTCGACGGCCAGCGCACCGGACCCGACGAGAGACCGGTCGACTGGACCTACATCTCCGACTTCGCCATCACCGGCCAGATGTCCATCGACGCCGCTCGGGTGGCCGCCGAGAGCGGCCTGAGCGCCGACGACGGGATGACCCGGCTGCTCGCCGTGCTGCGGGTCGACTGCCCCTCCACCGGACGTCGGTTCCTGTGGGCGGCCCCCATCGGACCCGACCACCCCGCCGCCGAGATCACCGTCAAGGTCCCCGGCGGCACCGCCGCCCAGGACCTCGAGGTGCGCTACGAACTGGTCCTCGACGGACCCGACGGGATCGCCCCCGACAACCGCGCCGCCTACCTCAAGGGCAGCCGGCTGTTCACCGGCGAGGAGCCCTTCCGGTTCACCCTCGAGGGGGACGACGCCGTCTTCCCCGTCGAGGCCGTCCGGTTCCGCGGCGGGGAGTTCCCCCGCGACGCCGCCTGGCTGGTGAAGTTCTCCGCCGACGATCTCAACGCCCCCTTCCTCGGCTCGGTGAGGCTCTTCGTCAACAAGGATCACCCGGCCGCCGAGGCCCTGCTGGGAGCCGACAACAGCATCGCCCAGCCGATCATCATCCGCGACATCCTCACCCAGATGCTCGTCTCGGTGGCACTGACCGCCGGCGACGAGGCACTCGACGAGTTCGACGAGGGCAGCACCGGCGCCTGCCTGGAGGAGCTGTGCGCCAGCTACCTCGACACCACCCTGCGCGGGGCCGTCGACGTGCTGACCAGAGATCCCGGACGCCTCCTGGCGCTGCTGCAGGCCGGGACCGGATTCCTCAAGGAGTTGAAGTGAGTTCCGTCGTCATCCCCCGGCTGCGCGCCGGGGAGGCCATCCAGCTGCTCGCCGATCACGCCCGCCGACTCGGCGAGGGCACCACCGCCGACTACCTGGTCGACACCAGCCGGATCTCCACCGACGATCCCGGTGCCGGACCGCTGCCCGACTCCCAGCAGGTCGACGCCTGGCGGGAGGCCATCGTGGCCCGCCTCACCGGCTTCGACCTGCACACCAAGGAGGGTCGCGACGGCTACGGCATGGAGCTCGGCCGGGCGATCGCCGAGGTGATCGACCCGATCGGCTCCGACGCCTCCCACGACGGCGTGTGGTCCTACCTGTCCCTGCGGGTGCTGCCGGACGTCGTCCTCGCCCGATGGCCCGGGGAGACCATCGTGGGGGAGCTCAGGCTTCCCGCCGACCGGTGGATCGGCGCCCAGAGCGGCAACCAGGACCGCAGCTACCTCAAGCAGTCCTGGCGGCGCTGGCAGATCCTCGGACCGGTGATGGTCGACGCCGACCCGCTGTTCGGCGAGGCCGAGTTCGCCGCCATGCTGGGCCGGCCCTCACTGGCCCGCGACCAGCGTCTGATCCGCCAGGCGGCCACCGCGATCCTCAGCTACGGTGCCGGCCAGCCCGGCGGACGCTCCGAGTTCGCCCGCAAGTTCATGGCGCTGATCGCCGCCCGCACCGGATCGATGCTGCTGGACATTCTCAGCGACGAGGAGCTGCGCGACTTCGTCGAGGAGGAGGCCTCCAGCATCGTGCGGTCCAGGGCCCGTCGAGGGGTCTGACCGCGCGGGTCTGACCGCCCGGGTAACCGATCCCGGTCAGCCGCGCTCCCAGTCCTCGACCGGGCCGGGCACCGGCTGGAACAGCGGATGGGGGCTCGGCTCGTCGTGCTCCCAGCGAGCCGCGTCCTGGGGGCTGCGCTGGGCCAGCTTGGCCCCCAGATGGCGCCACTCGAGGTCGAGCTGACTGGTGGTGACCGGGATGAGCGGTGGCGGCGTCTGTCCGCAGGGCCGCAGGATCAGCGTCGTGTTGAAGTGGTAGCCCCGCGCGGTGGCCTCCCGGCCGAGGCCCTCCAGGTAGCAGCCGACCGCGGCCAGCGGATCGGTCTGGGCGCGGAACCGGTTGAGCTGGGGATGGTTGCGGTACCCCTTGGTGCGGCCGGCCAGGACCGCCTGGGCCAGCAGACTCTCCCGCCAGCAGGCGACCAGCCCCATCCGGTCCAGATGGCGCGGGTTCAGAGACCAGAGTCTCATCGGATCTCCTTTCCCCAGTGGGACGGCCACCAGATCGGCCGGCCGATGTCGTAGCAGAGCGCCGGCAGCAGCACCGCCCGCACCAGGAAGGTGTCGACGAGCACCCCGAAGGCCACGATGAAGGCGATCTGGACCAGGAAGAGGATCGGGATCACCGACAGCGCCGCGAATGTCGCCGCCAGCACCAGCCCCGCCGAGGTGATCACCCCGCCGGTGAACTGGAGCCCCCGGATGATCCCGGGCCGGGTGCCGTGGGCGCCGGACTCCTCGCGCACCCGGGTCATCAGAAAGATGTTGTAGTCGATCCCCAGCGCGATCAGGAAGACGAAGCCGAACAGCGGCACCGCCGGATCGGCCCCCGGCAGGTCCAGGACGGTGTTGAAGACCACCGCCGCCACCCCCATCGTCGCCCCGAAGGACAGCACGGTGGTGCCCAGCAGGACCAGCGGGGCGACCACCGCCCGCAGCAGCACCATGAGAATCACCAGGATCACCGCCAGCACCAGCGGGATGATGAGATTGCGGTCGCGCAGCGAGGTGTCGTTGGTGTCGATGGCGGTGGCCGTCACCCCGCCCACCAGAGCGGTGGCGCCGCCGCGGTCCAGCTCGGAGCGCAGATCGCGGACGGTCTGCTCGGCGGCATCGGAGTCGGCCGCATCGGCCAGGGTCGCCTGGAGGAGCACCTGGCCGTCGACCACCCGAGGCTCGGGCGCCGGGGTGCCCGGGCCGCCGAACCCGCCGATCCCCGACCGGGTCACCGGTGCGGTGCCCGCCGGGGTGTCGGCCGAGACGGCGACACTCTGCACCCCCGAACTCGCCAGCAGGACGTCGGCGACCTTCTGCAGGTCCGCCGAGCTGGTGACGACGAAGGCGGGACTGCCGGAGCCGCCGGGGAAGTGCTCAGCCAGGGCGCGCTGTCCGTCGCGGGCCTGGGAGGAGCCGAGCACCAGGTCGGACTGGGGCACCCCCTGGGCGCGCAGCTGGGTGATCCCCAGGGTGCACACCGCCAGGATCACGCAGGCCACCACCCACACCGTGCGCGGCCGCGTCGACACCGCCCGTCCTGCCCGCGCCCACAGCCCGGTGGGGGAGACCTCGCCGGAGGCCTGCGGGTCGAAGTGCGGGACCCTGGGCCAGAGGGCGGCCCGTCCCATCAGCAGCAGCATCGCCGGGAGGAAGGTCAGCGCCGCCAGCATCGCGAAGACGATGCCGATGGAGGTCACCGGCCCCAGGGTGCTGTTGGACTTCAGCTCGCTGAGCATCAGGCACAGCAGTCCGGCGATGACGGTGCCGCCGGAGGCGACGATCGGCCTGACGGACCCCTTGAGGGCATCGACGGTGGCGGTCCACCGGTCCCTCTCGGCGATCAGCGCCTCCCGGTACCGGGCGACGTAGAGCAGGGCGTAGTCGGTGGCCGCCCCGATCACCAGGATGAACAGGATCCCCTGGGTCTGCCCGCTCAGCAGCAGCACCCCGGCCCGCGCCAGGTGCCAGACCACCAGCAGGGCCACCGTCAGCGCCGAGACTCCGGTCAGCAGCACCACGACGGGCAGCAGCAGGGACCGGTAGACGATCAGCAGGATCACCAGGACGGCCGCCAGGGCCACTCCCAGCAGCAGGGTGTCGATCCCCGAGAAGGCCTCCAGGAGATCCGCGGTGAATCCCGCCGGTCCGGTGACGAAGACCTCGATCCCCTCCGGTGCGGTCCTCTCGAGGGTGTTCCTGACCCGGTCGACCGCCTCGCCGACGTCGGCGTCCCGGTCGATCGGGACGAAGGCCTGGATGGCTCGGCCGTCCTTGGAGGGAATGGCCGGGGAGCCCTGGCCGGTCACCCCCTGGACCGAGGCCAGCCCCTGGACCGCCTTCTGCAGGGCGCCGGTCTGGCTGCGGGTCAGCGGCGACCCGCTGGTCATCACGACCACCGCGGGGATCGCCGAAGAGTCGTTGAACCTCCCAAGCAGCTCCTGGACCCGGGTCGCATCGGCCGACCGCGGAAGGTAGGCGGTGGCGTCGTTGGAAGAGACCTCGTCGACCCGACCGAAGTAGGGTCCGCCGACCCCCGCCCCGGCCAGCCAGATGAGGATGAGCAGGGCGGGCACCAGCACCCTCAGCCAGCTGCGCGGAGTCCTGGAGGCGCTCCGGTGGCCGGAGGGGTCGTTGTCCATGCGGTCACAATAGGCGCGCCGTCGCCCACCCCGCGAGGCTGCGACACCCCCGTCCGCTCCCGGCGATCATGAGACGGGCCGGGGACGGCTTCCTACACTTGGCCCATGCGCATCGCTATCGGAGGCTTCGCCGGACTGCTGGGCAGCGCCCTGGTCACGGAGCTTCGTCGACAGGGCCACGAGGTCGTGACCCTCACCCGTCACGAGCCCATCGAGGCCAGCGACAGACGGTGGGACCTCGACACCCTGTCCATCGCCCCGCCCTTCCTGGACGACGTCGACGCCGTCATCAACCTGGCCGGCGAACCCATCGCCGGGGGACGCTGGACCGAGGACCGCAAGCAGCGCATCCTCTACTCCCGCCTGGACACCACCCGGATCGTCACCCGGGCGCTGGAGAGTTCGAAGCGGTGCAAGATCTTCCTCAACGGATCGGCCGTCGGCTACTACGGCCCGCGCGGCGACGAGTGGGTCTGCGAGCAGGACGGAGCCGGCGACGGATTCCTCGCCGGAGTCTGCCGGCAGTGGGAGGCCGCGGCCTCCGAGGCCCCCGACGACGTCCGCGTCGTGATGCTGCGCACCGGCCAGGTGATCGCCTCCCAGGGCGGATTCCTGGCCAAGCAGCGGCCCATGGTGCGGCTGGGACTGGCCGGCAGGATGGGCTCGGGGCGGCAGTACCTGTCGTGGATCAGCCTGCGCGACCACATCCGGGTGATGATCGCGGCCCTGACCAACCCCGAGATCGTCGGGCCGATCAACCTGGTGGCCCCGATCCCGGTGACCAATGCCGAGTTCATCGCCACCTACTCCGAGTACCTGCACCGCCCACACATGCTGCCGCTGCCCACCCCGGCGGTCCGGATGATCTTCGGCTCCGAGCTCGTCGACGAGGCGCTGCTCGCCGGCCAGCGGGTCCGCGGCGAGGTGCTCGGCCGGATCGGGTTCGAGTTCGACGACCCCAGCCTCGCCCGGGCGATCGCCACCGCCGAGCGGGGCAGGCGGTGAGCCGGCAGAACACTCGCCCGGTCCCGGTGGTCACCTGGACCCTCATCGGGATCTGCGTGCTGGTGTGGGCGGTCGAGCTCACGGTGCCCGGATTCATCGACGACATCGCGCTGTCGGCCGCGGCCGGGCGCGAGGAGCCGTGGCGGTTCCTCACCTCGGCCTTCGCCCACGCCGAGAACATCACCCACATCGGGTTCAACATGTGGGCGCTGTGGGCGGTGGGTCGCAGCCTCGAGGGATTCCTGGGGCGGGCCCGCTACATCGCCAGCTATCTGCTGTCGGCCCTGGCCGGCAGCACCCTGTTCGTGGTGATGGCCTCGCCGGCACCGAACGGGACGGCGATCGTGCCGGGCTGGTACGACGGACTGGTCGGCGCCTCGGGGGCGATCTTCGGGCTGTTCGGCACCCTGCTGGTGGTGCAGCGGCGACTCGGCGGGTCGACCAGGCCGCTGTGGATCGTGCTGGGTCTCAACGTGGCGCTGGTCTTCTTCATCCCCGACATCGCCTGGCAGGCCCACGTCGGAGGATTTCTGGCGGGCCTGGTGACCGGCGTGGTGTTCTTCGAGGACACCGAGCGGGTGCGCCGCGGACACCGGCCGATGACCTGGTGGGCGCTGGCCGGACTGCTGGCGGTGATGGTGATCCTGGTGGTCCTGAAGTACGTCATCACCCCGGTGCCTGGCTGAGCCCCGGATCCGGCAGGTCGGCGGGTGCGCCCCGCTGAAGGTGAGGGGCTGAGCCCCGGATCCGACAGGTCGGCGGGTCCGCCCCGCTGACGGTGAGGGGCTGAGCTCAGCCCACCACGATGTCGGCCAGGGTCCGGGGGCGGTGCCGCAGCCAGTGGAGCTCCTCCTGGACGGCCCACATCTGCCAGTAGGGGGCGAACATCTCGCCGTCGCGGTCCAGAGCCCGTCGTCTGCGGGTCCGCGGGTCCGCCTCGCACCAGATGCGGGTGGTGGCCATCGCCGCCGAGACCGGGGTGAGGGCCCCGCAGCACTCGACGAGGATCGCCGCCCGGGGGTCCAGCTCGCGCCGGTCGCCGGGGGCCTTCGCGGCCCAGTCCCACGGTCGGTACCCGGCGTCGTGGTCGGCCAGGATCTTCTCGGGGACCATCCGCCACGCCGCCGACAGGCCGGCCCAACCCGGGTAGAAGTCGTCGTGGACCAGCTGCCAGGGCGCTCCCGGCCGCCGGTCCAGGATGCCGACCAGGGCCTCGGCGAGGGTGGACTTGCCCGATCCCGAGCCGCCGTCGATCAGGACCACCGGTCGTCGTCCGGCGCCGTCGGCCGCAATCCGATCGACGATGGGGTCGGCCTCGCCAGGGGAGAAGGTCTCGGCCGGCCCGTGTGGGGAGCGCGCTGGTGGGCGGTCGGCAGCCTGGTGAGGTCTCACGGGGCACCATCATCCTCCGGTGGGTGGGAGGAACTGTGGACCCGCATCGGAATCCGGGGCACAGGTGCACTGGACCGTTCCCGGTTTGGTGTGCGATCTTCGGGAGAGTTCGCCGGGGGATCGAACACGAATGGGCGTGGTGTGGGGCCGTGGGGCCGATGTCGGGCCTGGTGTGGGGGTGTGGGGTCGATGTCGGGCCTGGTCCGGGTTTCTGTGCGATCTTGGGTTGAACTCACCGGAAGATCGAACACCAACGGGCCTGTGTGGGGGTTGTGGGTCTGGTGTCGGGCCTGGCCCGGGTTTGTGTTCGATCTTGGGTTGAACTCACCGGAAGATCGAACACGAATGGGCCTGGGTGGTGTCGTCCCCCGGCCTGGGTGGGGTCGTCCCCCGGGTCTGGCGGCGTCGTGTCGGACGTCAGCACGCCCCTGGCGGACGGACTGATAGAGTCTTCGGCGTCGACAGGGGAGCACGCAATCGTGCTGAGAGTGCCGAGAAGGCAGACCCTCGAACCTGATCCGGACCCGCACCAGCGGGATCAACCCGGCGTAGGGAGTCGAGAATCTCTCCAGGCTCTTTCGTCAGGGCCAGCCGCCCGGACGCGAGCGCCGGGCCCCTCCATGAGGAGGAGAAGGCAATGTTCGGGATCCGAGACCATCACGCAGGACTGGCCGTTCTGCTCGCCGCAGCGATGGCACTGGCCGGGTGCGGGTCATCGGGCGGGTCGTCCAGCGCCGGCTCGGCCTCCGGCTCGGCCACCCCGTCCAAGGACGTCACCATCGTCACCCACGACTCCTGGGCGATGAGCAAGAACGTCGTCGCCGAGTTCACCAAGAAGACCGGCTACCGGCCCAAGTTCGTCTCCCAGGGGGACGCCGGCGCCGTCGTCAACCAGATGATCCTCACCAAGGACTCCCCGCTCGGCGACGCCGTCTTCGGCATCGACAACACCTTCTCCGGACGCGCCATCCAGGCCGGCGTGCTGGACCCCTACAGCTCCGCCGCGCTGCCCGCCTCGGCCAAGGACGCCGCCCAGGACACCGACGGCAAGCTCACCCCGATCGATCGCGGCGACGTCTGCATCAACGCCGACGACGGCTGGTTCTCCGCCAAGAAGCTGGCGGTCCCCACCACCCTCGACGATCTCGCCAAGCCCCAGTACAAGAACCTGCTGGTGGTCTCCAGCCCGGCCACCTCCTCCCCGGGAATGGCCTTCCTGGCAGCCACCGTCGGCGCCAAGGGCGAGAACGGCTGGAAGGGCTACTGGACCAGCCTCAAGAACAACGGCGTCAAGGTCGACAAGGGCTGGCAGGACGCCTACAACGTCGACTTCAGCGCCGGCCAGGGCAAGGGCAGGTACCCGCTCGTGCTGTCCTACTCGACCTCCCCGGCCGACACCGTGAGCAAGGACGGGAAGACCACCGCCACCTCCGCCCTGCTCAACACCTGCTTCCGCCAGACCGAGTACGCCGGGGTCATCCACGGCGCCAAGAACCCCGCCGGGGCGAAGGCCTTCGTCGACTTCCTGCTCTCCAAGGACGCCCAGGCCGACATCCCCGGGCAGATGTACATGTACCCGATCGACTCCTCGGTGGCGCTGCCCGCCGAGTGGAAGAAGTTCGCCCCGTTGTCCCCCAAGCCGTTCACCGTCGACCCGAAGACGCTGTCGGTCAACCGGAACACCTGGATCAAGGAGTGGACCGAGACGGTTCAGGGGTGAGGTCCTACCGGACGTCCCAGTGGGTGTGGCGCGCCTGCTGGCTGGTCGCCGGCCTGCTGGCCGTCGGCTTCCTGGCGGTCTTCTTCGCCGCCCCGGCGATCCACCTCATCGTGAAGGGGTTCATCGATGAGGAGGGCCACCCCACCCTCGCGGTGATGGCCCAGACCTTCCAGTCCTCGCGGACCTGGCGGATCATCCGGTTCACCCTGGGACAGGCGAGCCTGGGCACCCTGCTCTGCCTGGTGCTCGGCCTGTTCGGCGCCCACCTGCTCTACCGGGTGAGCTGGCCCGGACGCACCCTCGTCCGGGCCCTGGTCTCGGTGCCCTTCGTGCTGCCGACCGTGGTGGTCGGCGTCGCCTTCCGGACCCTGCTGGCCTCCAACGGCCGGCTCGGGTTCCTCGGCCTGGACGGGTCCTGGCAGGCCATCACCGCCGCCCTGGTGTTCTTCAACTACTCCGTGGTGGTGCGCACGGTGGGGTCCACCTGGGCCCAGCTCGACCCGCGCCGGGCCGACGCCGCCCGGGCTCTGGGGGCCGGTCCGCTGCGGGTCTGGCGGACCGTCACCCTGCCGGCCCTGGCGCCGGCGATCGCCTCGGCGGCCTCGGTGGTCTTCCTGTTCTGCGCCTCGGCCTTCGGCATCGTCCAGGTGCTCGGCGGCACCCAGTACTCCACCCTGGAGACCGAGATCTACACCCAGACCGTCGAGTTCCTCGACCTACCCACCGCCTCCTCGCTGGCGGTGGTTCAGCTGGCGGTCACCGGGCTGTGCCTGTTCCTGTCGGGTCGGGCCCAGCGCCGTCTGCAACGGTCCCTGGGCAGTGCCTCGCCGGGACCGCTGCGATTCCGGGGACGCCGCGACGGGCTGCCAGTGGTCGTCACCGCCCTCGTCGTGGTCGTCCTGCTGCTCGCTCCCGTGCTCACCCTGGTGGAGCGGTCCTTCCAGCGCGACGGCGTGTGGTCGATGGCCAACTACCGGGCGCTGATGTCGCCCGGGGACGGCTCCGGGATGGTCATCAGCGTCTGGCAGACCCTCATCAACTCCCTCACCACCGCGGTCTGGGCGACCCTGCTGGCGGTCGGGCTGGGTGCGGTGGTGGCCCTGCTGCTGTCGCGGCGTCCCACCGGCCGGTGGGGACGGGCCGGCCTGTCGATCGGCGATGCGGCCTTCATGCTTCCCCTGGGGGTCTCCGCGGTGACCGTCGGATTCGGATTCCTCATCACCCTGGACCGGCCGCCGCTGGACCTGCGCACCTCCCCGGTGCTGGTGCCGATCGCCCAGGCGATGGTGGCGATCCCACTGGTCACCCGGGTGCTGCTGCCGCCGTTGCGCGGGATCGATCCGCGTCAGCAGGAGGCGGCCGCGGCGCTGGGGGCGCCGCCGTGGCGGGTGCTGGGAACCATCGACCTGCCGGTGCTGGCGCGCGGCCTGGGACTGGCGATCGGGTTCGCCTTCTCCACCTCGTTGGGGGAGTTCGGGGCGACCTCCTTCCTGTCGCGTCCCGATCGGATGACCCTGCCGGTGGCGATCGGCCGGCTGATCTCACGGCCCGGCGCCGAGAACTACGGGATGGCGATGGCCGCCTCGGTGCTGCTGGCGGGGATGACGGTGGTCGTGATGGGGATCGCGGAGAGACTTCGACCACCGGAGGTGACGTCGTGGTAGGCGAGCAGGTGACGGATGAGGGTCTGGATGAGGGTTCGGAGGACCGCGTGGTGGACAAGGGTGCTGCAGGGCTGTCGGTGAGAGACCTGACGGTCCGCTACGAGGAGGGCGCCCCGCCCGCGGTGGACGACGTCAGTCTCGATGTCGCACCGGGCCGGGTGGTCGCCCTGCTGGGCGCCTCCGGGTCGGGCAAGTCCTCCCTGCTGAGGGCGGTCGCCGGCCTGGTGCGGCCCGAGCGGGGGACCGTGCTGTGGGACGGCGAGGACGTCACCAGGGTGCCCGTCCACCGTCGCGGCTTCGGGCTGATGTTCCAGGACGGCCAGCTGTTCCCGCACCGGGACGTCGCCGGAAATGTCGGCTATGCCCTCAACCGGATGCCGCGGGGACGACGTCGCGCCCGGGTGGGGGAGCTCCTCGAGCTGGTCGGGCTCCAGGGGTACCAGAACCGGCCGGTCCAGGAGATCTCCGGCGGCCAGGCGCAGCGGGTCGCGCTGGCCCGGGCGCTGGCGGCCCAACCTCGGCTGCTGCTGCTCGACGAACCGCTGTCCAGCCTCGACAAGGCGCTGAGGTCCCGGCTGGCCTCCGACATCCGGGACCTGGTGCAGCGCACCGGGACGACCACAGTCCACGTCACCCACGACCAGGACGAGGCCTTCGCGGTGGCCGACCTGGTCGGGGTGATGGAGGCCGGGCGACTCGTCCAGCTCGACACCCCGGCCCGGCTGTGGGGCCACCCGGCCGACGCCGGTGTGGTGGAACTGCTCGGCCAGGGGCCGGTGGTCGCCCCCGAGCAGATGGCGGCCTGGTTCGGGGTGCGGGTCGAGGGGCCGGTGGCACTGCCGGTCGGGTCGCTGGTGGTGGAGGAGGCCCGGGAGTCCAGTGGTCGCGCTCCCGGGGCCGGTGGGATCAGCGCGGAAGTGGTCTCCTCGCGGTTCGTGAGGGGTCGCACCGAGGTGGAGGTGAAGCTGCCCGACGGGCGTCTTGCGGCGGCGGTCGTCGGTGGTGGTGCCCTCGGCAGAGAGCCCGGCGAGACGGTGGGTCTCGGCGTGGACGCCTCGGCTCTCGTGCACCTCCGGCCGGGACACTGACTGCCGGCTGCGGCGTCGACCCCGGTAGCCTGCCGCCCATAACGTGCATCGTGGTGCTTCCGACGCAGTTGGTCACCCGGTACCAGGTGGTCGACCGGGAGCTGGTCGGTGCACCGGCCGATGTGGTGGACACCCCCTCGCATCTGAACGCACTGGAACGCGACATCGCCCTCCACGGGATTCTCGTGCCCCTGGATCTGGCCTTCAACGAGGAGTTCGCCACCCTGGACGGCCATCACCGTCTGGCGGTGGCCCGGCGGCTCGGCCTGGCGACGGTTCCGGTCGCGCTGCGGCGTCTGCCGCTGACGCCGCGCCCGTGGTGGGCCCAGACCATGGATCCGCAGGACTTCACCGTTCTGGACGCAGAGTGGTCGAGGGCCCATCGGATGATGGGCCCTCGACCACTCGACAGCTAGCCGATCAGCCAGCCTCGGGCGTCACCAGACGGGACTGTCGCTGGGACTTCTCTCCCCAGCGCACCGTCAGCAGCGCGACGATGGCGATGATCGGGCAGATGGCGATGACGAGCATCGTCGACTTGATGCCGATCGCGGCCAGCACGACCGGGAAGAAGAACAGGCCGATGGCCGATCCGACGCGACCCATGGTCTCCGACCAGCCCGTGCCGATGCCGCGGATCTCGGTGGGGTAGACGACGGCGGCCAGCGTCTTGGACAGCGGGCCTGGTCCGAAGGAGCTTCCGGCGAGCAGGAAGGCGACCAGGAAGACCGGGAGCAGGGACGGGTCCTGTCCGCCCTGGACTCCGATGAGACCCATCCACACCAGGCAGACCAGCACGATCGCATAGCCCACCAGGCCCAGCCTGCGCAGGCCGAGTCGCGAGGTGAGCCGCACCCCGAGCAGGCCGGCGAGCATGGCGAGGCCCTGGGCGCAGATCGTGGCGACGATGGTCGAGACCATGTCCTTGCCGAACACCATCGCGGCGATGACCGGGATGTAGAAGCCCACACCGTAGTACTGGAGCTGCTGAGCGAAGGCGCAGATCGACACCAGCACCGTCTTCGCCCGCTGCTTCTGGCCGAAGAGCTCCCTGACCCCGTGCTTCTGCTCCTCTTCCATCGTGTCATCGCTGCCGTCGGGCTCGACGATGACATTGAGGTCGTAGGTCTTGCCCAGCACGCCGGCGGCCTGTTCGAGAGTCTGATGCCTGGCCGACCACTGGGGTGATTCCTCGGAGTACTTCAGCCGCAGCACCAGGGCGACGACGGCGATGACTGCCCCGAATCCGACCGTGAACCGCCAGATGTGCGAGGTGACCGCGTTGATCGCGAACGGCAGCGCGATGCTGACGCCAAGAATGTTGGAGAATGAGGCCAACGGCTGCCAGAAGTTGATGAACTTCGCATTGGTCTCCTTGGTCAGCAGTTCGGCCATGAAGGAGAAGGCCACCGGCATGTCCAGACCGATTGCGATACCAAGAATTACGCGGAAGAACAGAACCATCCAGAAATTCACCGACAGGCAGATCCCGATCGGTGCGACCGTCAGCAGCACGGCGCAGATGATGAACAGTTTGTACCGTCCGGTGCGGTCGGCGATGATGCCGCCGGCCAGGGCGCTGGCGAGCGCTCCGAGTGCGGTCGCCGAGGTGATGAATCCGATCTGGGTCGCGGTCAGGCCGAGGTCCTGCGTCATCGAGCTGACGCCGATGCTCAGGCTCCCCAGGTCATAGGCGTCGGCGAGGACCGAGGTCATCGCGATCGCGAACAGAATTCCGACCCGAGGGGTGTTCCTGGGATTGTCCTCGAGGTATCTGAGGATATCGCGACGACTGTGGATGACGACCGTCTCGGAGGGTGCTTCTGGTGCAACTGCTGTTGTCATGTTCATGCCGCTCTTCCTTAAGGGCACGCAGGATATCGGGGGATCGTCACTGACCCTGACCGATCTTCATTCGATATTAAGTTCTGGTTGGTATGGGTGTCTTGTCAATTTATGGATGCCACTTGGGTCAGGCCCGGACATCAACGTGCGGGATGGTGTTCTCCGGTGCTCCCGGGGCCGGTCAGTACCCGGCCCCGGGATCTGGTTCTGTGTGCTGGCGCGCCCCGACGGTTCGCGACGGCGTCGTCTTCTCAGTCGGTGAGTTCCCGGCCCGGGTAGGAGGGCATGGTGCACACCGGGTGCTCGTAGGCGCGGATCTCGTAGACCCCGGCCGACGGATCTCCGTTGGTCTTCAGGGCGACCAGGCGCAGGCGGTCGGTCGTCACCGGGCTGTCGAACGTGTGGACGACCCGGGTGGAGGTGTTGTCCTGGACACGGGCGAGGGTGTGCCAGCCATCGGCCTGCGCCGCCTGGATCTCGTACTCGCGCAGTGTCTGTGGGTCCCGGAAGAAGGGCGGATAGGCGTGGTACTCCCGCAGCAGATGGCCGGGGAAGGTCACCTGCACCTGGCGCACGGTCCGGGGCGCATCCCAGTCGAGCTGGATCCAGGCGGGCAGCGGCTCGGCCGGGTCCGAGCGCCACTCGTTGGTCGACCGGTGCGGCCGGGCCACCCCGGAGATCACCTCGCCGGGCTCGTAGCCGCGCTGGGCCGGGCTGACCCGGAAGGACAGCGTCTGGCCGGAGCCGAACCGGCGGTAGTGCCCGGGGCGGTCCTCGTAGGTGGCGATCTGGCCCGGGAGCACCGCGGGGGAGATGTGCCACTCGACGTCGGGAGAGGCCTCCAGGTCGATCCGGATGTAGCCGGGCCCCTCCGCCGCGGCCGCCGGGAGCGCGACATCCCAGTCCACCCAGGTGGGACCGCCCACGGGCACCGTCAGTTCAGTGCTGGCCAGCGGCTCTCCCGAGTTGGACTGGTAGTCCCAGATGTCGGTGACTGGGTACAGCCGGGCAGTGAGGGTGACAGGGGCGTCGCCGTGGTTGGACAGGGCCAGCCCGATCGTGTCCAGCGGCTGTCCGGCACCGCGGATGATCCACTGGGCGGTGCGCCTCTCCAGCCGGCCGGTGGCCGGGAACAGCGGGTAGTCCCGCCAGTACTCGACGCCACCCAGATGGCTCTGCGAGGACGGTCCGACCCCTCTGACCAGGTCCGACGAGCTCGCCGTGATCGTGGCGGAGCGGGCCAGGTCGGACGGGTCTGCGTTGCCGACGTGCACCAGGAAGGCGCCGTCGCGCAGCAGGGTCTGCTGCACGTCCGCCACATTGGCCATGGCGGCGTCGGCGACATTGGGGGCGGCGTGGTTGAGAGCGGCGGCGACGCCGACGGCCTGTCCCATCGAGGCACAGGTGCCGATGACCCGGGTCGCCGACAGTGCGGCGTGGGTGGCCGACATGTCGCGGCCCGCGAAGAACAGGTTGCTCAGCGCGCGTGAGGTCAGTGACGACAGCGGGATGGAGAACGGTCCGACGTACTTGGATCCCATCGACGCCGCGTGCGGATTGGTCCACTGGTTCGCGGTGGTGGGCTCGGCGACGTCCTTGAGGAGGCCGCCGATGGTGTGCAGGTCCATGTACCAGCCGCCGAAGGCCACCTCGTCCTCGTAGGCCGGGTTCTCCACGAGGTCCTGCTCGCGCAGGATGTGCCGTCCCTCGAGTCGACGCGACTCGCGCTTGCCGGGGATCTGACCGACCCAGTCCAGGGCCAGCGTGGCGGCGCGGGGGGACCAGTAGGGATCGCGGTTCTTGAGATAGTCCCAGATTCCCAGCACGTGTCGGGTCAGTTCGTGACGCAGCGTCTCGTTGTCGTAAAGGGTGTCCCACGGCGCACCGAGCTCGATCCACCAGTACCCGCACTCCAGGTGGGGCACCTTGCGGCCGCCCTTGAGGAAGAACCGCTCGTCGTCGTACCTGACGGCCCAGTCGGGAGCGTGGAACTCGGTGGGCGCACCGGTGTCGACCGTCTTGAAGCAGAGGGTCGAGCCCATCGTGTCGGAGGTCGCCTCGTCCGGGGCGTAGACCTCGCCGAACTCGCTGCCCGCCTCCATGCCCTGGCGACCGGGGTTGCCGGCGAGCTCGCCCAGTGTGCCGTCGCCGGTGCAGTCGATGAAGACGTCGGCGGAGATGTCATGGATGAGTTCCGCCCCCCAGGTCCGTGCCGTGATCCTGGTGATGCGGCCATCCACCACGGTCGCGTCCTCGACCCCGGTGTTGAGCTGGAGTGTGAGGTTCTCGGTACGAGTAGCCATGTCGTAGAGGACCATGTCCCACACCGAGTTTGTCCAGCCGTCCTCCCAGATCCGGGCATGGTTGACGACCCGGTCCTGGATCAGGGCCTCGGAGATCACGCCGGTCTCGCGGGCGTATCCGTGGAAGGCGGCGGCGCCGTGCGGCGTGACGCGCACCTCGGAGGAGGAGTTGCCTCCCAGCACTGGACGGTCCTGGATAAGGACGGTCCTGGCCCCGTGGCGGGCGGAGGCGATTGCCGCGGACACGCCTGCCATCCCACCGCCGGCGACCACCACGTCAAAGTGTTCTGAATCTGTGCGCATAGCCCTCTCTCCATCCCGACGACATGGTGACCTCGACAACGGGGTCCACGGCGCTTCGTTGACGCCATTCCACGACATCGTGGTTCTCTTCCACCCCAGGGTGGACCGGTCCACCTTTGTGGACCGGTCCACACACTACGCATGGGGAAATTTGAGGTCAATAGCCTGAGGCTATGAACTTCGAGGAATCGATGTGGACCGCACGATGAGCTTCGGCTGCACCCGGATCTGCCGTCCGGCGGCGTCGCCCAAGTGTGCATCAAGGAGAGTGGCGGCCGCGGTGGCGCCGATCTGCTGATTGTCGGGATCCATCGTTGTGAGCTGTGTCAGGTGGTAGCTCGCGACGGGTGCGTTACCGTAGCCGACCACTGCCACATCGGATCCCGCCTCCCCGATTGCTGCGAGGACACCCACAGCAGCCGGGTCGCCGGCTGTCGTGATGGCGGTGGGAGGGGTGTCGGAGGCGAGGAGCTCGCGGGCGCACCGGTAGCCTGCATCTTCCTCGAAGTCTCCCTGGATGATGGTGGATCGCGTGGCGAGTCCATGTCTGGACATGGACTCGCGGAATGCGTCGGCCCGAGCCTCGCCGACCTTCCCTATGCCGGCGATGTGCGCAATGTCCTGGTGGTCAAGTGCCACCAGATGGGTGATGACGGCGTCCATTCCCGCCCTGTCATCGGTGACCACCTCGGCAGCCACGGGCAGTGCGACATCTCGTGAACCCGCCACGACGATCGGGATCTGCGTGGCCAGGGTTTCCAGCGAGCGCATGTCCGGAACCGCTCCGACCACCAGGAGGCTCGCCGGCCGCAGGTCGTGGAGGAACGCCACCTGGGCCTTCTCCAGCTGGCGGTCGGCGCCGGGTTCGCTGAGGCTGGCCATGGACAACAGGACGTCGTGTCCGGCCGCTCTGAGTCGCCGGTAGGCGCCGGCGACGATGGGTGCGAGTGCCGGGGAGTAGAGATCGGCTATCACGACTCCGATGAACCCGCCATTGGGGCCGTTGAGCGCCCGCGCCGACCAGCTCGGTCGGTATCCCAGATCGTCAGCGGTGCTCATGATGCGCTTGAGGCTTTCCGAACCCACCCGATCCGGGTCGATGAAGGCACGAGACACGAGCGACTTGGACACCCCCGCCGCGGCCGCCACGTCCCTGATCGTGGGCCGCCTGCCACGCCCCTGCTCGCCACCAGTCATGTCCTCAGACTAACGATCCGTCGCACGGAAGTGGACACGTGCCACTTCTGGTGAGCGCCTGTGCGGGTGGGCAGTCGCGCGACCAGAAGCAGTCCTGGGCAGATCACACCCGCTTGGCGAGAGCCTCTCCCACCTCCTCGTCAATCTTGGTCCAGTACTCGATCATGTGGGTCTTCACGGGCTCGACCACATCGGTACCGACGATCTGGCCCTCGAGGGTGTCGACGAGGTCGGCGCGGTCCTGGTCGCTGAAGACGTCATGGACCAGCGAGTGCGCCTGGCCGAAGTCGTCGTCCTCGGCGTGCAGCCGGGCCGCCGAGCGCACCAGATCGCCATCATTCTCCCAGGAGTCATCGGCTGTGCCGCTGTCCTCGGCCCACGGCCGACCGTAGGAGTCCGGGGCATTCCCGGAGTGCTCCACGCGCATGTGCCCGTCGAAGGTGTAGGTGTTCGTCGGAATGATCGGACGGTTCACCTCGAGCTGTTCGAAGTTCGGTCCGATGCGGGTTCGGGCCGCGTCGTTGTAGGCGAACACCCGACCGAGCAGCATCTTGTCCGGTGAGAATCCGGTGCCGGGAACGGTGTTGGACGGAGAGACGGCCATCTGCTCGATCTGACCGAAGAAATTGTCCGGATTGCGATTGAGCTGGAACTTCCCGACCTCGATCAGCGGGTAGTCGCTGTGGGGCCACACCTTGGTGAGGTCAAAGGGATTGAAGCGATATCCGGCGGCATCCTCGTAGGGCATGATCTGCACCTTGAAGGTCCAGCTCGGATAGTTCCCCTCCGCGATCGCGCTGAAGAGGTCCTCGCGGTGGTACTCGGCATTCTTGCCGGCCAGCTGCATGGCCTCGGCATTCGACATGTTCTCGACGCCCTGGTCGGTGATGAAGTGGTACTTCACCCAGAACAGCTTGCCCTGTGCATTGATCCACGAGTAGGTGTGCGAGGAGTACCCGTTCATGTGCCGCCAGTCGCGCGGGAGGCCTCGCGGCCCCATCAGATACGACACCTGATGAGCCGACTCGGGAGACAACGTCCAGAAGTCCCACTGCATGTTGGGGGAGCGCAACCCACTGTCGGGCAGGCGCTTCTGGGACCGGATGAAGTGCGGGAACTTCATGGGATCGCGTACGAAGAAGATCGGCGTGTTGTTGCCGACCATGTCGAAGTTGCCCTGCTGGGTGTAGAACTTCAGCGCGAATCCGCGGACATCGCGCCAGGTGTCGGGAGAGCCCTGCTCGCCGGCCACGGTGCTGAATCGTGCGGCCATTGGCGTGTGACGGCCCGGCTGCAGGAAATCGGCCTTGGTGTAGGCGCTGACATCGCCGGTGATCTCGAGCTCGCCGAATGCCCCGGAACCCTTGGCGTGCGGGCTGCGCTCGGGAACTCGCTCGCGATTGAAGTGCGCGAGAGTCTCGACCAGATGGACGTCATGAAGGACGACCGGACCGTCCGTGCCGACGGTGAGCGAGTGCTCCTCGCTGACCGCCGGGGCACCGTTCTCGTTGGTCGGCGGGTTCTTCGGATCGATGGCCATTGTGAACTCCTCTCATTCTTCCCCAGCCCCGGATGAGTCGGGGTACTGCGTGGCCTCATCGGCTCACGCCAGCCGACGCATACGTGGCGTCCGGCTCTTTCGCCCATGCTTTCACGGGAGTCAAACGACTCGCAGCCGAAGGTGCAATCCCACCGGCGCAGGGCCCCAGTGCCACTTGCGGTACCGCAGCGGACGCACTGCCTCGGTGCTGCCTGCCATCACAGGCTCAGCGTTGAGTCCTTCTTGTGGACCAGACCGTCGGCGAGCAGGCTCGCCAGACACTTCTCGGCCTGGTGGCGTACCGGCCAGGCGGCCAGCGCCACCTCGACCTCGACGCCCCGCTCAGCATTGCGCACCAGATCCAGAATCACCCCGCGGCACTGCCGGTCGGTGCCCTTCCACGCCTGACCGCGCCGGACCGGGGCGCCGGTCATGGGCCTGCCGGCGGCCAGCCACCGGCAGTGGTCGGCCACCGGGCACCGGTCGCACAGCGGCGTCCGGGCGGTGCACACCAGCGCCCCCAGCTCCATCGAGGAGACCGCCCAGCGGGCCGCCTGGGCGTCGGAGTCGGGCAGCCAGCGGGACGCCAGCTCCCGATCGGCCCTGCTGGTCGACGAGCCGCAGTTGGCCACCCCGGTCTCGATGCGCGCCAGCACCCGTCTCACATTGGTGTCCAGCACCGCCGCCCGGCCCCCGAAGGCGAAGGAGACCACCGCCGCGGCGGTGTACTCCCCGACTCCCGGCAGGGCGAGAAGCGCCTGGAAGTCCGAGGGCACCACCCCGCCCAGGTCACCGGCGATCGCAGTGGCACAGGCGTGCAGACGCAGCGCCCGGCGGGGATATCCCAGGCGCCCCCAGGCGGCCACCGCGGCGCCCGGGGCCTCCTCGGCCAGATCATCGGGGGTGGGCCACCGGTCCATCCACTCGGTCCACGGCCCCACCACCCGCGACATCGGAGTCTGCTGGCTCATCACCTCGCTCACCAGCACCCCCCACGGGGTGGTTCCGGGACGACGCCAGGGCAGGTCGCGGCCGTGCTCGCCGAACCAGACCGAACAGGCCGCCCGCACCGCCTCCCGCTCGGACACGGTGAATGGCTCGGGACGGTTCGACCCGTCCGGCACAGCGTCCTCGGTCACTCAGCCGATCACCTTCGCGGCGGCCCGGCAGGCGCCCGGCAGCGCCTCGGAGAAGACCTCGAGGGCCTGGTCATCATGGGCATCGGAGAGGAACCAGGCCTCGAAGCAGCTGGGCGGAAGGTTGACCCCGGCGTCCAGCATGGCGTGGAAGAAGGCCGTGTAGGCCTCGGCGTTCTGCGTCTTCGCCTGCCGGTAGTCGGCCACCCCGTCGCGCGCCGGCGTCGATCCCAGGAACATGCTGAACAGGTTCGAGGCGTTGTTGATGACGAAGGGCACCCCGGCGCGCTCCAGCTGCTCGGCGAGCACCTGGCGCCACTGGTCGGAGCGGTCGTCCAGACGCTGGTAGACGTCGTCGGTGGCCAGCTGCAGGGTGCGCAGCCCGGCGATGGTGGCCAGCGGGTTACCCGAGAGGGTGCCCGCCTGGTACACCGGCCCGGTCGGCGCCAGCAGGTCCATCACCTCGGCCCGCCCTCCCAGGGCCGCCAGCGGCATCCCGCCGCCCACCACCTTGCCGAAGGTGAACAGGTCGGGCTCAAACCGCTCCCCGTTCTGCTGCTGGAACCCCCAGAATCCCGACGGTCCGCACCGGAAGCCGGTGAGCACCTCGTCGATGATCATCAGGGCGCCGTGCTCGGCGGTGATCCGCCGGATCGCCGCATTGAACCCGGGACGGGGCGGCACCACTCCCATGTTCGCCGCCGAGGCCTCCACGATCACCCCGGCGATCTGGTCGCCGCGGGCCGCGAAGGCCTCCTCCAGGGCGGCCTCGTCGTTGTAGGGCAGCACCAGGGTGGACGCCGTGACCCCGGCCGGGACGCCGGCCGAACCGGGCATCCCCGCGGTTGCCACTCCCGACCCGGCCTCGGCCAGCAGACCGTCGGAGTGGCCGTGGTAGTTGCCGGCGAACTTGATGATGAGGTCGCGCCCGGTGGCCCCGCGGATCAGCCGGATCGCGGTCATGGTGGCCTCGGTGCCGGTCGAGACGAAGCGGATCTTCTGGGCCAGCGGCACCCGGGAGCGGACCTCCTCGGCCAGCTCGGTCTCGGTGGCGGTCGGAGCCCCGAAGGACAGCCCGCGGGAGGCGGCGTCCTGGACGGCGGCGATCACCTGCGGATGGGCGTGACCCATCAGGGAGGGACCCCAGGTGCACACCAGGTCGAGGTAGCGGGTCCCCTCGGCGTCCCACAGCCACGGACCGGAGGCCCGCTGGATGAACCGCGGCACCCCGCCCACACTGCCGTAGGCGCGCACCGGCGAGTCGACCCCGCCGGGGATGACCGATCTCGCCTCGTCGAAGAGTTCAGCGTTACTGCTCACAGTGGTCCCTTCCCGGGGCTCCGGGCCCCAGATATTGCTCAGACGGAGATGATTCGACAGACAGGCTCAGACAGGGATGGTTCGACCGGGATGCCCCGGACACAGATGCCCTGGACGAACCGGCGACGGGGTCCGGATCAGTCCCGGAACCAGCCCGCCGCCTCGATCGAGAAGTAGCTCAGGATGACGTCGGCGCCGGCCCGGGCGATCGAGGTCAGCGACTCGGTGATGCACCGGCGCCGGTCGATCCAGCCGTTGGCGGCCGCCGCCTCCAGCATCGCGTACTCGCCGGACACCTGGTAGGCGGCCACCGGCACCGGGGAGATCTCGGCGACGTCGGACAGCACGTCGAGGTAGTGGGAGGCCGGCTTGACCATCACCAGATCGGCCCCCTCGGCCAGATCCAGCAGGGTCTCGCGCATCCCCTCGCGGCGGTTGGCGGGGTCCTGCTGGTAGGTCTTGCGGTCGCCCTTCAGGGACGAGTTGACCGCCCCGCGGAAGGGGCCGAAGAAGGCCGACGCGTACTTCGCCGAGTAGGCCAGGATCGACACATCGGTGAATCCCTCGGAGTCCAGGGCGTCGCGGATCACCGCGATCTGGCCGTCCATCATTCCCGAGGGGGAGACCATCTGGGCCCCCGAGCGGGCCTGGGAGACGGCCATCTCCGCGTACAGCGGCAGGGTCGCGTCGTTGTCGACCCGACCGTCGGGGGTCAGCGCCCCGCAGTGGCCGTGGTCGGTGAACTCGTCGAGGCAGGTGTCGGCGCAGATCACCAGGTCGTCGCCGACGGCCTCGCGCACCGCGGCGATCCCGCGGTTGAGGATCCCCTCGGGGTTCCAGGCCTCCGAGCCGATCTCGTCCTTGCGGGTCGGCACCCCGAACAGGTCGATGCCCCCGATGCCGGCCTCGGCGGCCTGCTCGGCCAGCTTCTTGATCGACTCGGTGGTGTGCTGGTACTGGCCGGGCAGGGTGGAGATCTCGCAGGCCTCGTCGATCCCCTCCACGACGAAGACCGGCAGGATGAACTGGGACGGGTGGACCCTCGTCTCGGCGACCATCCGGCGCATCGCGGCGGTGGTGCGCAGCCGGCGCGGCCGCTCGAGGGGAACCAGTGCGGGATTGAGCGTGCGGGCGGGGAACTTCGTCATGACAGGACACTTTCTACTGCGGTGAGGATGGCCTCGGGAGTCGGCTCGGCGGCGATCGCCGAGGCGGGATGGCCGAGCTCCTCGAGGGTGCGCGCGGTGGGACGTCCCATCGCGATCGGGTGTTGATGGGCCTTCCAGACCAGTCCGGCCCCGGTGACCAGACGGTCCAGGGCGCGGGCGATCGAGGAGGAGGTGACCACCACGGCGCCGATGGCGGGCCAGGCCTGGGCGATCACGGGCGGCAGCGCGTCGAGGGGTTCGGTGGTGTAGAGGTCGACCCGGGTGACCCGGCAGTCCTGGGCCGTCAGCCCCTCGGGCACGGTGTCGGCGGCCAGCTGGGAGACGGGTAGCAGGACCCGGGCTCCCGGATCCGGCCAGTCGGTCACCAGTCCGGCTCCAGACTGGTCGCGGGGCACCAGGTCGACGTCGACCCCGGCGCCGGCCAGGGCGGCTCCGGTGGCCCGCCCGACGGCGGCCACCCTGACGGCGATCTGCTTCAGCAGTCCGGCCGCGTCGAGCTGTTCGACAGCCCGGCGGCTGGTGAGCACCAGCCAGTCCTGCGGTCCGGCCCCCTCCAGCCACTGGGAGACCCTGGGCAGGGCGCCGTCCAGCTCGACGGTGCGGGTGACGGGGTGGTGGATCACGCCGAGTCCGGCGTGCTTGAGGGCCGCCCCGATCCGGTCGCCGGCGGAGTCGCGGGGCAGCAGGACCGGCGGTCGGATGATGCCGGCGTCGGTGGGGGAGACCATCGAGGTCATCGCGTCGCCTCCTCGGGACCGGCCTTCGAGGCGTGCAGGTCGGCGATCCGGGCGGCCCCCTGGTCCAGCAGCTCCCGGGCGACCTGGAGGCCCAGGGCGTGAGCGGCTCCGACCAGGGTGGCGATCTCGTCGGCCTTCTCCGGGGGACGGTCGGGCAGTTCGAGACCTGCCTGGGACCGCACCGAGCGGGTGCCGTCGACCGCGACGACCGCGGCACTGAGATCCAGCACGCCCTTCCGGACCCGGGCCAGACAGCCGACCGGGGCGGCGCAGCCGGCCTCCAGGCCCGCCAGGACGGCCCTCTCGGCGGTGGCCGACAGTCGGGTGTCGAGGTCGTCGATGGCCCCCAGCCCCCGCGCCAGCACGCCGTGGCGGGCATCGGTGGTGCGGCACTCCACGGCCAGCGCCCCCTGGGCGGGGGCGGGCAGCATGACCGAGACGTCGAGAGCCTCGCTGATGTCGCCGCCGCGGCTCAGCCGGCGCAGCCCGGAGGCCGCCACGACGACCGCATCCAGGTCCTCGCGGCCGCCGAAGCCCTTGACCCGGCCCACCCGGGTGTCGACATTTCCGCGGATGTCGACCACCTCGAGATCGGGACGGGCCGCCCTCAGCTGGGCGGCGCGACGCGGCGAACCGGTGCCGACCCTGGCTCCGGCGGGCAGCTCGGCGAGCCGCAACCCGTCGCGGGCCACCAGGGCGTCGTGCGGGTCCTCGCGCTGCGGCACCGCGGCCACCACCAGGCCCAGGGGCTGGGCGGTCGGAAGATCCTTGAAGGAATGCACGGCGATGTCGCACCGTCCGGCCAGCAGGTCGGCGCGGATCGCCGAGGCGAACACCCCGGTGCCGCCCATCTGGGACAGCGGGGTGGAGATGACATCGCCGTGGGTGGTGACATGGACCAGCTCGACGTCCAGACCGTGCCCGTCGAGGGCCCGGGCGACCATCGTCGACTGGGTGGTGGCCAGTCTGCTGGCCCGGGTGCCGAGTCGTACGGGTGTGCGCTTCTGCGGGGAGGTGGGCGCTGTTGAGGTGCGACGACTCATATCCGCCATCCTCTCACGGCGTCGGTGGAGCGAGATCGGGCCGGGCGCGCGCTCCGGACCGACAGGTGCCCCGATCGGGTGCACCGATCACTCGGGGAACCGGGGGCGTCGGCCCTGCGGCCGCAGAACAGACCGTTCCCCGAGTGTCTGGTGCAGCTCACACCAGCCGTTCGGCGGTGCGTCGGGCGTGGGGCACCAGGGCGGCGATCCCCGAACCGGAGGCCCACGCCCCGGTGAGCCCGAGGCCCTGCTGGTCGGCGATCCGGGAGTGCAGGCCCTGCACCCAGGAGCGGGTCTCGGGAGTGGTCGGGGCCAGCGCACCCGTCCAGTGGATGATCTGGGAGTCCACCACCTGGTCGGCCCTCAGCGAGACTCCGGTCAGCGCGGCGGCATCGGCCACCGCCTGTTCGACCGACAGCTCCTGGGCCTGCTGGCCGCCGCGTCCGTAGCTGATCCGCAGCAGGTGCAGACCGGTCGGGCAGGAGGCGGTGAGACTGGGCCACTTGGCCGACAGGTGGGTCAGCGCCTTGGCCTGGACGCCGGTGGACCCGGAGGCCACCAGCATCCCGTTGCCGCGCGGGCTGTCGTCGAGTCCGGGGGCGCGGATCGCCAGGTTGACGTGGGCGATCGGCGCGCCGGGGGTGAGCTCGGGACCGTCGACATCGATCACCTGGCCCAGCAGCGGCCGGGCGGTGACCGCCGAGCAGGCCACCACGACGCGGGGGGCGGTGAGATCGAGGGGGTCGCCGTCGGGTTCGGGGGGCAGCGCCGGGTCGACGCCGCGATGGGTGCTGGCGGCGTTCACTATCCAGCCCTCCCCGCCCCGGCTCAGCCCTCTGGCGCCGGTGCGGGTGAGGATCCGACCGCCGGCATCCAGGATCTGGGCGGCCAGGGTCTGGGGCATCAGGAACATCCCACCGGAGACCGAGGCCACTACCGGCTTGACCGGTCCGTCCCCCTTGAGCAGTGCCACCGCACCGGCCAGGCTGCCGGCCCGGCGCACCGCATCGGTGAGCCCGGGGGAGACCACCTCGGTGGCCAGCAGGTGGGGGTCGGCGGCATGGATGCCGCCGGCGATCGGGGCCACCAGGCGCCCCAGCACCTGGCTGCCCATCCGCTGCTCAACCAGCGAGCCGAGATCGGCCGGCAGCGTCTCGGGGACCGGCCGGCTGTCCAGCTCGGCCGCCCGGCGCGCACCCTCGACGCCCAGGGCGGTCAGCACATCGGGGGCTCCCAGATCGGCCGGGATGCCGAGGATCGCCCGGACCGGCATCGCGAAGGGGCCGTCGTCGAACCACACCCAGCTGGGCGCCGCCCTCGGGTACTCGACGGTCAGGCCGAGCTCACCGGCCAGCGCCTCGGTGTCGGGGATCCGCACCGCCCAGCCCTCGGCGCCGATGTCATAGGAGACCCCGGCGATCGTCGAACCGGCGACCAGTCCACCGGTGTACCCGCGGGACTCCAGCAGCACCGGCCTGAGCCCCGCCCGGGTGAACTGCCAGGCCGCGATCAGTCCGGCCATCCCGCCGCCGATCACGACCGCATCGACTCTGTCCATCAACAACGCTCCTACCCGTCAGCACCACGGTCGAGGCGACGTCCCGCCCCCGGACTCCTGGCCCGGACCAGGCGACCGGTTACAGCGAGTGGACGAACTCGACCAACCTGGTCAGGGTAGCGGGGTCGGTAGTGGCCGGAACACCGTGCCCCAGGTTGACGATGTGACCGGGGGCCCGCCGGCCGGCCTCCACCACCGCCCTCGTCTCGGCCTCCAGGGCCTCGGTGCCGGCGAACAGCAGAGCCGGGTTGATGTTGCCCTGCAGGGGCATCGTCAGCCCGCCGACCATCAGCGACGCCAGTACGTGGTCCAGGGTGGTGCGGTGGTCGACGCCGAGCACCGGGTGGTCGGAGGCGGCCGCCGCGACCCTGGCGAAGGGAACCGCCAGATGGGTGGCATTGACCCCGAAGTGGACCACCGGCAGGTCTCGGTCCAGACCCGACAGGGCCCGGGTCGAGTGGGGCGCGACATGGCGGACGTAGTCGGCCTCCGACAGCGACCCCGCCCAGGAGTCGAAGAGCTGCACCGCCCGGGCGCCTCCCGCGGTCTGGGCGGACAGGAAGTCAGCGTCCAGATCGGCCACCCAGTCCATCAGCCGGCCCCAGGCCACCGGGTCGGAGTGCATCATCGAGCGCGCCGCCAGATGGTCGCGGGAGGGGCCTCCCTCCACCAGGTAGGCCGCGATCGTGAAGGGAGCCCCGGCGAAACCGATGAGGGGGGTCCGCTCGCCGAGCTCCTGGACCACCATCTGCGCCTCACGGGCCACCGGCGAGGCGTCACCGGGGGATCGGGAGACCAGGGCGTCGACGTCGGCGGCGGTGCGGACCGGCTCGTCGAGAACCGGTCCGACCCCGGGTTCGATGCGCACCCCCACCCCGGCCAGCACCAGCGGCACCATGATGTCGGAGTACAGCACGGCGGCGTCGACCCCGTGGCGGCGCACCGGCTGGCAGGTGATCTCGGCGGCCAGCGCCGGGTCGAGGCAGGACTCCAGCATCGTGGTGCCCTCCCGGGCCTGCCGGTACTCCGGCAGCGAGCGGCCGGCCTGCCTCATGAACCAGATCGGCGGGTGCTCGGTGCGGTGCCCGGTCATCGCCGCCAGGATCGCCGGCTGCGCCACACGGGATTCCCCGGCGGGCGCGGCGGGGCGGCCGGTATCGGCGCCACCCGAGGCGGCGCCCGCGGGATCGGCGCTGGGGGAATCAGGGCCCGCGGCGCTCGGTGGCGGGAACTCGGTGTCGGAAGTCTGCTCAGTCATCGCCACGATTCTGCCCCATGACCGGAAGTCAGCCCGGAGTCAGCCCGGTGTCGGCCTTCGCCACGGGCGGAGTCGGTCTCGGTGCACAGCTGTTCATCGGTGGGCGCCGAACAGGTTGCCATGCTTCAATGTGGAGTTGTGGGTTTGTGCATAGTCTGCGTTGATCATGCCGAGCAGGGGCTCGGTGCCGTCTCGACCGCCGCCGCACAGGTGGACGGTCTCGGACTGGCACTCACCGACTCCCCTCAGATTCGTGGCGCGGTGGTGCTGTCCACCTGCAACCGCGTGATGGTGCTCGCCGAGACCGCCACCGAGGTCTGTCGACCCGGCCCGACGCTGTGCGGTCTGCTGGCCGACCACGGCGCCACCGTGCTGGCCCAGGAGTCCTCGGTGCTGGAGGGCGACGACGCCGTCTGGCGGCTGTTCCGGATCGCCTCCGGGCTGGAGTCGATGGTCACCGGTGAGCGTGAGATCGCCGGCCAGCTCAAGCGGGCGCTGCGCTTCGCCCGCACCCAGAGCACCGTCACCCCGCTCATCGGACACCTCGTCGAGGAGGCCCTGAGGACCTCCCGGAAGGTGGCCACCCAGACCCGTCTGTCGGCCCAGGGCCGCACCGTGGTCGCCGTCGGCTTCGACCTGGTGAGCCAGACCCTTGACTTCTCCGGGGCACGGGTGCTGGTGATGGGCACCGGCTCCTACGCCGGGGCCACCTGCGCCCAGCTGCGCGACCGCGGCGTCGCCGAGATCCTTGTCCACTCCACCTCCGGACGGGCGCAGGGATTCGCCCGCCGTCACGAGGTCACCGCCGTCGACGACGACCGGTTGGCCCCGGTGCTGGCCGGGGTCGACCTGGTCGTCACCTGCCGAGGTTCCGGCGTCCCGGCACTGACCCGGCAGGTCGCCGCCCGGGCCGTCGAGGACAGGGCTGCGGTGGCCGGGGTCGACCGCGATCTGGTGGTCCTCGACCTGGCCGTCTCCGGCGACGTCGAGCAGCCCGTCCCCGCCGGTCTGCGGGTCATCGACCTGGCGGCCATCCGCGACGCCGTGCCCGCCAGTGCCGCCGCCGAGCGCGGCGAGGCCGAGCGGATCGTCGCCGAGGGGGTCCACGACCTGGCGATGGATCTGGAGAGACGCCGTCTGGCCCCCGCCGTGGTGGCCCTGCGCGACACCCTCTCCGACCTCGTCCAGGCCGAACTCGACCGCCTTCCCGAGGACGGCTCGATCCCGGTGGACGCTGCCGCCCAGGCGCTGCGGCGACTGGCGGCGTCGATGGCCCACATCCCCTCGGTGCGCGCCCGGATCGCCTCGGAGCACGGCCTGGGGGACCGCTGGCTCAACTCGCTGAGCGATGTCCTGGGCATCGACGTGGAGGTCGACGAACACATCCTGGATCTCGGCGGCCTGGGTCTGGGCGCAATGGCATCCGGCGACACACTGACCTGCCCGGTGACCGGCCTGAGCGTCTCGGATCTGGCCCCCGCCGAGGACCGCGGACAGCACGGCGTCCACCCGATGGCGCACGACGATCCGCACCAGCTGCGAGCCGTCCAGGGACACCGACCCGAGGACGTCGCCCACCTGGTGACGATCGAGGAGACACGATGAGCGAGTACACCCCGGCCCGGGGACAGCGCGACCCGATGGATCCCTACGACGCCGTGCTGGTGGCCTCCTTCGGCGGCCCACGCAGCCGCGAGGAGGTGATGCCCTTCCTCCGGCGGGTCTCCAACGGGCGGGTTCCCGACTCCCGGCTCGCCGATGTGGCCGAGCACTACTACCGGTTCGACGGCGTCAGCCCCATCAACGAGGCCAATGAGGCACTCCTCGAGGCGCTGCGCCAGGAACTGCGCTCCCGCGGCTCCGACATCCCGGTCGAACTCGGCAACCGCAACAGCGCCCCCTGGTTCAACGAGGTGGTCTCCTCCCTCTACGACCAGGGAGCCCGACGGATCCTCATGCTGCCCACCGCGGCCTTCGACTCCTACTCCGGATGCCGCCAGTACCGGGAGGACGCCGACAAGGCCGTCGCGGCGCTGGGGCACCCCGATCTGGTGATCGACAAGATCGCCCCCTTCCACGGCATCGAGGGATACGCGGTGGCCAACGCCCAGGCGGTGATGGCCTCCTTCTCCCAGATCCCGCCGACACCGCTGGAGGCGACCCGGGTGGCCTTCGTCACCCACTCGATCCCACTGCCGATGGTCGAGGCGTCCGGGTCGGGGGAGCCCGGAACCGACTACGTGTCACAGCACCTGGCCGCCTGCACCCGGATCGCGGAGCTGGTGCGCCAGCACTTCGGCGCGATGCCGCAGTGGGATCTGGTCTACTGCTCGCGCTCGGGCCGGCCGACCGACCCGTGGCTGGAACCCGACGTCAACGACTACCTGGAGACCCTTCCGGGCCAGGGGGTGAGCTCGGTCGTGCTGGCGCCGATCGGATTCGTCTCCGACCACATGGAGGTCGTCAACGACCTGGACCACGAGGCCGCCGAGATGGCCCAGAAACTCGGTCTGGCCGTTGCCCGGGCCGCCACCCCCGACAGTCATCCGGCGCTGGTCGCCGGTCTGGTCGCACTGCTCACCGACCAGGCCGATGCGGTGCGCGAGGCCGACGGCGCTGTGCCGAAGGACCTGCTGTGCCCCTGCGAACAGGACGGATCGGCCCGTGGCGGCCGGTCGCTGAGTCCCGACACCCATCCCGGTGCCGGACACCCGGCGGGTCCGGCGCATCCGATCGCCGGTTCTGCCGGGACCCCGGCGAGCCCCGTCACCGGCCACGGTGCAACCGCGGCCTCTTCCTCCTCGCCGCAGCCTCCGGCCGAAGCGGCTGAACCGGTCGTACCGGCAGCACCGATCGTTCCCGCATCCCAGCCGACACCGGCACCGGCCGAGCCGGCAGCACCGGCCATTCCCGTATCCCAGCCGACACCGGCACCCCATCAGACAGGAGACTTCGCAGTGGCCCAGCAGGACACCGAGGACCAGACCCGGACAGCCCCCATCGCGGGGTCCCACCGGCCCGACGGCACGTACACCGTGCCCACCGATGCCCGGGACCAGCCGGTCGATCCCGACCAGGTGAACAAGGCGAGCCTGTGGGGGATGTACTCGGTCTTCAAGGTCACCACCGGACTGCCGGCCGATCCCGGGGCCCGTGCGGAGCTGGTCGACGGGTCGGTCGAGTGGGTCGCCCGGGCCGGCGCCGAGACCCGCGGCTGGTACGACCTGTCGGGGCTGCGAGCCGACGCGGACCTGCTGGTCTGGTGGACCTCCGATGACGCCGCGGTGCTTCAGGACAGCTACCACCGGTTCGTCGGGACAGGGCTGGGTCGACACCTCACCCCGGTGTGGTCGAACCTGGCGGTGCACCGTCCCGCCGAGTTCAACAAGAGCCACCTGCCGTCCTGCTTCGCCGGGGTGGCGCCGCGTCGCTGGGCCTGCTTCTACCCCTTCGTGCGCACCAAGGACTGGTACCTGCTGGACGCCAAGGACAGGTCCGCGATGCTGCGCGAGCACGGCATGGCCGGGGCCGCCAGCCCCGACGTCAAGGCCTCCACCCTGGCCGCCTTCGCGCTGGGCGACTACGAGTGGATCCTCACCCTCGAGGGTGACGATCTGGCCCGACTGGTCGACGTCATGAAGGACATGCGCTACGTGGAGGCCCGCCGCCACGTCGACATCGACACCCCCTTCTACACCGGTGAGAGGGTCGACCCCGACACCTGGGCCGGACGCCAGCTGACCGACTGACCAGGACCGGTCCCGCGGTTCCGGCCCCGTTCGGGACAGTCTGGGACGGCTCGGGACCGTCCAGGGACGGTGCCGAGACGGTCCGCGAACCGCTGAACGGGGCCGGTCGCGGCCAGCCCCGTTGGTGGATCACGGTCGAGACGGCAGGATGAACACCATGCGTGGAGTTCAGCACCCGGTGGGTCCCCAGTCAGAAGCCGTCTACTGGCGGCGACGTGCGGCCCTGGTGGCCGCCGTCGTGGTGGTCCTGGTGCTGCTGATCTGGGTGGTTGCACGCGCACTGGGCGGCGGGTCGGGAACCCCCGCGGCCCAGACCGCTGCCTCCCAGCCGTCCATCTCGATCAACCCGTCGTGGACCGACACCGTCTGGGACGAGCCCACCCCGACTCCCACGCCCACCCCGTCGAGCACCACGCCGGTGACCGCGACCCCGACAGCCGCCTCCGGTTCGCCCAGCGGATCCGCCTCGGCCGGTCCCTCGGCGTCCGCCTCCGCCACGCCCACCCCGACTCCCAGTGCGGCGGCCTGCCAGCTGGCCCGGCTCCGCTCGACTGTTCAGGCGCCCTCGCGGGTGGCCACCCGCGGATCGACGGTGACGTTCACCGTGACCGTGACGAATCAGGGCGCCGCCTGCGTCTGGAACCTCAAGACCCTGCCGGTCGAGGTCACCGTCGACTCGGGTTCCGACCGGATCTGGTCGACCGGTGACTGCGCCGCCTGGGCGCCCAAGGGCTCCCACGAGGTCGCCCCGGGCAAGAGCGCCTCGGTCACCGTGAAGTGGCCCACCAAGAGGTCGGCGAGTGGCTCGTGCAGCCTGTCGAAGGAGCAGCTGGGCACCGGCACCTACGTCGCAAGCGCCCAGGTCAAGGGCGGGGCCACCCGGCAGTACGTGATGCAGCTCACCGACTGAGTCTGCCAAGACTTCCCAGCGCAGGCCGGGGACTGACGCGCTCAGTCGTCCCGCACCTCGAGGAGGTCTCCCACCTCGCAGTCGAGGGCGGCGCAGATCGACGCCAGGGTACTGAACCTGATGGCGCGTCCGTGATCATTCTTGAGCACCGAGAGATTGGCGTAGCTGAGGCCGACGCGCTTCGACAGATCGGTGAGGGTCATGCCGCGCTCGGCCAGGAGTTCGTCCAGGCGACAGTGGACCGTGCCGGGCCGGATCCGTCCCGACATCTCAGATGGTCCCTTCCAGGTCCAGTCGCAGCTGTCGTGCCCGCAGCACCAACCAACCGCCCAGCGCGATGAGCAGTCCGAGCACGATCAGTGGCCAGTCCCAGTAGCCCCACCCCAGGGGATGGCGAGAGTTGAGGACGAGCCACATCTGGTGGCCCTGCCAGCTGGTGGGCAGTCCAAGGCCGGTGACGTAGAGCTGCTCGGCGCGGGCCTCCAGGGCTGGACGTGCGATGCCGGAGGCGACGCAGAGAGCAGCGATCGTCAGCATCGCGACCGCCACCCCCAGACCGAGTTCCCTGCGCCGCAGCATCTGGACCGCGAGGACGAGGACGACCAGGCAGGTGAGGCCGCCCACCAGGTAGGGAATGGCCGTGGCCACCGCCACCAGTGGGTCGGCCCGGGTGAGCCCCGGGAGCGAGTAGATCATCACCGATGAGTACTGCACGTCTGCCCTGGAACTCCCAAGACTCGGTCGGGGCAGTCCACCGGCGATGGCCACCTCCATGCTCATGGTGCGCCGGTTCGCATCCTGAGCCATGGCTCCGTACAGCAAGGACGCCAGCAACCCGAGGCCTGAGACGACGGTGACGACTATCAGCACACTGCGCGGCACGATCCTGCTGGCGCGAAAGGTGGGTTGGGCCATGATGCCTCCCGAGGGCTCTCATATTGATCATCGATATATCGATGATCAATATAGTCCTGCTCATCAGTACAGCCATTGGGAGCCGTCTCGCCGCAGGCTCCCACCGAGCCCCCTCAGTGCAGTCCCGGGGTCTTGTCGTCCCCCTCGAAGATCCTCTCCAGAGCGGCCCGGATGCTGCGGGCGCGCTGCAGGCCGACCCCCGACAGCCCACTGAGCTCCGAGGTGCTGCTGGCGTAGAGGGCCTGCAGGGATCCGAAGTGGTCGACGATCGTCTGGGCGGCCCTGGGCGGCAGTTCGCCGATGGTCGACAACTGCCGGTGCCCCCTGGCGTGCAGGACCATCGTCGCGGGGTAGGTCCTCGGATCCAGCCCCATCGTCTGGGCGACCAGGGTGAGATTGCCCAGATCCTCCCAGCTGAGCCGGTGAAGACCCGCCAGGCTGAACTTCCACGGGTCGATCCCCTCGGGGCGGTAGTCCTCGACGAGGAGCCGGCTCTGCTCGTCGACCCCGGCGAACAGTTCATCGCGCTGCAGGCCGACCAGTCTGCCCTCCACCCCCAGGGCCGATACATAGCCGCGCACCTCGGCGTCGATCCGCCGGGTCATCTCGATCCGCTGGGCCACCGCCGCGACGTCGTCGACGGTCGCCACGTCGTGCACCTCGACAACCGTCAGCTGGGCGGCCCTGTCCACCAGGCGGGCCCGGTAGCTGTTGAGCGTGTTGAGAGCCTGATTGGCGCGGCTGAGAAGAGTCTCCGGCTCCTCGATGCGGTGCCGGTCGCCGTCCAGGAAGACCGCCAGGGTGCTCATCGACGCCGAGGCCACCACCACCGGAACCCCGGTCTGCTGGGAGACCCGGTCGGCGGTGCGGTGCCGGGTGCCGGTCTCCATGGTGGGCAGCGACCCGTCGGGGACGAAGTGCACCGCCGCCGCAAGGATCCGCTCGTGGTCGCTGGACAGGATGAGTCCGCCGTCCATCTTCGACAGCTCGCGCAGCGCCTGCGGGGTGAGCTGGACGTCGATGTCGAACCCGCCACTGGACACCTGGCGCACCGCGGGGGAGTCCCCCAGCACGATGAGGGCACCGTTGTGACCGTGCAGAATTCGTTCCAGGCCGTCCCGGATCGGTGTGCCGGGAGCCAGTAGGGCCATCAGATGTCGCACACGCTCCGGTGCGCCGTCCGCCTCGTCAGCTGCGTCCTCGGTCATGGTTCGACTCTAGAACCTCGTGGAATCATGCCCGCTGCCTGTCCTCCTCCGATGCCGTCGGACGCCGCCGTCTGGCCAGGTTGAGCACCCCCAGGGCCTCGGCCACCGTGGACACCTCCACCACGTGCAGGCCGTGCATGGTCGGGGCCTTGGAGTGGGCCTCCCGGGAGTTGCGCGGCACGACCGCCAGGTCGAAGCCCAGCCGGGCCGCCTCCCCGACCCGCCGCTCCAGACCGGGAACCCGGCGCAGGTCGCCGGCCAGACCCACCTCGCCCAAGGCGACCACCCGGGTCGGGAAGTTCCGGTCGATCGAGCCGGAGGCCACCGCCACCGCGATCGCCAGATCGGCCGACGGATCGGTCACCTTGGCGCCGCCGACCGTCGAGACGTAGACATCCCGGGAACTCAGCGGCAGCCCCGCCTTGCGCTCCAGGACCGCCAGAATCATCGCCACCCGGCCGTTCTCCACCCCGTGGGTGGTCCGGCGCGGATACTTCTCGGTGGCCGAGGGTGCGACCAGGGCCTGCACCTCCGAGAGAAGCGGTCGCCTGCCCTCCATGGTGACCGTCACACAGGTGCCCGGCTGCGGATCGGCATTGTCGGAGGTGAACAGACCCGACGGATCGGGAACCTCGATGATCCCGGCGTCGGTCATCTCGAAGCACCCCACCTCGTCGGCCGGGCCGTAACGGTTCTTGGTGGCCCGCACCATCCGGAATCCCGAGTGCCGGTCCCCCTCGAAGGCCAGCACGACGTCGACCAGATGCTCCATGGTGCGCGGACCGGCGATCGACCCGTCCTTGGTGACATGGCCCACGATGACCACCGCCATCCCGCGCTGCTTGGCGACCCTCACCAGAGCGCCGGTGACCTCGCGCACCTGGGAGACCCCGCCCGGCGATCCGTCGGTGGCCGTCGTCCCGATCGTCTGCACCGAGTCGAGCACCATCAGGGACGGATTGGTCTGCTCGATGTGACCCAGCACGGTGCCCAGATCGGTCTCGGCGGCCAGATAGAGCTCGTCGGCCAGGGCGCCGGTGCGCCCGGCCCGCAGCCGCACCTGGGCGGCCGACTCCTCGCCGGTCACGTAGAGCGTGCGCCGACCTGCCTGCGCCCACTTCGCGGCGACATCGAGAAGCAGGGTCGACTTGCCGACCCCCGGCTCTCCGGCCAGCAGGACGACGACGCCGGGTACCAGGCCGCCACCCAGAACCCTGTCCAGCTCGCCGATCCCGGTCAGGTGCCGGTCGGCGGCCTGCTCGGAGACATCCCCGATCCGCACCGCGCGGGCCGTCGGAACATGGGAGGGCACGTCGGTGAGCTTCGGGGCGCCCTTCTCCACCACCGAACCCCAGGTCTGGCACTCGCCGCACCGGCCCACCCACTTCGCGGTGGTCCAGCCGCACTCGGTGCACACCCAGCCGTCAGACGTCTTCTTCGCCATGGACCCAGCATGACAGGCGGGACTGACAACTTCTGTTGAGGCCGGGGGACGACCCCTGGCGACCCCCGAGCGGGGTGGGTCGGCGCAGGGGTCGCGGTCCGTCGGGGTCGGGTTCCGTGGTCGGGTCAGCGGTCGGCGCCGTGCGCGCCCGGGCGACCCCTGGCGGCCACGCCTCAGATTCGGATGAGGCCCTTGTCCGGGGTGTCGAGGACCACAGCGTTGATCCCGGGGTGTCCGTTGGGGCTGGTGAAGTCGAAGTTGATCCCCTCCACCTGATCGGGAATCGACTCGCCGAGCCAGTCCTCGACGCGCTCGCGGGAACCCGAGAGCTCCACCGAGTCCAGTCGCACCACACCCTCGAGGGACGTGGGTCGCAGATCGGTGGGGGACTCCCAGTGGATGAAGTAGGGCAGCTGCGGGTCGGCGATCAGTCCCTTGATCCCGATCTGGTGCCACTGGAGTCGGCGTCCGTCGGGGAACTGGCGGGAACCGGGCACCGACTCGCGGTGCAGCCGCTCCTCATAGGGGGCCAGGTCGTCGACGGCGACCGACCAGCCCATCCAGCCCCCTCCCATTTCGGAACGGGCGCGTACGGCCTGGCCGTAGACGGCCTTGTCGGCGGCGGGATGGTCGAGGACCTCCACCACCTCGATGTAGCGCGGACCGGCCAGCGGAAGGATGTGGTTGCGCGTGCCGAAACGCGGGTGGAAGCCGCCGTCCTTGAGAGAGACACCGAGTTTCGCACCAAGGCGGGCGGCCTCGACCTTGAGTCCTTCTGGGCCTGCGACGAAAGTGAGATGGTCGACATGCATGCGGCCATTCTCCCCGGCCGCACCGCTATCTGGAAACCGGGGGCACGGGGGTTGATCGCCACGCGCTTGATCATGGCGGGAATGGTTGGTCCATGAACTAGATTTGTGGAGTGCCCAACCAGGATCAGGAACCGACCCGTACGGCGGCCGGAACACCCCGAGTGACCCTGTCCACGAGCTCGATGTATCCCGAGTCGACGGCCAGTACCTTCGAGTGCGCCTCCCAGCTCGGCTACGACGGCGTCGAGGTGATGGTGGGGATGGACGCGGTCTCCGCCGAGATCGACGACGTCGAGGCGCTGGCCGAGTACCACCAGATGCCCGTCACCTCGGTACACGCCCCCTGCCTCATCGTCACCCCCAACGTCTGGGGGACCGACCCCTGGGGCAAGCTCGTCACCAGCGGCGAGGCGGCACGCCGACTCGGCGCCCATGTCATCGTCGTCCACCCTCCGTTCCGCTGGCAGCGCGACTACGCCGCCCGCTTCGAGGCCGGCATCGCCGAGCTCAACGCCGAACCGCAGAACCGCGCCGCCGGTCTCGTCTACGCCGTGGAGAACATGTACCCGTGGCGCACCCCGGCCGGACGCTTCCTGGCCTACGCCCCCGACTGGGATCCCACCCTGCGCTCCTACGACCACCTCACCCTCGACCTCTCGCACGCCTCCACCGCCCAGATGGACGCCCTGGAGTACGTCCGAAGCTGGGGCCCCCGGCTGGCCCACATCCACCTCACCGACGGGTCGGGAACCTTCAAGGACGAGCACCTGATGCCGGGGGAGGGCAGCCAGCGGTCCTGGGAGGTGGTCCGCGACGCCGTCGGACGCGGATTCGACGGGGACGTCGTCATCGAGGTCAACACTCATCGCTTCACCAGCCGGGCGCTGCGCCAGGACGCCCTCGGGAGAGTCCTGGAACAGACCCGGGCCGCCGTCGCCGAGGGCCTCCAGTCCAGGGTGCAGGCGTACTCCGAGCCCCGCGGGGACGCGGGGCGCAGCTGACATGTGGCTCCGAGCACGCGAGATCGCCATGCACGCCGCGACGAACGAGAGGATCGCGGCGGCCGTCACCCGACTGGGACCGGCCCGCGAGATCGCCGCCTCCTATGTCGCCGGCGAGACCCTCCCCGAGGCGGTGAGGGCCGCCCGGGACGCCGTCGACAAGGGTCTTGAGGTCTCCCTGCACCCCCTGGTGCCCACCGCCACCACCCCGGCGGAGGCCGACCGGGCCACCGACGGACTGCTGGCGGCCATCTCCGCGCTGGGATCCTCCGCCGAGATGACCGGCCACTCCGAGGTCTCGATCGCCCTGTCGACGCTGGGGGTCTGCCTGCCCGAGGCCGGACCCTCCACCGCCCTCGACCGCGCCCAGAAGATCTGCCGCGCCGCCGGCAACGCCGGCGTCCTGGTCACCGTCGACGACGAGGGGCCCGAGATCCATGAGGCCGTCCTGGACATCGTCCGATCCCTGCTCGCCGACTTCCCCGAGACCGGGGTGGTGGTGCAGGCCGCCCGCCACGACTCGCTGGACCAGATCCGCGAGCTGGCGACCACCGGGCGACGGATCCGGCTGTGCAAGGGCGACTACACCGGACCTCGCAGCGAGATGGTGGTCGCCCCCCACGACGTCGACCTGCGCATGTCGGCCTGCCTGCGGACCCTCCTCCAGGGTCCGGCGACCGCACTGATCGCCACCCACGACCCGGTGTTCATCGCGATCGCCGAGCGACTGATCGCCGATCTCAACCGCGGACCCCAGACCGTTGAGTTCCAGATGCTCCAGGGCATCCGCCCCCTGGAACAGCGCCGACTGGCCGATATCGGCCGCCGGGTGCGGGTCTACCTGCCATGGGGTCGCGACTGGTACTCCTACTGCACCCGCCGAATCATCGAGAGGCCCGCCAATCTCATGTTGTTCTCCCGGTCACTGGTCGCCCGCCGGTGAGTGCGCGACGCGGAATCCCCGACGAGCCCTACGGCACCGACTGGCGCGGCGGCTCCGTCGTCGTCCCCCGGCGCCATCCCGTGCCCGGCCCGCAGGACCCGACGGAGACACCGGGACCCGGTGATGCCAGCCCGATGGACGAGGCCACAGAGCTGAGATCATCCGACACCCCGTCGAGCACCGCTGCCCCTGCCCCGAGGGCTGCCAGCGCTGCACCGGGGTCCAGCGACCCTGCGCAGAGGGACAGCGACCACGCACCGAGGGACAGCGACTCTGCGCCGAGGGGCACCGGGGCGACCCCGCTGTCGGGTGGCGGCGTCCCGCTGGTGCCCGTCGACCCCGAGCGGGACCGCAGGATCGCCCGTCGGCGCCGGCTGCTGATCATCGAGACCGTCCTGGTGCTGGCGATCAGCCTGGGCCAGTCCGCCTGGTACTCGATCCTGCGGATCATCGAGCGGATGACCCGCGGCGTCCCGCTGGCCAAGCAGACCTCGACCCTCAACGCCTCGGTGACCCCGGGCCGGCCCTGGCTCGATCTGGGCTACCAGCTCTCCGACATCGCCTTCGGGGTGGTCCCGGCCCTGCTGGCGATCTATCTGCTGGCCACCGTCAACCCGCCCCGTGGAGGGGTGCGCCATCGGCTGGGTCTGGTCGGCCCCCGATGGGGCCACGACCTGGGCGCCGGGGTGGTCATCGCGGCCGCCATCGGGATCCCGGGGCTCGGTCTCTACGCGGCCTCCAGGGCTCTGGGGATCAACACCACCGTCCAGGCCTCGGCCCTCCAGGGAGCCTGGTGGGTGATCCCGGTGCTGATCCTGGCGGCGGTGATGAACGCGGTTCTGGAGGAGACCGTGATGATCGGCTACCTCATCACCCGATGGCTGCAGGTCGGCTGGAGCACCCTCACCGTGGTGCTCGCCAGCGCCCTGATCCGCGGCACCTACCACCTCTACCAGGGGTGGGGAGGATTCCTCGGCAATGTCGTGATGGGGGCGGTCCTCGGGCTGATCTTCACCCGCACAAGACGGCTGCTGCCCCTGGTGGTGGCCCACACCGTCCTCGACGTCGTCTCCTTCGTGGGCTACGCCCTGCTGGCCCCCCATCTGTCCTGGCTGTGAGCCGGCGTCCAGGGACCCGGGCTCCCGGAGGGTCGGACCCTCCAAGCGTCGGTGCCTGAGCGGACCCGGCGCCCGAGGGGCTGTCCGAGGGCCGGTCCGCCCGCCCCGGGGCCGACAGTCCGGGACATAGAATCGCCCCCATGCGAGTTGGAGTCTTCGGAGCAACAGGCCAGGTCGGCGGGGTCATGCGCACCCTGCTGGCGCAGCGACACTTCCCCCTCGACGACGTGAGGTTCTTCTCCTCGTCCCGGTCGGCGGGAAAGAAGCTGACCTTCAAGGGCACCGAGATCACCGTCGAGGACACCGCCACCGCCGACTTCTCCGGGATCGACATCGCACTGTTCTCCGCCGGTGGCGGCACCTCCCGCCAGTACTCCCCGCAGGTCGCCGCGGCCGGCGCCGTGGTGGTCGACAACTCCTCGGCCTGGCGCAAGGACCCCGAGGTCCCGCTGGTGGTCTCCGAGGTGAACCCCGGGGACGTCGCGAACCGGCCGAAGGGGATCATCGCCAACCCGAACTGCACCACGATGGCGGCGATGCCCGTCCTCAAGCCGCTGCACGACGCCGCCGGACTCACCCGGCTGGTCGTGGCCACCTACCAGGCCGTCTCCGGCTCGGGACTGGCCGGGGTGCGCACCCTGGCCGAACAGAGCCTGGCCATCACCGACCCGGCGGCCCTGGCCCTGGACGGCCAGGTCGGTCCCGGCATCGACCTCGGCCCCTACGTGGCCCCGATCGCCTACAACGCCGTCCCGCTGGCGGGCAACCTCGTCGACGACGGCAGCGGGGAGACCGACGAGGAGCAGAAGCTGCGCCACGAGTCGCGCAAGATCCTCCACATCCCCGACCTGCTGGTCGCCGGCACCTGCGTGCGGATCCCGGTCTTCACCGGCCACGGCCTGGTGGTCCACGCCGAGTTCGCGCACCCGATCACCCCGCAGGACGCCACCCGGCTGCTCTCCGGGGCCCCCGGCGTGGCCCTCGCCGAGGTCCCCACCCCGCGCGACGCCGCCGGCACCGACCCCTCCCTGGTCGGACGGATCCGGGTCGACCAGTCGGCCCCCGAGGGTCACGGCCTGGTGCTCTTCTGCACCGCCGACAACCTGCGCAAGGGGGCCGCCCTCAACGCCATCCAGATCGCCGAGCTGGTCGCCGCCGAGGGGGCCACCCGATGAACCCGCAGATCGCGGTGCTGGGCTGCGGAACGATGGCCGGTGCGATCGTCTCCGGGCTGCTGGCCGCCGGTACCGATCCGTCGCGGATCGTCGCCACCGCCCGGTCCTCCGCGACCCGTCAGCGGGTCGCGGAGACCCTCGGGGTGGCCGCCCTCACCGACAACCGGAAGGCCGTCCGAGGGGCCGATATCGTGCTCATCGGCGTCAAGCCCGCGATGGCCGCCGCGGTGGCCTCCGAGATCGCCGAGGATCTCGACCCCCAGGTCGTCGTCATCTCGATCGCGGCGGGAGTGACCACCCAGACCCTCCAGGCGGCACTGGCCCCCTCGGGAGGCCGCCCGGTGGTCCGGGTGATGCCGAACACCCCGGTGAAGGTCGGCCGGGGCACCTTCATCGTCTCCCCGGCGGCGGGGGCCGAACAGGCCGGCGAACAGGTCATCGCGCTGCTCGACCCGCTGGGGACCGTCGTCGAGGTGCCCGAGAAGCTGCACGACGCCGCCACCGCCATCTCCGGATCGGGCCCGGCCTACGTCTTCCTGGTCGCCGAGGCGATGATCGACGCGGGCGTGGCGATGGGCGTCCCGCGCGCCCAGGCCACCGAGCTGACGGTCGCCACCCTCGCCGGGTCGGCCGAGCTGATGGCCTCCAGCGGGGAGCACCCCGCGGTGCTGCGCGGCGCCGTGACCTCCCCCGGGGGGACCACCGCCGCCGCCCTCGACCAGCTGGAGAGCCACGGGCTGCGCACCGCCTTCGCACGGGCCCTGGAGGCCTGTCGGGACAAGGCCGCCCGGCTGAGCTGAGGGCCGCCGCAGGTCCGGTGACCTGCGGGTCGGTCTCTTTGCCCCCCAGAAGCGCACCGACTAGAATGGCCATTTGTCTGCGCCACCGGGCGCGTCGACGAGTCCTGGCGGTTCAGTGGCTCGGAGATCTCCGGTGCGCATCGGGCAATCACCCTGCCGGGCCCCCGCGGCCCAGTGCAAGCCGGTCCGGGGTCGAACGACCAAGGCCGAAACGAGAAGAGGTCCACAGTGGGTTCCGTTATCAAGAAGCGTCGCAAGCGGATGGCGAAGAAGAAGCACCGCAAGCTGCTGAAGAAGACGCGCATTCAGCGTCGTCGCGCCGGCAAGTGACGCCTCGACGGCCGTGATCGGCAGACCCCGGCGGCACCGTCGGGAGCCTGCGGACCGGCCGTCCCCGGTTGAGGGCATCCCACATCCCCCCGACCCTCGGGTCGAGGGGCATGTTGTCGTTCTCCGAAGGGCCGGATGCCATCTGTGCGACGACGCCGAGGCGGTGATCGCACAGCTGCTCGCCGATCACCCCGCACTGATTCCCGGGGGACCGGTACGGGTCGACGTCGACGCCGACCCGCAGCTGAGGTCCAGATGGGGCGACCATGTCCCGGTGACCTTCGTCGACGGGGTCCTGATCGCCTACTGGCACCTGGACCGCGACACCCTCCTGAGGGCTCTCACCGAGGGTCCCCGACAGGTGGCCGTCGTACCCTGATGTCGGCCCGGCAGGGGTCCTGTCGGCCCTCTGCCCGCCCGGTTCCGACACCGATCGGGATCTGTCGCCTATCACGGACCGTTCACGCCGACCACACCGGGGTCGGGAGAATGCTCTCCCGACTTGACGCCGAGGGGTCCGGACTGAGAGAAAAGTGGGGCAGAAGTGCGGGAGCCAAGGGTATCGGCACCGGGTCGGGGTCTGGACGCCGACCCCACCGACAACGCTTCTCCCCGGCGTCCGGCACAGAACGGGCGACGGGCTCCCACGAAGGGATACAGAGGATGACTCAGACGCCATCGAGCCCTGCGGAGGTGCAGGACAGTGGCCTCCAGACGAGGGCCGTCGCACAGGCCAGGGTGCAGTTCGTCGGCACCGGCCCCGGCGACCCCGGCCTGCTGACCCTGTCCGCGGTGACGGCGATCAACCGTGCCTCCCGCATCATCATCGACTCCGAGCGACTGCGCGCCCTGCTCCAGACCCCCGAGATCCAGCTCAACGCCGAGGCCGAGATCATCGAGCCCGACACCCCCCAGGACATCATCGCCGCCCTGCTGGACGCCGCCGGGCACGGTCTGGACGTCGTCCGGCTGGTCGAGGGAGACCCCTTCCTGGACGGCGACATCGGCGCCGAGTGCAGTGCCCTGGCGATCGCCGACCATGACGTCGACGTCGTCCCGGGAGTGTCCCCGCTCACCGCGGTCCCCGAGTACGCCGGGGTCTCCCTGCACGGACATGACGTCCAGCTGATCGGCGTCGAGTCGGCCCGCCGGGACCTCAGCTCCGAGGGCTACCCGTGGGCCGCCGAGGGCCTCATCGTGGTCTCCACCATCGTCGATCTGGTGCGCGAGGTCGTCGCCCACGCGCTGGAGTCGGGCCGCGGGGAGTCCGAGCCCGCAGTGATCACCCTGCACGGCGGCACCACCGAGCAGGTCTCCACGACCACCACCCTCGGCGGACTGGCGGCCGCGGTCGCCAAGACCGATCCGGCCGAGCCCGCCTACATCGTCATCGGTCACGTGGTCGCCGAGTCCAGCCGGGCCCGGCTGGACTGGTACGAGTCCAAGCCGCTGTTCGGCTGGTCGATCCTCATCCCGCGCACCCGCGACCACTCGGCGACCCTGCCCTCCCGCCTCCAGGACTACGGCGCACGATGTCTGGACGTGCCCACCATCAGCATGGAGCTGCCGCGCACCCCCCAGCAGATGGACAAGGCGATCCGGGGAATGGTGGAGGGCCGCTACGAGTGGGTGGTCTTCACCTCGGCCAACGCCGTGCGGGCGGTCCGCGAGAAGCTGGAGAGCATCGGCCTGGACTCCCGGGCCTACTCCGGGCTGCGGATCGCGGCGATCTTCGACTCCACCGTCAAGGCCCTGGCCGAGTGGGGGGTGCGCCCCGACCTGGTGCCCGAGGGAACCCAGTCGACCGCCGCCCTGGCGGCCACCTTCCCGGCCTTCGACGACGCCCTGGACCCGATCAACCGGGTCTTCGTGCCGCGCGCCGACATCGCCACCGAGTCCCTGTCGGCCGAGCTGTCGGCCCTCGGCTGGGAGGTCGAGGACATCATCGGCTACCGCACCGTGCGGGCCGCCCCGCCGCCCGCCGAGACCCGCGAGGCGATCAGGGCCGGCCGCTTCGACGCCGTCGTCTTCACCTCCTCGACCACCGTGCGCAATCTGGTCGGGATCGCCGGCAAACCGCACCGTCACACCGTGGTCGCCGCCATCGGGCAGCGCACCGCGGAGACCTGCGAGGAGCACGGCCTGGCGGTCGACGTGGTCGCCCCCGAGCCCACCCCGACGGCGCTGGCCGACTCCCTGGCCGCCTTCGCCGCCGCCCGCCGCGATGATCTGATCGCCAAGGGCCGTCCGGTGATCCGTCCCTCCCAGCGCAAGCGCCGGGGTCGTCAGCCCGGGCACTGAGCCGTCAGTCGCCACTGGGCCGTCAGATCAGCACGGATTCCCCAGATCACCACTGAGCCGTCAATCACCACCGGTCCACGGCCGGTAGCCGTAGATTTGGTGGGGACCGCAACCAGATTGGAGCCGGAGATGAGTCGCACGACGACCGTGCACCTGCTGCGCCACGGCGAGGTGGACAACCCGACCGGCGTGCTCTACGGGCAGCTCCCGGGCTTCCACCTGTCCCCGAACGGACGCCGGATGGCCGCCCGGGCGGCCGAGTTCTTCGCCGGCGTCCCGCTGGCGGCCCTCATCAGCTCGCCGTTGGAGCGCGCCCAGGAGACGATCGCCCCGGTCGCCGCCCTGAACCCGGGTCTCGAGGTGCAGCTGGAGCCCGACGTCATCGAGGCCACCAGCGTCTTCGAGGGACAGGTCTTCGGGCCGGGCCACCACGCCCTGCGCGATCCGCACAACTGGAAGTACCTGCGCAATCCACTGCGGCCCAGCTGGGGGGAGCCCTACACCCACATCGCCGCGCGGATGCAGCGCGCCATCCTGGCCGCCGCCCGGCAGGTCGGGGAGGGCGGACAGGCCCTCATCGTCTCCCACCAGCTGCCGATCTGGATCGCCCACCTGTCGGCCGAGGGACGCCGACTGGCCCACGACCCGCGCAACCGGGTCTGCACCCTCGGGTCGGTGACCAGTTTCGGGGTCCTGGACGGACGCATCGTCCGCGTCGACTACGCCGAGCCCTCCCTGGACCTCATCCCGAAGGGGGCCCGTCGGGCGAACATCTCCGCCGGGTCGGCCGACCCGGCAGGGTCCGACCCCGCGGCATCGGATCCGGGTTCCGGCGGGCCCGCCGGACGATGAACCGGCGCACCCTGCTGGCCGCCGCCGGCCTGCTGGTGTCGGTTCCGCTGGCGGGCTGCAGCTCGTCGTCGGCGGCCAGCGATGACAAGGGGTTCGCCGCCGGTGACGGCTCCTACACCACGATCGAGGCCGACAAGCGCCAGCCGGCACCGGTGCTCACCGGCACCTCCCTGGACGGCACCCGACTGAGCACCGCCGACTCCGCGGGCAAGGTGATCGTCATCAACGTGTGGGGATCATGGTGCGCCCCGTGCCGTCACGAGGCCCCCGGACTGTCGAAGGCGGCCTCCCAGACCTCCTCGATCGCCGCCTTCTACGGCATCAACACCCGCGACCTGGACCGGGCCCCGGCCCAGGCCTTCGCGCGCGCCTTCTCGGTCGGCTGGCCCAGTTTCTTCGACCCCGACGGGGACCTCCTGCTGAAGTTCAGCTCCCTTCCCCCCAAGGCCATCCCCTCCACCCTGGTCATCGACCGGAAGGGCAGGATCGCGGCCCGCTTCCTCGGTGAGGTCAGCACCATCAGCCTGGTCCAGATCATTCGACAGATCGCCGCGGAGAAGCCGTGACCGAACTGCTGACGACCCCCACCCCGGTGCCCCTGGAGATCGGGGCCTGGGCTGCCTCGGCGCTGCGCGGATCGATGCTGGGAGCGGTGCCGGTGGCCCTGCTGGCCGGCCTGGTCTCGTTCTTCTCGCCGTGCGTGCTGCCGCTGGTGCCCGGCTACCTGTCCTATGCGGCGGGCCAGAGCGCCGTCGAGCTCTCCGAGCCCTCGGGCTCCGGCGGGCAGCCCGCACGGCGGCTGCGCACCTTCGCCGGATCGGTGCTCTTCGTGCTCGGCTTCACGATCGTGTTCGTGGCCACCGGCAGCGTGATCGGCGGTCTGGGACGCTCCCTGATCGCCCATCAGCGCACCCTGGAAATCGTCATCGGGGCGCTCACCATCCTGCTCGGGGCGATGTTCGCCGGGCTGGTGCCGCTGGGCCGCCGGGAACTGCGCCTCCACCGGCTGCCGCGGGCCGGGCTGGCCGCCGCCCCTGCCCTGGGGGTGGTCTTCGGACTGGGCTGGACACCGTGCATCGGCCCGGCCCTCACCGTCGTCTACGGGCTGTCCCTCCAGGAGGGGTCGGCACTGCGCGGCGCCGCCCTGGCCTCCTGCTACGCCCTGGGGCTGGGGATCCCGTTCATCGCCGCCGGCGCCGCCCTGGGCTGGCTGGGACGCACCGTCGGATGGGTCAGACGTCACCAGCTCGGCGTCCAGCGGGCCGGCGGGGTGCTCATGATGGCCGTCGGGGTCGCCCTGGTGACCGGCTGGTGGGCCGCCCTGATGGCCATCCTGCGGAACTGGGCGGCCCGGTTCGGAGCAGTGATCTGAGTGGGCCGGGATCGAGTGGGCTGGGATCAGGCGCACGGTGTCGGGTGGCCGGCACCCGACGGGACGACCGCCACAGCGATGGAGGGGTGAGATGACCGACAGCACGAAGGCCCTCGGGCTGCGCGCCACCGCGCGCTGGATCTGGGGTCAGCTCACCAGCATGCGCACCGCCCTGGTGCTGCTGTTCCTGCTGGCCGCCGCCGCGATTCCCGGATCACTGATCCCCCAGACCGCCTCCAGCGCCATCAAGGTCGCCGACTTCGCCGCCGCCCACCCCACCCTGGACGCCGTCTACCGGCGCCTGGGGCTGTACCACGTCTACACCTCCACGGTGTTCTCGGCGATCTACCTGCTGCTGTTCATCAGCCTCATCGGCTGCATCATCCCGCGCATCACCGCCCACCTGAGGGCGCTGCGGCGTCAACCCCCCAGGACCCCGGCCCGTCTCGACCGGCTGCCCGAACACGCCGAGCGGACCATCGACGCGACCCCCGCCGACGCCGAGCGGATCACCGCGGCCGCGCGCAGCTGGCTGCGCTCCCGGCACTACCGGGTGGCCCTCGACGAGGACGGCTCGGTGCGCGCCGAGCGGGGCATCCACCGCGAGACCGGCAACCTCGTCTTCCACGTCTTCCTGGTGGTACTGCTGGTCGCGATCGGCTGGAACACCCTGTGGGGGTACAAGGGCAGCGCGGTGGTCGTCGAGGGCCAGGGGTTCTCCAACAACCTCACCCAGTTCGACGACTTCCACGCCGGGGCGATGGTCAACACCGACACCCTCACCCCCTTCTCGCTGGTCCTCAAGAAGTTCAACGTCACGTTCGAGACCGGTCCGGTTCAGCGGGGAGCCGCCCGCCAGTTCGCCGCCGACGTCTCCCTGACCCGAGACGGCCGCACCTCCGAGCACACCCTGGAGGTGAACCATCCGCTGACCCTCGGGTCGACCAATGTGCACCTGCTCGGGCACGGCTACGCGCCGGTGGTCAAGGTCACCGACGGCAACGGCCACGTCGCCTTCCAGGGGGCGGTGGCCTTCGTCCCCCAGGACGGCAACTTCAGCTCCACCGGGGTGATCAAGGTGCCCGACGCCCGGCCCGACAGGCTGGCCTTCCAGGGATTCTTCCTGCCCACCGCCTCGGTGGGGGCCACCGGGCCGGTCTCGATCTTCCCCGACACCTACAACCCGCAGCTCTTCCTCAACGCCTGGTACGGGAAGCCGATCCCCGAGACCGGCACCCCGCAGAACCTCTACGTGCTCAACACCACCGGCATGACCCAGGTCTCCGAGAAGGGCCAGAAGGTCAGCTTCGCGCTGAGACCGGGCCAGGGGTACCGGCTGCCGGGCGGCCAGGGCAGGATCGAGTTCACCGGCTATCAGCGCTGGACGAAGATCCAGGTGTCCCACTCCCCGGGTCTGCCGCTGCTGTTCGCCTCGGTGCTGATCTCGGTGGCAGGGCTGTGCGTCAGCCTGTTCACCCGGCCGAGGCGGCTGTGGCTGAGGGTCCGCCCCGACGGCGATCGGCTCACCATCCAGGTGGGCGGACTGGACCGGGCCGACGCCCGCGCCGGCCTCGACGAGGACGTGACGGACCTGCTGGGAGTCGCCGGGGGAGCTACAGTGTCCCCGATCGCAGCCGAGGAGGCCTCATGACACTGGCGAGCCTGTCCGCGCTGGGCATCGTCACCGCCGCCGTCGTCTACATCCTCGCCTTCCTGGCCCACGTGGCCGAGTGGGCCGGGTTGCGCGGCATCGGGGACGACCCCGCGGATGACGCCCCGGATGGCGTGCCGGACAAGGTCCGCGAGGCCGAGGTGCGCGCCGAGACCTGGGGCCGGATGGGTCTGTACCTCACGGTGATCGGGGCGGCCAGCCAGGGGGTCGGGGTGGTCTGCCGCGGGCTGGCGGCCCACCGGCTGCCGTGGGGCAACATGTACGAGTTCGTCACCGCCGCACTGTTCTTCGTGGTGGTCGCCTACCTGCTGCTCATGACCCGACGCAACGTCCGCTGGCTCGGGATCGGCGTCACCCTGCTGCTGGCGATCGGCAACGGACTGGCCGCCACCGTCCTCTACGTCGGGATCGCGCCCCTGGTCCCGGCCCTCCACTCGGTGTGGTTCGTGGTCCACATCGTCGCCGCCTGCCTGGCCGCCGCCGCCCTCAACGTCGGCGCCATCGCATCGGTGCTCTTCCTGGTCAAGCAGCGGGCCGAGCGCCGGGCCGCGCGCACCGGCACCCCGCTGCGCGGATTCCTGGCCCGGGTTCCCGACTCCCGGTCGATCGACAATCTGGCCTACCGGGCGCACGCCTTCGGATTCCCGATCTGGACCTTCACCATCGCCGCCGGATCGATCTGGGCCGAGTACGCCTGGGGACGGTTCTGGGGGTGGGACCCCAAGGAGACCTGGTCCCTGGTGACCTGGGTGGTCTACGCCGGCTACCTGCACGCCCGCGCCACCGCCGGCTGGCGGGGCACCCGCGCCGCCGTCATCGCGATCATCGGGATCGCCGCATTCTGGTTCAACTTCGTCGGGGTGAATCTGTTCATCTCCGGTCTGCACTCCTACGCGGGGATCTGAGACGGGACCCCTGAGTGACTGACGAACGCTATGACGACCGACAGGTGTGGCTGCCGGCTCTCGACCAGGAGCAGTGGGAGCCGCTGGTGCGGCTCGTCGCCCTGCTGGTGTCCCCGTCCCACCCCGACGGCGCCGTCGCCGAGACCCTGGTCCGCGACGCCATGCTGGGGATGTACCGGGACGATCCGACCTTCCACTCCTGGTCCCATGTGGTGGGCTCGCTGCGCGCCCGGGTCGCCACGGCGGCCCGGGTCGCCCAGCGCGGGGCCGGCGGCTCCGATCCGTCATCGCTGTCGCACCGGGAGACCGGCGAGGAGGCGGAAGGGCCCGAGAACGCCTCAGGCGACCCGGTCGCAGGAGATTCGGTCCCAGAGGAGGCCGGTGGCGGGGACGCCGACCTGCTCACCGGGCTGACCGGCCTGCCCCACCGGCTGCGCGAGGTGATCGTCGTCAAGCTGTACGCCGGGGTCTCGATCGCCGAGACCGCCGACATCCTGGAGGTCACCCGCCGGGTGGCCCGCCGTCGTGTGGTGCGAGCCCTGGCCGAACTGGTCCGGATCTGCGACATCCCGCCCGACACCGACGTCCAGGAGCTGGTCGCCGACCGTCTGCGAGCGGTCGGCGAGAGGGTTGTGCCCTCCGACCGACGGGACGAGATCCTGCGACGGGCCCGCGAGATGCGCGAACCCCGGGGATCCTGGCGCAACCACGCGCTGGTTGCCGCGATCATGGTCGCCGCACTGGCCGCGGGCTACGGGCTGTCGACCCTGTGGGGAGGGTCCGGGGACCAGACCGATCCGACCGCCAGCGGTGTGGTGAGCGCCTCCGACCTGGGAACCTCCTCGGCCGACACCTCGGTGACCACCATGCAGGCCGGCGTCCAGGTGTTCTACCTGGGCCGCGACGACGGGCTGATCTACCGGGAGTTGCGCACCCTTCCGACCGTCGGCGACCGGCTCGGCACGGCGGTCGCCGCGGTGCTCAACGTGGCGCCGTTGGACCCGGAGTACATCTCCAGCTGGTCCGGCGGGCAGGTCAACGAGGCCCGCGTCCGGGGCGATCGGATCACCCTGGACCTGTCCCAGTCGGCCTTCGCCCAGTTCCGCACCCGCGGCCAGGAGGAGGACGCCATCCAGCAGCTGGTGTTCGCCGCGACCGCCGCGGTCGACAACGGATCGCAGAAGTCGGTGCGGATCCTGGTGGACGGATCCCCCAACCTCCCTCTCATCGGCAAGCCTCAGACCGACTTCCAGCGCGCCCGGCTCAATGCGGTGGCGCCGCTGTGGATCGACACCCCGGAGGCCGGCACCACGGTCTCCTCGGGGCCGCTGATCATCTCCGGGGTGGTGAAGTCCGGGGTCGCCTCGCCGACCTGGCAGCTCTACAGCACCGCCTCGAAGACGGTGGTGGCCCGGGGCGGCGTGGAGACTCTTCCCCCGTACGGCTCGTGGATGCGGTGGCACCAGGAGATCGTGGTGCCCGACGTCCCGGGGGAGTACCTGGTGAGGTTCACGGTCGGGCGCACGACCGTCCAGAGAACCATCTCGGTGAGCTGATCGTCCCGCCCGCTCAGTCGAAGAGGCGGCCCGCTCAGTCGAAGAGGCGGCCCGCCGCCGCGGTGGCCAGCCGGGCGGGCACCAGACCCACCGCCGTCGTCTGCACCTTGTTGGCCAGCCCGTCGACCGCGGCGGGTTCGCGGCGCGACAGGGCGCGGAAGGCGGTCTCCACCACCTGGTCGGGGTGACGTCGTCTGCCCGGGAATCCGTCGTCGCCGGCCGCGTCGAAGAAGCCGGTGTCGGTGGGACCGGGGCAGATCGCGGTGACCCGGACGCCGGTTCCCCTGGTCTCGGACCACAGCGCCCGGCTGAAGGACAGCACGAAGGCCTTGGCCGCCGCGTAGGTGGCGAAACCGGGGATGGGCTGGAAGGCCGCGGTGGAGGAGACGTTGATGATCGTTCCGCGCCCCCGGGCGATCATCGCGGGAAGAAGGGTCGACGACAGCTGGACGACCGCCTGGCAGTCGACCGCCACCTCGGCCGCCAGCCTGGCCGGGTCGGCCTCGGCCACGGTGGTGAGGGTGCCGAACCCGGCGTTGTTGACCAGGGTGTCGACGCAGATCCCGCGATCTGCGAGGTCGGTGGTGAGTGCGGTGGTCCGGGCGGGGTCGGACAGGTCCACCGACTCGGTGATCACCTGGACCCCGTGGTCGACCCGGATCCGGTCGGCCAGTCGGTCCAGCACCTCGGTGCGCCGGCCGACCAGCACCAGATTGTGGTCGCGGCGGGCCAGATAGCCGGCGAAGGCCTGTCCCAGGCCTCCGGTGGCGCCGGTCACCAGCGCCCACGGCCGCTCGTCAGGGGTCGGCGGGAGGGCTGCGGAGAGATCGGCCGGGGTCTGGTCAGGATGGGTCATGACGAGATCTTAGGGCGGCCGCCGGAGACGCCGCCGGGACACGATCAGTCCAGCGAGGCCCCCCGGGTCTCCAGGGACAACTGGTCGGCGTCCAGAGTGTCCAGTGCGGCGCTGACCGCCTCGGGGCTGAACTGTCCCGAGTCGCTGGCGTCCAGCAGCGCCCGGCGCTGGGCGACGATCAGTCTGAGGGCGTAGTTGCGCGAGATCTCGGCGGCCCGACGCCGGTGCTCGGGGGAGGCGATGGCGTCTCCTGCCGGGGAGGTCGTCGGCTTCTCGCGGATCTCGGCGAACTGGCGCCAGGCCAGTGCCACCGCGGCCGCCTGGAGCCTGTTGTCCTCGGCCTGGCCGCCCTCCTGCCGGTTCATCCGGGCCAGCAGGGTGCGCATACCCGGGGACACCGGCACATCGCGGACCGCGCGGTGCAGCAGGGTGCGGATCTCGGCCTGCTCCTGGGGATCGATCCCCTCGGCGACCGCCGGGCGGGCCAGCTTCACCACCAGCCCCAGGGTGCTGCCCTGCAGCAGCAGGGAGGCGGCCGCCACCAGGAAGGCGACCACCACGAGGAAGGACCGGTGCGGAGTGTCCAGCGGCAGGGTCTGGGCGGCCGCCAGGGTGATCGCCCCGCGCATTCCCGCCCAGATCATCACGACACCCTCGCGGGGCCCCAGCGGGTGCTCGATGTAGTAGTCCAGATCGGAGATCATCCGGCGCAGCCGAGCGCCGAACCGCTCCACCCGGCCCGGGGACAGGGTGGTTCCGCGGAACTCCATCGTGCCGTCCTCGGAGGCCCGGGCCTGCCCGACCCTCTCGGTCGCGGCGACCAGCCGGGTGCGGTGCCGGGAGCGGCGTCTGGACCGTCGCGCCACCCACATCAGCAGGGGGGCGACGACGGCGGTCCGCACCACCAGGGTGAGCACCAGGGCAACGGCGGCGACCGAGACGGCCAGCCGCCAGCCGAAGGACTCGGCCTCCATGTCCTTGACGATCGCGGTGAGCTCCAGGCCCATCAGCAGGAAGACCGCCGACTCGAGGATGAGCATGACCGCCCCCCAGGTGTTGCGGCTGGACATCCGCTGGGTGGGGGTGAGGACCCGCGGCCCGTGGTGGCTGGCGACCAGTCCCGCCACCACCGCGGCCACCAGGCCCGACCCGTGGAGATGCTCGGCGGGCAGGTAGGCCAGGAAGGGGGTCGCCAGCGACAGCACGGTGTCGGCGGTGGGCTCGTGGACCCGCGATCGCAGCCAGATCATCAGCCGGCCGATCAACCAGCCGACCACCAGCGCCACCAGGACGGCCAGCAGGAAGTCGCCGATCACCTTGCCGGCGCTCACCTGACTGGCGATCGCCCCGACCGCCGAGGCGAGGATGACCAGGGCGGAGGCGTCATTGATGAGGCCCTCCCCGTCCAGCACGGTCACCACCCGGCGCGAGACACCGGCCCTGCGCACGATCGAGGTGGCCACCGCGTCCGAGGGGCTGACGATCGCTCCCAGCGCCAGGCAGGCGGCGATCCCGATGCCGGGGGCCATCCGATTGACGACGAAGCCGATCACCCCGGCGGAGATCGCCACCAGCAGAACGGCCAGCACCCCGATGGGTGCGATGTTGCGCCGGAAGTCGGAGACCGGCATGTTGACCGCCGCCGAGTAGAGCAGCGGCGGAAGGATGATCATCAGCACCAGTTCGGGCTCGACCTCGACCTCCGGCATCCCGGGGATCAGCGCCACCGCGGCGCCCAGCAGCAGGAGCAGGATGGGCGCCGCGATCCCGGTCCGGTCGGCGAGCAGCTCGGCGGCCGCGATGACGAACAGGGTGGCGATGATGATGACGAGGACGACAGTCACGGGGTCATTCTCACACCACCCCGCCGTCAGCGCGGGTCCGCCTGGAAGAACCGGTAGGCCGGCGAGTCGGAGGCGTCGCTCCACGGATAGCCGACGGCGTCCAGATGCCCGGTGAACCCCGGATCGGCACTGGCACCGGCGAATCCGGCGAGCACCCGGCCGGTGTCCATCCCGAAGCTTCGGTAGTGGAACAGGGAGATGTTCCACCGGCTGCCCAGCACCGACAGGAAGTGCACCAGGGCCCCGGGCGACTCCGGGAACTCGAAGCTGGCCAGCCTCTCGCCCAGATCCACCGGGGGACGTCCCCCGATCATGTAGCGCAGGTGGGTCTTGGCGTTCTCGTCGTCGGACAGATCGGCCACCCGGTAGCCGCCCCGCCTCAGGGCCGAGGCGATGTCGGCGCGCTCCTCGCGGCTGTGCAGCTCGACGCCGACGAAGACGGTGGCCCGGTCGGGGTCGCAGTAGCGGTAGTTGAACTCGGTGACCATCCGCCGGCCGAGCACCCGGCAGAAGTGCAGGAAGGAGCCGGCCCGCTCAGGAATCTCCACGGCGAAGAGCCCCTCCCGCTGCTCGCCGAGCTCGGCCCGTTCGGCGATGTAGCGCAGCGAGCCGAAGTTGAGATTGGCCCCCGACAGGATGTGGGCCAGCCTCTCCCCGGTGATGTCGTGGCCGCGGACGTACTTCTTGAGCCCGGCCAGGGAGACCGCCCCGGCGGGTTCGGCGACCGCCCGGGTGTCGTCGAAGAGGTCCTTCACCGCGGCGCTGATCTCATCGGAGCTGACGGTGACGACGTCGTCGATCGACGACTTGAGCAGCCGGAAGGTCTCCTCGCCGATCCGGGCCACCGCGACCCCCTCGGCGAACAGCGAGACGTGGTCGAGGGTCACCGGGTGGCCGGCGGTCAGCGCGGCCGCCAGGCAGGCGGACTCCTCGGGTTCGACGCCGATCACCTGGATCTCGGGCATCAGCTGTTTGATGAGGACGGCGATGCCGGCCGCCAGGCCTCCGCCGCCGACCGGCACGAAGACCCGGTCGAGGCGGGCGTCGTCCTGCAGCAGCTCGAGGCCGATGGTGCCTTGGCCCGCGATCACCAGAGGGTCGTCGAAGGGGGCCACATAGGTGAGCCCGTGGTCGGCGGCCAGCGCGACGGCGTGCTCCTTGGCCTCGTCGAAGGCGTTGCCGGCGAGCACCACCTCGCCGCCCAGCTGGCGGACCGCCTCGACCTTGATCGAGGGGGTGGTGATGGGCATCACGATGACCGCGCGCACTCCCAGCCGGGCCCCCGACAGGGCGACCCCCTGGGCGTGGTTGCCCGCCGAGGCGGTGACCACCCCGGCCGCCCTCTCCTGCTGGGAGAGGGCGCGCATCCGGGTGTAGGCGCCGCGCAGCTTGAAGGAGTGCACCGGCTGGCGATCCTCCCGCTTGGCCAGCACGGTGTTGCCGATCCGGCGGGAGAGTCGCTCCATCGGCTCCAGAGGAGTCTTCATCGCGACCTCGTAGACCGGTGCGCGCAGCACGGCGCGCAGGTAGTCCTGGGCGCTCATCGGGGCGGAGGGGACCGGCTGGCCGGCGGGGACGTCGGCCGGCCCGAGGGCGGGTGCCTCCAGGCCGCTCTGGGTGACCATCCTCACAACCGGTGGGACAGGACGGGCTGGGAGGCCGAGCCGGCCTCCGCAGAGGCGGACGCCAAGGCCGTGGCGCTCGAGCCGGCGGCCGCCGCAGTAGCCGGAGCCGCCGTGCGGGAGACCGGGACCACCTGGGAGAGGTCGCGCACCCCACCGCGGTCGGCGGAGGAGGCGAGCAGCCCGTAGGCCTTCAGAGCGGTGGAGACGGCGCGGGTCCGGGTCACGTGCGGGGTCCAGGCGTCGGCCCCACGGGCCTCCTCCTCGGCCCGCCGACGGTCCAGCTCGGCGTCGGGGACGTCGAGGCTGATGGTGCGGTTCGGGATGTCGATGGAGATCGTGTCGCCGGTGCGGACCAGGCCGATGAGCCCGCCGGAGGCCGCCTCGGGGGAGACGTGGCCGATCGACAGTCCGGAGGTGCCACCGGAGAAGCGGCCGTCGGTGAGCAGGGCGCACTCCTTGCCCAGGTGCATCGACTTGAGGTAGCTGGTCGGGTAGAGCATCTCCTGCATGCCCGGTCCGCCCTTGGGGCCCTCGTGACGGATCACCACGATGTCGCCGGCCTTGATCTTCTTGCCGAGGATGCCGGTGACGGCGTCCTCCTGGGCCTCGTAGACCACCGCCGGACCGGTGAAGGTGAGGATCGAGGCGTCCACCCCGGCGGTCTTGACGATCGACCCGTTCTCGGCGATGTTGCCGTAGAGCACGGCCAGCCCGCCGTCGGCGGAGTAGGCGTGCGCGATGTCGCGGATGCACCCCTGAGAGCGGTCGGTGTCCAGGCTCTCCCAGCGGCTCGCCTGGGAGAACATCCGGGTGGTGCGGACCCCGCCGGGGGCGGCCGCGTAGAGGGTGCGGACCTCCTCGTCGGGATCTCCCATCAGGTCGAAGTGGGCCAGCTCCTGGGCCATCGTGGCGGGCCTGCCGTCGGGGGACCAGACGGTCGAGGTGGAGGTGTCGATGAGGCCGCCGCGGTTCAGCTCCGAGACGATGCCCAGCACCCCGCCGGCGCGGTGGACGTCCTCCACGTGGAAGACGCTGGTGGAGGGGGCCACCTTGCACAGGTGCGGGACCCGGCGCGACAGGGCGTCGATGTCGGACATCGTGAAGTCGACCTCGCCCTCCTGGGCGGCGGCCAGCAGGTGCAGCACGGTGTTGGTGGATCCGCCCATCGCGATGTCCAGGCTCATGGCATTGGAGAAGGCGGCCCTGGTGGCGATCGAACGGGGCAGCACGGTCGCGTCGTCCTGGTCGTACCAGCGCTTGGCGATCGCGACGATCTGGCGGCCGGCCTGCTCGAACAAAGCCTTGCGGTCGGCGTGGGTGGCCAGCAGGGAGCCGTTTCCGGGCAGCGACAGGCCGAGCGCCTCGGTGAGGCAGTTCATCGAGTTGGCGGTGAACATCCCCGAGCAGGAGCCGCAGGTCGGACAGGCGTTCTCCTCCATCAGGGCCAGGTCGTCGTCGCTGGTGGACTCGTCGCCGGCGGCGACCATCGCGTCGATGAGGTCGAGCTTGCGGATGCCGTCGGAGAGAGTCACCTTGCCGGCCTCCATCGGGCCGCCGGAGACGAAGATGGTGGGGATGTTGAGCCGCATGCTGGCCATCAGCATGCCGGGGGTGATCTTGTCGCAGTTGGAGATGCACACCAGGGCGTCGGCGCAGTGGGCGTTGCACATGTACTCCACCGAGTCGGCGATCAGCTCGCGGCTGGGCAGCGAGTAGAGCATCCCGTCGTGTCCCATCGCGATGCCGTCGTCGACGGCGATGGTGTTGAACTCCTTGGCGACGCCGCCGGCCGCCTGGATCTGCTCGGCGACGATCTTGCCGACGTCGCGCAGACCGACGTGGCCGGGGACGAACTGGGTGAACGAGTTCGCGATGGCGATGATCGGCTTGCCGAAGTCTCCGGCTCCCATGCCGGTGGCGCGCCAGAGGGCGCGGGCACCGGCCATTGCGCGGCCAGAGGTGCTGGTGGCGGATCGCAGGGTGGGCATGTCGTCTCCTAGGTGGCCGTGGTGCGGGTGGCGTCGGCCGGGTGAAACAGGGTGTCGGCGGATACAGGAACGCCCTCCGTCCGTGAGGAGGGAGGGCGCGCGGTCTCGTGTGCGAGGGCGGGGGTCTTCAGACCGCGCGCCGACGAATAAGAACTCGACCGGTATTCATGGCCTGCAGGCTACCAGCAGGGACAACCCGTCCCGAAGGCGATGTCCAGATCCTGGACGCCGGGTCACGGAGTGAGACTGCCCATGAAGGGCAGCAGGGGTGTCATCAGGCCGGCGCTCATCCACGCCATGCCCAGACCCATCGCGGCGTCCGCCAGGCCGCTGAGCCGGGCCGAGGCCGGGGTGGTGGGGGAGGTATGGCAGCAGGCCGGCAGGCCGGGATGGGGCGGCCGGCCGGTGACTGCGCGCACCAGTCCGGACAGGCCCAGAACCACCAGGCAGACCATCAGGGGCAGCCCGATCCCGGTGATCAGGGTCAGCCCCGAGACGGTGGTGGCCCCCTCCGCCATTCCGGAGTGGGCCATGTCCCCCATCCCCGTCATGGTGGCGGAGTGCCCCATCCGGGAGTGGCTCGCCATCGAGGCCAGGTGCCAGACCATCGCGGCGAACATCGCGGTGTGGCCGGCCGCCAGCCAGGAGGTCTTCCAGGCGGCCATCGCGGCCATCCAGAGGGTGCCCAGGGACATCACGGTGATGAACACCGGGCCGGTGAGCACCCCGGGAAGAGCGCCCCACCAGCTGTGCGGCACCATCAGCAGCATCACCACCGACATCGCCAGGTGGAAGCACTCCGAGACCGCGATCGGTGCGCCGTGCTCCAGCGGTTCGGCCGGGGCCCAGGAGGGCGGGATGTCGACGCCGAGGCTGGCGAGCAGGTCGCGGACCGACCAGAGGGTGCACCAGATGAACAGGATGAGCAGGCCGATGAAGGTGACCGGGGTGCTGGTGAGGGTGAACATGTGTCTCCTTTGAGCCTCGCAGGGATGCTATCGGGGGCCGCGTCGCGGATCAACACGGACCGCCGGGAGCGGGCCCGACGGCGTGCGCCGGTGCGCGATTGCGGCGGGTCCCGGATGGAAGTCGGCTCCGGATGGAAGACTGTGCCCATGACCACCGGGGACTCTTTCGACATCGCCATCATCGGGTCGGGATCGGGCAACACCATCCTGGGCAAGGAGTACGCCGACAAGAAGGTCGCCATCATCGACTCGGGCACCTTCGGCGGCACCTGCCTCAACTACGGCTGCATTCCCTCCAAGATGTACGTCATCCCCGCCGACTTCGCCTCCTCGGTGGGAGACGCCGCCCGGGTCGATGTCGACCTGGAGCTGGCCGGCGCCGACTTCCGGGCCATCCGGGACCGGATCTTCAGCCGGATCGACCCCATCTCGCGGTCCGGCCTGGCCTTCCGCCAGGGGTTGGACAACACCACGGTGTTCACCGAGGAGGCCCACTTCGTCGACCCCCACACCCTCCAGGTCGGGTCCCGGCAGATCACCGCCGAGCAGATCGTGCTGGCCGCCGGGTCGCGGCCCCGGGTCCCCCACCTGTTCGGCATCGACGACCCGCGCTGGTCCGACCGGATCCACACCTCCGACACCATCATGCGGATCGACGAGCTGCCCGAGCGGCTGGTGATCCTGGGCGGCGGGTTCATCGCCGCCGAGTTCGCCCACATCTTCTCGGCGCTGGGCTCGAAGGTCACCATCATCAACCGGTCCGGCAGGATGCTCCGCCGGGAGGATCTGGACATCTCCCGGCAGTTCACCGAGGAGCTCGCCTGGCGGGCCTCACTGCGGATGTCGGAGGAGACGGTGGCCATCGAGGAGGACGCCGGCGGCCACCTCACCGTCGTCACCGTCGACTCCTACGGGGTCGACTACATGTACCCCGGCGACATCGTCCTCAACGCCACCGGACGGATCCCCAACTCCGACCGGCTCAACCTGCCCGCCGCCGGGGTGGCGGTCGACGACGACGGTTTCGTCACGGTCGACCAGTACCAGCGCAGCTCCGTCGGGCACATCTGGGCGCTGGGCGACATCTGCTACCCCGGATTCCTCAAGCACGTCGCCAATGCCGAGGCGCGGGTGGTGCGCCACAACCTGCTCCACCCGGACTCCCTGGTCGCCGCCGACCACCGGTTCGTGCCCCATGCGGTGTTCTCCTCCCCGCAGGTCGCGGCGGTGGGGGCCACCGAGCAGGAGCTGCGACAGTCCGAGACCCACTACGTCTCCTTCACTCAGAAGTACTCCGACGTCGCCTACGGCTGGGCGATGGAGGACGACTCCCACTTCGTCAAACTGCTCGGCGATCCGGTCACCCGCACCCTGCTGGGAGCCCACATCATCGGGCCGCAGGCCTCCACCCTCATCCAGACCGCGATCCAGACGATGACCTTCGGCCAGCGGGTCGACGACGTCGCCCGTGGTCAGTACTGGATCCACCCGGCGCTGCCGGAGGTGATGGAGAACGCCCTGCTCGGCCTGGCGGGGGAGATGGACACAGCTGGGAAGGAGGCGTGACCCACCCCTCGCTCACCCTCCTGGTCTGCTGCCCGGGGGCCTAACCCTCCTGGCGGCCGGCCCGCCAGTAGCCCATGAAGGCGACCTGGCCGCGGTCGACACCGTGATCGGTGACCAGCAGCCGGCGCAGCGCCTTGACGGTGCCGGCCTCACCGGCCACCCAGGCGTAGAAGCGGCCCCCAGATGAGGCCTGGGGCGCCTCCCACAGGAGCTCCCGGTCGACGTCGACGTCCTCCAGGGCCGTGGCCGCCGGGTGGTCGGTGCCGATCACCTCGGGACGGTCCCGGCAGAACTGTTCCACCGCCGCGATGAGGGCGCGGCCGGGCTCGGCCTCCCGGGCCAGCCAGTGCAGCCGTGACCCGGACGGCACCTCCACCGGCAGGGCGTCGTCGGCCTGGGGGATCTCCAGGAAGGCGTGCACCCGGCGTCCCCGGGACGGGTCGGGTCCGGCCGTCGCGGCCATTCCCTCGAGGATGGCGCAGACCGCCGGGGCCGCCGTCTCGTCGCCGGCCAGCAGGATCTCCGGAGCAGCACCCGGATGGAAGTCGATGCCCAGCCCCGAGTGGGGTGAACGGGAGTCCGGGCCGACCACCACGAGCTCATCGCCGATTCCCGAGGCCAGCGCGAACCGTGAGCCCGGACCGGCCGGTCCGTGAATCGCCACGTCGACGGTCAGCATCCGGCGTCCCGGGTCGATGGCGCGCACCGTGTAGGTGCGCATCGGATTGCGCGCGGAGTCCGGGGCGGCCAGCCACCGCTGGTACCAGTCGCCGGACTCCAGCGCCCCGGCGTCGTCGAGTCCCAGGTCGCACCAGGACCCGTCCGGGTTGGGCAGCAGCAGCTTGATCCGCTGGTCGAGCCGGTCGGTGCCGAAGACGTCGAGATCCTCGCCGGCCAGTTCGAGGCGGATGAAGTGGGGGCTCAGGCGCTGCCGGGCGGCGACCCTGACCCGGTAGGGCCGGAAGCCGCCGGTGGGCACCGGGTGCGGGTCGGGAGTGCTCATGCCGCGCCCCGGTTCCCGGTCTGCTGCGAGGGCCCGTCCTCCGGGGCCGGCTGTCCCGGCTTCTCTGGTTGTTCCGGCTTCTCTGGCTGTTCCGGCTGTTCGGGTTGCTGCGGGGCCGGACGCGCCCTGCCGAGCGGGATCACGATCGGGGAGCCGTTGACCGGGTCGGTGATCACCCGGGTGTCCAGGTCGAAGACCCGGGTCATGGTGTCCTGGGTGACCACATCGGCGGGACGTCCCCGGGCCATCACCGTCCCCTCCCGCATCGCCACCAGCCAGTCGCAGTAGCGGGCGGCGAGGTTGATGTCGTGGAGCACCATCACCACCGTCGTGCCGGTGCTGCGGTTGAGCTCGGCGAGCAGCTCCAGCACGTCGATCTGGTAGGCCAGATCCAGATAGGTGGTCGGCTCGTCCAGCAGCAGCAGGTCGGTCTGCTGGGCCAGCGCCATCGCGATCCAGACCCGCTGGCGCTGGCCCCCCGACAGCTCGTCGACCGGACGGGTGGCCAGCTCGGCGGTGCCGGTCAGCGCCATCGCCGAGGCGATCGCCTCGTCATCGACGGCCGTCCAGCGCGCGAAGGTGCCGCGGTGCGGGGCCCGGCCGCGGGAGACCAGGTCCTCGACCACGATCCCGTCGGGGCAGGTGGGCGACTGGGGCAGCAGACCGAGCACCGTGGCGACGGCCCGGGTCGGCATCTGGTGGATCATCCGACCGTCCAGCAGGACGGCCCCGGAGGAGGGCCTCAGCAGCCGGGCCATGGTGCGCAGCAGGGTGGACTTGCCGCATCCGTTGGGTCCGATGATGGCGCCCATCCGGTGGTCGGGGACGGTCAGGTCGAGGGCCTCGATGACGGTGCGCTCGCCGTACCCGACGGTGACCGCCTCGGCGGAGAAGTCGTGATCGGTCATGCCGTCTCCCTGCGTGTGAGTCTGATGATGAGGACGATGAGATAGCTGCCGCCGACGATCCCGGTGACCACTCCCACCGGGTAGCTGTGGACCAGCAGATGGGCCGCGATGAGGTCCGAACCCAGCACCATCGCCGACCCGACGAGGGCCGCCGGCAGCAGGCAGGACCGGCCGTGGCCGACCAGATGGGCGGCGATCGGCCCGCACAGCAGTGAGACGAAGGCGATCGGCCCGGTGGTCGCGGTGGCGGTGGCCAGGATGACGACGCCGACCAGCATGATCGCCTGCCGGGTGGCCCGGACCCGGACCCCCAGACCGGCGGCGGCGTCCTCCCCGAGCCTCATGGTGTCCAGCGGGCGGGCCAGCACCGCGATCCCCGGCAGGCCGACCACCAGCACCGCGACCAGCGGCGTCAGATCCGACAGCCGGATCCCGTTGAGGCTGCCGGTGAGCCAGCGGCTGGCCGCCTGGATGTCGTACTGGTTGCCGCCGATCATCACCCACATGGTGGCGGCGTCGAACATCGCACCGGCCGCGATACCGATGAGGATGAGCCGGGAGGTGGCCCCGCGACCCTGCCAGGCCAGGGCGGCGATGGCGAGTGCGGTGAGCAGTCCGCCGGCCACCGCCATCCCGGTCAGAGCCAGCCCCGAGGCGCCGACCAGGATGATCCCGGCCACCGCGGCGGTGTTGGCCCCGGCCGTGATGCCGATGATGTCGGGGCTGGCCAGGGTGTTGCGCAGCAGCACCTGGAAGCAGGCGCCGACCACCCCGAATGCGGCCCCGGCCAGCAGTCCGGCGAGGGCCCGGGGCAGCCGCAGGCGCCCGACGGTGAAAGGAGGCTCCCGGCACCTTCTGTCCGAGGACCACCCGGATCGCCTCGCTCGGCGAGTAGATGCGCTCCCCGACGCACAGGCAGGTCAGGAACAGGGCCGCCACCATCACGATCAGGACGACGACCACCAGGATCTGGCGCTGCTGCCGGCGGCGGCGTCGGGACCGCACCAGATCGGCCTGGACCGCGGTGCTGTTCACAGCTCCCCCATCCGGCGGCTGCGCACTAGGGCGATGAACACCGGGGCGCCGATGATCGCCATCACGATGCCCACCTGGACATCGGTGGGCCGGGTGATGATCCGTCCCAGGACGTCGGCGAGAAGCAGCAGCAGGGGTCCCACCACGACGCTCCAGGCGAGCACCCAGCGATTGTCGGCGCCGACGATCGCGCGCACGGCGTGCGGGACGATGAGCCCCACGAAGCCGATCGGCCCGGCCAGGGCGGTGGAGGCGGCGGCCAGCAGCACCGATGCGGCGGCGACCAGGAGCCTGACCCGGCCGACCCGCACGCCCAGGCCGGCGGCCATCTCGTCCCCCAGGGCCAGTGAGTTCAGGGCCCGACCGGAGAAGGCGGCCAGCCCGGCTCCGACGACGAAGAAGGGCAGCACCTCGACGATCTGGTCGAACCGGGCACTGTCGATCCCGCCGGCCTGCCAGGACCGGAAGGTCTGCAGCAGCTCCGCGCGGGGAAGCAGCACAGCCTGGGTGACGCTGGTGAGCACGGCAGCCATCACGGCCCCCGCCAGGGCCAGCCGCAGCGGGCTGGGGCGGCCGCGTCCCCCCGAGCCGATCCCCCAGACCGCGGCGGCGGCGCCCGAGGCGCCCAGGATCGACGCCCAGATGTACTGGCCCGGGGTGTCCAGGCCGATGTAGGCCATCCCGATGACGATGAGTGCGGCGGCACCAGCGTTGACCCCGAGAATCCCGGGATCGGCCAGCGGATTGCGGGTGATGGCTTGCATGAGGGCCCCCGAGACCGCCAGCGCGGCGCCCACCAGCAGACCCAGGACGGTGCGCGGGACCCGGGTGCGGACCGCCTCGGCGGCGAAGGTGTGCACCGACGGGTCGGTCAGTGCCGACCAGACCTGGCCCAGTGGGACGGACCGGGAGCCCACCGCCACCGAGGCCGCGCAGGCCAGCACCAGGGCGACCAGCGCCACTGCCAGCCCCCACAGCCGGGCCCGCCGGCGTCCCACCGGGACGGTCGACCGGCGGTTCGCCCGGCTGGTCCGGACCGGGGCGGGTGGCGCTGTGGGGGCCACCGGGGTCAGCTCAGCTTCTCCGCGGCCCGTGCCAGGGCGGCGGCGTAGGGGCCGACCTGGCTGGGGATCGACAGCACCGAGGGGGAGACCGCCGAGGCGAGCTCGGAGTTGTCCTCGATGACGGCCACCGAGCCGCGCTTGACCGCCGGGATCCGCGAGATCAGCGGATCCTTCTGGAGGAGCGGGAGCAGGGTCTTCGGGTCGCCGTAGGAGACGATGATGTCGACGTCGGAGTAGACGTCGGCGTTCTCGGCCGAGATCTCCTTGTAGAAGGCCGCACCCTGGGACTGCTTGGCGACCGAGGCGGGGGTGGTGAACCCGAGATCGGTGAGGTAGGCCGGTCGGGCGTCACCGGTGGTGTAAATGGTGAGGGTGGACAGCTTCTTGGGGTCGAACCACATCACCGCCGCCGAGCGGCCTTTCAGCCCCTTGTACTTGGCGATCGCCGAGACCATCGTCCGCTCGCAGTCGGCGATCACCTTCTCGCCGGCGGAGGTGCGTCCCATCGCCTTCGCGGTGACGCGCATCACGTCGCGCCAGGTGGCTCCCCAGGGGATCTTCGAGGTGTAGGGGATGGTCGGGGCGATCTCGGAGAGGGTGGCGTACTGCTCCTTGGTGACCCCCGAGGAGATGCCGAGGATGAGGTCGGGCTCGGTGTCGGAGATCGCCTCGGTGTTGATCGAGTCGGTCTCGTCGTAGACCTTCGGGAGCTTGTCGCCGGTGCCGCCGAGCTTCGTCACCGCGCGGGCGGTCCAGGCGAGCATGCCGTTCTTGTCGACCTGCCCGTAGTTGGCGCGGGGCATTCCGACCGGCAGGACGCCGAGGGACAGCACGGCGTCCTCGCCGCTCCAGCCGGTGGTGGCGATCCGGGTCGGGGCCTTGGGGATGGTGGTGCTGCCCCAGGCGTGCGTGATGCTGACCGGGAAGGAGTCGGTGGGGGCCGTGCCGGAGGCCGGGGAGCCGGAGGGCGAGGCGGAGGATCCCGACGAGGAGTCGGTGGCGCCGCAGGCCGACAGGGCCAGCAGCGCGGTGCCGCCCAGAGCGGTGGAGAGAATATGGCGCCGGCTGAGCGGCGTGGTGAGAGGGGAACGGTGGGACACGGGGTTCACGGGCTCCTTGAGAAGATGTCGACGGGTCGCTGTGCTGTCTGGCGGCGCGTGCCTCCGCAGGAACGGGCAGGACGTGCTGTCGGGCAGAGCTGAGTGCCAGGCTGGGCCGGGTGTCGGACGGGGGAGGAACTCCTCATCACCCGACAATTAGGTGAGCCTAACCTCATCTAATTGGTTGAGCAACCGCTGACAAGCGCAGATGCACCCGCCGGGACCCACTCCGATGCCGGCCGGAGGTGCCCCGGGTGGCACCAGGGGTGAGAATGGGGTCATGTCCACCGCCCGCAGGATCGCATGAGCACACCGATGAGACCCGGGGTCGCTGTCCCCGGAGACGGGCATGGATCCGGGCATCCGCAGGCATCCCCACATCCGCACGTGGGCGGTCCTCATGCCGCCGGGGGCGCTCACCCTGCTGGGCATCCCGGCAGCGCGACCTCTGCTGGGCATCCCGGCAGTGCGATCTCTGCAGGTCATCCCGGCGGTCCGCCCGGTCCCCGGGGGCCGGGGAGGATCATCCGGGCCGCCACCCCCCGATGGGTGATCGCCTGCTCGATCGCACTGAGCTGGATCGCCGCTGCCGCGACCGCGATGCTGCTGGCACTGCTGGGCGAGGGGGTCGATCGGGTTGCGGCCGGCGGTCGGATGTCACAGCGCGGCGTGCTGGAGTGCGCCGTGCTGGCGGTGATCGCCGGTGCCGGGGTCGGAGTCGGCCAATGGCTGTCCCAGTGGGCGGCCTCCTCGACCGAGCGACGACTGCGCCAGGCCGTGATGTCGAGGGTCCTGCAGATGGGGCCGACCGGCACCCGCCGGCGCACCGGAGCACTGCTGTCCATGGCCACCACCTCCATGGAGCGCACCGCCCACTACCGGGCCGGCTTCCTGGGGCCGATCGTCGGGTCGATCACCACCCCGCTGCTGGTCCTGACCGTGATGGCGGTCACCATCTCTCCCGGCATCGCGCTACGGCTTGCCGCGCTCATCGTGCTGGTGCCCCTGGCGATCGGCGGCTTCCGACGTCTGGTCCGTCCCGTCGGGGCCGCCTACCGGCGCTCCCAGGCCCGGCTCACCGCGGCCTTCCTGGAGGCCCTCCAGGGGCTGGACACCCTGGTCTACGCGCGGGCCGCCGGCCGGACCGCCGCCCGACTCGCGCACCGGGGCGAGCAGCACCGCCGGTCCCTGATGCGGCTGCTGGCCGGCAACCAGCTGCTGATCCTGGTGGTCGACGCCGCCTTCTCGCTCACCGTGGTGGTGGCCGGAGGAGTGCTCGCGGTGGCCCGGGTGTCCTCGAGACAGCTGTCGGTCGGGCAGGGGATCGCCGTGGTCCTCATGACGATCCTGGTGATCGGGCCGGTCGACGTGGTCGGCCAGTTCTTCTACATCGGGGTCGTCGGACGCGCCCATCAGGCCATCCTGCGTCGTCACCTGGAGACCGGAGGCCCCGCCTCCAGAGGGGGGACGGCGACGGGTGCCTCGCCCCGGGTGCCCACCTCAGCCGGCACGTCACCCCGGGACTCCACCGCGGCCGGCAGGTCACCCCGGGACTCCACCGCGGCCGGCAGGTCACCCCGGGACTCCACCGCGGCCGGCGATCGGTCGCGCAAGGCTCCCGCAACGGGCGGTTCGCTGCGGGCCCCCACCGCAGAGACCACGTCGCCGGACCCCCGGCGTCCGGCCCTGGAGCTCGACGATGTCAGCGCATCCTGGACCCCCGGTCGCCCGGTCCTGACCGGGGTGAGCATCCGGGTCGATCCCGGCGAGACCGTCGCTCTGGTGGGCCCCAGCGGGATCGGCAAGTCGACCCTCAGCGCCCTTGTCCAGGGCCATCTCACACCGGCATCGGGGACGGTGCGGGTCGACGGGATGGACACCCGCACAACCGACCCCCGGGAGCTGCGGTCCAGACTGGCCGTTGTGGAGCAGCGCCCCTTCCTGTTCCTCGGCACCATCGCCGACAACCTCCGGATGGCCGCCCCGAAGGCCTCCGAGGCCGACCTGTGGGCAGCCCTGGGGGTGGCCGGGCTCGCCGAGGAGGTGGGCGCCATGCCTCTTGGCCTCCAGACCCCGGTGGGAGAGCGCGGCCGCACCCTGTCGGGCGGTCAGGCCCAGCGGTTGGCGATCGCCCGGGTCGCGCTGCGCGACGCCCCGATCCTCATCCTCGACGAACCGACCTCCGGGGTCGACCTGGCCGCCGAGGCCCAGATCCTGGCGGCCCTGCGGCGACTGGCCGAGGGCCGCACGGTGCTGCTCATCGCCCACCGGCCGCAGGCGATCCTGTCCGCCGACCGGGTCATCAACCTCGCAGAGCTCCAGGAGGGCCGATGAGCACGTCCTCGAGAAGGTCACTGGTCGGCTGGCTGGTGGGACACACCCGACGACTGGTGCCCGTCCTGGGGATCGCCGCCGTGGCGAGGATCGCCTCCCAGCTGGCCGGCGTCGCGCTGCTGGTGATCGCCGCCCGGGCCGTCGTGTCGGTCGCCCGCATCGGCGATGCGTCAACCGGGAGCCCGAGCCACACGCAGCTGCTCGCCCTCGGCCTGACGATGGCCGGGGTGGCGCTGGCGAAGGCGGTGCTGCGCTACCTCGAGCAGTACTGCGGACACTGGGTGGCCTTCGGCTGCCTCCAGCGGCTGCGTGAGCTGTTCTTCTCGCGTCTGGTCCCCCAGGCCCCCGCGGCGACCACCGGGCGCGCCGGGGCCGAACTCACCGAGCGCGCCACCCGCGACATCGATCGGATCGAGGTGTTCTTCGCCCACACCCTGCCCCCGGCGGTCTCCGCCGTCCTCGTGCCGGTTCTCGCGCTGGCTTGGTTGGCGGGGACCTCGGGGGTGCTCGCGTTGACGCTGGCGGCCTCGGTCCTGGTGGTGCTGGTGGTGCCGGTCATCGGCGCATCCCTCAGTTGGCGGGCCGCCCGACGGGTGGCTGCCGGACGCGGGGAGGTCGCCGCCCAGCTCGGTGACGACCTGCAGGGGGTCCGCGAGGTGCTGGCCCTCAACGCCGGACCGGCCCGGATGGCCTCCCTGGAGGCCGCCGACCGCCGGCTGGGTTCGCTGCGCGGCCGCTCGGGCGCCCTCGCCGGGGTGCGCGCCGGGATCATCGCCGCCGTCCAACCCGCGGGACTCGTGGCGGTCGTCGTGGTGACGCCACTCTGCGGGGCCGGCTGGGAGTCGATGCTGACGGCTCTGGCGGTCGGCATCGGCCTGTGGACCCCCGCCCGCGGGATCGACGACTTCGTCCAGGGTCTCGACGACTCTTTGGCCGCCGCCGAGAGGGTGCGCGAGGTGATCGACGCGACACCCCTCGTCGTCGATCCGGACTCCCTGGTGGGCGGCGGCCAGGACCCGCGGATCGTTCTCGATCGGGTGTCCTTCGGCTACCCCGGCGGGGGTCGCACGGCTCTGGACGACGTCTGCCTGACGGCGGAGCCGGGCTCCTGGACCCGGGTGGTCGGGGTGTCGGGATCGGGGAAGTCCACCCTCGCCGGACTCCTGCTGCGCGGCTGGGACGTCGACTCCGGGAGTGTGCGGCTGGGCGGGGTCGACGTCTCGGCGATGAGCCTGGACGAGCTGCGCTCCCGGGTGGCGATGGTGCCCCAGCATCCGGTGCTGTTCTCGGGGAGCCTGGCCGACAACCTGCGGCTGGCGCGTCCGGAGGCCGATGCGCGGCTGCTGGAGCGCGCCCTGGCCGCCGTCTGCCTGGAGGACTGGGCGGCCGGACTGCCCCAGGGGCTCGACACGCCGATGACCGGTCGGGGATCCGGGGTCTCCGGGGGCCAGTTGCAGCGGATCGCGATCGCCCGCGGACTGGTGGCCGGTCCCGAGGTGCTGGTGCTTGATGAGGCCCTCAGCCAGCTGGACGCCCCCACCGCCGAACGGGTCCGCGCCGGCGTCGCCCGATGGCGTCGGGGAATGACCGTGCTGGAGATCACCCACCGGGTCGATCTCGTCCCTGACGACTCCCCGGTGATCGTGCTGGACGCCGGCAGGATGGTGGAGCAGGGGATGGCCGGTCGGCTCCGCGCCGGGGACGGACCGCTGTCGCGGCTGGTGGCCAGGGGCTGAAGGTGCTCCTACCGGGTGGACGCGACTCGGCCCTGCGCAGTGGTCTGCGCAGGGCCGAGGGGAGTCCGGTTGATCAGTCGTCGGGGCTGATGAGGCCCCTCTGGTAGGCCCTCACCAGGTGGCGGGGGACCCGCAGCTGACGGCCCTCGACCACGATTGGGACCAGCTGGGGAGCCTCCGCCTTCCACTGGGAGCGGCGGTGGCGGGTGTTGGAACGCGACATCTTGCGCTTGGGAACGGCCATGGTGTCACCAGCTCGACTTCGTGATGCCGGGCAGTTCGCCGTTGTGGGCCATCTCGCGGAATCTCACGCGGCTGATCCCGGCCTTGCCGACGAATCCGCGCGGCCGGCCGTCAATGGCGTCGCGGTTGCGCAGTCGCACCGGGCTGGAGTCGCGGGGGAGCTTGGCCAGCTCTCGGGATGCGGCCAGCCGCTCCTCCATGGACAGGCTCTCGTCCTTGCGGGCCGCGCGCAGCTGGGCCCGGCGCTCCGCATGGCGGGCGACCAGCACCTCCCGCTTGTGCTGCTTGACGATCTTGGACTTCTTGGCCATCAGCGGGCCTCCTTGAACTCGACGTGGCGACCGACCATCGGGTCGAACTTGCGCAGCACGAGCCGGTCGGGGCAGTTCCGCCGGTTCTTGCGGGTGACGTAGGTGTACCCGGTGCCCGCGGTCGACCGCATCTTGATGATCGGCCTCAGATCCTTGCTCTTCTTGGCCATCGGGCCGTCTCCTCTCGCGGTGCCGGCGAGGCACCTCCCATAGACTCTGTTGAGAACTATTCTCATATACTGCCTCAGGGTCGGCCCTGGGGCAAGCCGGACCCTGGAAAACGGGGCAGGTTCCGGGGGCGCCGGCTGCGGCGGGACGGCATGTGGGGGTAGTCTCACCGGGTCCGCGCCGGGGCTTGCCCTGAACCGCAGTCGGCAGTTTTCGACAAGATCAGTACAATACGGCTGGAACCGACAGAACACAGTGCCCCACGGGGCCAGGAAGCAGAGCGTCATGAAGAACGGCATTCACCCCGACTACCGACCGGTGGTCTTCCGCGACATCTCTGCCGGGATGAGCTTCCTCACCCGGTCCACTGCGAACTCGCAGAAGTCGATCGAGTGGGAGGACGGCAACACCTACCCGGTCATCGACGTCGACATCTCCTCGGCCAGCCACCCCTTCTACACCGGCAAGGCCAAGGTCATCGACACCGCCGGCCGCGTGGAGAAGTTCAACCGCCGTTACGGGCGCCACTGACCTATTCGGTCGGCGGGCAGCGATGTCCGCCTATCCACGAGTTCTGCGATCTACAGGGTGAGCATCGGATTATCCATCCGGTGCCCCGTAGGTGGCAGAACTCGTCTCTGTGCCCGCGCTGCAGGGTTGGCTGTGGCTCGGGAGTGGGCGGTCGCGGGATGAGATCTGCCACTGTGCCTGCGGCGCGTGCACTATCCAGCGCCCCGCACTGCAGGTGGCAGAACTCACCGGCGCAGCTCCCTGGGGCGCCCCCGAAGGCATCCCGAAGTGGCTCAAAGCGGCCCTGAGCACGCTTGTTCATTGGGCCGGAGCGCCTCGGAGTGGCTCAAGTGGCCCTGAAGAGGATCGTTCGGCGGGTCGGGGTGCCCCTGAGTGGATCAAGCGGCCCTGGCCATGTTGTCCGGTGGGTCGGGGTGCCCCGAAGGGGCCTCGAGGGCTGCACTGCTGTGTGATCCGGGGCGAGACTGGACGGCCTTCCTGTCAGATCTTCTCGCCTCGGGCGAGCATCTCGGTGATCACGGCGTCGATCCCGCGGCAGTCGATGATCTTCATCCCCTTGGGGGTGAGCCGCAGCTTCGCCCGGCGGCCCAGGGAGGGCACCCAGTAGCGCGTGGTCTGGAGGTTGGGCTCCCAGCGGCGACGGGTGTGGCGCTGGGAGTGGGACACCGAGTTTCCGTAGCCGGGGCGCGTGGCCCGGACCTGGCAGCGACGAGACGTGAGATCTCCAATCGAAACAGTAATGAGAATCGTTCGCATATAATGCGCGGTATCGATCCCCGGTCAACTCGAGTCGTTTGGGAGCCGGGCGTTGCGGTGGGCTTCGGGGGTCGGTCCCACGAGAGACTCGAACAGGCGATGGAGCTCGGGGCTTCACCGTCGCAGGTGCTTTCGGCCATGGGCACAGCGGGCTGGATCCCACGGATCCCAGTGAGATCTGCCACCGGAGAGTGCGGGCTCTGGACTATCCATCCGGTGCTCCGTATGTGGCAGATCTCAACTCTGCGATTGCCTGGCGGAGCTGGCTGTGGACCGCGTTCAGCAGGTCCGAGGTTGAGTTCTGCCATCTTGGTGGGTGGCGAGTGGATTATCCGGCTGCCGGTGCCGTACATGGCAGATCTCATCCGTGTGCCGGGTCGGATCACCGGATCCGGTCCGGCTGCCGACCTCCAGAGGGTCGGATCACCCGAAGCGGCCCGAGATGTAGTCCTCGGTGGACTTCTGGGTGGGGTTGGAGAAGATCTTCTCGGTGGAGTCGATCTCGACCAGGCGGCCCGGTTCGCCCTGAGCCTTGAGGTTGAAGAACGCGGTCCGGTCGGAGACCCGCGCCGCCTGCTGCATGTTGTGGGTGACGATCACAACGGTGAAGCGTTCCTTCAGCTCATTGATGAGGTCCTCGATCGCCAGGGTGGAGATCGGGTCCAGGGCCGAGCAGGGCTCATCCATCAGCAGCACCTCGGGTTCCACAGCGGTCGCTCGGGCGATGCACAGCCTTTGCTGCTGGCCACCCGACAGGGAGGCTCCCGAGCGGTCCAGCCGGTCCTTCACCTCGTCCCACAGGTTCGCCCCGCGCAGCGCCCGCTCGGTCACCTCGTCGAGGGCCTTCTTGTTCTTCGCCCCGGTCAGGCGCAGCCCGGCCACCACGTTGTCGCGGATCGACATCGCGGGGAAGGGGTTCGCCCGCTGGAAGACCATCCCCACGGTCCGGCGCACCGCCACCGGGTCGACCCCCTTGCCGTACAGGTTCGCCCCGTCGAGCAGCACCTGTCCGGTGCAGTAGGCCCCCGGGATCACCTCGTGCATCCGGTTGAGGGTGCGCAGCACCGTCGACTTGCCGCAGCCCGAGGGCCCGATGAAGGCGGTCACCGTGCGCGGTTCGACGGTGAGCTCCACCGACTCCACGGCGTGGAAGTCTCCGTAGTAGATGTTGAGGTCCTTGACCTCGATCCTCTTGGCCATGTCAGTCCTTTTCTTCTGGTCGTCGCCGCATCCGCGAGGGAGGCGGTCACCGGCCCATTCGGCGCAGGTAGCGGCGGGAGATCGCCTTGGCGATGATGTTGAGCCCCATCACCAGGACGATGAGGGTCAGCGCGGCGCCCCACACGGTGGGGGTGTCGGCCGATCCCTGGGTGTACGCGTTGGAGATGATGGTGGGCAGGGTGGCGAAGGTCTGGGTGTTCGGATTCACCGTGAGGTACTGGTTGAACTGCAGCAGCACGATCAGCGGTGCGGTCTCTCCCATCACCCGGGCAAGCCCGAGCATGATGCCGGTCGCGATTCCCGAGATCGAGGTGGGCAGCACCACCGAGACGATGGTCCGCCACTTCGAGACGCCCAGTGCCAGGGAGGCCTCGCGCAGCGAGTCGGGCACCAGCTTGAGCATCTCCTCGGTGGACCGCAGCACGGTCGGCACCATGAGGATCACCAGGGCCAGGGACGCCGCCCAGGCCGACTGGTGGCTGCCGAAGGTGGTGACCACCAGGGCGAAGATGAACAGTGCCGCGACGATCGAGGGGACTCCGGTGAGCACGTCGACCGCGAAGCTGATCACCCTGGCGATCTTCGTGCCGCGGGCGTACTCGACCAGGTAGATGGCGGTCAGCAGGGCGATCGGAACCGAGATGACGGCGGTGATGAGGCCGATCTCCACGGTGCCGAGGATGGCGTGCAGGGCGCCCCACTTGGCCTGGTCCGCGGCGTCCATCGCATTGGTCCACCAGGACGCGCGCAGCAGGGATCCGATCCCCTTGCTGATCGCAGACCACAGCACCCACACCAGCGGTGCGACGGCCAGCAGGGTGGACAGGACCATGAAGGCCGAGGCGAATCCGTTGCGGGCGGTCCGCCATGCGGAGGGCCGGGAGAGGTCCAGACGCGGTGCGGGCGCTCCGGCGGTCGCGCCTGAACCGGCACCTGCGGTGGCGCTCACACCTGCGCTCACCCCTGCGTTCGCACCGGCACCGGCGGCGACGCCGTTCGGCGTCCCGGGGGCGGTCTTCGAGTCGTGGGGGGATGAGGAGCTCATCGCTTGACCCCTCTCTCGGCGATCATTCGGGCCGCGCCGTTGACGAAGAAGGTGATGACGAACAGGGCCAGGCCCGAGGCCACCAGGGCGCCCAGGGACTTGGGATCGTTGAGGGCCTCGGGGAAGTCGCGGGCGATCTTGGAGGCGAAGGTGTCGCCGCCGGTGAAGATCGACGGGTCGAAGGCCCGACGCAGCTGCATCTGGCTGACCTGCTGGAGGATCAGGGTGACGGCCAGGGTCTCGCCCAGGGCCCGTCCCAGACCGAGCATCGATCCGGAGATGATCCCGGACCGGGCGTGGGGCAGGACGGCCATCTTGATGACCTCCCAGCGGGTGGCCCCCAGGGCGAGGCTGGCCTCGATCTGGTCGGTGGGGGTCTGGGCCATCATGTCACGGCTGGTGGCGGTGATGATCGGCAGGATCATGATCGCCAGCACGGTGGAGGCCAGGAAGACGGTTCCGCTCACATCGGTCCAGCTGGGTGTCTCGCGGAAGATCGGGATCCAGCCCAGAAGGGTGGCCAGCACCGAACGGATCCACTCCAGGAAACCGGCCTGACTGAGCACGATGCTGCCCCACAGGCCGAAGATGATGGAGGGCACCGCGGCCAGCAGGTCGACCACGAAGGCCACCGGACCGGCCAGCCGAGGAGGCGCCATCTGGGTGATGAACAGGGCGATGCCGATGGCCAGTGGCACCGCCACCGCCAGCGCGATGATCGACGAGATGGCGGTGGTCCAGGCCATCGCTGCGATCCCGAAGTTGAGCGGGGAACTGTCGGTGGACCAGGTGCGGGTGGTGAAGAAGTTCGACTCGTTGTCCTGCAGCGCCGGGATCGCGGACCTCACGAGGAAGGCGAAGATCAGCACCACCAGGACGGCCAGCAGGATCGCCACGGTGGCCGAGGTGCCGGAGAAGATCCGGTCGCCGACCCTGGACGGCGGCTTGGTCTGCACCCTGGTCGGGTGCGGGTCGGGCTGGCCCGCGGCGTGCGGGGACGCCGGGCCGTGGGACTGCGCGACGGCGTTCGGTTCGGCCATGGATTTCCTTCCTCAAGCGGGATCCGACACGACGGGACCGTGCCCGGTGAGACCCGTCCGACGTCAACAGTGGCACATCGGCGGGTGGTTGAGACCGGGCACGGTCCTCATCGTGATGAATCGGGACGGACAGGTCAGGAGATGGCCGCCACCGAGGCGAGCACCTTGCCGGAGACCTCGGCCGGCAGCGGGGCGTAACCGGCCTTCTGGATGGCGGCCTGCTCGGTGGAGGAGGCGTAGAAGGACATGAAGTCCTTGAGGAGGGCGGTCTTCTGGGGGTCCAGGCCCTTCGAGCAGACGATCTGGTAGGTCACCAGAACGGCCGGGTAGACGCCCTGGGGGGTGTCCTTGTACTGCATCTCCAGGCGCAGGTCGTTGCCGTTGCCGGCGGCCTTGGCGGCCGAGACCGCCTTGCCGGCGGACTCGCCGGTCAGCTCGACAGGTCCGGCGCCGTTGTCGATCTTGGCCATCGACAGGCTGTTCTTGGTGGCGTAGCTCCACTCGGCGTAGGAGATCGAGTCCTTGGTCGACTTGACCGCCTGGGAGACGCCGGCAGACTTGTCGGCGCCCTTTCCGGTGCCCTTCCACTGCTTGGAGTGGGGCTCGGACCAGATGTCGCCGGCTGCCGTGTTGAGGTAGTTGGTGAAGTTGTCGGTGGTGCCCGACTCGTCGGAGCGGTAGAACACCGAGATGTTGGTGGAGGGGAGCTTGGCGCCAGGGTTCTCCTTCTTGATCGCCTCGTCGTCCCACTTGGTGATGTCGCCGGCGAAGATCTTGGCCATCGTCTGCGTGCTGAGGGTGAGGTCGGAGACGCCGTCCACGTTGTAGACCACGGCGATCGGGCCGGCGACCATCGGCAGGTGCCAGGCGTCATTGGCCGAGCAGCGCTCCTTGGCCTTGGCGACCTCGCCCTTGTCGGCCGACAGGGCCGAGTCGGATCCGGCCCAGTCGATCTGCTTGCCGGTGAAGGCCGAGACGCCGGCGCCGGAGCCGGTGATCGAGTAGTTGACCTGGCCCTTGCCCTTGCAGGCGGTCTTGTAGTCGTTGATCACCTGGGTGATGGCATTGGCCTGGGCCGAGGAGCCGGCGCCGTTGATCGCGCCGCCGGGGCAGGTCGGGGTGTACTTGGTGTTGCCGACCGGTGCCGCGGCGGTGCTGGACGAGTCGGTGCCGGCCTGGCTGCTGGCCGCCGAGGAGGTCTCGGTGGCCGAGGGGGAGGAGCTGCTGCTCGAGCTGTTGGAGCCGCACGCGGCGAGCGAGACGCTGCCCAGGAGTGCCATGGTCGCGATCATGGCGAGGCGCTTGGTCTTCACAAGAACTTCCTTGAGTGCTGGGGACTGTGGTCCACGGGTCCGGGAGTCTTCCGGTGGTCCGCGAGGACGTCTCCCGGAGCACTTCTGGTGGCCCGTACAGCGCACACGCTAAGCGGCCGACATGACCTGAGGGCCGCCCCCCGGTGAACGCCGGGTGAACAGCTGCCGGCCGGCGGACAGGTCCGCGCAACCGGATCCCCCGAGCACCTCAGATGCTGGGCCTGTGCCATTCCTGGCGGATCGCCTTGCCCTTGGCGTTGAGGTGGACGACCAGGCACTCGGCGGTCGCCATCGGGTGGTTGCCGGAGTGCAGGACGTCGCCCATCGCCGGCAGCACCGGCCGGTGTCCGCAGATCGCCAGCGGCTGGTCCGGGTCGGCCAGCTGCTCGGCGACCAGCTCCTTCATGGCCTTGCGGGTGGGCTTGTGGTGGGCCTCGAAGGCCTCCTCGGTGAACTCCTCGCGCTGCTGGATCTCGACCCCCGCGGCCTGCGCGTAGGGGGTGAGGGTCTGCATGCATCGGGTCGCCGGGGAGCTCACCAGCCGCGAGACGCCGTAGGCCTCCAGCAGGGCGGCGAGGGCCTTGGCCTGGCGCTTGCCCCGCCGGTCCAGCGGGCGTTTCGGATCGGTCTTGTTCCGGTGCTTGCCCGAGGCCCACTCCTTGCGGCTGATCGCCTTGGCGTGGCGCACCAGGGCGATGGTGGTGGTGGCCGGGAGTTTCACGGCCTCCTCGAGAACCTGGACGTCGGTGGCGTAGCTGAGCCGGGTGCGGGCCTCGGCCAGGTCCAGCCACATCGCCTGGTCGACCTCCTCGTCGGGCTCGTGGGGGTGCTCGGAGCACACCGTGCCGACCCACCACTGGACGAGCTTGGCCATCTTGTTGGGCATCTCGTACTCGATGGGCTGCAGGTTCGCCGACAGCCGGATCCGCACCCCGGTCTCCTCGAGCACCTCGCGCACCGCGGTCACCGGGGAGTCCTCGCCGGGCTCCTGGTGTCCCTTGGGCAGGCTGATGTCGTCATAGCGGGGTCGGTGCACCGCCAGCACCTGCACCGTCCCCTCGGCGGTGCGGCGCAGGACCACTGCACCGGCCGCCAGGACCGGTCCCTTGCGGCGGCTCATCGGTGACGCCCCCTGGTCCGGGTCTCGGCGATGAGTCGTTCCTGCAGATCGGTGAGGATCTGGCCGTCGGCGTCGCGGGAGACCTGGGTCCACTCGCGGTCGCGCAGCTGCCAGGAGATGGTGTGCTCGTTGAAGGCCAGCGCGAAGAGGTTCTCGATCTCGGCGATGTGGTCCTTGTTCGACAGGCTTACCAGCACCTCGACGCGGCGGTCCAGGTTGCGGTGCATGAGGTCGGCCGAGCCGATCGCCACCGTCGGACGCCCGCCGTTGGCGAACCAGAAGACCCTCGAGTGCTCCAGGAACCGGCCCAGGATCGAGCGGACCCGGATGTTCTCGCTCAGCCCGGGGATGCCCGGCCGGATGCTGCACATCCCGCGCACCCACAGGTCCACCGGGACCCCGGCGCGCGAGGCGCGGTAGAGGGCGTCGATGATCGCCTCGTCGACGATCGCGTTGACCTTGATCTTGACCCCGGCCGTCCGGCCCTCCTTCTTGGCGGTGATCTCCCGGTCGATCGCCTCCAGGATGCCGCTGCGGATCCCCTCGGGGGCCACCAGCAGTCGGCGGTAGCGTTTCTCGGCGGTCATCCCGGACAGGTGGTTGAACAGCCGGGCGACGTCGTCGGTGATGATCGGGTTGCAGGTGAGCAGCCCCAGGTCCTCGTACTGTCGGGCGGTCTTCGGGTTGTAGTTGCCGGTGCCGATGTGGGCGTAGCGGCGCAGGCTGTCGCCCTCGTCGCGGATCGCCAGGGAGAGTTTGCAGTGGGTCTTGAGACCCACCATCCCGTAGACCACGTGCACCCCGGCCTTCTCCAGCACCCGGGCCCAGCCGATATTGGCCTGCTCGTCGAAGCGCGCCTTGATCTCCACCACGGCGAGCACCTGCTTGCCGGCCTGGGCGGCCTCCACCAGGGCGTCGACGATCGGGGAGTCGCCGGAGGTGCGGTAGAGGGTCTGCTTGATGGCCAGCACCTTGGGATCGGCGGCCGCCTGCTCGATGAACCGCTGGACGCTGGTGGCGAAGGAGTCATAGGGGTGGTGGACCAGGACGTCACGACGCCGGATGGCGGCCAGGATGTTGGCCGGCCGGGCGGTCTCGACCTCCGCCAGGTGGGGGTGGGTGATGGGCAGGAAGTTGGGGTACTTGAGGTCGTCGCGGTCGACGTCGCCCAGGGAGAACAGCCCGGTGAGGTCCAGCGGGGCGGGCAGCCGGAAGACCTCCCGCTCGGAGACGCCGAGCTCGCGGGTGAGCAGTTCGAGCATGTCGTCCTGGATGTCGTCCTGAACCTCCAGGCGGACCGGTGGCCGGCCCACCTCGCGGCGCAGCAGCTCCTTCTCGAGGGCGAAGAGGAGGTTCTCGGCGTCGTCCTCCTCGACCTCGACGTCCTCGTTGCGGGTCACCCGGAAAGTGGTGTGCTGAATGACGTGCATCCCGGTGAACAGCTGGTCGAGGTGGCGGCTGATGACCTCCTCCAGGGGGAGGAACCGGCCGTGTCCCAGGTCGATGAACCGGGGAAGCACCGAGGGCACCTTGACCCGGGCGAACTGATTGGTGCCGGTGACCAGGTTGCGCAGCATCACGCCGAGGTTGATGGACAGCCCGCGGATGTAGGGGAAGGGGTGGGAGGGGTCGACCGCCAGCGGGGTGAGGACCGGGAAGACCCGTTCGGAGAAGAGGGTGCGCATCCGGTCCTTCTCCTCGTCGTCCAGCTCCGACCAGGTGAGGATGTGGATGCCCTCCTGGCCCAGCGCCGGGCGGACGTCCTTGGAGAAGACTCTCGACTGGGCGCTCACCAGCTCGTGGGTGCGGTCCAGGATCGCCTCGTGGAGGTCGCGCGGCATCTGGCCGGTGAGGGTGGGCACCGCGACGCCGGCGTCGATGCGGCGCTTCAGCCCGGCCACCCGGACCATGTAGAACTCGTCGAGGTTGCTGGAGAAGATGGCCAGGAACTTCGCGCGCTCCAGCAGCGGGATGCGCTCGGCGTCACGGGCCAGGTCGAGGACCCGGTTGTTGAAGGCCAACCAGGACAGCTCGCGGTCGGAGTAGCGGTCGACCGGAAGGTCCTGGTCGGACGCGGGGGCCTTGCGCTTGGCCTTCTGGGCCGCCTGTCTGGCCGCTGAAGGGGTGACTGACTGCTTGGCCATCTGGCTGCTCCTTGTGGGAACCGGGACGGTGTCGTCGGTTGTGGCCGTCCGGTCTGTCGGCCACAAATCTATCGGACGGGACGTGGGTGAAGGGCCGGTCGGAATCCCGCCGCCGTGGCGGCCGGCCCTGCCGGCGGGTCAGCGCTGGGCCTGGAAGCGGTATCCCACCGACCGGACGGTCTGGATGTGACCCTCGTACTCCGGGCCGATCTTGGCGCGCAGCCGCCGGATGTGGACGTCGACGGTGCGGGTGCCGCCGTAGTAGTCGTAGCCCCAGACCTCTGAGAGCAGCACATCGCGGGTGAGCACCCGGCCGGGATGGCCGACGAGGAACTTCAGCAGTTCGAACTCGGTGTAGGTGAGGTCCAGGCTGGTGCCCCCGACCGAGGCCGTGTAGGCGTCCTCGTCGACGGTGAAGGGGCCGGCGACCAGCTCCTTGGTCTCGTGTCCCGAGGCGACGAACCGCAGTCGGGCGTCGGCCTCCAGGGAGGTAGCGGTGTCGGTGAGGAAGTCGTCGGCCCCCCAGTCCCGGGTCACCACCGAGAGGGTCTTGGCCGAGGCGAGAAGCATCACCGGGACCGTCGACTCCCGGGAGGACAGCTGCAGGCAGGTCTCGCGCGCTCTGGCCGGTTCGGTGCGGCAGTCCACCAGGACGACGTCGGTGGTGTCCAGATGATCCAGACAGTCCTCGATGTCGTCGTAGCGGATGGTGGTGTGAGGGAGCAGCTCGAGTGCCTCCGGCAGCGGCTCGTCTGCGGGCCCCACAAGAGCCAGTCTCGACACGATGCGCCTTATCCTTCCCACGGCCTGCCACAGGATTGTGAGCACGGTCACCATCCGGATGACGACGCCATCGTAGCGGGGTGGGAGTTCGGCACCCGACGGTGCCCGCCCCGATGACCCCTCATCGATGGAACTGCTTGTGGACCAGTGATCGACTCTGATGTGCATTCTGCCCCAGATGGGCCCGGAATGGCGCATTTTTCGTGCTGGTGTGCATCGGGCACATAAGATCGCTGGGTGGTCTCGGACCTTCCTGACAACTGGTTCAGACCCGCGCGCTCCCAGGAGGACGGCGACGCGGGGGAGTCTGACCCACGCGATCCCGGTGAGCGCAGCGGCGATGAGGACGCTGTCGAGACCACCGGATCCGGTGCCGGCGAGCCCGGCGAGAAGGCTCGTTCCGAGAAGGGCCGGTCAGAGAAGACTCGTTCCGAGGAGAGTCGCGGAGACGACACCCTCGACCCGACCACCGGTGGGCTGCTCAGCCTGGGCGATCCCGACGGGGAGGGGCCCAGCGTCGTGGTGGGTCATACCGCCGGCTACCACCGGGCCTCCGGGCACGGCTTCGACGGCCCGCACGGCATCCGGTGGTCCTGGGTGCTGCTGGCCGCGGTCCTGTGCATGGTGATCGGCCTGGTGGTGGGGATTCTCATCCCCGGACATGACTCCCAGGACCAGCCGTTGCCGCGCATCTGCGCGGCAACGGGGTTCCAGTCGGTCGGCTAGCCGAGGTCGCGGCCGGTCGGGCGGAGCGCCCAACCGGCCCGACAGGGGAGTCCGGCCGGCTCGGCAGCGGCACTCAGTCGATCGGGTAGCCGGTGGTCGGCCCCTCGGTGTTGGGCTGCCAGCCCAGGGCCGGGGCGATGTGGGTGGCGAAGTTCTCCAGCAGTCTCAGGTTGACCTCGGGTCCCAGCTGCGAGGGGATGGTGAGCATCAGGGTGTCCGCCTCCTGGATGGCGACGTCGGCCTTCAGCTCGGCGATCAGGGTGTCCGGATCACCGGAGTAGGTCTTGCCGAAGGTTGAGACGAAGCCGTCGATCATGCCGATCTGATCGCGGGACTGGTCGCCCATCGGGGCGGCGAACCAGAGGTCCTCCTTGCTGAGCACCGGGAAGATCGAGCGGCTCACCGAGACCCGCGGGGTCCGGGTGTGGCCGGCCTCCTTCCAGGCCTGCCGGTAGGCGCGGATCTGAGCGGCCTGGATCTCGGCGAAGGATCCGCCGTTCGCCTCGGTGAGCAGTGTCGAGCTCATCAGGTTGACCCCGAGTCGCCCCACCCACTCGGCGGTCGCCGCGGTGCCCGATCCCCACCAGATGCGGTCGGTGAGGCCGGGGGAGTGCGGTTCGATCCTCAGTCGCTGGCCGGGGCCGAACTGCTCGGGGTCGGCCTCGGCGACCCGTTCTCCCCCGATCGCGCGCAGGAAGAGGTCGAACTTGTCGCGGGCGAGGTCGGCCCCGCGGGGGTCACTCGACCCGGTGTAGCCGAAGGCCTGGTATCCGCGCAGTGCGGGTTCTGGGGATCCCCGGCTGATGCCCAGGGCGATCCGGTTGTCGGCGATGAGATCGAGCGCCCCGGCCTCCTCGGCCAGGTACAGGGGGTTCTCGTAGCGCATGTCGATGACCCCGGTACCCACCTCGATGCGCTTCGTGGTGGCGGCGATCGCCGACAGCAGCGGCATCGGGGAGGCCGCCTGCCGGGCGAAGTGGTGGACCCGGAAGTAGGCCCCGTTGACGCCCAGTTCATCAGCTCCCTGGGCGATCTCGATCGCCTCGCGCAGGGCTCGGGCGGCGTCCGGGTCGTAGGGTCCGGTGCCCCGGCCGTAGTGGCCGAAGGAGAGGAATCCGAAACTCTTCATGTCCGCATCAATGTCCGTGACATGTCAATTATTCCCGCGGGCATCTATTCCCGCGGGCATCGTCACGCAGTGCCTCCTGCAGCCGGGAGCGACTGTCGGGTGCCCGCGTAGTGGGTCGACAGGCTCCGGTACTGCGGCGACATGAAGGCCAGCGCCACCGCGATCAGCATGACCAGACCCGCGAGCAGGAACATCAGGGCGATGCCACGGGTGTCCCCGCGCCCGAGCAGCCAGCCGAGGAGATGCTGCCCGGACCCCTCGCGCATCCAGGGGATGACCGCGAACTCCGCCACCGGCGCCACCAGGAAGGCCGAAACCGGGGCGGCGGCCGTCTCCAGACTCTGGGCGAACCCGAAGACCCGACCCTGTCTCTCGAACGGCACCACTCTCTGCAGGATCGTCTGCTCGGCGGCCTCCGCGGCCGGGATCATGCACATGTAGACGAAGATCCCCACCGCGAACAGCACCCAGGACTCCCGGATCGCGAAGACGGCGCCGACCACCGCCACCCCGATGTTGACCATCAGCAGGGTGCGCACCGGGTTGTGGCCCAGGCCGGTCCTGGCGATGATCCCGCCGCCCACGATGAACCCGATGCTGGTGACGCCCAGCACCAGACCCCAGGCCTGGGCGGACATCAGCTCCAGTCCGTAGGGGTCCATCAGCGCCATGTAGACCCCGCCCACCAGATTGTTGAAACAGGTGAACAGGATCAGGGCGATCAGCCCGGGCACCGAGCGGATGGCCGCGATCGAGCCGGACAGATCGATGCGCTGCCTCAGGGTCAGAGCGGGCTCCGGGGCCGGGGCGCCGTCGGGACTCGGGACCCCGGCGGGAGTCTCGGCGCTGTCGGTGGTGCCGGCGGGGATCCCGGTGCTGTCGGCGGTTCTGCCGGGCACCTCCTGGCCGCCCTCGGGAGAGGACTCCGCGGGGGTGCTCCGGGCCGCCGTCATGATCCTGTCCTCGGGGATCGAGATGGTCACCAGATGGGCCATGGCGGCTCCGGTGGCCACCAGGGCGATGAGCAGGGTGGGTCCCATCCCCAGATATCCGATGGACAGCCCGGAGAAGACCGAGGTCACCATGAAGGCGATCCCCTGCACCACCCCCACCAGGCCGTTGGCCCTGTCCCGCCGGTCGTCGGGGACCAGCAGTGTCACGGTGGTGGACAGCGCGATGTTGCGCATGTTCTCCACCACGCTGCCGGCGAGGATGACGCCGATGAAGGCCCAGAACGCGGGGGAGGAGATGCTGAGGAAGGACTCGTCGGGCAGCACGACCCACATGCCGCCGGCCAGCAGGTAGGTGCCCAGGGTGACCACCTGGGCGATCACCATGACCTTCTTCTTGCGGTTGTGGTCCACGATCACCCCGAAGGCCAGCGAGCACAGGGCCACCATGGCCATGTACCCGCCGCCGACGATACCGGTGGCGAGCACCGATCGGGTCTCGAGGTAGATCCAGAAGGTGAGCGCGAACCACAGGAAACTCGTCGTCACGTTCGCGAGCAGGGTGTTGACCAGGACGTGATGGAAGCTCTTCACGGCCCCTCCTCGGTTGGGTCCGGCCGGTGACCGGATCGGACTGACCGACACACAGTATGCAGGGCAGGTCCGACAACTTCGGGACAGCCGGTCGTCGCGCTCGATCCCGACGTCCAGTTCCGCGGTCCAGCGGCGGTCCCGCCGTCTCGAGCCGGTTACTGCCAGGTGTCGGAGTCGATGATGATCGTCACCGGGCCGTCGTTGACCAGGCTGACCTTCATGTCGGCGCCGAAGACGCCGGTCTCGACATGGGCGCCCAGGGTGCGCAGGTGCTCGACGAAGTGGTCGATGAGGGGTTCGGAGACCGGGCCGGGGGCCGCGGCGTTCCAGGTGGGACGACGTCCCTTGCGGGTCCCCGCGTAGAGGGTGAACTGGCTGACCACCAGCAGCGGCGCCCCGATGTCGGAGGCCGACCGCTCATCCTCGAGGATCCGCAGTCCCCACACCTTGGACGCCACCTTCTCCACCACGGCAGGGGTGTCGTCGTGGGTGATGCCGGCCAGGATCACCAGACCGGGCGAGGTCAACTGCCCGACGGTCCGGCCGTCGACGCTGACCCGGCCCTCCAGCGCGCGCTGGATGACCACTCTCACCGGGCGACCCGGATGTCGTGCTCCTGCTGGGTGGCGGGCTGGCAGTGGCAACGATCGGCCACCGCCACGCCCCACAGCGCCTGGTCGATGTGCTCACCGCATCCCTGCCAGGTGGGCTTCCCGCAGCGGGGGCAGGTGATCTGATGGCACATGTGGTTCTCCCTGATCCATTCGAGGTACGAGTCGTCGCGGGTCCGGGATCCGGCCGCGGCATCGCCGCCGCACATGCTACGACGCCTCGGCGGGGTCCCCGGGGATCCTTGCCCCGGACATAGAATCCCCCCATGGCCACACTTGATCTCGTCGTCCTGGTGGCCGCCTGCCTGTCGGTGACCGTGGGGTTGCTGGTGCTGGTGGTTCGGGAGCTGCTGCGCAGGGCCGGCCCCGGCGTCTGACCCGCACCCGACCACTCACCGCCCTCGCCGAGTCCCAGGAGAAACCGATGCCCTTCCAGATACCCGATGATCTCAACAACGCCCTGATGCCGCTGGCCTGGATGATCGGCCACTGGGAGGGGGAGGGCCACGGCACCACCCCCGAGGACGGCGACTTCGACTTCGGCGCCCAGGTGGACTTCGCCGACAACGGCGGCGACTACCTGCACTACGTCTGCCAGACCTTCACCAAGAATCCCGACGGCACCCCGAAGGCGCCGCTGCGGATGGAGGCCGGGTTCTGGCGTCCGGGCCCCGATCAGACGATCGACGTCGTGATGGCCGCACCGGAGGGCTGGGCCGAGGTCTGGACGGGCACGATCGACGGCGCCCGGATCGAGCTGGTCACCGATGCCGTGATGACCACCGAGAACGCCGATCTGCCCTACACCGGCGGTCAGCGGCTCTACGGGCAGGTTCAGGGGGATCTGCTGTGGACCTTCGACCGGGCCACCGCCGAGACCCCCCTCCAGCCCTACATGTGGGCCCGGATGGCGAGGTCCTGATGTCGGCGGTGATGCTGGCCGAGGGACCCGACGCCGGTCTGGTGTCCCATCTCGACAATCCCAATCTGGAGCAGCGGCGGATGGCCGACGGCTCGGGCTGGCTGCTGCTGGCCAACCGCGAGGTCTTCTCGGTGACCGGCCCCGACCGGCTGGGCTGGCTGCACTCGATCACCAGCCAGTTCCTCGAGGGCCTGGAACCGGGCCGGACGGTCACCGGTCTGGTGCTCTCGCCGACCGGCCACGTCGAGCACGTCTTCCACGGGGTCGACGACGGCACCACCTTCTGGGCCTGGACCGAGCCAGGACGCGGGCAGGGGCTGGTCGACTGGCTGGACTCGATGCGCTTCATGATGCGCGTGGAGGTGGCCCTGCGTCCCGACCTGCAGGTGCTGTGGCTCGCCTCCAGCACCGCCGCTCCCGGAGCTCTGACGGACTCGCTGGTGAGCCTGGACTCCGAGGTGGCCGAGGGCCGGGAGCTGCTGGTCCCGGCGGACCGCCTCGACGAGATCACCGGAAGTCTGGACGCCGTCCAGGTAGGGGTGCGGGCCTGGGAGGCGCTGCGGATCGCCGCCGGGCTGCCGAGGATCGGCCTGGACACCGATGAGCGCACCATCCCCAATGAGATCGGCCTGTACGGCACCCATCTGGAGAAGGGCTGCTACCGCGGTCAGGAGACGGTGGCCCGGGTGCACACCCTGGGTCGGCCGCCACGCCGGCTCACCCTGCTCTGTCTGGACGGCTCGGACGCCGACCTGCCCGCACCCGGCAGCGAGGTGACCCTGGCCGGACGCCGGGTCGGGACCCTGGGCACCGTGGCGATGCATCACGAGGCGGGCCCGATCGGGCTGGCCCTGCTGCGCCGGGCGACGCCCGGCGACGCCGTCGTGGAGGTGGACGGCCATCCCGCCAGCCAGGAGTTGCTGGTGGACCCGGAGGTCGGGCTGCACGTCCGGCCGATACTCTGAGGGGACATCTCCCCGGGACCGGGAGAACACGATGAGGAGAACACGAGTGCCGCAGAAGGTCGATTTCAACAAGACCCAGAAGCTGCTCACCGCAGTCATTGACGTCGCGGTGTTCGTCGGCTGCCTCTACCTGTCCTTCTACCTGCGTTTCTTCACCTCGTTGGGATTCATTCCGTCGCGCAATCTCAATGACGCCAAGGCTGCGATGCTGGTATCGGCGATCGGTTTCCTGGCCATCAACGTGTTGTCGGGTGTCTACGTCCTCTACAACAAGACGGTTCTCGATGTGTGGATCATCACCGTCGTCGACCAGATCCTCATCACAGTCTTCATCATGGCCCTCACCTTCGCCGGCCGGTGGTTCGCCTTCCCCCGGTCGGTGCTGCTCATCAACCTGGCCGTCAGCATCATCGTGCTGGTGCTGTGGAGAACCTCGGTCTTCCTCGCCTATCAGCGGATCCGCGGGGTGAAACGGGTGATGGTGCTCGGCCCCCCAGATCAGATCTCCGGGGCTGTGCTGAACTACATGTCCAACCGCAGTCGTCGGCACCGCCTCACCCAGGTGGTCGACGGGCACTACCTGGAGCAGATCCGGGCACACATCGACGAGTTCGACACCGCCCACGTCTCGGATCTCATCCCCAACGCGGAGCGCACCGCGATCTATGATCTTCTTCTCGGCGAGGAGAAGGAGATATTCCTCACCACGAGTTTCGAGCACCTGCTGCTGGTCAATCCGACGATCATGAGTATCGAGGACGAGTCGATCATCGCCGCCAGCCCGTTCAAGATTCCGTCGGAATTCGACCTCATCAAGCGGTGCTTCGACTTCCTGGTGGCCCTGATCGGTCTCATCATCGCCTCCCCGGTGATGCTGGTCACCGCGATTCTGGTGAGGACGACCTCCCCGGGCCCGGTGTTCTACCGGCAGACCCGGATCACCAAGGGGGGCAAGGAGTTCCGGATCCTCAAGTTCCGGTCGATGGGGGTCACCGCCGAGAAGAACTCCGGCCCAATGCTCGCCACCACCAACGATCCTCGGGTGACCCCGGTCGGCAAGTATCTGCGCAGTCTCCGGATCGACGAGCTGCCGCAGCTGTTCAACGTGCTGGTCGGGGACATGTCGATGGTCGGACCCCGCCCGGAGCGGCCCTTCTTCGTCGACCAGTTCCAGCAGGGGAACGCCCACTACCGGCTGCGCCACAACGTCCGGGCCGGACTCACCGGCTACGCCCAGGTGTACGGGAAGTACGCCTCGGACTTCGCCAGCAAGCTCAACTTCGACCTCATCTACATCAAGGAGTACTCGCTGCTTCTCGATGTCAAGATCATGATCCAGACCATCAAGATCCTCTTCGACAAGGTCTCCTCGCGCGGGGTCGACGAGACCGAGGAGCGCGACACCACGGTCCGGCTGCCGGAAGGGGTCCAGGAGCTCCACTGAGTCCCTGCGGCCCTGGAGAAGGGTCACAGAGGCCTGAGACGCCTCAGACGAACTGCACCTGGTCGGCCGCAGTGGCCGTGCCCCGGGCATCGGGGTAGACGCTGCCCCAGGTCGCGTACATGTTGGTCTGGGCGATCGTGGCCCTGGCCGGCAGCTCGATCCCGTCGAACTCGCCGTCCTCGGTGGTGTGCGCATCGGAGACCAGCACCGAGTCGTAGCCGAGTATCAGGGCGCTGTGCCAGGTGCATCGAATGCACTGGTCGGTCTGCGCCCCGGCGATCACGAGTCGCCTCATCCCGAGGCGTTCCAGCAGCGCCGGGAGCTGCGGGTTCGAGAAGGAGTCGCCGTAGGTCTTGTCGATGCGGGCGTCGCCGTCGGCGCGGACCAGTCGGTCGTCGAGCTGCCACTGGTCGCTGCCGAGCGGCATGGCCTCGTCGTTGTGCTGGACCCAGATCACCGGAACCTGCTCGGCGTGAGCGCGGTCGACGAGACCGACCACACGGGAGACGACGCCGTCGGAGTCATAGGCGTTCGCCAGTACGTCCTTCTGCAGATCGATGACGATCAGCGCTGTCCTGTTCTGTGTCATCGCCACACCCTAGGTGGTTGCGGTTCATGGGGCCGGTGGCTCGCCTGCCCTGGTGCGGCTCATACGGCCAGGAGCGTCCTGAGGCCCGACTGGGGGGACAGACAGGAGTCCCGGGGCCGAACGCTCGGCCCCGGGACTCCTGTCGATCCTGGCCCGCCTTGAGGGCGGTCCGGTGGTGCGGGCTCAGCGGTAGACGACCACCTTGGTGTTCACCGGGGCGTGGTTCCACACGTACTGGATGCCGGACCAGGACCGGATGTTGACGCAGCCGTGGGAGTTGCCGACGTAGCCGCGGGCGGCGAAGTCGGAGGAGTAGTGGATGGCTTCGCCGCCGCTGAAGAACATGGCGAAGGGCATCCTGGACCCGTAGAGGGTGGAGACGTGGTTCTTGTTCTTCCAGAAGATCTTGAAGGAACCCTCACGGGTGGGCTCGCTGGGCCTGCCGAAGCGGGCATCCAGGGTGATGAGGATCTTGCCGTTGTTCACCAGACGGAGCTTCCGGTCGGTCTTGGAGATGCAGACCACCAGTCCCGAGAGGCATCGGTTGTCGAGTCGCTGGGGGTTGGGTGCGGGCTTGCTGCGCGACAGGTAGCTGGTCTGGACCCAGGCCGTCCTGCCCTTGTAGTTGACCGGGGTGAATCCTCGCTGGGCGATGCCGACGGCCGAGACGTGGTCGCCGCGACGCAGGCTGGCGATGGATCGGGCTGCCAGGCTGGGGCTGACCCGGACCGGCACCGTGGCGGTGGCGTAGACGATGTACTTGGTGAACGCCGGACGCGGCTTGGGCCGTGGCTTGGGGGCCGGGGCGGGCCGGGTGGTGGTGAGGTATCGGGATGCGATCCAGGCCTGGCGGCCCTTGTAGTTGACGGCGGTCCAGCTGCCCTGACGGGCGGTGCCGTTCCCGGCGTCGCGGGTGCCGACGTACTGACCGCGCTGCAGGGTGCCGCGGGACTTGGACGAGGTGCTGGGGCTGACTCGGACGCTCACCGTCGTTGTCGCGTAGACGAGCTGAGCGGAGAACTTGGGCCTGGCCGGCGTCGGGGTCGGTCTGGGAGCCGGAGCTGGTTTCGTGGCGGAGAGGTACTGGGTGGAGATCCAGGCCTGGCGGCCCTGGTAGTTGACGGCGGTCCAGTCGCCCCGGCGGGCGGTGCCGTTCCCGGCGTCACGGGTGCCGACGTACTGACCGCGCTGAAGGGTACCGAGGTTCGACCCTGCGGTGGAGGGGGTGCTGCGCACGGTGACGGTCCCGGTGGCATAGACCAGACTGGCCCTGAACGGTGCGGCACTGTGGCTGGGGATCGACGGTGACGGGGTGCTCGATCCCGCCTGTGCTGGAGTCGGTGTGGCCGACTCCGACGGTGGGGCCGACGGCGGATCAGACGGGGCCGCGCTGGCGAACCCTGCTCCGCTGAAGGCCACGGCTGCGGTGGTGACGGCGACCGCCAACCATCGAGGAACTCTGGTGCCCATGGCACACCTCTCAGATCTCGGACCCTCCATGGCCCGGTTGTCGCCGGCCTGCAACCGGCAGCTGAAAGGTACCTCACGAAGGCCCAGAAATGGCAATTCCCGGGACGCTGCGGGCGATCTGGTGCTATCGGTACACCACCACCGTGGTGCCCACCGGGGCGTGGTTCCACACGTACTGGATGCCGCCCATCGAGCGGATGTTCACGCAGCCGTGGGAGTTGCCTGCGTAGCCGCGGGCGGCGAAGTCGGAGGAGTAGTGGATGGCCTGTCCGCCGCTGAAGAACATCGCATAGGGCATCTTCGAGCCGTAGATGGTCGAGACCCAGTCCTTGCTGCGCCACCCGATGGTGAAGGTGCCCTCCCGGGTGGGGCCCTCCTCGGAGCCGAACCGGGCATCTAGGCTGATGAGGATCTTGCCGTCCTGGACCAGCCGCAGCTGGCGGTCCGACTTGGAGATGCAGACCACCAGGCCGGTGGTGCAGCGCTTGTCGAGGGCGACCCCGGTGGTCGGGCTGGTGGGCGCCGGACGGTTGGTGGTGAGGTACTGGGAGCGCACCCACCCCGTCCCGCCCTGATAGGTGATCGAGGTCCAGGATCCGGCCACCGCACCGGCGGTGGTGATTCTGGCGCCCGACTCCAGGGTGCCGAGCAGCTGGCTGCCTGCCAGGGGGTGCACCCGGACGTTGAGGACGGTGGTGGTGTACATGGTGCGTACCGGAGCCTTGACGCTGGCCGGAAGGGGTTCGGGCCGGTTCCGGGAGAGGTAGCCGCTGGTGACCCAGTAGGCGTCCCCGTCATGGCGGATTGGGGTGAAACCGTTGACATCCCTGCCGGTCACCTGGACCCGGTCCCCGCGCGACAGGGCGCTGCTCACCGCGGCGTCGCTGCTGGCGGCGGCGCGCAGGTTCAGCGAGGAGACCGTGACATAGGCGGTGTAGGGGTCGAAGGGAGCCGGGCTGGGAGTGGTCGGGCTCGTGGTGGGGGTCGGGGTCCCGGTGGTGGGTGTCCGGCTCGGCGACGAGGGGGTCGAGGGGCTCGGCAGGGAGGGCTGCACCGAGGTGGAGCTCGAGGTGCTGGCAGGAGTCGAGGCCGGCGCGGAGGTCGCGGTGGAGGAGGTGTCCGGTCCCGGCGTCCCGGTGGTCGAGGAGGCGCATCCCCCGACGGTCCCGGTCAGTGCGACCATCAGGGCCACGACGGCCCCCCGACTCCCCACGCGGACTGCACTGGCTCGCATCGACTCTGCTCCCATCCGACGGCCTCCCCCGGGCTGGCAGGGCTGTCGCAGCGATCTGCGGCCCCCTGGGTGAACGCGCTGACCCGTCGGGCCAGCGCGTTCACACTATCCGTTCGGGCTTGCCGCACCGCCATTGGCGAGCGGGTGTCGCCGAATCTACCGGGCCGACCGGGCCGGCCCGGTCGGGATCAGGCGTGCTTGGCGCGGAGCCTGGCCTTGGCGCGGTCGTGGGCGTTCAGCGAGGTCTTGCGGATCCGCACGACCTCCGGGGTCACCTCGAGGCACTCGTCGGAACGGCAGAACTCCAGCTGCTGCTCCATCGACATCTTGGTGGCGGGGATGAGCCTCTCCAGCTCGTCACCGGTGGAGGATCGCACGTTGGTGAGGTGCTTCTCCTTGGTGGGGTTGACATCCATGTCGTCGGGCCGGGAGTTCTCGCCGACCACCATGCCCTCGTAGACCTCGTCGCCGGGGGAGACGAACATCGTGCCGCGCTCCTGCAGGTTGAACAACGCGAAGGAGGTCACGACTCCCTGACGGTCGGCGACCATCGATCCGGACTGGCGGGTGCGCAGCTCGCCGACCCAGGGCTGGTAGTTCTCGAAGACCTGGTTCATGATTCCCTGACCGCGGGTCTGGGTGAGGAACTCGGTGCGGAAGCCGATGAGACCGCGGGCCGGCACCACGAACTCCATCCGGACCCAGCCGGAACCGTGGTTGACCATGTGCATCATCTGCCCCTTGCGCAGCCCCATCATCTGGGTGACGGTGCCCATGAACTCCTCGGGGGCGTCCACCGTGACCCGCTCGAAGGGCTCGTTGAGCTTTCCGTCGATCTCCCGGGTGACGACCTGCGGCTTGCCGATGGTGAGCTCGAATCCCTCGCGGCGCATCATCTCGACCAGGACCGCCAGCTGCAGCTCGCCGCGTCCCTGGACCTCCCACATGTCGGGGCGGCCGGCCTCCAGGACGTTGATCGACACATTGCCGATCAGCTCCTGGTCCAGTCGGGCCTTCACCAGGCGGGCGGTGAGCTTGGTGCCGGAGTGACCCGACAGTGGGGAGGTGTTGATGCCGATGGTCATCGACATCGACGGCTCGTCGACGTGGATCAGCGGCAGCGGCTTCGGGTGCTCGGGGTCGGTGATCGTCTCGCCGATGGTGATGTCGGGGATTCCGGCCACGGCGACGATGTCGCCGGGTCCGGCGGTCTGGGTGGGGACCCGCTCGAGGGCCTTGGTGATGAGCACCTCGGTGAGCTTGACGTTCTCGATCGAGCCGTCCCTGCGGCACAGCGCGACCGGCTCGCCCTTGTGGAGCTCGCCCTCGACGATGCGGCACAGGGCCAGACGGCCGAGGTAGGGGGAGGCGTCCAGGTTGGTGACGTGGGCCTGGAGGGTGGCGCCCTCGGTGTACTCGGGCGCCGGAATGCTCTTGAGGATGGTGTCGAAGAGGGGCTGGAGGTCGGGGGAGTCCGGCAGCTGGCCGTCGGCGGGCTTGTCCAGGGAGGCGCGGCCGGCCTTGGCGGAGGCGTAGACCACGGGGACGTCCAGCAGGGAGGCGTCGTCGTCCTCGGAGAGGTCCATGAAGAGGTCGTAGGTCTCCTCGACCACCTCGTCGATGCGGGCGTCGGGCCGGTCGACCTTGTTGATCACCAGCACCAGCGGGAGCTTCTTGGCCAGTGCCTTGCGCAGCACGAAACGGGTCTGGGGGAGCGGGCCCTCGGAGGCGTCGACGAGCAGCAGGACGCCGTCGACCATCTCGAGACCGCGCTCGACCTCGCCGCCGAAGTCGGCGTGGCCGGGGGTGTCGATGATGTTGAGGGTGATCTCCTCGCCGTCGCTCATGGTGTGCTTGACGGCGGTGTTCTTGGCGAGAATGGTGATCCCCTTCTCGCGCTCCAGGTCCATCGAGTCCATCACGCGCTTCGCGACGTCGGCGCCCTCCCGGAAGGCTCCCGACTGCCACAGCATCGCGTCCACGAGGGTGGTTTTCCCGTGGTCGACGTGGGCCACGATGGCGATATTGCGCAGGTCTTTGCGAACGGGCATGCAGGAACTCCGGTCAGTCGAGGGAGATTTGGGGCGGACGCCGGTGGGCATCCCGAGCGATTGTAGTCGTTGCGCGTGTGTGCCGGAACAATGCCGTGCCGGACGGCGTAACGTGGCGGGTCGGTATGTGTACAGATCTGAGCATCGCCCCCAGTGGCCGGCAGTCCGAACCGCGATGGGCGAGGGCCGGCCTGTTCGGCGACAGAGGGAGTTCCCGATGAGCAAGGTGAACCCCGCGGTCTGGGCCGTCACCGTCGCGTGCGCCTTCTCCTACATGGGCATCGGTCTGGTCGATCCGATCCTCCCGTCGATCTCGCGCTCCCTCAACGCCTCTCCGGGGCAGACCGAGCTGCTGTTCACCACCTACCTCTTCGTCTCCGCGATCGTGATGTTCTTCGCCTCCTGGGTGTCCTCGAGGATCGGCCGCAAGACCACCCTGCTGCTCGGCCTGGGGATCGTGGTGGCCTTCTCCACGGCCTGCGCGCTGGCATCCGGTGTGAACCAGGTGATCGGCTTCCGCGGCGGCTGGGGAGTGGGCAATGCGCTCTTCGTCTCCACCGCCCTGGCCACCGTGCTGGGGGCGGCGGCCGACCCGCACAGCGCGATCAGGCTCTACGAGGGGGCGCTCGGGGCCGGCATGGCTCTGGGGCCCCTGGTGGGAGGGCTGCTCGGCGGCATCTCCTGGCGTGGGCCGTTCGCCGGCACCGCCGTGCTGATGGGCGTCGGACTGCTGCTGATCGCCCTCCTGGTTCCTCGCCCCGCGGCCTCCACCCGGCCCCCCAGCCCGGTATCGGCTCCCTTCAGGGCCTTGGGCGATCCTCGCCTGCGGGTGCTGATGATCGCAGCGGTGGTCTACAACTACGGCTACTTCACGCTGCTCGCCTACGCCCCCTTCCCGCTGGAGGCCGCTTCCGCGAAGGCCGGACGGACCTTCACCCCGCTGGATCTGGGCCTGGTGTTCTTCGGCTGGGGGCTGCTGCTGGCCCTCGGGTCGGTGTGGGGGGCGGGTCGGCTGTCCCAGCGGTACGGGACCAGGCACACCCTGGTGGTGATGCTCATCGGGCTGACCGTGGTGGAGGTCGCGCTGGCCGTCAGTCTCAACCTGGCGGTGCAGGTGGTCGGCGTCATCATCGGCGGCGGAATGATCGGCATCCTCAACACCCTGATGACCGAGCTCGCGATGTCTGCCAGTGACCTGCCGAGTGACGTCGTCTCCTCCAGCTACTCCGGTGCCCGCTTCATCGGTGGCGCGATCGCCCCGGCGATGACGGGCACCCTCTCGGCGATGTGGGGAGTGGGCGGTCCCTACTGGATCGGGGCGGTCTGCCTGCTGGCCACGGTGTGGCTGCTGTGGCTGGACCATCGGGCCGTCGTGAGCCGCGCACGGTGATCCCCGTGGACGAGGCGTCGGCGCATCTGCACCTTCATCGTCCGACAGAGGGTCTGGATGAAAGCGTTGCCCGCGGCTGCGTCGCAGGGTTCATTCCGTTGCCCTCACCGGACAGTGTGGCGCCGCTCATGCTGGCTGCCTATAAGGGAACCCCCGACGACGAGGGCGAGTCCTTGGCCGATACCGTCGCCATCCTGCGATCGACGATGGGGGGAGGATTTGGGCGATGGTTGCCGCAGGCGTCATTCCTCGCCCGAGATGACAGCGGTCGATCGGTGGGCGCGATTGTCACTGCTCTGGAGGACGACGGCACCCCGTTCATCGTGTTCGTGTTTGTCGCCCCTGATCGCGGTGGTCAGGGCATAGCCTCTGGGCTGATCGGCCGGTCATGCCGCACGCTGTGTGAGTCCGGGTACTCAACGGTGCGTTTGTGGGTCAACACTGCCAATGAGCGGGCGGTGAGCTTGTACCGGCGTCTCTCCTTCGTCGATGTCGTGGGCTGACTGATCCGCGTTCGGTCCCCGGCCCTTGAGAAGGTTGATTCCCCAGCGATGGTGTCGGTCATTGCGTGGCCGCGGACTCGACTCATGCGCCGTGCGTTCCCGGATCGATCAGCGCCCGAAGAGTCGCGCGGAGGGGTTGGATGGAGGCCGCGAGACTCATGCCGTGGCTGTGGGCGCTGCCACAGCCACGGCGTCGTCGGCATTGAGACGTGGAGTGTTCCCGCTTTTGTGGACAGTGCTTTAGGGGCTCCTCAGGATTGAGGGTGTAGCTGTGTGTGGCCTGTAGGGCGGGGTCTGAGGGTGCATGCCACCACCTGAATAGTAAGCCATTCGTCAGGCGGGACTCCAGTAAGATGTGACTTCTGAAACTCCCCAGTATGATTCTAGAGTGGAATAAATCTCCAGGTAGACGGGGTCCTTCTCGTCCCACTTGACGGGTTCCCGGTTGTGCAATCTCATTGAGTTTTCCGCTTCAGGAGGAATCCATACACCATAATGACGGAAATATTCGGCAGAATCTCCCCGCCAATAAAACTCTCCATCAGAGTAGATCGCACTACCTCCTGGGACTTCGAACTTTCCCCCTAATATGGCTCATCATAATCCACGGTGTAGCTGAGGTCTGAATCCGCCGGTTTCGAGGAGGGATCGGGCGACATAGTGGGTGAGGTTGCGGAAGCCGAGGGCTGATCCGCGGAGGTGCTCGAGGCGGCCATTGATCGCCTCTGTGGGACCGTTGCTGGTGCCGGGCTGGTCGAAGTAGGCCAGCACGTCGACCGCCCGCTGCTTCAGCGTGCGGCCCAGTGTGCGGAGTTCGACCAGCGCTGCTGGGACGCCGCTGGCGAGGCTGGCGATGAGCTTGTTCATGAGGTCTCGGCCGCGAGCAGGGTCGGGGTCGCGGTAGGCGGTGACCATGCGTTGGTAGGCCGCCCAGGTGACCTCAAGTTCGGTGTGCGCCTCGTCAGCGAACAGGGCGTCAAGCCGGGTCTT
>NZ_AUDD01000001.1 GCF_000425285.1 Acidipropionibacterium jensenii DSM 20535 | reverse complement strand
GCCGGGCACGTCAAGGCCCTGTCCGCCTCCCGCGGCGGCTGGACCAAGGTGCTGTACAAGGGCAAGACCGGCTACATCTCCAGTGGCTACCTCAGCTACTCCAAGGTCGCCGCCCCCGCCCGCAACTCCGCCGCCTCGCGTTCGGCCAGCCGCGTCACCACGACCGGCTCGCTGGGCACCTGCAAGGCCTCCTTCTACGGCTACGGCTACCAGACCGCCAACGGCGAGCGCTTCAGCGCCTCCGCGATGACCGCCGCCCACAAGACCATGCGGTTCGGCACCCGCCTCAAGGTCACCAACAAGGCCAGCGGCAAGTCCGTCATCGTGCGCGTCAACGACCGTGGGCCCTTCGTCTCCGGACGCTGCCTGGACCTCACCACCGGCGCCTTCTCCAGGATCGCCAGCACCGGCTCGGGAGTCGTCACCGTCAGCTACCAGCAGGTCCGCTGATCCGGTCCCGCTGAGGCTCCGGCTCGCTCCGGAGCACACGGCTCAGCACGCAGAAGAGGGGGCCCGCCGATAATTCGGCGGGCCCCCTTCTTCTGCGTCTCAGTCCTCCGGGTCGCCCGAGTCCTCGGGCGTCGCCTGGGCCGCCGGGGCCGGCGCCGGGACGGTCCGCAGCTCATGGATGACGCCGTCGGCGTCCTGGTAGCAGACCACCTCGCGGCGCACCGGAACCTGGACGGTGACCATCTCGGTGATGACGTACTTGCGCAGCTTCGCACCGGCGGGCAGCACGACATCGCCTAGCTCGTCCGGCTCGGGAACGGCCCGCACCCCTTCGGGGTCGGCCTTGTCCACATCGCCCGGGTCGACGATGAGGGCGTCGAGCGGATCCACCTCATCGGCCTGGGAGGAGGCGTCCTCGCTCACCGCGGCACCGGTCATCCCGGCCACTCCGGCGACCGCGGCCGTCTCGGCCACATCGGCCGGCTCGACGGACTCCTCACCGGACTCCTCGGGTGCCTGCTCCGCCTCATCGGCGGGCTCGACGACATCCTCGGACTCGACCTGGTCGGCCGTCTCCTCGGCGTCCTGGTCGGCGGCGCTGTCGATCCCCGCCGTCTCCTCGGCCGACTCATCGCCAGCAGCCTCGACGGGCTGGACGTCGTCCGGGCCGTCGAGCACCGCGGCCTCCTCGGCCGGCAGCTCGTCGGTGGTCGACTCGGGAGCGGCGGGATCCTGGGACTCGTCGATCTCCTCGATCGAGCGGAACTCGTTCTCGTCGTCGGGCTCCTCGGCGGGAGCCTCCTGGCCGCCCAGCACGGGCTCGTCCAGGGCCGCCGGGTTCTCCTCGTCGGACTGCCTCTGGTAGGCCTCGTCCTCCTCGTCGGACTGCGCGTGGCTCGGGGTGACATCGTCACCGGCAGCCGCTTCGTCATGCTCCCCGGTGCCCGCCGAGGACCTGCGCGGTGGCCGGATCCCGTAGTAGCGGTACAGCGAGGTCTCCTGCTCCAGAGACAGGTCCTCGGCGTCCACCGCCGAGGGGGCTGCGTCGACGACATCCTTGGAGAACGGGATGGTCACGGTGTGCGCATCCAGGTCGGCCCCGCTGACCGGGATGTAGCACTCCCGATCCCCGTTGCGCACGGTGATGAAGGTCGGGGCGCCGGTCACATCGTCGGCAAAGATCTGCTCGACGGTGCCGACACTCTCCCCATCGGGTCCTACCACCGGAACATCGAAGAGCTCCTGAACGCTCTGCGGATCCATGGATCTGATGTCCATACGAGCTTGCCTCTCCTCGGGGGCCGGAGCGGGAAGTCAGTCACTCCGCACCACATGTGTGCCCACCGTTGCACGGATGGGCGATTCAGTCGAACCTCCGCGCCGGGCGCGCCGCCATGGGACCGGCCCTGAGCGGCCGGTCACCACGCGCCGCCAGCACGGCCGAAGACCTTTCACCGGGAACGTTACCGGGGTCCGCTGCGCGGTGCGCTCAGCGGTGAGTGATCGCCTCGACCATCCGTCCGGTCGCCTCGATGAGGAGGGCACGGGGGGTCGCCAGGTTGATCCTGGCGTGCCCGGCCCCGCCGGGGCCGAAGGTCGGACCGTCGTTGAGACGGATCCGCGCGTGCTCGAGCAGCCAGCTGCCGGCATGGTCGGGCAGCCCGGCGTCGCGCAGGTCGAGCCAGCCCAGGTAGGTCCCCTGGGGCACCGTGAAGTGCACCTCGGGCAGCCGGCTGGCCAGTGCGTCGTGCAACCACACGGCATTGGCCCGGATGTAGGCGTTGGCCGCGTCGAGCCACGGCTGGCCCGAGGTGAAGGCCGCCAGGTTGGCGGCCAGCCCGACCGTGGTGGCTCCCTCGGACTCCAGCTCGTGGACCCCCTTGACCCAGGCGCGACGGGTCTCGTCGGTGAAGAAGGTGATGAAGGCGGTCTTGAGGCCGGCCAGGTTCCACGACTTGGACGCCGAGGACACGTTCACCGAGCGCTTCGCGGCGAGCTCGGAGACCGAGGCGAAGGCCACATTGTGGCCCTCGGGGACCAACGGCCCGTGGATCTCGTCGGAGATGATGAAGGTGTCGTACTTCTCGGCCAGCTCGGCCAGCGGACGCAGCTCATCGGCGGTGAAGACCCGGCCCAGCGGGTTGTAGGGCTGGCTGAGGATCATCGAACGGGCCCCCTGGGCGAAGGCAGCCTCGATCCCGTCGAGGTCCAGGGTCGCCAGGCCGTCGGGCCCGGTGACCATCGGCACCGAGACGATCTCGCGGTGCTCCAGGCCCGGCACCTCCCAGAACGGCATGTAGGCCGGTGTCGGCAGCACCACCGGGGACCCCTCCGGGGAGTAGGTGCGGATCGCCAGCCTCACCCCGGTGAGCACGTCGGGCAGCAGCGCGACCTTGTCCGGGTCGACGTCCAGTCCCTCATGGCGGCCGGCCCATGAGGCCCAGGCCTCCTTGAGACCGTTGTTGCGCGGGTACCCGTAGGCCTGCTTGGTGACGACGTCCTGGATCGCCGCCTGCACCGGAGGGGCAACCGGGAAGTCCATCTCCGCCACCCACAGCGGAATGACGTCCTGGTCCACGTCCTTCCAGCGGCCGGTGCCACGGGCACGCAGCCACTCAGGGGTGGGGCTGTCGAAGTCGAACTGGGTCATCGTCTTCCTTTCCAAGAGGCGCGGGAGGTCCCGGTGCGCGGCACAAACGCTACGCCCGGGATCGGGGTCGCGACGCACCCCACGACGCGGTGGACAGACGGTGTCGTCGACCCGGGCGGCGTCTCCCGATCGCTCGACTCACCCGACCGTTGGAGGTTGCATGTCCTCGGCAACCGGTAGGATCGCTGCGTGATCTTCAAACGAGTCGGCGACTCTCGCCCCTACCCCGACCGCGGGTACGTGCAGAAGCAGTGGTCCGAGATCCCGCCTGTCCAGGTGCGTCTCGACCAGCTCGTCACGACGAAGAGCACCCTGGATCTGGGAAACCTTCTCGAGGACGACTCCACCTTCTACGGTGATCTCTTCGCCCATGTCGTGGCATGGCGTGGCGAGCTCTACCTGGAGGACGGCCTGCACCGTGCTCTGCGCGCCGCTCTGCAGCAGCGTCAGACGGTCCACGCCCGGGTTCTTGAGCTGCGCTGACCCAGAGCCTCCATGACCTCCGAATCCACTCGACGCTATCTTCGGATCGCCGCCACCCCCATCACCCTGCTGCTGCTGCTCGCACTGGTCGGGGTGGCCTTCTTCTTCGGTTGGAAGGGGTTGACGGCGCCGATGCCCGGGGATGTGGTGCCTCCCTGCGTGCCCACCGATGTCGGCAAGACCCTCACCACCAAGTCGGTGAGCGTCAATGTCATCAATGGCGGGTACACCCGCGGACTGGCCGGTGACGTCGGCAAGCAGCTCACCGCCAAGGGATTCAACGTCACCGACGTCGGCAACACCGAGGACCGCGTCAAGCAGACCGTCATCGTCGGAGTCGCCAAGGACTCCCCCGAGGTGAAGCTCGTGGCGGCCTTCTTCCCGAAGTCGGCCATCCAGGAGGACGCCACCAAGGTCGACCACTCGGTGACCGTCAAGGTCGGCACCACCTACGGCGGATTCAACGCCAAGGCGCCCACCTCGCTGCCGGTCACCGGCCCGGTCTGCCTGCCGGCTCCCAGCGCCAGCCCGACGCCGACGCCGGGATCGCCCTCACCGTCGACCCCCTCGGCCTCCCCGTCGGCCACCAGCTGAGGCCCCGGATCACTCCTCGGCGGTGATCCTCAGCCCGTGCCAACGGGCCAGCCGGCCGCCCCGGCCGATCTCGGTGAGCCTCTCCTGGACCTGACGACGATGCCTCTCCGGAGTCACCAGGAGCAGCTCGTCCCCGGGCGACAGGGCGGTGGAGGCCCGCGGCACGAAGGATTCCTCGCTGCGGATGATGAGCGAGATGAAGGCGTTGCGGGGCAGTCGCAGCTCCCTGACCGTCACCCCGACCAGGTGGGAGTCCTCGGGGACGTTGACCTGCAGCAGCACGGCGTCGATCTGGTCCAGCGGCGCGACCTCGATGTCGACGTCCTTGGCGGCGTCCGGATCCACCAGTCCCAGCAGCCGTCCCACCCAGGGCAGGGTCGGTCCCTGGAGGCTGGTGAACACCACCACGAACACCAGGACGATGTCGAAGACGTGCTGGGCCTCGTCGATCCTGGCGGCCATCGGGATGGTGGCCAGAATGATCGGCACCGCCCCGCGCAGCCCCGCCCATGACAGGAAGGCCTGGTGGCGCCAGGGGATCCGGAACGGCGTCGCGCACACGATCACCGAGACGGTGCGCGCCACGAAGGTGAGGAAGACCCCGGCGACGGTGCCCTGGATCACCTCGGCCCAGCTGAGACGGTCCAGGTCGGCCAGCAGGCCGAGCATCACGAACAGGCCGATCTGGGCCATCCAGCCGACCCCCTCGGCGAAGGACTCGGTGGCGTGCCGGTAGGGCAGGTCGCCGTTGCCGACCACCACGGAGGCGACGTAGACCGCGGCGAAGCCGGAGACCCCGATCCACACCCCCAGGCCGTAGGCGAGCACCCCCCAGGACAGGGCGGCCAGGGCGTACAGACCCGAGGAGGGCAGGATGGCCCGCCGGGTGATCCGCACCGCGACCCAGCCCACCGCCAGTCCCAGAAGGATGCCGCCGACCCACTCGTAGACCACCGATCCGATCAGCCCGGGAATCCCCCCGTGGGGCTGGTGGCCGCCGATCATCGCGGTCATGGCGATCACCACGAGAACGGTCGGGGCGTCGTTGAGACCGGACTCGGCCTCCAGCACCGATCTCACCCGGGAGGGCACCGGAACCCCCCGCAGCACGGAGAAGACGGCCGCCGAGTCGGTGGGCGCGGTAACCGCGCCGAGCAGGATCGCGACATTCCACGGCAGCCCGATGACGAAGTGACCGAAGACCGCCATCAGGCCGATCGAGACGCCCACCCCGACCGTCGCCAGCAGGCTGGAGACCGCGAGTGCCGGTTTGATCGAGGTCCACTTCGTACTCAGGCCGCCCTCGGCCAGGATCAGCACCAGGGCGGCGAATCCCAGGCCGTGGGCCATCGCCGCGTCATTGAACTGGATGCCGAACCCGACCGGGCCCAGCATCATCCCGACCAGCAGGAATAGCAGCAGGGCCGGAAGCCCGAGCCGAGAGCTGATCCGTGCCGCGAAGACCGCCAGTAGTGCGACCGCCGCCCCGATCAGGAGGTCGAGATCGAATATCGGCACGGTGTTATTCTGCCACCTCATGATCTGTTTCAACGATGTCGTCAAGGTCTACGACAACGGCACCCGGGCGGTAGACGGGCTGAGTCTGACGGCCCCGACCGGGCAGATCACGGTCCTGGTGGGGCCCTCCGGATGCGGAAAGACCACCTCGCTGAGAATGATCAACCGGATGGTGAGGCCGACCTCGGGATCCATCCAGATCGACGGCGAGGACGTCTCCACCCTCGATCCCACCGACCTGCGACGTCGAATGGGATATGTCATCCAGAGCGGCGGCCTGTTCCCCCACCGGACCGTTCTCGACAACATCACCACCGTCCCCCGGCTGCTCGGCACCGGCCGCCGGCAGGCCCGCGGCGACGCCCTGGAGCTGCTGGAGCGGGTCGGACTGGACGCCTCGCTGGCCCGGCGCTACCCCCGGCAGCTGTCGGGAGGCCAGCAGCAGCGCGTCGGCGTCGCCCGGGCGCTGGCCGCCGACCCGCCGGTGATGCTGATGGACGAGCCGTTCAGCGCGGTGGACCCGCAGGTCCGCGAACAGCTGCAGGACGAGTTCCTGCACCTCCAGGCAGATCTCGGCAAGACCATCGTGCTGGTCACCCATGACATCGACGAGGCGATCCGGCTCGGTGACCAGATCGCGGTGCTGAGGGTGGGCGGCACCCTGGCCCAGCAGGACTCCCCCGACCGGCTGCTGGCCGGCCCCTCCGACGACTTCGTGGCCGCCTTCCTGGGCCACGACCGCGGCTACCGAGGGCTCGCCTTCGCCCCGGCCCCCGACCTGCCGACCCACCAGGAGTCGACCGTGACGCTGGGAGCGCCCCACGACGGCGCCGTGACGGCGGCCGGCGGGGACCCCTGGCTGCTGGTGGTCGACGACGCCGCCTCCCCGCTGGGCTGGATCCGGCCCTCGGAGACCGGCGCCCGGGTCGGGAGGAACGACCTCCACCTGGGCGGCACGCTGGCCGAGCTGGGCGGACCGGCACCGGGGTCGGGATCGCTGCGCGCCATGCTGGACGCCGCGCTGTCCTCCCCCAGCCGGCGCGGAGTGGTCGTCGACCGGGACCACCGGCTCCTCGGCACGGTGCGCGCCGCCGATGTGCTCGCCGCGATCGAGACGGGCGGGCAGCGGCCATGAGGTGGTTCCTCGACCACACCGACCAGATCTGGCAGCTCACCGGACAGCACGCCGTGCTGGCCGTCCTGCCGCTGCTCATCGGACTGCTGATCGCCCTGCCGCTGGGCGGCCTGGCACGGGCCCGCCGGTCCCTGTACTCCCCGGTCGTGGTGACGGCGGGACTGCTCTACACCATCCCGAGCCTGGCCCTGTTCATCCTCATGCCGCTGGTGCTGGGCACCGGGATCCTCGACCCGGCCAATGTCGTGGCGGCGCTGAGCGTCTACACCGTCGCCCTGCTGGTGCGCACCGTCGCCGATGCCCTGGCCACCGTCCCCGCCGACGTCACCAGCGCGGCGCGGGCGATGGGGATCGGCCGGCTGCGGCGGTTCCTCACCGTGGATCTTCCGCTGGCCACCCCGGCCATCTCGGCCGGGGTGCGGGTGGCGGCGGTGAGCAATGTCTCGATCGTCTCGGTGGCCGCTCTGATCGGGGTGCCCCAGCTGGGTTCGCTGTTCACCGACGGGTTCAACCGGTCCTTCGTCACCGAGATCGTGGTCGGCATCCTGGCCTGCGTCCTGCTGGCGGTGCTGCTGGACGCCGTCATCGTCGTCCTCACCCGCCTGGTCACCCCGTGGCAGCGGACCCGCCCGGGGTGCGCCTCATGATCGGGCTGTGGCACTGGCTCACCTCCCCGGCCACCTGGTCGGGGTCCGAGGGCGCGTGGGCCCTCATCGGCCAGCATCTGGGCTACTCCGGGGTCGTGATGGGGCTGGCGGCGCTCATCGGCATCCCGCTGGGACTGTGGGTGGGCCACTCGGGCCGCGGCGGCTCCGCGGTGGTGAACCTGGTCAACGGGATGCGGGCGCTGCCCACCCTGGGACTGCTCTACGCCGCGGTGCTGGTCATCGGGCCGCGGCTGTCCGGCAGTGCGGCCTTCCAGGTCCCGGCGATCGGCGTCCTGGTGATCCTGGCGGTCCCGCCGGTGCTGGCCGGCACCTACTCGGGGATCGATGCCGTGCCGCCCGATGCCCACGACGCCGCGACCGGGATGGGGATGACCGGCTGGCAGCGGCTGTGGCGGGTGGAGGTGCCCTGCGCCCTGCCGCTGATCCTGTCGGGGCTGCGCTCGGCCGCGCTGCAGGTGATCGCCACCGCCACCCTGGCCGCCTATGTGGGGCTGGGCGGGCTGGGCTACTTCCTCCAGCTCGGCCAGGGCGCCCGGGACTACCCGATGATGGCCGGCGGATCGGTCCTGGTGGCCTGTCTGGCACTGGTGGTCGATCTGGTGCTGGCCGGCGTCCAGAAACTCGTCGTCTCACCGGGCCTGTCCCCGGAGTCCGACTCATCTGACCGCTGAACTGCTCGTGACCTGTCGGGCCCGGGTGCCACAATGGGCAGCTCATCGGCTCAGGAGGTCTCCCGTGTCCCGCAGAATCTTGGCGACTGCCGTCGCCCTCATCACCGCCCTCGTGCTGACCGGCTGCGGGGCGTCCTCGGATCCGCTGGCCTCCGGCTCGTCCGGCTCGGCCGGATCGGGGGGTTCGGCCGCCTCAGACACCATCGTCGTCGGCTCGGCGAACTTCCCCGAGAACGAGCTGCTCGCCGACATCTACGCCGGAGCGCTGCGCCACACCGGGGCGAAGGTGACCACCAGACTCAACATCGCCTCCCGGGAGACATACCTTCCGGCTCTGGAGAAGGGCGAGATCAACCTCATCCCGGAGTACACCGGCAATCTGGCCCGCTATCTCGACAAGACCGCCGCGATCACCGACTCCCGGACCGCCGACGCCTCATTGAAGAAGGCCCTGCCGGACCAGCTCGTCTCGCTGACCCCGGCCTCGGCGCAGAACAAGGACTCGATGGTGGTCACCAGAAAGACCGCCCAGAGTCTGGGTCTCAGCTCGATCGCCGACCTGTCCGGCAAGGCCTCCCAGCTGGTGCTGGGCGCTCCCCCGGAGTTCGCCACCCGGGTCGACGGGGTCCAGGGGCTCAAGCGCGTCTACGGTCTGTCCTTCAAGCAGTTCCGGCCGCTGGACGTCGGGGGTCCCCTCACCCTTCAGGCCCTCAAGGGCGGCCAGGTGCAGGTGGCGAACCTCTACACCACCGATCCCAACATCGCCGTCAACGACTTCGTGGTGCTCCAGGATCCCAAGAACCTGTTCGGCGCCCAGAACGTCGTCCCGGTGATGACCCGGTCGAAGGCCACCCCGGCACTCACCAGGAGCCTGGACGCCGTCTCGGCCAAGCTCACCACCCCGGTGCTGGCCGGGCTGGTCAAGAAGGTCGTCATCGACAAGCAGGACTCCTCCGCCGTCGCCCAGCAGTGGCTGGCCCAGAACAAGTTGGGATGACGCCGGGGCGACCACCGGGTGACCGTCTGGTGACCGTCCGGCCAATTCCGGGGCCGAGTGTGACGATCATCCGAGTGCCACGAAACACCGTCTGGACAATCGCGTAACCGCTCTGTTTCCGGAGCCTCTTCCGGCCGTCTGGAGCATTTCGTCAGGCTAGGTTCGGCCCTGTGGCTGAGCCACCGGGCAGCTGCAGGCACACACTGGAGAGGGCGCACATGTCGAGCGAGGGAGCAGACTCCGAGATCGTCAGGGGGATCGTCGAGGAGTCGGTACCGCAGTGGTCCCTCTGCGCACCGACCTGGGCCGCTGCGGTCTTCGACCGCAGCGGCGTCATCGCCTTCTCGTCGGCCGCCCGGGAGGGCTTCAGCGCGCCGGGACGAGGCGACGTCTTCCGGATCGCGTCGATGTCCAAGAGCTTCCTGGTGGCCTGCCTGCTGCTCCTGGTGGAGCGCGGCGAGCTCGATCTCGACGATCCGGTGAGCCGTTACGTGCCGGCCTTCGCCACCCCGATCGGCGAGGTCGTGACGGTCAAGATGATCATCTCGAACTGCTCGGGACTTCCCGAGGACAATGCCTGGTCCGACCACAATCTCGACATTCCGCGCCGGGAGTTCGTGGCCCTTCTGCAGCGCGGACTTCATTACACCGAGCCGCCGGGACAGACCTACCAGTACTCCAACATCGCTTTCACGGTCGCCTCGCTCATTCTGGAGGTGATCACCAGCGAACGCTACGAGAGCTTCCTGAAACGCGAACTGCTCAACCCGCTGGGTCTGGACGACACCCGTTACCGGGCCCAGGACTACGGCGACCGCGACACCCTGGCGAAGGGGTTCACGACCTTTGACCAGGGTGCCAGTTGGGTGGAGAGGGAGATGGCCGACTCCGGTGCGACCGCTCCGATCGGCGCCCTGTTCAGCACCGTCGACGACATCGCGCGATGGTCCGGATGGCTGAGCGAACCCTTCGAGAAGTCCGGTTTCGGCGGCGGTCAGAACGGCGAACCGCGGGTGAGCGTGCTGTCGAGCTTCTCCCGGGCCAGGATGCAGCGGATCCACACCGCGGTCGCCTCCATCGGCCCGCGCTGGACGTCGCCGCGCAACGACGCCATCGGGTACGGACTCGGGCTGATGGTGGAACGGGATGCCCGGTTCGGGACGATCGCCCAGCACTCCGGGGGGCTGCCCGGATACGCCGCCAACATGCGATGGCATCTGGACTCCGGTATCGGGGTGGTCGCCTACGCCACCGCCGACGGCCAGCCGGTCGCGACCCGTGCCGCCGACCTTCTGGACACCGTGCTGCACCGCCTCGATCTGCCGGCGCGCCGGATCAAACTGTGGTCGCAGACCTTCCAGGCGGCCCGCCGTGTCGACGCGATGCTGCACGCCAGCGGAGACTTCACCAAGGTCGCCGACCAGTTGACCGCCAACGTCTTCTACGACATTCCCGCCGATGTGCGACGCCGGCAGTTCAGGGACGCCGTCCGTCGGGTCGGCGGGCTCACCGCCAGTCCGGCCCCGCTGGCCTCACGGATGCTGTGGTGCGCCTCGGCCGCCCATCTGGTGTGGCGGCTGCCGGGTCAGGACGGTGATCTGCAGGTCCAGATCGAGTTGTCGGACATCGACCGGCGCCCGGTGCAGCGGATCATCGTCGAGCCGCTGGGGGCGGAGTTGGCGGGTCTTCCCGAGGGCCGGGATCTGGTGGTGCGTCACCACCGGCCTCTGCTGGGCTGAATCGATCGGGAAGGCTGACTCGGCTCGTCAGTGGCCCCGCGGACCATCCTCGTCGCGGGCCTCGCGCATCGACCGTGCGATGTCGGCACGGACACTCCAGAGTTCGTCGCACAGATCCAGGACTCGCGCCTCATCGGTCTCCAGGGTGCGACCGGCCGCCTCCATCCAGGCCAGGTCGAGGGAGGCGTCGATGACTCGCGACAGCGGACCAGGCTTCGGCAGACGTCTGCCATGGCCGACCCCGAGCGGGTCGCAGCCGTCCTGGTGCGTCGTGTCCATCACGTTCTCCTCTGGGTCCAGCGGACTGAAGACTGATGTCGGGTGAACGACCCGTGAGGTCACCACCGCACCATGACTTCGGATGGAGCTGTGAATGGCCAGTCTTGCCGAACCAGGAATGGAAACAAGGCTTGACACGTCCCCTATTCCGGTGACCGGGACAAACAGCCAGACATCACCCGCTATCTCACCCCCTCGGCGCACGTCCCTCTCTCCGGCCAACCCGATGAGGTCGGAGCGGTTCAACTACTACTCCTCCGTTCCGACCGCATTCGTCCGCCCCGTCGTCCTCCAGAAGAAGGTCGGCAACTCCTGGCGGACCATCTTCTCCGGGAGGACCGCAGCCTCCGGCAGATTCCGCTTCACCGTCCACACCGGATCCGTGGACACCCTGCGTTCCTACGCCGGTGCGATCAGCTACCGGGGCAGGGTCCATCCCGCGGTGGCCACCGCACCGGTCACCGTCAGACCGGTCGACCAGAAGGTCAGCCTGTCGGTGACAACCCCGGTGGGGCCACGACGGACACTGACGGCGACCGCAGTGACCTCCCCGGCACGGGCCGGTAGGGCCGTCTCCCTGCAGGCACTGCGGTCCGGCGCCTGGGTCACGATCGCCTCGGGGAAGCTCGCGGCCAACGGCCGGGGAACCTTCAGGACGACGGCTCCAGCCGCTGTGGGGTCGTACTCGTACCGGATCGTCGCCGGCAGATGGAACGGCGCCCCGAGCAGGGCCTCGGCCGTGGTGCGGGGGAGGGTCGCGGCTCTTGCACCGTCCTGGACCCCGTGCACGGCGACGGCCGTATGGGCGGTTCAGGGGCTCGACGACCGGGGCGTCTGGACGGTGGCCATGTGCGGGAACACGCTGACCTCGATGGGGCTGGACGGTCACAAGGACACGTGGCGGGTCCTGAAGAGGCATCGGTACGGAGCGTACGGACTGTCATCCGACAACAGGATTCAGCTCCGGGTCGACGACGCTCGGAACGGTGACTTCTACACCTTCAACAACCTCGGCCCCAACAAGAGTGTCAGACGGTGGCTGACGGTCACCAAGCGCTGGATCAGGTGAGCGCCGCAGTGGTGTCGGCCCCCGGCCCGGAGTCCCGGGAGCCGATGAGGTCCTTGCAGAAGAACAGCTCGGCGTCAGGATTGTCGTTGTAGCGATCGACGCGCCGGTAGCCGAGGTGGTCGTAGAGGGAGACGGCCTCGGCGAGGGCGCTGTTGGTGTCCAGGTAGAGACGTGCGTAGCCGCTGTCGCGGGCGAGGGTCTCAAGGCGGCGCAGGGTGCGCGATCCCAGGCCGGCACCGCGCCAGTCGCGATGAACCCACAGCCTCTTGAGCTCGCCGGCATCGGGGATGGTCGGCTCCGGGCGCAGTTCCCCGTGGGCGACGGGCTGTCCGTCGGAACAGGCGACGAGGTGGACGGCACCGGGGGTGACGGGTTCGGGTCCGGGATCCTGGTATCCCATCCGATCGTGCAGTTCGGCGAAGTACGCGTGCTGGGCGGTTCGCGCCCGGGGATCGTCGACGGGCACCTCGCAGAACTCGACCGTCGCGGCGCGCACCAGCAGATCTGCGGTCTCCAGAGCGTCGTGAAGCCGACGTCGCTGATGCGGGGTGAGGGGTGTCAGGAGTTCGCTCGCCTTGAGATCCGAGCGAGCCTCCATCTCCTGCCAGACCTCTCGTCCAGCGCCGGTGAGGCGGACGATGCGGCGTCTCCGGTCCGCTGGATCGGGAGTGGTGGTGACCAGCCCCTCGCGCTCGAGGCGACGCAGGGTCCGGGCCAACTGCCCAGAGTCCATCCCGAGCATCTCTCTCAGGACGGCCACCGCGATGGAGTCGACAGCCCCGATCTCATAGAGCAGCCGGGAGACCGACAGCGGCCGTCCCATCCCGAGGAAGGAGTCCTCCAGAACGCCCACGCGTTGGGTGTAGATGCGGTTGAAGTGCCGGAGCACCGCCAGATCGTCCACTTACCTGACAATAGTCAGACACCTGGACAGGGGCAACGGTTGCTCCGTCCCGGCCTCCCCACCCAGGAGGGCTGATCGACGGCGACGACGTTGATCGTCCAGTCACTGTGGTCGATTTCGCCATGCTCGGTGTCGAGGTAGTCGCGGACCTGCTGCGCGGCGTCGGCAAGGGTGCGGGACTGCGTGACGTGATCATCATTCATCCACAGCTCCCATCCCAGCTCCCACCGGGTGGCGGTGACAGAGACAGTGCTCATCGGTTGTCCTCTCTCCGAGGAAGACAGCACCTGGTCACCAGGATGACCCCTGCCGCCGTGGGAGATACGTGGGAGATACGACCCGATATCAGCCTATATGGCCCTACCCCAGCAACCGCGCCAGAGGCAACGAAAAAGCCCCTGACCAAGAGTTCACCTGGTCAGGGGCTGGTACCGCATGGCGGTGACGGAGGGATTTGAACCCTCGGTAGCTCTCGCTACACCCGCTTTCGAGGCGGGTACTTTCGGCCGCTCAGACACGTCACCGTTACTCAACATATCGGACCCCCGCGTCCCGACACAATTTCGCGGCGCGGGATCCGGCGCCCGTGCCGGCCCGACAGTCAGTCCCGCAGGTTCCTGGCCGACTCCCCTGCCGACTCCCAACTGGGTTCCCCCGCCGACTCCTCGGTCGTCCCCTCGGCATCACCGGTGCCGTCCGCACCGGCCGGCCGGGGCCTGGTGTCGAACCGCCTGGCGACGACCAGCGCCAGCCCGATGTAACACACCAGCAGCCCGGCCATGATGAGCGACATCACGTACATCGTCTTCACGATGTCGTGGTGCGTCATCGCCAGATAGGCCAGCGGCACCGCCGCGTAGACGCTGGCGAAGGCCAGCGCCACCCCGTTGTTGCGGGTGACGATGAACATGTTCGAGATCGGCGAGGTGATGAAGTTCACGTAGAGCCAGGGCACCAGGGCCACCGCGATCCTGGCCGACATCGCGTAGGCGTCGCCCATCAGCCACGGCAGCACCGGCGGGATGAGGAAGTACAGCGCCGCGAAGGGCACGATCCCGATGATCGCCGAGCGGACCACCGAGGACCGGACGCTCTTGAACATCCGACCGGCGTCGGTGACCGACAGGCGCTGGAAGAAGACCTGGGACATCGCCGAGTTGATCACCGAGGCCGGGACCTGCATGAGCGACCAGGCCATGTTGAAGGTACCCAGGGTGGCCCTGGAGAAGTACAGCCCGATGGACAGGTTGATGCCCTGCAGCCGCAGCGCGTCGACGATGGCGTTGGGGGCGGTGAGCAGCGGCATCTTGAGATAGCGCCGGAGCAGCGTCCGCAGCGGAACCTGGGACTCCGGGATGGACTTGAGGTCCTTGCCGAGCCGATGGCGGAAGTTGCCGAGAGCGGCCACCTCGCCGAGCAGGGTCGCGGCCAGCTGGCCGAACCCTCCCAGTCCGGCGAAGGCCGCCACGATGCGGCCGCCGGCGGTGACCGACTGGTTCCACACGGCATTGGTGCCGATGACGCCGAACCGTTTGCGCCGGTTCGCCCAGTAGTTGACGATCGCCAGCTCGGCGAAGGTGAAGATGATCGGCCCGACGGCCAGCATCCACCAGCGCGCCTGAGGGGCCCCCAGGGCATTGGCCAGCAGGCCTCCCACCGGGATCATCACGATCATCGCGAGCACCGACATCACGGCGTTGATGAGGGTCGCCAGCCGGAAGATCCTCTTGGCCTCGCCGTCGTCGCGGGGAAGCACAATGGCCATGTCGTAGCGCAGCGCCGCCACCGGGATGACGAACTGGGCCACCGCCATGATCGCCGCGTAGATCCCCCACTCGGCCGGCGCCACCCGGTGGGTGACGTACAGGGTGGCCACCATGGCGATCAGCTGGGCCACCCCGGTGCCCGTCATCACCTTCATCACCGAGGCGAGGAACTCGTGCCGGACGAGGAATCCTCTGGTCCTCACGAAGTGCTTCGGGCTGTCCGCGGGAGTCGACGACGCGGCCTCCTCCCGGCTCTCGCCGGCCTGCGAGGCGCTCTGCTCTCCCGATCTGCTCACCCGCCCAACGGTATAGGACGGGCCCGGACCCTCCCGGTGCGGCTCAGCGCCGCTCGCCGAAGAATCCGCTCAGCAGGGCCGCCGACTCGGTGGCCATCACCCCGCTGACCACCTCCACGCGGTGATTGAGCCGCGGGTCGCGGACCACATCCCACAGGGAGGCGACCGCTCCCGCCTTCGGGTCGAAGGCGCCGAACACCAGACGGGGGACTCGCGCCGCGACGATCGCCCCGGCGCACATCGTGCAGGGCTCCAGGGTCACCACCAGGGTGCATCCCGACAGTCGCCACCCCTCATCGGTGAGAGTGCGCATCCGCTCGGCCCCGCGCCGGATGGCGAGCACCTCGGCATGGGCGGTGGGATCCCCGGTCCGCTCCCGCTCATTGGCCGCGCTGGAGACCACCGACCCGTCGGGGCCCAGCAGCACCGCACCGATCGGGACGTCCCCCCAGCTCGGCGCGCGGGCGCCCAGATCCAGGGCCAGACGCATCGCCGACCGCCAGCCCCTCATCGGGGCCTCTCGCTCGGCCGCGCCCCCCGATGCCCCCTGCCCCTCAGCGGGTCGAGTCACCTCAGCGGATCGAGGGAGAGGCGTGCTCGAACTCGCGACCGTAGTTGATCCGCCGGGCGATCCGGGCGAGCACCTCGTCGGAGTCCTCGTCGAGTTCGGCGTAGGCCTCCAGGTCGAACTCGCTGATCCCGACGTCGGACATCAGCCCGAGATCCCCCATCGCCTCGGAGTCCTCGTCGGGATCGGGGATGTCCTCGCCGAGGTAGTCGGCGACGTCGCGGGCGATCGGCCAGTCGTTGGCCTGGACGGCGTCAGACAGGAAGACCCCGACATTGCGGCCTCGGGCGCGCACGATGATGAAGAACTGATGATCGATGGAGACCATCCCGACCACCCCGGCGTCACCGGGCAGTCGGCGCAGCTGGGTGATCAGTTCATCGAGATCGTTGGCGAGCTGCTTGTCCAGGGAGACGGCGATCCGCTCGCCGTCGTCGTTGTAGAGGGCCACCACCAGGTCGATCTCGTCGTCGCTGGCGTCCTCCAGGTCGTCGAGGTCGTCGTAGTCCTCGTCATCATCGTCGTCATCGGCGTCGTCGTCCTCGGAGTCATCCTCGTCATCGTCATCATCGGCGTCGTCGTAGTCGTCGGTGTCGTCGTCCAGATCGTCGTAGTCCTCATCGGGCAGATCGGCGCCCTCGAGGTCGTTGACGTGATCGTCGGCATGCTCGGAGACCGCCGATGCCTCGGCGTGATCCTTGTCGAACGAATCCACATCCTCGTCATTGAACGGGCACACAACGTCCTCCTCTGGCCGATCGCCTACCCATGGTGTCAGACAATGCCGGCCGATCACACCCCGGCGGGGCGAAAAGCTCGGGAAATCGCCCGCCCCGGGCGTTCTGCCGGCCCAACCACGGCCCGGTGGTCATGCGATGGCTCCCGGTGTGGGAAGGTGGGGCCCGTGGAACTGCACGTCATGGACCATCCGCTCGTCTCACACAAGATCACTCTGCTGAGGTCGGTCAACACCTCCAGCCCGGAGTTCCGTCATCTCGTCGAGGAACTGGTCACCCTGCTGGCCTACGAGGCAACCCGCCATGTGCGGGTCGAGCCGACCACGGTGCAGACCCCGATCGCCGAGGCCCACGGGGTCGCACTGTCCCATCCCAAGCCCCTGGTGGTGCCGATCATGCGTGCCGGTCTGGGAATGCTCGAGGGCATGATGCGCCTGATGCCCAGCGCCGAGGTCGGCTTCGTCGGGATGACCCGCGACGAGGAGACCCTCCAGCCGATGACCTACGCCGAGCGACTGCCGCACGACCTCACCGGCCGTCAGTGCTTCGTCCTCGACCCGATGCTGGCCACCGGCGGATCCCTGGGCGGCGCGGTCGAGTTCCTGGTCCGACGCGGCGCCAACCACATCACCTGTCTGTGCATCCTCGCCGCCCCCGAGGGCATCGAGCACTTCCGCGAGCTGGTGCACGAGCTCGGGGTGCCCACCAACCTGGTGGTCGCCGCCGTCGACGATCACCTCAACGAGCGCGGCTACATCGTCCCGGGTCTGGGAGATGCCGGAGACCGACTCTACGGTCTGGCCGAGTGAGCCTGTCATGGCTGGAGAGGACACACCGGAGAACCTTCCGCCGGGACGGATGCCGACCACACGTGGCGGCGTGATCCGCTCCTCGGATCTGGAACCGCTTGCCGCATTCCTTGACCGAGTTCCCCGGCCCGGAATCGTGCCTCTCTGTTGGCACTGGTGCCAACTACTGGACCCTGTTGACCCTCGGCTGCTCGACGGCGACGGATTTCTGATCGGTGGGATGGCGACCCCCGACCGCGGGATGACCAGAATGTTCGCTGGTGGCCGTGTTCACACGCTGCGGCCGTTGCGACTCGATGTCGAAACCACCCGAACAACCCGGTTCTCCAGCGTGATCTCCAAGAAGGGCCGCCACGGCGAGTTCCAGCTCGTCACACTGACCTCCACCTGGGTCCAGGAGGACCAGAAAGCACTCGTCGATGAGCAGGACTACGTGTTCACCACTGCTCCATCCCCATCTCGACCGTCAGTCACTGATACCCCGTTGACCACTCAGCCGACCGAGCCGGGCGGTCAGCTTCGTCCGGGCCAGATATACGTCTCCGAACCCATGCTGGTCGCTTTTTCAGGCCTGACCGCGAATCCCTATCGGCTTCACTGGGACAGGGACTTCTGCACCCGCGAAGGGCACCCGGGACTAGTCATTCACGGTCCGCTTCAGGCCCTGTGGCTGGCCGACGAGTTCACCCGCCGGGATGTTGATGGCGTGGGCCGGACATTCTCATACAGGCTCACCGCCCCAGCCACCGCACCCTCCGTCATGACCGTCGATCAGACCCGAGACGGTGGTATGGAGGTCCGGCGCTCAGACGGAACAGTGACCGCCATCGCAACCTTGATCTGATACTGGACAAGGCTCTCAGCGGGCAAGACCCTCGATCACCTCGGCGTGCGGCAGGGCCAGCAGAGCCTCGCCGGGCAGCACGAGCTTGGCGGAACGAGTTCCCGCCCCGATGCACACCTCTGTCGCGCTGGCGACGGCCGGATCAATCCAGATCGGCCAGTCATCAGGCAGTCCGACGGGGGTGATGGCTCCGTACTCCATTCCCGACTCGGTGGTTGCCTCGTCCATCGGCGCGAATGACGCCTTACGGACATCCAGACGCTTCCGGACAAGCTTGTTCACATCGACACGGGTGGTGGCCAGCGCCAAGCATGCGACGGTTCGGGTGATCGCCCCCCGGTGGCCCCGCACGATGACGCAGTTACCACTGGTCGACTCCGGCTCACCGAAAGCCGTGCACAAGGACTCGGTGTCGGACAACCCAGGATCGATCGAGAAGACCCGCGCCTGGGGGACCAGATCGATGAGTCGCCGAACCGGCTCCCCGAGAAGCTCGGGATGGTCGACGGCGGGGAACTGGGGAAGGGAGTCGAACATGTCCCGAGCATATGCCGTGCTCCTCCTCCGAGTGCTGCTGCCGGGCACCGCATGCCCCGCATCGCGATGCGCTCAGCCTCGGCTCGAAGCTCTGACCATCGTCACATCGTCACGGCTGCGGGTGAGCTCCTCAGCCGTCTCGCTCAGCGCCTTTCGCACCGCACGGACTGCCGACGACTGTCGGGCCGACCTCCTCGTCGCAATGAAGATCGTCCGCCGGAGATCCACTCCACGCACCGGAAGGCCGACGATGGCCGGCTCCTGCGCTGCGAAGAGAGCTGGCAGGAGTGCAATCGCCCGACCCGAGCTCACCAGAGCACTGAGGATGAGCGCATCATCGGAACGATGGTCGATCCGCGGATCGAAACCGCCGATTCTGTTGCACACGTTGCGCAGGTAACTCTCCAGTCCTGTTCCCAGATGTCCGGTCGCCCAGGCATGGTCTCGAAGGCTCACAAGGTCCACCGAGCTGGGCATTGTGGACGCCCACCAGCCAGGAGCCACTCCGACGACCATCCTCTCCCTGAGCAGGTCGTGACGATCGTCCTGGGCCTGACGTCCGACTGGCAGTGGTTCGTACTCGATACCCACGACCAGGTCGACGAGATGAGCTCGCAGATCATCCATCGCCGGCGCAGTCTCTGCCTGTACGACACTGACGTGAACCTCGGGAGAATCCTGCGCCAAACGGTTCAGCGTCCCCGCCAGAAGTGCTATCGCCGGCGTCTGCACGAAGGTGATGCGAACGTCACCTCCGGTTGTGTTGCCAACCGCTGCCACCTGGGCCAGGGCTGCCTCGTCAGCTGCCATGGCCTTCTCCGCATGAGCCGCCAGGATGACTCCCGCAGGCGTGAGCGACACGGATCGCCCGGCCCGCTCCAAGAGCGGAGCACCCACCTCACGTTCAAGTTCAGCCAGCTGCGCGGACACCGACGAATGGCTGTAGGAGAGGGCCTCGGCCGTCGCAGCGATCGTTCCACTGCGAGACAGCTGATACAGCATGATCAGTCGGCGCAGTTCCATGCGTCGGATATTACGACGCTTTGAGGTCAGCCATCAACGCTTGTTCTGAGCAATCGGTCGCGAGGATACTGGGGCACCGTGATGATGTGGATTGCTGCGTCCATTGCGGCTCTCATGATGCTTGCCGCAACCGCTGCCGAGCGGCGCCTGGGGCCCACGGCCGGGGGGTGGATCACCGCGCTGCCCACCGCATTCGCTGTGACACTGGCCGCAACCGGCGTCGAGTCAGGGTGGAAGACGACCGCAGCGCTCGCCGAGAGTTCCGCCATTCACGTGACGGCACAAGTTGCGTTCGGCATCGTCACGGGCCTAGCAGTGATCAAGCTCGGACCGTGGATCGGAGCGGTAGCCGGTGTGGCAACCTATGTGTCCTTGTCAGCTGTCGTTGTGATGGTCCCTCGTGGTCTGTGAATAGCCACAGCCATCGTGCTTCTGCTGGCAGGTGTGGTGATTCCACTCCCGGTGAGTAGGAGTACCAGCGCACCACCTCGCCGGACCACGACCATCATTGTCTGTTGCGCCGCGGCAGCAATCGTGCTGGGCACCATGAGCGTGAGCCGTGCCCTTGGCCCCACAGCGGGCGGGGCCGTCGGGGCATTCCCCACGATGTGCGTGGCCCTGGCTGTCGCAGTGATCGCCGAGAGTGGCAATCGTGCCGGAGGAGCTGTCCTGACCGGCATGGTGAAATGTCTGCCCTGCTATTTCGTCTTCGCACTGAGCGTGAGCGGGCTGGCGCCACTGATCGGCCCATGGTCGATTCCAGCGGGGATTCTCACGGGGCTTGCAGCAGCAGCACTGGCATGGCTGATCGGCACTCCGTCGCGAATTGTGTCGACCGTGCACGTGCTCAACCGACGACGGCTGGTACCGATACGTCACTCGTACCCGGGCCAGAGCTCGGGCATGCAGCGGCGCGGCGGTCCGTCAGGACCCTCGATGCCGCCCCAGGACCGATCATCGCGTTCCGTCTAGACTCCACCCGGGCGCCGATCCCGCGATCGTGGCCAGGAGGAGAGCAGATGAGCGCCGACAACACCCGGCCCACCACCGACGACAGCCACGCCAGCGGCATGGGCGCGATCATCCTCGAGGGCGGGACCGCCTTCCGGGTGTGGGCTCCACACGCCACCGCCGTCGACGTCACCGGCTCCTTCGACGACTGGTCGGCCCTGCCCCCGACCACTCCCGCGAACCCCACAGACAGGCGAACTGCCGAGAAGGCGGCGCCTCCGACCGCAGACCACACCCTGACCAGCGAGCACAACGGCTACTGGTACGGGGAGGTCCTTGGAGCCCGCGTCGGCCAGGAGTACCGGTTCGTCATCCACGCCGAGGACGGGCGCCTGATCAGCCGCATCGACCCCTACGCTCGGCACGTGACCAGCTCGGTCGGCAACGGCATCATCGTCGATCCCGACGCCTACGACTGGCGCGGCGACGACTTCACCATCGCCTCCCTCAACGAGCTCGTCATCTACGAGATGCATGTCGGCACCTTCTTCGACGAGGATCCCGGCGACGACCACCCGGCCACCCTCGACGATGTCGAGGACAAGATGGGCCACCTGGTCCACCTGGGGGTCAACGCCATCGAGCTGATGCCCCTGGCCGAGTTCGCCGGGGACTTCTCCTGGGGATACAACCCGGCCAACATCTTCGCCGTCGAGAGCGCCTACGGCGGCCCGGAGAAGCTGCGCGATCTGGTGCGGATCGCCCACAGCCACGGCATCGCCGTCATCATCGACGTCGTCTACAACCATTTCGGCCCCTCCGACCTGGACCTGTGGCAGTTCGACGGCTGGAGCGACAACGACAAGGGCGGGATCTACTTCTACAACGACTGGCGGTCCTCCACCCCGTGGGGCGACACCCGCCCCGACTACGGCCGCGGCGAGGTGCGCCAGTTCATCCACGACAACGCCATGATGTGGCTGCGGGAGTACCACGCCGACGGCCTGCGGCTGGACATGACCCCCTACATGCGCAGCGTCGACGCCACCGTGATGAACATCCCCGACGGCTGGAGCCTGTCGCGCTGGATCAACACTGACATCCGGCAGCTGGAGCCCACCCGTTATGTCATCGCCGAGGATCTGCACGGCTACCCCCCGGTGGTCTCCACCGGCGAGGACGGGGCCGCCTTCCACGCCCAGTGGGACAACCACTTCGTCCATCCGGTGCGCGCGGCGGTGATCGCCGCCGACGACCGGGCCCGCGACATGGGGGCGATCCGCGACGCCGTCGAGTTCAGTTACGGGGACGCCTTCTCCCGGGTGATCTACACCGAGTCCCACGACGAGGTGGCCAACGGATCGGCGCGGGTCCCCGAGGAGATCGACGCCGACGACCCCGACGGCTACTACGCCCAGAAGCGCTCCACCCTGGGAGCGGCCCTGGTCTTCACCGCCCCCGGGGTTCCGATGATCTTCCAGGGCCAGGAGTTCCTCACCGACGGCTGGTTCCGCGACACCGTTCCCCTCGACTGGCACCGCGATCAGAAGTTCCGCGGGATCGTGCGGCTCTACGCCGACCTCATCGACCTGCGTCTGAACCGGGCCGGGTTCACCAAGGGCCTCTGTGGTCAGCACGTGGCCACTCTCCACAACAACAACGACACGAAGGTCTACGCCTTCCACCGCTGGTACGACGGGGGCCCGGGCGACGACGTCGTGGTGGCGGTCAACCTGTCCAACATCAGCTGGGGCGAGTACACCATCGGGATGCCCTGGCCGGGCCGCTGGACCACCCGGCTGGACTCCGACGCCACCCAGTACTCCCCCGATTTCATCGGCGAGGAGGTCCCCGAGGAGGTCGAGGCCCTGGCCCAGAGCTACGACGGCCAGCCGGCCCGCGCCACCCTGGTCCTGCCGCCCTACTCGGTTGCCATCCTGTCGCGGGACTGAGCGGCTGCGGGGAAGCTAGGGTCGGCACCATGAGGCCCGAGCAGATCTGTCTTCTTCCCCACCTGAGCGCCCCCTCGGTCCATCCGGACGGAACCTGGGCTGTCGTCTCGATGACCCACCCCAACTTCGAGGCCGACGACCGGGTCGGCCAGCTGTGGCGGATCGCCCTGGGAGCCGGCCCGGGGCCGACCGCCCCGGGGACCGGATCCCGGCGGATCACCCGCGGCTTCGCCGACACCAGCCCGAAGGTCTCCCCGGACGGCCTGCTCATCGCTTTCCTGCGCCGCAACCAGGGCCACCGCCCCCAGCTGGCTCTGATGGAGGCCGACGGCGGCGAACCGTGGATCATCACCTCCTTCACCCAGGGGGTCAACGAGTTCTCCTGGTCCCCCGACTCCCGCCGGATCGTGGTCTCGGCGCGAGTGCCCGACCCGGGTCGCTACGGCACCGTCAACGGGATCAACGCCGGCCATGAAGACCCGCGTCATCTCACCGGCCTGAAGCTTCGGCACAACAGTCTGGGAGCCGGCTGGTACACCGACCGGCCGCTCCAGCTCTTCCTCCTGGAGGTCCCCGATCCCGAGGCCGAGCCCGCGGTGCCGCCGGCCGGTCGCGGCGCGATCAGCATCCCCGAGGACTCTCTGGCGGCGATGGCGTCGATGCGCAGCCTCACCGAGGACCATGCGGACTGGACGAGTCCGGTGATCTGCCCGGACGGCTCGGTGGTCGCCTGCCGTGAGACCGCCGACTCGGCGATGATCACCTCCCTGGTGCGGATCTCCCCCGACGGCCAGATCGACGCGGTGCCCGGCTCCGAGACCATCGAGACCCCCGAGGGGATCCATCGCACCTCGATGAACACGGTGACCCTGGCCGGCGACCCCGAAGATCCGGACCTGCTGGTCGCCTTCGCCGATCTCGGCCCCGACGGCAACGACCCGGTCTCGGCGAACACCCAGATCGGGCTGGTCGGCGCCGACGGGATCACCGTCCTCACCGGTACCGATCTGGGGCTGTCCTCGACGATGGCGCCCGGCCCGGCCGGGGTGCTCGTCACCGAGTCCTTCCGGGGCTGCGGCCGGCTCCACCTGGTGAGCCCGAATGGTGACGGCAGCGCCCCGCGCGACACCCTCCTGCTGGACGTCGACGCCGTCGCCCGGGGAGCCGCCCAGATCCCCGGGTCCCACGACACCGTCGTCACCCTGGTCACCCCTCAGTCCCCCGGCGAGGTGGCCCTGGTCGGCCCCGAGGGGGTCACGATCCTCACTGACTTCGGCCGGGACCTGCGCGAGGCCTCCCCGGTGACCCTGCCGCGGGAGCTCACCGCCACCTCCCCCGACGGATACCCGGTGCACGGCTGGGTCCTGACCCCCGAGGGACCCGGCCCGCACCCGGTGATCCTGATGATCCACGGCGGACCGCACTCCCAGTACACCGGCAGCTTCTTCGACGAGTTCCAGGCTATGACTGGGGCCGGCTACGCGGTGGTGGCCTGCAACCCGCGCGGCTCGGCCGGCTACGGCCGCGACCACGGCAGGGCCCTGATCGGCCGCTTCGGCGACGTCGACGCCGCCGATGTGATGGCCTTCCTGGAGGCCGCCCTGGCCGCCCACCCCGATCTCGACCGCGATCGGATGGGGATCATGGGCGGCTCCTACGGCGGCTACCTCACGGCCTGGATCATCGGCCACGACCACCGCTGGCGGGGTGCCATCGTGGAGCGGGGATACCTGGATCCGGCCTCGTTCATCGGCTCCTCGGACATCGGCTGGTACTACCCGGACTGCTACAACGGCACGACCCGTGAGCAGTTGGAGGCCCAGTCGGCGATGCGCTGGGCCGAGCAGGTCACCACTCCTACCCTGGTGATCCACGCCGAGCAGGATCTGCGCGCACCGATGACCCAGGGGCTGGAGTACCACGCCCGGTTGACCCGCGCCGGGGTCGACACCGAACTACTGATCTTCCCCGGCGAGAACCACGAGCTGTCACGCTCGGGGACTCCCTGGCACCGCCGTCAGCGACTGGAGACGATCCTGGACTTCTGGTCGCGACACCTGGCCTGACCTGCCTGACCGGCCAGCGGCGGCCCCGACCGGGCGCTCAGTGCGCCAGGGCGGCCCGGGCTCCGGTCGGGTCGTTGGTGATGACGGCGTCGACCCCCAGTGCGGCCGCCTCCCTGATCTGGTCGGGGTCGTCGAGGGTCCACACCCGCACCCCGAGCCCGGCGGCATGGAACCGCGGGACGTCGTCGCGGCCCCTCAGCAGCCATCCTCCGGGGTGGACCGCCTGGACGCCGATCCGGTGGGCGTAGTCCCAGGGGTCGGCCAGATCGTCGGAGTACAGCAGGCCGCGGCGGATCTTTGGGGCGATCTCGGCGAGGGCGACCAGGCTGCGGTGGTTGAAGCTGGACAGCACCACCTGGTCGGCCATCCGGTGGGCCCTGACAGCGGCGACGGTCTGCTCCTCGAGTCCCCGGTAGCGCACCACGCTGTTCTTCAGCTCGATGTTGAGGCCGACCTCAGTGGGAGCCAGCAGATCCAGCACCTCGTCGAGCAGCGGGATGGTGGCCGGCTCCCAGTCTGCACTGCCGGCCGCGAAGTTCAGCGCCCGCAGCTCCTGGAGGCTGTGGTCGACGATCTGTCCGGTGCCGTCACTGGTCCGGTCGATGGTCTCGTCGTGGCAGACCACCAGGTGGCCGTCACTGGTCATCTGGACGTCCAGCTCGATGCCGTCGGCGTCCTCGTCGATGGCTTCCTGAAAGGCCGGCATGGTGTTCTCCGGCAGATTCTTGTGGGCCCCGCGGTGGGCGAAGATGGCTGGCATATGTCCCTCTCACCGATGTCCGGCCTCCCGGGGGTCGGCTCGGCTCCAGCATCCCACAGCCCCCCCTGGTGTCGATCTGTGAGATTTCCCCTATGATTCTCTCAGACAATGCCTTCGCCACCTGCCGAACGGGCTCGCGGTCGAGTGCGCATCAGCATCAATTCAAGAAGGCGGTTCACGCCGTGGTGTGGTGGGGCCTGAGTGGACACCGGGGTAAGAGGTCGCGGACCGACCTCCCGTCTGACGTGGTTGCCGCCTACGCCCGCCTGCTCATCGCCGAGCGGGAGATGCGCAACAGTCGGGTTGCAGTGGACGCCGCGGCATGCGAACTGTCCAAACTGGTCGGGGAGAAGGGTCTGGCCAGCCAGATCGACGACCAGTCCCAGTGGTCGGCCCTGATGGAGGCCACCGCCCGACAACGGGCTGAGCAGTACACCGCCCTGTCCCGGGACTTCGACGCCTCCCTGGCAGCGGCCGGCTTCCCCTCCGACTGGACCCCGGAGAAGGCCCGCCGGCTCGTGGAGAACCAGTTGATGCCCGCCGAACGCAGAAAGACCCACCCGAATGGGTGGGTCCTTCATCCTGCGCGCCCGGAGGGATTCGAACCCCCAACCTTCTGATCCGTAGTCAGATGCTCTATCCGTTAAGCCACGGGCGCTAGCGCTTCGCGCAATAGGAGACTGTACAACAGGTGCTGCCAGTCATCAAATCTCCGGTCCCGCAGGCTCGGAGAACGGGGTCGTGATCTACGGTCACGTCCCTTGGCGGAGGTGGCGGGATTTGAACCCGCGATGGGAGTTAAGTCCCAAACCCGCTTAGCAGGCGGGCGCCATAGACCAGACTAGGCGACACCTCCAAGGATGCCGGACCACCTTATCGACAACCCGGCGGCTCAGCAATTCTGACCCTCGTCCCGACCCCTGCGGCCCGACACCGCCCGTCAACCCGACCACGTCGACGAGGATCGGTTGACAGCCCGCGGCTACCATGGATCCGGCTTCGGCCGCCACATCCGTCACGAGTAACACTTGTCTGCAACTATCCGTCGTCGAGAGGACGAGCATGGTCGACTCCCACTCCGGCGGTGACCCTCGCTCTCCACGCCACGCCGACCCCTGGTGGATGAACGACCCCGAGTCGATGGACGACACCCACGTCTTCAGTCGGCGCGCACTCGATAACGAGCTCCGGCAGGAGCGCGCGGCCGGTGGACCACGGCGCGGTCTGTCCGAGGACGCCACCGGCAGCTACGAGCCCACCCACGCGATGCGGCCGGAGGATCTGGAGGACGAGGCGACCGATCCGTCGAGCGCGGCCCGCGATCGGGACCGGGTCCGGCGCGCGGCCACCGATGACGGATCGGCCGTGCTCTCGGCCAGTGACCGGTGGGCCCATGACGCCGACTCCTCGGCCCGCCGCACCCGCGACGACTCCGATCAGTCGTTCCAGGAGGGTCGCTACGCGGCAGCCGACAGCCGAAAGGCCACCCGCGCCGCGCGTCACGAGGAGCGGGGAGAGTACCGCCGATCGGCCTTCTGGACGGTGCTGGGCGCCCTGGTCCCCGGCCTGGGCCTGTGGGCCAGTCGCCACCACAGTCGCCGGCGAGCAGGACTCGTCGTGACCGGCCTGGCACTGGCCGGCCTCACCGCAGTCGTCCTCACCGGGTTCGCGAACCCGGCCCTGGTCGCCTCGGTCGCCGTGCGGCCCCGGGTCCTCAATGTCATCTCGATCGGCGTCCCGCTGCTCGCCGTCCTGCTGGTCGGTCTGCTCGTCGTCACCCACCTCGACATCCGGCCCCGCCGGATCACCAGGACCCAACGGTGGATCTCGGCGATCCTGGTCGGCACCCTGTCCCTGGCAATCGCGGCACCGATGGCGATCGCGGCACGCTACGCCCACGACGAGGCGGCCGCCCTGGGCAAGATCTTCTCCGAGTCCCGGTCGGGCACCAGGCCCGCCATCGACTACAACCAGAGCGTCGACGAGATCTGGCGCCAGAAGCCCCGGGTCAACGTCCTGCTGGTCGGTGGTGACGACTCCTCCTCGCGCAACTACCGAGCCCACGGCGAGATGAACACCGACACCATGATGGTGGCCTCGATCGACACCCAGACCGGCAACACCACGATCATCCAGATCCCCCGCAACCTGGCATCCCTTCCCTTCCCCGAGGACTCCCCCCTCCACAAGATCTATCCGAAGGGGTTCAGCAACGGCCACGGCGACGACTCGGACTTCTTCGCCAACGCGGTGTGGAGCACCGTCCAGAATGACCACAAGGACGCCATGGGAGCCACCGACTACCCGGGGGCGGACGCCCTCAAGCTGGGTATCGGTGAGGCCCTCGGACTCAACATCGACTACTTCGTGATGCTCGACATCGACGGCCTGCAGAAGTTCGTCGACGCCGTCGGCGGGGTGACCGTCAACGTCAACGAGAGGCTGCCGATCGCCGGCAACACCGAGGGCAAGGAGCCGACCGGCTACATCGAGATCGGCCCCGATCAGCACCTCAACGGCTACCGCGCGATGTGGTACGCCCGCAGCCGCTCGGCCTCCACCGACTACGACCGGATGGGACGCCAGTCCTGCCTCATCAAGGCGGTGCTGGACCAGGTGAGCCCCCAGACCGTCCTCACCCGGTTCGAGGCGATCGCCTCGGCCTCCGGCGACATGGTGATCTCCGACATCCCGCAGGGGATGCTGCCGGCCTTCGTCGCCCTGGTGATCCGGATGCGCGGGGCCAATGTCAACCGGCTGCTCTTCACCCAGGGCAAGAACGGCTTCGTCGCTTTCGACCCCAACTACTCGCTGATGCGCAACCAGGTGAAGGACGCCATCGCCGACGCATCCAATGTCAGCAACCGGAATCGTCCGGTCACCTCGGCCTCGCCGCGCCCCAGCCGCACCGCCACGGCCACCCCGAAGCCGTCCCCGACTCCCTCCCCCAGTTCCAGCCCGACGCCGACCAGGGTGAGCCAGTCGGTCACCGACGTCTGCGCCTACAACCCGGTGCAGCCCCAGTAGCGCACTCAGTCCAGAACGCACTCAGTCATGCGGGGGAGGCCCGCTGCTGTCCCGGATGATGAGCGGACTGTCCACCAGCAGGTGGGTGGTCTCGGCCACCGAGCTGCCGCTCGCGTCCTGCCCGACCGCGTCCGCCCCGTGGATCAGCCGCAGCAGCTCATCGATGAGACGCCGTCCGATCTCGGCGAAGTCCTGGCGCACCGTGGTCAGCCTCGGCCACAGCCGCTCGGCCATCACGTCGTCGAAGCCGACCACCGAGACATCCTCGGGGATCCGCAACCCACGCTCGTGCAGGGCCGACATCAGGCCGGCGGCCATCTCGTCGTTGACGCAGAACACCGCCGTCAGCTCCGGATCGGCCAGCAGCCGGTCGGCGGCCCGGTAGCCCGACTCGCTCCCCCAGTCTCCGGGCACCGGCTCGGGCACCCGGGCACCGTGGTCGACCAGGGTCTGGTACCAGCTGCACAGCCGGTCGGCGGCCTGCAGGGAGCTCTCCGGACCGGCCACGCAGTGCACCGTCCGGTGACCCAGCTCCAGCAGGTGCTCCACCGCCCGCCGCACCCCCTCGACCTGTCCGCAGCCCACACTCGTCAACGGTCCCGGCCGGCTGCTGGCCACCACCAGCGGCACCGGGACCGTCGGCAGGGACTCCGGATGGCCGAGTTCGATTCCCTGGACGACGAATCCGTCGACCATCAGCCCGGTGCGCGCCAGCAACGACCGGTACCCGATCTCGAAGGCCTCCGAGCTGCCCATCCCGTCCAACGGACGGCCGATCTGCCCCAGGACGGTGTCGAAGCCCCGCTCGGCGGCGGCGTCCACCACCGCCTGGACGGTCCTGGCCTCCCCGGTGCGCGAGAAGTCGGTGCTGATCAGACCCAGGCAGCCGTGTCGTCCGTAGCGCAGCGCCCGGGCCGCCCCGTTGGGCACATAGCCCAGTGCCTCCATCGCCCGCAGCACCTTCTCACGGGTCGCCGGAAGCACCCTCTCGGAGCCGTTGAGCACCCGCGAGACGGTCTGCGGGGACACCCCGGCCACCGCTGCGACGTCTCGCTGGGACGCTCCCCGCGATGGCACCCCGCCGCGTCCATCGGCCATCTCGGGGTCTCCTCAGTTGACCCGGCTGCCCGCCGCGGACGGGATCGCCGCGTAGAGCCTCGGTGCCGCGAAACCGTGTTCGGCGAAGGCGGCCACGGCGGCCGCGGCCACGTCGTCGCGCTTCTCGGCGTCCACCAGGGCGATCGCGCAGCCGCCGAACCCTCCGCCGGTCATCCGGGCGCCGATGGCCCCGGCCGATCGGGCGGCGTCCACCGCGACGTCCAGCTCGGGGCAGGTCACCTCGTAGTCGTCGCGCAGCGAGTCGTGGGAGGCGTTCATCAGCGGTCCGACGTCGAGCAGCCGGCCGGCCTCCACCAGTGCGACGAAGTCGCGGACCCGCTGGATCTCGGTGACGACGTGGCGCACCCGGCGGACCGGCTCGTCATCGGCCAGGCGTGCCAGGGCGCCGTCGAGATCGGTGATCTCTCGCAGCGTGCCGACGCCGAGGGTCTTCGCGGCGGCCTCGCAGGTGGCCCGTCGCTGCCCGTAGCCTCCGGTGGCGTGGCTGTGCTTGGCGCGGGTGTCGATCACCAGGAGTTCGAGATCCTCGGCGGCCAGGTCGAAGGGGACCTGGCGGACCGAGCCGTCCTGGCAGTCCAGCAGCAGGGCCCTGCCCTCGGCGGTGCGCAGCGACGCGGCCTGGTCCAGGCCGCCGGTGGGCGCGCCGACCAGGTCGTTCTCGGTGTGCACGGCCAGATCGACGAGTGCGGCGCGGCCCGCGTCGGTGGCTCCCAGCCCGAGGCCGTTGACGTCGTCGAGGGCCAGCCCGACGGCGCACTCCACGGCGGCCGAGGAGGACAGCCCGGCCGCCGTGGGCACGCAGCTGACCAGGGCGGCGTCGAATCCGGAGATCTGGTGCCCTGCCCCGGCCAGGGCCCAGGCGATACCGGCGGTGTAGCCGACCCAGCCCCTCACACCGCCGGGATGGACGTCCGGCAGGGCGCCGTCCCAGCGCAGCACCTCGCCGTCGAAGGACGAGACGAGGCGCACCTCGGCGTCATCACGGCGCCGCAGTGCCACATAGGTGCGGTGCGGCAGGGCGATCGGCAGGCACAGGCCGCCGTTGTAGTCGGTGTGCTCCCCGATGATGTTGACCCGCCCGGGGGACGCCCACACCCCGTCGGCCTTCTGGCCGAAGGTGTCCTCGAACAGTGCGACGGCGCCCTCGGCGCCTTCCTGGGCGGTCCAGGCGGGAACAATCTCCTGGGGGTCCTGCTCCTGCAGGTCCTGCTGCGTGTCCACGATGACTCCGATCCTGCGGACGGGGCCTGCGCCGGCCCCGTTGATAGGTGAGGTGACGAACATCGCACGGCACCCGCCCGACCCCGCCACGGTGCGGTGGAACCGAGCCTGATCGGCGGCCGTGAATGTTTACGCCACCACAAGTACAAGTATGACATGCGGCCTTGACACGCGCCGAATCTTGACGAAACATAGATATCCACAGGCACGCTTCCACGACCGGATCCGCACCCTGCTGCGGTAACGCAAACATTCGGGATGACGACCTGTGGGGAACGATCCTCGCAGCGACCGACGACCGGCCGCCAACCGACGTCGCCACCCGGGGAGGATATTCACGATGGTGGCACTGCAGACACTGATCCACGCCAGTCCGATCGACTACGTGATCCTGATCGTCTACTTCGCGTTCGTTCTGGGCATCGGGTACATGGCCCGGCACCAGATCTCGGACTCCCTCGACTTCTTCCTGTCGGGACGCCGGCTGCCGGCCTGGGTGACCGGCCTGGCCTTCGTCTCGGCCAACCTCGGCGCTGTCGAGATCATGGGCATGTCGGCCAACGGGGCCGAACTCGGACTACCCACCCTGCACTACTTCTGGGTCGGCGCGGTTCCCGCGATGCTCTTCCTGGGCGTCGTCATGATGCCCTTCTACTACGGCTCCGGCGTCCGCTCGGTGCCCGAGTTCATGCTGAAGCGGTTCGGGCCCGCCGCCCACCTGGTGAACTCGCTGTCCTTCGCCGTCGCCCAGCTCCTCGTCGCCGGCGTCAACCTGTACCTGCTCGGCAGCATCGTCCATGCTCTGCTGGGCTGGCCGCTGTGGGTGGCCCTCATCGTCGCGGCCATCATCGTGCTGGCCTACATCACCTTCGGCGGCCTGTCCGCGGCTATCTACAACGAGGTGCTGCAGTTCTTCGTGATCATCGCCGGCCTGCTCCCGATGGTTCTCATCGGCCTGCACCGAGTCGGCGGCTGGAACGGCCTCAAGGCCAGGATCACCGAGGCCGCCGCTGCCCACCCCGGCGCCATCGTCCCCGCCGGCGAACAGCTCAACTCCTGGCCCGGCCAGTCCCTGTCGGGCTTCGACAACCCGGTCCTGTCGGTCATCGGCATCGTCTTCGGGCTGGGCTTCGTGCTCGGCTTCGGCTACTGGACCACGAACTTCGTCGAGGTCCAGCGCGCGATGGCCTCCAAGTCCCTCTCGGACGCCCGCCGCACCCCGATCATCGGCACCTTCCCCAAGATGCTGGTGCCCTTCGTCACGGTTCTCCCCGGCGTCCTGGCCGCCGTGCTCGTCCCCGAGATCGCCGCCACCAAGGCCGGCCAGACGGTGGCCGGCGGCGCCTCAGGCACCGTCACCTACAACGACTCCGTGCTGTACCTGATCCAGGACCTGCTGCCCAACGGCCTGGTGGGCCTGGCGATCACCGGCCTGCTGGCCGCCTTCATGGCAGGCATGGCCGCCAACATCTCGGCCTTCAACACCGTGTTCAGCGTGGACATCTGGCAGCACTACGTCAAGAAGGACAAGCCCGACGGTTACTACGTGAAGGTCGGACGCCTCGCCACCGTGGCGGCGTCGATCATCGCCATCGGCACCGCGGCCATCGCCTCGAACTACTCGAACATCATGGACTACCTCCAGACCCTGTTCGGGTTCTTCAACGCGCCGCTCTTCGCGACCTTCATCCTCGGCATGTTCTGGAAGCGCTCCACCCCGGCCGCCGGCTGGTCCGGCCTGGCATCGGGCACCCTGGCCGCCGTCGCCGTCTGGCTGCCGAGCGCTCTGGGCGTGTACTCACTGAGTGGCCAGGGCATCTCCTTCGTGGCCGCCGCCGCGGGATTCGTGGTGGATATCGTGGTCAGCATCGTGGTGTCCTTGTTCACTACGCCGAAGCCTGCCTCCGAGCTGGTCGGCCTGGTCTACTCGGAGACTCCCAAGGAGTCCTTGACGGATCCCGAGGAGAAGAACCAGCCCTGGTACAAGCGGACCGTCCCGCTGGCCGGAGTCTCCCTGGTCCTGGTCATCATCCTCAACTTCCTCTTCTGACAGCGAGGCGCACAACATGGCGAAGAACACAACGACGAAGAGCCGGCACACCGCCGGACTCGGTGACATCCGCGTCATCATCGGTAGCCTGATGGGGATCTACGGCGTCATCCTCACCATCATGGGGATCGCGATGACCAATGCCGGGGCCAATCTCTGGTCGGGCATCGTCCTGCTGGCCGTGTGCGGTGCGCTCCTGCTGTGGAACGCGCTCAACCCCACGGTCGTCGACGAGGGCGAGTCCATCACCGGTGGACCCGCCGCCGACAACAGCAGGTGACCGCACCCCTCAGGCGCGCATAGCGCTGCGGAAAGGTTTCCCTCCTATGCTCCGGCCCCGGCATCCTCGTGATGCCGGGGCCGCGATGGGCCTGTGTCCGGCCGATACGCCTGCGGGGACGGACCCTCGTCAGTCCTTCGGATCGGCCGTCTGGGAATAGCCGCGGTCGGCGTCAAGACACTTGGCGACGTCAGCTGCGAGCTCGTCCATCTCGGCGGGATCCCCGGCACCGGGGCGCACGATATGGGTGCGCCCCACCTGGCCGTGATACAGAGTCAGCCGGGAACGGGTCTCGGTGAGCGCAGCCCGGGTGACCTTGTCCCAGGTGCCCGAGCGGTTCTGCCCGGCACCGTGAATGTGATAGCCCTTCGCATCCAGATCGACGTAGAGCCGCATCCGCAGCATCGACCAGGTGGCAGTGAGCGCCAGCGCGATGCCCAGGGCCAGGACCACCGCGAACAACGCGATCCAGGCATTCGCCCAACCCTGCGACGAGGCCACCACGATGAGTACCGCGCCGGCCAGGGACAGCAGACCGGAGATGACATAGCCGCGGAACGGCGGCCGGGGACTCAGCACATGCCGGGTCGAGCCCTCGGGCAGCTCTGCCCCGGGCTCCTCAGCGACGTCCTCCGAGTCTGGCATGCCGACCTCCCTGATCCACGCAGGCTCCACTGACCCACAGGGCCACGACGGTCCCCGCGGCGAGAGTGGGATTCGAACCCACGGAGGTTTCCCTCGGCCGCTTTCAAGGCGGCTGCACTCGTCCACTATGCGATCTCGCCATCCCGGTCGCCCGGGCACGCCCAATCCTAACCATCTCGCCGGGTTCCCGCCCATCGGTCGGTCCCGGACCGGCCGGGCCCGGGGCGCAGGCGCCGCGCCACGGCGGCGGCCCGGGACTGCCCCAGGGCCATCCCGGCACCGTTCCTGCCCCGGGACGACCATCGGGAGGAGCCGGCATGGCAGGCTGGGGGACATGCATGCGATCACTGTCCTTCCCACGGACGCCACAGACGCGAAGGGGCGCCACCGCCCCGGCCCGGAGAACATGGAGTGGTCCCAGGTGGAGACGCCGACGCCCGGCGACGGCGAGGTGCTGGTCAAGGTGCACGCCGCCGGGGTCAACCGGGGAGACCTGCTCCAGCGACAGGGCCTCTACCCGCCGCCACCCAGAATCACCGATGTGATGGGCCTGGAGGTCAGCGGCACCGTCGCCGACCTGGGACCCGGTGTCACCGGCCGGCACGAGGGCGACCAGGTGGTCGGCCTGCTCGCCGGCGGCGGGTACGCCGAGTACGCCGTCGTCCCGGCAGGGCAGCTGCTGCCCATGCCCCACGGAGTCGACGACGTCGTCGCCTCGACCCTGATCGAGGTGGCCGCCACCGTCGTCTCCAATATGGACCACGTCGGTCTGGAGGCCGGGGAGACGCTGCTGGTGCACGGCGGGGCCGGCGGTATCGGGCAGTTCGCCATCCAGTACGCCAAGGCCCTGGGATGCCGGGTCATCACCACCTGCGGCACCGAGGAGAAGCGCCGGTTCTGCACCGAACTGGGCGCCGACATCGCCCTCGACTACCACGGCGACTGGGTGAACGGGGTCAAGGGAGCCACCGACGGCCGGGGGGCCGACGTCATCCTCGACGTGATGGGCGCCAAGTACCTCGGGCTCAACGTCGATGCCCTGGCCCCCAACGGGCGCCTGGTGATCATCGGGATGCAGGGCGGCGCCAAGGGCGAGCTCAATATCGGCGCACTGCTCAACAAGCGCGGCACTGTCACCGCCACCAGCCTGCGTGGCCGTCCGGTGGAGGAGAAGGCCGAGATCTGCCGGCGGGTCGAGGAGGTCGTCTGGCCGATGTACGCCGACGGGCGCATCAACCCCGCACCGGTCGAGGTCTTCCCGATCTCCGAGGCCGGAGCGGCGCACTCCCGTCTGGGATCCGGCGAGGTCCTGGGAAAGATCGCGCTCACGATCTGATGGGCGGAGATTTCACTCGCTGGAGGACCCGATCCGGGACATTCCTGTCGATTCAGGGCCTCCAGCGAGCGAAATGGGCACCCTCGTCTCCCCGTTCCGCCGACCACCCGTGCCAGCACGCATATTAATTTGATCCACTGCATATCTATGCTCTAGACTCGTCGTCGTGTCCAAGGTCATCACGCATCTTCCCGTCGGCGAACGTATCGGCATCGCATTCTCAGGAGGTCTCGACACCTCCGTGGCGGTCGCCTGGATGCGATCCAAGGGCTCAGTGCCCTGCACCTACACCGCCGACATCGGCCAGTACGACGAGCCCGACATCGCCTCGGTGCCGGGCCGGGCCCACCAGTACGGCGCCGAGATCTCCCGGCTCGTCGACTGCCGCGCCTCGCTGGTCGACGAGGGTCTCTCGGCGATCGCCTGCGGTGCCTTCAACGTGCGCTCGGCCGGACGCCCCTACTTCAACACCACCCCGATCGGCCGCGCCGTGACCGGCACGCTGCTGGTGCGCGCGATGGCAGACGACGCCGTCTCCATCTGGGGTGACGGCTCCACCTACAAGGGCAACGACATCGAGCGGTTCTACCGCTACGGACTGCTCGCCAACCCCCAGCTGCGGATCTACAAGCCCTGGCTCGACGAGGACTTCGTCTCAGAGCTGGGCGGGCGCGACGAGATGAGCGCCTGGCTCACCTCCCACGACCTGCCCTACCGCGACTCCAAGGAGAAGGCCTACTCCACCGACGCCAATATCTGGGGCGCCACCCACGAGGCCAAGACGCTGGAGAGCCTCAACGTCTCGATGGAGAGCGTCGAGCCCATCATGGGCGTCAAGTTCTGGGATCCCGACGTCGCGATCGAGACCGAGGAGGTCTCTGTCAGCTTCGAGCAGGGCCTCCCGGTGGCCATCAACGGCAAGGAGTACGACGACAAGCTCGCCCTGGTGCTGGAGGCCAATGCCATCGGCGGACGCCACGGCCTGGGCATGAGCGACCAGATCGAGAACCGCATCATCGAGGCCAAGTCCCGCGGGATCTACGAGGCCCCCGGCATGGCGCTGCTCTACATCGCCTACGAGCGGCTGGTCAACGCGATTCACAACGAGGACACCATCGCGACCTACCACAATGAGGGACGCCGGCTGGGCCGGCTGCTCTACGAGGGCCGCTGGCTCGACCCGCAGTCGCTGATGATCCGCGAATCACTGCAGCACTGGGTGGCCTCGGCCGTCACCGGCACCGTCGTCCTCAAGCTGCGCCGCGGCTGGGACTACTCGATCATGGACACCACCGGCCCGAACTTCTCCTACCACGCCGAGAAACTGTCCATGGAGAAGGTCGAGGGGGCGGCCTTCGGCCCGGTCGACCGGATCGGCCAGCTCACCATGCGCAACCTGGACATCGCCGACACCCGCGAGAAGCTCGAGCAGTACTCCAAGCAGGGCCAGCTCTCCAACCACGCCGATCTGGTCGGCCAGCTGGAGACCGGTGGCGCCAAGGCCATCTCGAAGAACCACGCCGAGGAGGAGGACAAGGCCCAGAAGTCCCTGGACCGAGCCGCCATGGAGTTCGGGGTCGACTGATCGCGCGCCCCTCCCGCCGGTAGATTGACTCCCGACCGACACCGGTTCGGAGAGCCCGGAACCGGATCCCCGAAACGCCACTGAGTACCTGTACTCAGTGGCGTTCCGTCGTCTACTCAGGTAATTCGGGTAGCGGCGCCTACAGGGGAGTCACAGCCGGGCCCCAGATCCGTGGCAGGCTGAGATCCAGCACCTGAAGGAACCATCGATGCGCCCACGTCGTCCCATCGCCGTGACCGCGGCGCCCAGAGCAGGACCCGCGATCACCAGACATCGAGCACCCCGGAGAAGGGATCTCCAGTGACCAGCACGACTGCCAACCGCGTCCCCCCATGCTCACTCCTCACCGAGGTGTTCCACCACCCCTTCCTGGAGGAGGACGCCAGCCCGGCCAATGCGGAGCAGCGCCGGCTCCACCACACGCTCACCACCCGGGCCACCGAGGTCTGCATGAGCTGCCCCCACTTCGACGACTGCCTCGAGACCGCGATCAGCGGCCACGACATCGCCGGATTCGTCGCCGGCACCACGAGCCGCCAGCGCACCCGGATCCGCAACCTGCTCCACGTCGAGGTGAAGCCCGACGACATGGACGCCCTGGTCGGCATCCTCTCCTCGGGACGCCAGATCGCCACCCACGACGTCGTGAGACTTCGTCGCGCCCATCCCGATGAGCCCCTGGACTTCATCGCCCAGAGCCTGGGATGCTCCCTCTCCACGGTCAAGCGCCATCTCCGCAGGGCCCGCGCCCAGGCCTGCGAACCCACCCCGTTGATCCCCCGCGGCCCCAGCCGCGGCCAGCTCATCACCGCCTTCGAGTCGGTGACCAGGATGCGTCGCGCGGCGCCGGCGGCCCGCGCCGCCTGACCGCCCCCACCAGCCCTGTCATCCGCGGTTCACGCCGCGATGGCAGGGTGGAGGGCATGAGCTTCACCCCGCACCTCGTGGCCCTGGACATCGACGGCACTCTGGTCGACCGTCAAGGACTGCTGCCCACCTCGATCGAGCACTCCGTCGAGAGGATCACCGGCGCCGGCGTCCCGGTGGTCCTGGCCACCGGTCGCGGGCTCTTCGGCGCCCTGCCGGTCCACGACATCCTCCGACTGCCGGCCGGCGACCTGGTCGTCTCCAACGGCGCGGTCACCGTGAGCACCTCCCCGCTCACCGTCCTCGACGAGGTGCGCTTCGATCCGGGCCCGGTGATCCGCCAGGTCCTCGACCTTCATCCCTCGGCCATCATCGCCGTCGAGGATGTCGGCGTCGGCTACCGGCTCAACCGGCTCTTCCCGGCCGGCGAGCTGCAGGGCGAGTTCACCATCGAGTCCACCGAGGAGCTGGCCTCCAGACCGGCGGCCCGGGTCATCATCCGCGATCCCGACGCCCCGCCCGCCGACTTCGTCGAGCTGGCCCGACATCTCGGCCTGCACGGCGTCTCCTACGTGATCGGCTGGTCGGCCTGGCTCGACATCACCCCCCGCGGGGTGTCGAAGGCCTCCGCCCTCCAGGCGCTGTGCGACAGGCGCGACATCGACCCCCGGCAGGTGCTGGCCATCGGGGACGGCCACAACGACATGGAGATGCTCGCCTGGGCCGGCCGCGGAGTGGCCATGGGAGACGCCCCCGAGTCCGTCCAGCAGGTGGCAAACGCGGTGACCGGCACCTTCGACGAGGGTGGTACCTCCGCCGAGCTGGACCGCTGGTTCGCGGGCCCGCGATGAGCCGCGTCACCATCTCCGACATCGCCGAGAAGCTGGGAATCTCGACGGCCGCGGTGTCCTACGCCCTCAATGATCGTCCCGGCGTCTCGGGCGCGACCCGCCAGCGGGTTCTCGACCTCGCCGACGAGATGGGCTGGCAACCGCACTCGATCGCCCGGTCGCTGCGCAGCAACCGGGCGATGTCGGTCGGGATGGTGCTGGCCCGCGACGCCGAGGAGGTCGCGAACGAGCCCTTCTACTCCTACGTCCAGGCCGGCGTCGAGAGGCACCTGGCCGCCCACGACTACAGCCTCACCATGAGCAGACCCGGCGGAGCCCCCGGGGACGACCTGGAGGTCTACCGCCGCTGGGCACTCCAGCAACGGGTGGACGGCGTCATCCTCTTCGACATGGTGGTCGACGACCCCCGGGTGGAGCTGCTCGCCGAGCTGAACCTGCCCGCGGTGGAGGTGACCAGCGATGCCACCGTCGGCCCCCTGCCCAGGGTCGTCGTCGATGACTCCGGGGACGCCCGGATCCTGGTCCACCACCTGGCCGACCAGGGGTACCGCAGCATCGTCCACCTGTCCGGCCCCACCCATCTGGTCCACGAGACCCTGCGCCGGACGGCCGTCGCCCGGGCCTGCCAGGAGTTCGGGCTGCCGGCGGCCCAGCACTCCTGCGAGTACACCCTGGCCGACGGCGCCCGCGGCTTCCGGGACGCCATCGAGAGGTCGACACGGTTTCCGGTGGGGGTCATCGGCTCCAGCGATCTGCTCGCCGCCGGCGCCCTGACAGCGGCCCGCGAGGAGTCCATGGCGGTGCCCCAGGAGGTCGGGCTGGTGAGCTGGGACGACTCCCTGCCCTGCCAGCTGGCCGCCCCCGCCCTCAGCTGTCTGAACCGCAACCCGCTCGCGATGGGAGCCACCGCGGCCGAGCTGCTGCTCGCCCGGCTGGCCGGGACGACCCGGCACAGCGTCCGGATGCCTCCCTCCCGGCTGGTGGTCCGCGACAGCTCCGACCGGAACCGGGTTCTTCTCAACTCCTGAGCCCCAGACCCTTGACATCGTCGCCCGGAGGGGAAACGATCGACGAAGACCTGGGAGCCCGCAGTGTGGCGAGTTCTTAATCGATTCAGGTCGCGGCATATCTCACCGAGGAGCACACCATGCCAACACGACGCGAGTTCCTCGCCTTCTCCTCCCTGGCGGCAGTGGCCATGGCGGCCACCGCATGTGGGAAGAAGGCCGACAACGGCTCATCGAGCACCGGCGACAAGGACACCACCCTCACCTACTGGGCCTCGAACCAGGGCACCAGCCTGGCCAACGACAAGGAGGTGCTCACCCCGGTGCTGGCCGACTTCACCAAGAAGACCGGCATCAAGGTCAACCTGGAGGTGATCGGCTGGAACGACCTGCAGACCCGGATCCAGACCGCGATCACCTCGGGCCAGGGCCCCGACGTGCTCAACATCGGCAACACCTGGGGAGTCTCCCTGCAGGCCACCGGCGGACTGCTCACCTTCGGCGACGCCGAGATGAAGGCGATCGGCGGGGCCGACCGGTTCGTCCAGGCCGCCCTGGAGACCGGCGGAGCCCCCGGCACCAAGCCGGCCTCGATCCCCCTCTACGGCCTGGCCTACGGGTTGTACTACAACAAGGCGATGTTCAAGGCCGCCGGCCTCAATCCGCCGACCACCTGGGAGGAGATGGTCGCCGCCGGCAAGAAGCTCACCGATCCCGCCAAGGGGGTCTACGGGATGAGCCTGGCGGCCGCCTCCTACACCGAGAACTCCCACTTCGCCTTCATCAACGCGGCCCAGAACGGTGCCGAGCTGTTCGACTCCGCCGGCAAGCCGACCTTCACCGAGACCGGCGTCGTCGACGGGGTGCTGCGCTACATCGACCTCATGCAGACCGACAAGATCGTCAACACCTCCGACTCCCAGTTCGACAACGGGACCCTGTCGGTGACCTCCTTCGCCAAGAAGAAGGCCGCGATGATCATCAACCAGAACAATGCCGACGCCACGATCATCGCCTCCGGGATGAAGGCCGACGAGTTCGGGGTGGTCCCCTTCCCCGCCCCCAAGGACGCCAAGAGCAATGTCGCCAGCCACGTCGCCGGCATCAACATCGCGATCATGAAGAGCACCAAGCACAAGGAGCAGGCGCTCAAGTTCGTCAACCACATGACCAGCGAGAGCGTCCAGGAGACCCTGGGCAAGCCCTTCTCCTCGCTGCCGGTGCTCAAGGGCGGCAAGGCCACTTTCACCACCAATCCCGATGAGCTGAAGACCTTCACCGAGATCTACAACACCCGCTCCAAGCCACTCCCGCTGGTCGCCAATGAGGACCAGTTCGAGTCCAGTGTGGGCAAGGCCATGAACAACCTCTTCGCGAAGGCGGCCACCGGCACCAAGGTGGCGGCCACCGACGTCTCGGCGGTGCTCAAGACCGCCCAGGAGTCGATCCGCTGACTCCCCCGCAGGGTCCGCCCCGATCCGGGCGGACCCTGCGGAACCCAGCCCCCCAGCACGAGGTCGCACCATGTCCACCACCCCCGCAACGACGCGCACCCGGGCCCGCAGTGGCGGCCACCACCAGCCCTACCGCTGGTTCCCCTACCTCATCGTCGCCCCCGCCGTGATCTTCGAGATCGCCATCCACGTCATCCCGATGCTCACCGGAATCTGGATGAGCTTCGTCAAACTCACGAAGTTCTTCATCCGGAACTGGACCGAGGCCCCCTGGATCGGGCTGGGGAACTACCGCTACGCGCTGGACCTCAACACCTCGGTCGGCACCGCCCTGGTCCACTCATTCCTCATCACCTGCGCCTACACGGTGATCGTGGTGGCCGTCTCCTGGGGCCTGGGAATGGCCGCCGCAGTGGCCCTCCAGAAGGCCTTCCGCGGCCGCGGGATCTGGCGGACCATCTTCCTGGTGCCCTACGCCCTGCCGATGTACGCCGGGATCATCACCTGGAACTTCATGTTCCAGCGCGACACCGGCATGATCAACCATCTGCTGGTCGACCAGCTCCACCTGATGAGTTCGCGGCCCTTCCTGCTGATCGGCAGCAATGCCTTCAGCTCCCTGGTCATCGTCTCGATCTGGCGGATGTGGCCCTTCGCCTTCCTGATGCTGATGGCCGGTCTCCAGTCGATCCCGACCGACGTCTACGAGGCCTCGGCGATCGACGGCGCCTCCCCCTGGCGACAGTGGCGCTCGGTCACCCTGCCGATGCTCCGATCGGTCAACGTGGTCCTCGTCCTGGTCCTCTTCCTGTGGGTGTTCAACGACTTCAACACCCCCTTCGTGCTGTTCGGCAACTCCCAACCGCCGCCCGGGGACCTGCTGTCCTTCCACATCTACAACTCCTCCTTCCTGTCCTGGGACTTCGGCACCGGGGCCGCGATGAGCGTCATGCTCCTGATCTTCCTGCTCATCGTCTCGCTGATCTACCTGGCCGCCCTCAACCGTTCGAGGAGGAATGATGCGTGACACCCGGGGCGAGCAGATCTTCCGCTGGGTGGTCATCACCCTGCTCACCACCTTCATCGTGGTCCCCCTCTACGTGATGGTCACCTCGGCGATCAAGCCGCTGGGAGACGTCCAGGGACCCTTCACCTGGTGGCCCAGCCACATCACCTTCTCCGCCTTCCGGACGATGTGGCAGACCGTCCCACTGGGGCACTACTTCATCAACAGCCTCATCGTGTGCTCGGTGGCCACCGTGTTCAGCGTCGTCATCGCCATCTTCGCGGCCTTCGCCGTCTCCCGGTGGCGGTTCCGGGGCAGGACGATCTTCACCACCACCGTGCTGTCCACCCAGATGTTCCCGGGGGTGCTCTTCCTGCTGCCGCTGTACATCATCTTCGTCAACATCGACACCTCGACCGGGATCACCCTGGTCGGCACCCGGCTCGGCCTCATCATCACCTACCTCACCTTCTCCCTGCCCTTCTCGATCTGGATGCTGGCCGGCTACCTCGACGGGATCCCCCGCGATCTCGACGAGGCCGCGATGGTGGACGGCTGCAACCCGTGGGGAGCGCTGTGGCGGGTGGTGCTGCCGGCGGCCCGGCCCGGAGTCATCGCGGTGACCATCTACTCCTTCATGACCGCCTGGGGAGAGGTCCTCTTCGCCTCGGTGATGACCACCGACGCCAACCGGACCCTGGCCGTGGGGCTGAGGCTGTACTCCACCCAGACCAACGTCTACTGGAACGAGATCATGGCGGCCTCCCTGGTGGTCAGCGCCCCGATCGTGATCGCCTTCCTCCTTCTGCAACGCAGCTTCGTCGCCGGCCTGACGGCCGGAGCCGTCAAGTAGCCATCCCGAGAGGACTCCCATGGATCGCCTGGACCCCCGCCTGCCCCAGACCTGGCTGGGCGCCAACTTCTGGTCGCGCACCGGCGGCCCGCTGATGTGGCGGAACTACTCCCCCGACGTCGTGCGCGAGGAACTGGCCGTGCTGCACGACCACGGCCTGAACATGACCCGCTCCTTCTTCTACTGGCCCGACCTCCAGCCCGAACCCGAGGTCATCGACGAGGAGAAGGCCGACCGCTTCGCCGACTTCCTGGACGCCCACCGGGAACTGGAGATGTCCACCATCCCGACCTTCATCGTGGGACACATGTCGGGCGAGAACTGGGACCCGGCCTGGCGCAACGGCCGCTCCCTCTACTGCGATGTCTGGATGGTCGGTCAGCAGGCCTGGTACATCGAGAACCTCACCAGGCGGTTCGCCGACCATCCGGCGATCGCCGGATGGCTGATCTCCAACGAGATCCCGATCTACGCCGGGGAGGCCGAGGAGCAGACCGTCACCACATGGGCCCGGATCATGGTCCAGGCGGTCCGGGCCGGCGGCGGAACCCAGCCGGTGTCCATCGGAGACGGCGCCTGGGGCGCCGACATGAGCGGCCACGCCTCGGGGTTCTCCACCCGACGGCTGGCTGGATTCACCGACTACGTCGGCCCGCACGTCTACCAGATGGAGACCGACATCGTCCGGTCCCACCTCAAGGCCGCCTTCGTCTGCGAGCTGGCCGCGATCGGCGGTCGGCCCGTGGTTCTGGAGGAGTTCGGGCTGTCCAGCGACTTCGCCTCCCCCGAGCACTCCCGCAGCTACTACCGGCAGGTGCTCACCACCACCCTGCTGGCCGGTGCGGTCGGCTGGATCGCCTGGAACAACACCGACTTCGACGACCTGGCCGGCCAGCGCCCCTACAGCCACCACCCCTTCGAGCTGCACTTCGGGATCACCGACAGCCACGGCCGGCCCAAGCCGCCGCTGGAGGCCCTGGCGGAGTTCTCCCGGTTGCTGGAGCGCATCGACTTCCCGCACTGCCACCGGGCGTGGGTCGACGCCGCCCTGGTCGTCTCCTCCTACCTCGCGGCCGGCTACCTGTCGGTCGACGAGACCCAGCGACGGCTGGTGGTCCGCCACACCGAGCAGGCCTACATCGCCGCCAAGGAGGCCGGACTGGCCGTCGGGGTGGTCCGCGAGCAGGAGGACGGCGGTCTGCCGGAGGGCTACCGCCTCTACCTGGTGCCCTCGGTCAAGGAACTCACCGCTCCCAGCTGGCACCAGCTGGTGGATCTGGCCGAGGCGGGAGCCTGCGTCTACGCCTCCTACTGCGCCGGGGAGTCCCCCTCCCAGCGCGGCCCCTGGTGGAGTGCCACCGAGGAGCTGTTCGGGGTGCGCAACGACCTCGCCTACGGGATCAACAACCCGGTGGTCGACGACCTCGTCGAGGTGCGTCTGCTGGCCGATCTGGGGGATCTGCGGGCCGGCACGGTGCTGACCTTCCCCACCGCCGGGACCGAGAACTCGCGGGCCTTCCTGCCGGTGACGGTGACCGACGGGCGGGTGGTCGCGGTGGACGCCGCCGGCCGTCCGATGATCGTCGTCAAGGAGCACGGTCGCGGGCTGGCGGTGCTGTCCACCCTTCCTCTGGAGCACTTCGCCGCTCGACGCCGGGACGCCAACCCGGAGGACACCTGGCGTCTCTACCGGGCGCTGGGCCTCATCGCCGGGATCGAGTCTCCGGTGCAGGTCGAGGATCCCCGCGTCCTCATCGACGCCATGGAGCACGACGACGGCAGGATCTTCCACATCCTGGTGAGCGAGCGCCCCGAGGCCACCGAGGCCCGGGTCCACAGCCGCGAACCCCTCAGCACCCTCGACGGGGAGCCGGTCACCGGACCGGTCCATCTCGACCCGTACGGGGTCGCGGTCCTCGTCAGCACACCGTCACCTCAGGAGAACCGATGACCTCCCACGTCTTCCCCCGGCCCTTCCTCTTCGGCACCGCCACCGCCTCCTACCAGATCGAGGGGGCGGTCGCCGAGGACGGTCGCGGCCCCTCCATCTGGGACGTCTTCAGCCACACCCCCGGACGCACGAACAACGGGGACACCGGAGACATCGCCTGCGACCACTACCACCGGTACCAGGAGGACATCGCCCTGATGAGGGACCTCGGGGTGGACGCCTACCGGCTGTCCATCGCGTGGCCGCGGATCCTCCCCGGGGGGACAGGTGCCGTCAACCCGTTGGGGGTGGCGTTCTACCGGACCCTGCTGGAGGGACTGCGCGCCGCGGGGATCCGACCGGTCATCACCCTTTACCACTGGGACCTCCCCCAGGCACTCCAGGACCGTGGCGGGTGGGCCGAACGGTCCACCGCCGAGGCCTTCGCCCACTACGCCGCCGTGATGGCCACCGAACTGGGCGACCTGGTCGACACCTGGACCACCCTCAACGAGCCGTGGTGCGCGGCCTACCTGGGGCACGGCTCGGGGGTCCACGCGCCGGGGATCACCGATCCGGCCCTCTCCGTGAAGGTGGCCCACCACCTCAACCTGGCCCACGGACTGGCCGTCCAGGCGATCCGCCAGGTGCTGCCCGACGCCCGGTGCTCGGTCACCCTGAATCTCCAGGTGGCCCGTCCGGAAGACCCGGAGGACCCCGCGGATCGGGCCGCCGCCCGCACGGTCGAGACGATCGGCAACGACGTCTTCCTCTCCCCGATGCTCGAGGGCCGGCTGCCCGAGGAGCTGGTCGCCGCCACCGCCCCGGTGACCGACTGGTCCTTCGTGGCCCCCGGGGATCTGGCGGAGATCCACCAGCCCCTCGACGTGCTGGGGATCAACTACTACTCGACGATGACGGTGCGCCCCCGGCGCGCCGACGACCCGGACTCCTCGGGGGGACACGGGCAGACCGGCCACTCCCCCTGGCCGGCCTGCGATGACATCGCCTTCCTGGACCCGACCGGACCGTTGACCGCGATGGGCTGGAACATCGAGCCCCAGGGGCTGACGGATCTGCTGGTGGCCACCTCGCGGCGGTTCCCGGATCTGCCGCTGATGGTCACCGAGAACGGGGCCGCCTTCGAGGACCGGGCCGACCAGGACGGACATGTCGCCGATCCCGACCGGATCGACTACCTGCACGATCACATCGCCGCCGTCGGCCGGGCCCGCGAGGCCGGCGCGAGGGTGGAGGGGTACTTCCTGTGGTCCCTGATGGACAACTTCGAGTGGGCCTACGGATACTCCAAGCGGTTCGGCATCGTCCGGGTCGACTACCGGACCCTGGCCCGCACCCCCAAGGCCTCCTTCGACTGGTACCGCGGCCTCATCGCCACCCGCCGGCTCAGTGAGCGGCCCTGAGCACTCCCCTGGGAAGGTCGCACTCGTCGCCGAGCCGGATCCCCTCGGCGATCCGGTGCTCCCGGCGGGCGTCGATGAGTCTGGGCAGCAGCCGGGCGCACAGCGAGGCCGGAGAGATGGTGTTGATGTAGATCTTGGTGCCCCCCTCGAACCCGGCGGGGTTGGAGACCCGCAGCTTCAGCACGATGTGCCAGGGCATCGGGGTCTTCACCTGGACCGGCCGGTGGTGCCACTCCTCATTGCTCGGCACATCGACCCCCACCGCGACGTGGACGGCGTGCACCAGGTCGGAGACGGCGTCCACCTCCTCGGGGTCCATCCGCCAGGGCTGGTCGATCCCGCTGGTGGACCACACCTCGACGGCCGGGTAGCGGTGCCCGAAGGTGACGAAGGCGACCGCGTGGTCGTTGGCGGCCAGCAGCAGATGGTGGTCGATGGCGAAGTCGGGACCCCACCGGTTGAACAGCGAGGGGTCGTCGGCGGCCGCCTCGAGCGCCGACTCATTACTGGCGCCGATCTCGTCGATGGCCACCAGCTGCTTGTGCAGGTGGTCGAAGGAGGCCCCGGCCGGCCTCAGCCAGTTCTGGAAGACGGCGACATAGCGGGCCTGGGGATTCGCCCGGTACAGATCGGCGGTGGCGGTGACGGTCATCGCCATGAAGGCGCGGTGCTCCACGACGCTGAGCTGACCGGAGCCGGCCAGTCCGGCAGTGGTGGCGGCGTCGTCGGCGTAGTGACGCCGGGCGATGATGACGTCGTGCCCGCCGCCGAAGAAGGGGGCCGACTCGCGGCGCAGATCGTCCGCCGACAGCCGGTCCGCGCGCAGCGACAACCCCTGGGCGGCGAACTTGGCGTCCAGCACGCGACAGACGTGGGCCATCCCCTGCGGATCGGCCAGGTAGGACTCCTGCCAGCTGCGGGCGTCATCGGACAGGTCGATGCCGTGGTTGTCGTGCCAGTACTGCCAGGTGAGGATCTCGAAGAGGTTGGGAACCCGTCGGAACTCGGCGGTGCTGGCCGTCAACTCCTCCACCGGCAGGTGACGCAGGGTCCGGAAGCCGCCGCGGACGTCCCCGAAGGGGTCCCCGACCAGCCGGCACTTCTCGGGCGGGGTCTCCAGCAGCCGGTCGGCGCAGAAGGAGCAGGCCGAGACCCGCTCGGCGTCCCCGATCGGGCGCGGATTGGCGAGCGGGCGGCCCAGCGGGCGGGCCCCCCGTCCGGGAACGGTCCACACCTGGACCCCCGAGAAGGGGTTGGTCTGCTTGATCGTCCCGTCAGGGAGCTCGCGGTAGTACTGGTCCTCGTTCCCGGAGGGGGTCACATCGTCCACCCCATCAGGCCCGGGAGAGGGTCTCGCGGCCTCCCAGGTAAGGCCTCAGGGCGACCGGGACGGTGACCGAGCCGTCGGCGTTCTGGTGATTCTCCAGGATCATGATGATGATCCGGGTCATCGCGCACAGGGTGCCGTTGAGGGTGGCCAGGGGGGCGACGCCCTCAGGGCCGCGGTGCCGGATCGACAGCCGGCGGGCCTGGAAGGTGGTGCAGTTGGAGGTCGAGGTGATCTCACGGTAGCGGTTCTGGGTGGGCAGCCAGCCGTAGCAGTCGTACTTGCGGGCGGCCGACAGACCGAGGTCCCCGGAGGCGACGTCGAGCACCTCGAAGGGGATCTCGAGGGCCTCGATGAACTCCTTCTCGAAACCGAGCAGCTTGGCGTGCCAGGCCTCGGCCTCCTCGGGCAGGCAGTAGACGAACATCTCCACCTTGTCGAACCAGTGCACCCGGAAGATGCCGCGGGTGTCCTTGCCGTAGGAGCCGGCCTCGCGGCGGAAGCACGGCGAGAAGGCGACGTAGCGCTTGGGCAGCTCGGCGTCCTCGAGGATCTCCTCGGAGTGGAAGGCGGCCAGCGCGACCTCGGAGGTGCCGACCAGGTACTGGTCGTCCTTGGGCAGGTAGTAGACGTCGTCGGCGGCCTGGCCGAGGAACCCGGTGCCCTCCATCGCCGAGGGCTTCACCAGGGCCGGCGGGATCATCGGGGTGAATCCCCAGCCGGCGGCCTTGGTCATCGCCAGGTTGAGCAGGGCGATCTCCAGCTGGGCGCCGATCCCGGTGAGCACGTAGAACCGCGATCCGGAGATCTTGGTGCCGCGCTCCATGTCGATCGCGCCGAGGGCCTCGCCGATCTCCAGGTGGTCCTTCGGCTCGAATCCTTCCGCGGCGAAGTCGCGCGGGGTGCCGATCGTCTCGACCACCTCGCCCTCGTCCTCGCCGCCGGCCGGGACGCCGTCGATGACGATATTGCCCAGCGTCTTGTCGAGCTCGATGAACCGCTCCTCGGCGGCGTCGGCCTCCTTCTTGAGGTCGGCGACCTGACCGGAGATCTCCTTGGTGCGGGCCAGCAGGGCGGCCTTCTCCTCGCCGGAGGCCTTGGCGATCTTCTTGCCCAAGCCCTTCTGCTCGGCACGCAGGGACTCGTGCGCGGCGATCGCGTGGCGACGGGACTCGTCGGCGGCAACCAGCTCGTCGACGACGGACGGGTCGTCGCCACGGGCGATCTGGGAGCGTCGGATGCGGTCCGGATCAGTGCGCAGGAGTTTGGGATCGATCATGGCCCCGATCCTACCGATCTGTGTCCGCCGTCGTGTTGCGGCCCGCTCGGCCCACGGCGCAGCCGCGCTGATCGACCCGGGGCGCAGCCGCGCTGATCGAGCCATGACTCAGTCCGCGTTGATCTGGTCAGCGGGTTGGCGGCCGGTGACCCGGGCGAACCAGATCTCGGCCTCCCGGTAGGCCTGGTCGGTGGAGGCGTCGGGGGTCGGCACCTGGCCGGCCGTCTGCTCCCCGTCGATGACGGCGTGCGGGTAGGAGCCGAGGAAGACGACCTCCTCGCAGACCCGGTGCAGACCCTTGAGGGCGGCGGCCATCCGCTCGTCGTCGGCGTGGCCGACGGCGTCGATGGAGAAGGAGTAGCTGCCGAGCCGTCCCTTGGTGGGCCGGGACTCGATCCGTGACAGGTTGATCCCCCGGAAGGCGAACTGGTGGAGGATGTCGAGAAGGGCCCCGGAATGGTCCTCGCGCATGTAGGCGACCACCGTGGTCCGGTCGTCCCCGGTGCGCTGCGGGAGGTGGCCGCGCGGTCCGACCAGGACGAACCGGGTCTGGGCGTCGGGGTTGTCGGCGATGCTCTCGGCGGCCGGCACCAGCCGGTACATGTCGGCGGCCACCGCCGCGCAGATCGCCGCGTCGTAGCGGGAGAACGGGTCGGAGACCTCCTTGGCGGCCCCGGCGGTGGACCCGCTCTCGGTGATGTCGGCCTCCTTGGGGAGGTGGGCCTCCAGCCAGCCGCGGCACTGCGCGGCGGCGTGGGAGTGGGTGATGACGTTGCGCACCTGGCCGAGGGTGGTGCCTGGGCGCACGTAGAGACCGAACTGCACCGGAATGACGACCTCGCGCAGGATCTGCAGGTCTCCCATCGAGGCGAGGGTGTCGAGGGTGGCCGAGACGCCGCCCTCCACCGAGTTCTCGATCGGCACCAGGGAGGCCTCCACATCGCCGTCCTTGGCGGCGGCGATGGCGGTCGTCACCGAGCTGAAGGGGCGGGCGTCCGACTGTCCGAGGGACTTCAGGGCCTGGTGGGTGAACGTCCCGGCGGGACCGAAATATCCGAGCACCGGGCAAGCCTATCCGGCTCAGCGGGACCCCCGCCGACGCATTGACCCCCCGGTTGCCTAGGGTCATGGTCCGTACCAGCGGTCAGGCGTTCCGGGCTCCTCGGGCGAGGGCCTCGGTGTTCGACAGGAGGAGCACTGCGATGGCTGACGACAGCACGATCGACAGCGACTCCGACACGGGTCCGATGCCCCGGAAGGGACCGCTGACCTGCGCCCAGATCGTCGACGACGCCCACACCCGGATCAGCGACGGCCAGCTGGCCCTGGGAAATGCCCTCAACGATCTCCACCAGAGCTGGTCGGACACCGTGGTGAAGGCCTTCTGCCGCAGCTATCCCGCCTTCGACCTCCAGATCGACTCGGTCAAGCAGGGCCTGGAGGAGATCCACGCGTGCCTGGTGGCGGTGGCCCGCTCAACCCCGGGCAGGAGCCGGCCGGCTCCCCTGCCGGAGTCGCCGACCGCCGACCTGGCGGACCGCTCGGGGGCCGGCTGCCCGGCAACCGGCCCGAGGGCCGCCGCAATGGTCCAGGGGGCCGATGAGCTGGCCCTGTGCCGCGACCGGATCGACGCCGAGCTCACCGCCCTGACCCCCCGGCTGGCCGCCTGCTGGTGGCCGGGGGCGGACTCCCTGTGGGACCACTTCCAGAACGCGCGCAGCGGCTGGACGGCGGCCCTGCACCAGATGACCCTGCTGGTGGAGGAGATGAACCGGTTGGTGGCCGGCTACCGCACCACCTCGGTGACGGCCCCGGAGCCGGGCTCGGGGCCCTGCCCCGCCGGCTGGTCCGGAGTCGCCGCGCAGGGTCGGGAGTCGAATGCCGCCAGCACCTGCCTTCCTTCCCAGCGCGGGGCGCTGGGCGGGGTCCATGACACCGGCGGTGCCGCGAGCGCCTCGTCGAGACCCTCCAGGTAGTCCTCCCGCGACTGCTCGACGGCTCCCAGCGACGTCAGGTGGTCGGTGAGCCACTGGACGTCGAGGATCCGCGGATCGGTGGAGGCCAGCTCCACCGCCAGCCTGATGAGTGCGGTCTTGGAGGCGTCGCGGCCGTGCTCGGGGTCGTGGAACATCGACTCCCCGGAGAACAGCCCGCCCAGCGAGACCCCGTAGAGCCCGCCGACCAGGCGGCCCTCGGAGTCCCAAGTCTCCACCGAGTGGGCGTGACCGCGATCGTGCAGGAAGAGGTAGGCCCGGGCGATCCGGTCGTCGATCCAGCCCAGTGGACGGCTGGGGTCGGCGCACCTGTCGATGACCGCCTCGAAGTCCCGGTCGACGGTGGTGGTGTAGTGCCTGGCCGACTTGCGCAGGCTGGAGCTCACCCTCACCCTGTCCAGCGGGAGGTTCGCCCTCATCAGGGGAGACCACCACCCCATCGCGTCGCGCAGCTCCGCCGGCACCTCGTCGTCGTCGATGGGCATCGGGAAGACGCCCTCGCGCAGGGCCGCCAGCACCAGGTGGGGTCCGAAGGCCTCCGAGATGGCCACCAGATCCTGGTCGGGCCACTGGTCCGGGTCCCCGAACAGCTCAGGTGTGGTCACCGGCACAGTCTGTCACCCGGCCGTGGCGGTATCCAGAGCTTCGCCTCCCGCGTTCCCGGTGTTGCCGGGACCCCTTAACCTTGGGAGTGTGACCCGGGCGGTCCGGGTGAGGAGGATGCCCCATGGGGATCGGCAGCGACATCGGTAAGGCCCTCATGACTCAGGTACCCAGCATGGCCCCGGGATTCGCAGTATCTCTGCTGCGCTCGGTGCTCGGATTCGCCATCGACGGCGCTCCGAACCTTCCCGGCGCCCGGCGGGCGGCCTCCAAGACCCTCTCCCGCAAGGAGGGCGACGTCGAGGCGTCGATCAAGTACCTCGTCGGCGAGCACATCGCGCTGGCCGGGGCCCAGGGGTTCGTCTCCAATCTCGGCGGGTTCATCACGATGGCGGTCGCCGTCCCGGCCAACATCTCCGGGGTGGCCATCGTCCAGGCCCGGATGGTGGCCAGCATCGCCCACCTGCGCGGCTACGACCTCGACGACCAGCGGGTCCGCAGTGCCGTGATGGCCTGCCTGCTGGCCCGGTCCGAGGTGGACCAGCTGGTCAAGAACGGCGACCTGCCGAGCTCCCCGATGGGCATCGCCACCGCCCCGGTCGTCGATCCCGACCTGGAGAAGACGGTGGCCGTGCGGATCCTCTCGGTGCTGGTCGGCCAGTCCGCCGGCAAGCAGATCCCCCAGATCATCGGACGTCGCATCCCGGTGATCGGCGGAGGGATCGGCGCCACCACCGACAGCGTCACCACCTGGAACGTCGCCCGCTACGCCAGGACCCAGTTCCCGAGTCGCCGTCCGCGGTGAGAACCGTGTGCGGCTGACCCCTCCGCCGGTGGGAGGATGCCGTCATGTCGCGCTGTCCATCGCCCTCCCGCGCAACCGTCGATCTGTCCGCCATCGTCGCCAATCTGGCACTGGTGCGGCAACGTGCCGGTGACCGCAATGTGCTCTTCGCCGTCAAGGCCGACGCCTACGGCCACGGCGCCGTGGCGGTGGCTCGGGAGGTCGAGGCCACCGGAGCCGCCGACTGGCTGGCCGTCGCCACCGTCGCCGAGGGCCAGGAGCTGGTTGAGGCGGGGATCGGACTGCCGATCCTCAAGCTGTCCCCCGCCGACCCGTGGGATCTGGATGCCGCGGTCCGGGCCGGACTGCGGCTCACCGTCCTGGACGCCGAGACCGTCGGCCAGGTCGAGGAGGCCTCCGCCCGGTGCGGGCTGCACACCAGGGTCCACATCGGCGTCGACAGCGGGATGGGTCGTATCGGTCTTCCCCCCGAGCGTCTGGGCGAGGTGGTCGCAGCGGTCGACCACAGCGCCCACCTCGATCTGGAGGGGGTCTTCACCCACCTGCCGATCAGCGACGTCCCGACCGGGCGAGCCTTCACCATCGTCCAGATCGGTCGATTCCTGGGCGCCGTGGAGACCGTCCAGAAGGATCGCGGGCCGATCCCCCAGGTGCACATGGCCAACTCCGGTGCGATCCTCGGCCACGACCTCACCGGCACCACCATGGTCCGCGCCGGGATCGTCGGCTACGGGTACGACCCGGATCCGGGCGGCCCGAACTCCCAGGGGATCGGGCTGCGTCCGGCGCTGTCCTGGACCAGCCACATCTTCTTCCTCAAGACCGTGGAGGCCGGCACCACAATCGGCTACGGGCGCACCTGGACCGCACCCTCGCGCACCGTCATCGCGACCGTCCCGGTGGGATACGCCGACGGCTACCCGAGGCTGCTGTCCAGCCGCGGACCGGTCCTGATCGGGGGACGACGGCACCTGGTCGCCGGCCGGGTCTGCATGGATCAGATCATGGTCGACCTCGGCCCCGATGCCGACGCCGCGATCGGCGACGAGGTGGTGATGATCGGCAGCCAGGGCGACGCCGTGGTCACCGCCGACGAGCTGGCCGGGCTCACCGGGACGATCAGCTACGAGATCACCTGCGACATCTCCAAGCGGGTCGACCGGGTGTGGGTCGGCGGCACCGCCTGAGGCCGGGTCCACCACGCCGAGATGAGCGAATCGTCTTGGCTCTGGCCTCGGGAACGGCAAGATGGCGGTCATGACCGACGACCAGTGGAAGCGCAATCCGTGGGACAACGACCCGACCTCGGGAGGCCAGGACTCCAGTCCGGCCCCCGATGACGGGCAGTCACAGGGCGACGACGACAACGCGGTGGACCAGACCACCATCCGCCCGCGGACCGACTGGGAGCCCACCGAGTCCCATCAGAGCGACCAGCCTGCTCCCGAGAGCAGTCCCTCCACGGACCAGCAGCCCTCCTGGCAGACCGACCAGACCACCGCCCTGGGTGTGGGCTACGGCGCCCCACAGCCGCAACCGGGTCAGTGGTCCCCCTCGACCCAGCCCTCCGCCCCCCAGCCGCAGGGATATCCGGCCAGCGCCAGCCAGCCCTCGGCTCCCCAGTACCCGGGCCAGCAGTACCCGGCGCAGCCCTCCCAGTCCTACCCGGGCGGCCAGCAGTACCAGGGACAGCCCGCGGCCGGGCAGTATCCCCCCGCCGGCCAGTACCCCCAGGGCGGGTGGGGTGGTGAGCCTCCTGCCGGCGGCTACTCGCCGGCAGGGATGAACCAGCCCCCGATGAACCAGCCCGCGGGGCCGAAGATGCCCGGATTCCTGGCGAATCTCTTCGATCTCACCTTCACCCGGTTCGTCACCCCGACCATCGTCAAGGTGGTCTACATCCTCATCATCGCCGCCGCGGTGGTGTGGTACCTGGGGATGATCATCGGCGCGTTCTCCACCGGCTCCACCCCGGTCGGGGTGGCCGCCCTGGTGCTGGGATGGATCCCGGCCCTGCTGGCCATCGCCCTGTCCCGGCTCCAGCTGGAGTACATCATCGCGCTGATCCGCACCAGCGAGTACACCCGCGACCTGCGCGACCGCTTCGCCAAGGGGGACGACACCCCTCAGGAGTGAGCGAGCGGCCGATCAGTACATCAGCCGGTCAGTACATCAGCGACGTGGTGGGATCCGACAGGATCTCCGCGACGTCGTGCAGGAAGGTCGAGCCCTGCTCGCCGTCCACCAGACGGTGGTCGAAGCCCAGGCTCATGGTGGTCACCCAGCGGGGCACGATCTGCTCCTGTGCGCCGCTGCCGACCACCCACGGACGACGGCTGATCGCACCGAGCACCAGCAGCGCGGACTCGGTGCGGTTGACCACCGGAGTGCCGGCGTCCAGACCGAAGACCCCGACATTGGAGATCGAGAAGGTGCCGCCGGAGTAGTCGGAGGGCTGCAACCGGTCCTGCTTGGCGATCGCGACGATCCGGGTGAGCTCGGAGGCGATCTCCAGGAGGTTCATGTCCTGGGCCCCCCGCAGCACCGGGACCATCAGCCCGCGCGGGGTGGCGGCGGCGATACCCAGGTTGATGTCGCGGTTGTAGACGATCTCACCGGAGTCGTCGTCCCACCGGGCGTTGATCACCGGGGTGCGGGTCATCGCCAGGCAGGCCGCCTTGCACCAGACGGTCAACGGGGAGACCCGCAGTCCCTTGAAGGCGCGGTCGGCGCGCAGCTTGGCGACCAGGTCCATGGTGGCCGAGACGTCGGCGGTGATGAAGCTGGTGACCAGCGCCTTGGTGTCGATGGAGTCCTTCATGGCCACCGCGGTGACCTTGCGCACCCCCTGGATCCGCACCCGGTGCTCGGTCCCCTCGGCATTGGTGGCGTCGCCGTCCAGCAGTCGGCGCTGGGCCGGGGACAGCGACTGCTGGCCGGCCGGGGCGCGCTTGACGTCGGTGCGGGCGGAGCCGGCCGACCCGCCGGTGCTGCGCGCATCGGCGGCCTGCTTGACGTCGGTGCGGGTGATGACGCCGTCCGGTCCGGTTCCGGTGACATCGGCCAGGTCGATGTCGAGATCCTTGGCGAGTCTGCGGGCCGGGGGCTTGGCCAGGACATGGTCCGGTCCCTCGCTGCGGTCGACCCGGGGAGGCTCGGGAGCCGCACAGCTCGGCGTGGCGCAACTGCGGGCGGGAGCTGCTTCGGCCGCGGGCTCGGCAACCGGCGCGGCAGCAGACTCCGGCGCAGCAGCGGGCTCAGGAGCAGGGGCAGCCGGTGCGGGAGCCGCAGCAGGTTCTGCAGCGGGCTCGGGGGCCGGGTTCGACCGGCTCTCCGCGGAGCGGCGGCGACGACGTCGTCCCCCCTCCTCGTCGGGAATGTGGCCGACCAGCAGTTCGGGCTCCTCGGCGGGCCCGTCCCCCTGGTCGATGGAGACCAGCGGGGCGCCGACGGCGACGGTGTCCCCCTCGGAGACCAGCATCCGGGCGACCACCCCGGCGAACGGGCTGGGCAGTTCGACGATCGACTTGGCGGTCTCGACCTCGCACAGGACGTCGTTGATGGCGACGGTGTCCCCCTCGGCCACCCGCCAGGAGACGAGTTCGGCCTCGGTGAGTCCCTCGCCGGGATCGGGCATGCGGTAGTTCTTCACATCTACTCCTCGGTCAGAACGCCAGTGAGCGGTCGACGGCGTCCAGAATGCGATCGACATCGGGAATGTGGTCGGACTCGACGCGGCTGGGCGGGTAGGGGGTGTCCCACCCTGTCACCCGCAGCACCGGGGCCTCCATCACGTAGTACAGGTCCTCGGCGAGCCGGGCGGCGATCGGGCCGCCCAGACCTCCGGTCAGGGGAGCCTCGTGGACCACGATGCAGCGGGTGGTCCTGCGCACCGACTCCTCGATGGTCTCCATGTCGATCGGCGACAGGGAGCGCAGGTCGATGACCTCCAGGGAGGTGCCCTCCTCGGCGGCGGCATCGGCGGCCTCCACACAGGTCTGCACCATCGGCCCGTAGGCCAGCACGGTGACATCGGTGCCGGGCCGGGTGACCCGAGCCTGGCCCATCCCGAGAGTGGCGACCTCGGAGACCGGGCCACGCGCGTAGTAGCGCCGCTTGGGCTCGAAGAGGATCACCGGATCGCGGGAGGCGATCGCCTGGCGCACCAGCCAGTAGGCGTCGTCGGGGCTGGAGCAGGTGACCACCTTGAGCCCCGGAACTCCCGCGTAGAAAGCCTCGGGGGACTCGGAGTGGTGCTCCGGGGAGCCGACCCCGCCGCCGAACGGGATCCGGATGGTCACCGGGAGGGACCAGGCGCCGCACACCCGGGCGTGGTAGCGGGCCAGCTGGGAGACGATCTGGTCGAAGGCCGGGGCGTGGAAGCCGTCGAACTGGATCTCGACGCAGGGCCGGTAGCCGCGCATCGCCAGTCCGATCGCGGTCCCGACGATGCCCGACTCGGCGAGCGGGGAGTCGACCACCCGTTGCGGGCCGAACTCGGCCTGCAGGCCGTCGGTGATCCGGAAGACGCCGCCCAGACGGCCGATGTCCTCCCCCATCAGGACGACCTTCGGGTCGGCCTCCAGGGCGTCGTGAAGACCGGTGTTGAGTCCCTTGGCCAGTGTGAGGATGCTCATCGGTCGGCCACCTCCTCCTCGCCGAGGGCCAGCCAGTCGGCGAGCTCATTCTGCTGTCTCAGATTCTCGGGGGTGGGGTCGACGTAGACCCTGCCCAGTTCGGTGACCAGATCGGGCTCGGGGATCTTGGCGATCGCCCCGCGCACCTCGGCGCCGAAGTCGTCGGCCCGACGGTCCAGGTCGGTCAACCAGTCCTGGTCGATGAGACCGGCGTCCAGCAGGTGGGTCTGCAATCGGGAGATCGGGTCCAGGGCGGCCCAGTGGGCCTCCTCCTCCCGGCTCCGGTAGCGGGTCGGGTCGTCGGTGGTGGTGTGCGCCCCCATCCGGTAGGTCCAGGCCTCGATGAAGCTCGGCCCCTCCCCGGCCCGGGCCCGGCGCATCGCGTCGCGCAGCACGGCGGCCATCGCGACGACGTCGTTGCCGTCGACCTGGACCGCGCGGATCCCGAATCCGGCCACCCGGCGGAACAGCGGTCCGCGGGCGATCAGGGTGGTGGGCTCGGAGATGGCGTACTGGTTGTTGACGCAGCAGAACACGATCGGCGCGTGATTGGCGGCGGCGAAGACATATGACTCGTTGACGTCCCCCTCGCTCATCGCCCCGTCGCCGTGGAAGAGCATCACCGCGGCATCCTCGCAGGACGCCGGGTCATCGCAGGTGGCCGGGTCGTCGCAGGAGACCGAACGACCGACCATCCCGTCGCGCTGGATCCCCATCGCGTAGCCGACGGCGTGCAGCGGGTTGGAGCCGATCATCACCGGGTAGGCGCTGCACCGGGTGGCGACGGTGTCCCAGGGGCAGATCGCCGACCCCCGCCAGGTGGCGAGAATCTCGGGCAGGGTGACCCCCATCCAGTGGGCCAGGGCCTGTTCGCGGTAGGAGGGGAAGACCTGATCGTGCGGGCCGACCGCCATGATGGCGCCGGCCTGGGTGGCCTCCTGGCCGCGCAGCGGCGGCCACAGGGACAGTTCGCCGTGGCGCTGGAGGTTGGTCCCCTCCAGGTCCAGCCGACGGGCGATCACCAGTCTCTCGAGGGCCTGGCGCAGCTGATCGGCCGACAGCTGGATCGGGTAGTCGGGGTGGTCGTGCCAGACTCCCTGCGGGGAGAGGATCTGAACCATCGATGGATCAGGTCGCGCCTCGGGCGCATGGTCGAGCCGAGCCACCGGGTTGGGGTCGATTTCGGCCTGGGTCCCAGTCATGGACACCTCCGGAGGGCATGAGTACGTGAGCTCTACCATTCTGAGCACTCCCGACGGACCTGCACAAGCCGAACCTACGGTTCGGTAGGAAGTTGACAAGAGGGGCCCGATCCGGCGGTGGAGACCCACCATCGGACCCCCGGTCGCCGCTGGTCGGAAGCCATCTCGTACCGTGGGGTGATTGTGGGAGGGGCCTCCCGTCGATCCTGGTGCCAGCCCCTCCGGACGAGGAGGAACCACGTGACCACCACGACGCATCCCGGACATCCCGGAGTTCACCACCCCGGTCATCCCGGCGGTCACCCGCTGGTCCGCGAGATCAAGCACGATCTCAGCCAGAAGCCCTTCATCGTCATCTGGGAGGTGACCCGGGCCTGCGCCCTGGTGTGCAAGCACTGCCGGGCCGACGCCCAGCACCACGCCGCCCCCGGCCAGCTCACCACCGCCCAGGGCAAGGACCTGATGGACCAGCTCGCCAGTTACGATCGGCCCTACCCGATGCTGGTGCTCTCCGGAGGCGACTGCTTCGAGCGCAAGGACCTCAACGAACTGGCCGCCTACGGCGTCTCCAAGGGGCTGCACGTCTCGGTCTCCCCCTCGGTGACCCCGCTGTTCACCCGGGAGCGGATCCAGGGGCTCCAGGACGCCGGGGTCTCGATGCTGTCGATGTCCCTGGACGGCGGCACGGCTGCCAGCCATGACGCCTTCCGCGGCATCCCGGGCACCTTCGACCGGACCATCGAGGCCTGCCACATGCTCAACGAGATGGGCATGAGATTCCAGCTCAACACCGTCTTCACCAAGAAGAACATCCACGACGCCCCCCAGATGATGAAGAACGCCATCGACCTGGGCGCCTTCATGTTCTACACATTCATGCTGGTGCCGACCGGCCGCGGCGCCCACCTCGACATGCTCTCCCCCTACGAGCGCGAGGACGTCCTGTACTGGCTGCACGACAACTCCACCCGGATCGCGATCAAGACCACCGAGGCACCGCAGTACCGCCGGATCGCCTTCCAGCGGGCCGCCGTCGAGCGCGGCGAGGCCGAGCCCGTCAAGCACGGCGAGCTGTACCGCTGGCTGACCCGCGAGACCACCTCCCTGCTCGGCGCCCGCATCGACCGGCCGCGCCCCCCGCGCACCCCGCTGGCGATCAACTCGGGGTCCGGGTTCGTCTTCATCGACCATGTCGGCGACGTCTACCCCTCCGGTTTCCTTCCGGTCCACTGCGGATCGGTCAAGGAGCGCCCGTTCGCCGAGATCTACCGCGACTCCCCGGTGATGAAGGCACTGCGCAACCCGTCGGGGTTCAGCGGCAAGTGCGGGGTCTGCGAGTTCAACCACTTCTGCGGGGGTTCACGCTCCACCGCCTACGCGATGACCGGCGACTACTTGGCCTCCGACCCCTCCTGCGCCCACATCCCGGCCGGCTACACCGGCCCGCTGCCCGAGGGAGTGCATCGCGAGGGAGCAGACCTGCTGGCCTGATTTCGGCGCCCCCGAGTGATCGAGGTGGCGGCGACGATCAGCTTACCGACCAGGTGTGGACCGGCTCTCCGATGTGCTGCTTGTCCCGGTACAGGCAGGTCATCCGGACCAGCGCCTCGGCCCGCGACAGTCCGCCGCTCTCCAGCTGGGAGACCACATGACGCTGCCAGGCGGCGCCGTTGTGGCCGCTGATGGCCCTCTCCCGGACCACCGACATGTAGTGGCTGATGAGCCCCGGGTCGACCTCGAGCATCTCCAGACCGGTGGCGGCCAGCGGGATGAGGACGTCGGCGAGCAGCTCGGCGACCGGGGCCCGGCCGAGCCCGGGCCACCTCACCTCGGCGTCCAAGCCGTGCTGGGCGCAGGCGGTGAAGTTCGCCTCGGCGTCGGCGAAGGGCATCCGCGACCAGATCGGCCGGACCTGACGGGCCAGCCTGCTCACCAGACCGTAGAAGAAGGCGGCGTCGGCCATCTGGTCGCCGATCGTCGGACCGGCGGCCAGCACCCGGTTCTCCACCCGCAGGTTCGGCCTGCCGCCGCCACCGGCGTCGTAGATCGGACGGTTCCAGCGCCACACCGTGCCGTTGTGCAGGACGAGTTCGTGGAGCCGGGGAGCGGCCCCCTCGGTGAGCAGGGAGGTTCCGGCGGCCTGCCGCGACTCCGGCAGGATCGCCGGGAAGTAGCGGACGTTCTCCTCCCACAGGTCGAAGACGGTGTTGATCCAGCGCTCCCCGAACCACACCCGGGGACGCACCCCCTGGGTGATGAACTCCGGGGGCCGGGTGTCGGCGGCCTGACTGAAGACCGGGATCCGCGACTCCGCCCAGCCGGCGTTGCCCAGGAAGAACGGCGAGTTGGCCGACAGCGCCACCTGCGGTCCGGCGATCGCCTGGGCGGCATTCCAGGTGGGGGCGAAGTTGGAGGGGGTCACCTGGAGATGGAGCTGGACCGAGGTGCAGGCCGACTCCGGGGCGATCGAGGAGAAGACCAGATCGGTCTCGTCGTCCCCCTGGATCTGAATGGTGATGTCCTCCCCGCGGGCCTCCAGGATCGCGTGGTCGAGGGCCTGGTAGCGGTTCTCCGGGTTGCGCCAGTGGGGGTGGCGCAGGTCCTCGGCGGTGAGGGTCGGCAGGATCCCGATCGGCAGCAGCCGGACGCCGATCTGCCCGGCCCTCTCCTGGGCCAGGGCAAGCCGGGCGCGCAGTGCCTGCTCGACCCGGTCGAGGTTGTCGCCCTTGACCGGGAAGGCCGGCAGGTTGAGCTCGAGGTTGTGGGCGCCGAGCTCGGTGGTGAAGTCCTGCGAGCCGATCGCCGCCAGGGTGTCGGTGGCGCGGCGGACCGGACGCCCGTCGGCGTCGATGAGGTTCATCTCCATCTCCATGCCGATCGACCCCGCGGGGGCGAACTCGGCCTTGGGGAGGTATCGCGCGAAGGTCTCGAGGTTCTCGCGCATGGTGATCCGGTAGCGGGTGCGCTCGGCGTGCGTGTAGGTCACGGAGCTGGTGTCTCGTCCCATTGCTCAACAGTGGCACGGCGTCGGGCCGGTTCACCACAGGTTCAGCTCAGCGCCGGTCATCCCTGAGTGAGAACCAGGGCGGTGAAGTAGGCCAGGTAGCAGGCCACCATCACCCCTCCCTCAAGTTTGGACAGCCGCCGCCCGGTGAGGAACAGCGGGATGCACAGCAGGCAGACCGCCACCATCAGGGGAAGGTCGATCCTCAGCAGGCTGGGGTCGATCGGGCCCGAACCGCCCGACACCAGGACCGGCACCCCCAGGATCAGGGTGAGGTTGTAGGTGCTCGACCCGATGAGATTGCCGATCGCGATGTCGCGCTCCCCGCGGAAGGTGGAGATGATCGCGGTGAACAGCTCGGGGGTCGAGGTGCCGATGGCGATCACGGTGAGCCCGATGAAGGCGTCGGAGACCCCCATCGCCCGGGCCAGCGACTCCGCGGCACCCACCAGCCAGTCGGCCCCCACCACGATGACGGCGATCCCCACCACCAGCAGGACCAGGTACAGCCAGGTCCGCCGCCCCGCGCCGTGGCCCCCGACCCCGTCGATGAGCTCCTCGATCTCCTCGACGGGTCGCGGGTCACGGCTGCGCTTCGACCACAGCCCCAGGGCCACCGTGTAGACCACGGCCAGCGTCACCAGCGGGATCCCGGTCCAGGTCGCCAACTGGCCTCCCGCCGTCAGGCCCAGCACCAGGACCGCGACGATCACCACGCTGGGCAGATCCAACAGCAGGGTGCGCCGGTCGAAGTGGACCGGGCGCACAGGCCCAGGATGAGCAGCAGGTTGACGACATTGGTGCCGGCGATGTTGCCGATCGCCAGAGACCCGGCATTGGCCCTCATGGCGTCGATCCCGACGGCCAGTTCCGGGGCGCTGGTGCCGATCGAGACGATGGTCAGACCGATGACCATCGGCGGCACGCCGAGTCGGGCGGCCAGCGCCGCACCATTGCGCACCACCAGCTCCGCACCGCCGACCAGCGCGGCCAGACCGACCACGAGCTGGATCACCGATGCCATACTGGATCTTATCCAGACGCGTCCTCCCATCGACGAAGCACGAAGGAGTGCCGATGAGTCATCCCGTTCCCGATCCCCCGATGGACCGCGTCCGCCACCCCCTGGACCCGTGGGCGCTGCGCGAGACGGCGCTGCCCTCCCGACCGGCGACCGCCGAGACCCTTTTCGCGGTCGGCAACGGGTATCTCGGCATCCGGGGCACCTCGGAGGAGGGCCATGACGCCGTCTCCCCCGGTACCTTCATCAACGGCTTCCACGAGACCTTCCCGATCCATCACGCCGAGGAGGCCTACGGGTACGCGCGGGTCGGACAGACGATGCTGCCGGTACCGGATCCGACGGTGATGCGGATCTACGCCGACGCCGAGCCCCTGCACCTGCCGGTGGCCGATCTGGTGAGCTACCAGCGGGTGCTGGACCTGCGCTCGGGGACCCTGGAGCGCGACCTGGTCTGGCGCACCCCGGCCGGGGTGCGGGTGCACGTCGTCTCCCGCCGGATGGCCTCCTTCACCCGCCGCCATCTGGCGGTGATGGAACTGGAGATCACTCCGCTGGACGGCGATGTTCCGCTGACCGTAGTGAGCTCGGTGGTCAACCGGTTGGACGCCGACCCGGAGGCACCCGATCTGGAGAGGTCCGGGCTGGAGAGCTCTGGTCTGGAGGACTCAGCGGCGGTGATCGCCGACCCGCGCAAGACCGACGGGGTCGGCGGCCACGTCCTGCAGTGCGCCGAGTCCCGTCGGGACGGTTCGCGCCACTACCTGGGTTACCGGGTGGCGGCGTCGGGGATGACCCTCGGGATCGGCGTCGACCACCAGATCGATGCGCACGGCGAGGTGACCGAGCACGAGGAGCACGGGGCCGACGCCGTCACCCGCGAGTTCCGGGTGCTGGCGGCCAGCGGACAGACGGTGCGACTGGTGAAGTACGTCGCCTACCACTCCTCGCGCTCCTCGGAGCCCGGCGAGTTGATCCAGCGGTGCCGGCGCAGCCTGGACGAGGCCGTCGCGGTCGGCGTCCGCCCCCGGGGTGCTGCCGACGGGAGGACATGCGGCGGGAGGACGAGCGACGTCGCGGACCTGTTCTCCGAGCAGCGGGAGTGGATGGACGGGTTCTGGCGTCGCAGCGATGTCGAGGTGCTGGGGCGTCCGGACCTCCAGCAGGCGATCCGGTTCAACCTCTTCCATCTCGCCCAGGCCGCCGCCCGCTGCCAGGGCCACGGCATCCCGGCGAAGGGGCTCACCGGCACCGGCTACTCCGGCCACTACTTCTGGGACGGCGAGGTCTACGTCCTGCCCTTCTACTCCTACACGACCCCGGAGGTCTCGAGGGCGGCGCTGCGGTTCCGCTGGACGATGCTGCCGGCGGCCCGGAACCGGGCCCGGGAGATCAACATGGCCGGGGCGCTGTTCCCCTGGCGCACCATCAGCGGGCTGGAGGCGTCGGCGAACTACGCCCAGGGCACCGCCCAGTTCCACATCGACGCCGACATCGCCTACGCCCTGATGCTCTACGTCCGCACCTCGGGGGACTGGGACTTCCTCACCCGCACCGGCATCGACCTGCTGGTGGAGACCGCCCGGATGTGGCTGGATCTGGGGTTCTTCCGGCTGGAGGGGCAGCGCTGCTTCCACATCCACGGCGTCACCGGCCCCGACGAGTACACCACCGTCGTCAACGACAACCTGTACACCAACATCATGGCGCGCGGGAACCTGTGGGACGCCGCCCGCACGGTGCGCCGGATCCAGCGCGACCACCGCGAGGCCTACTCCCGGATGGTCGACCGGGTGGGTCTGCGGCCCGGGGAGGTGGAGGCCTGGGAGGAGGCCGCGGAGCGGATGTACATCGCCTACGACCAGACTCTGCGGGTCCATCCCCAGGACGACCAGTTCCTCTCCAAGGAGGTATGGGACCTTCCGAACACCCCGGCCTCCGATCGTCCTCTGCTGCTGCACTTCCATCCGCTGGTGATCTACCGCTACCAGGTGATCAAGCAGACCGACGTCGTGATGGCGCAGTTCCTGCACTCCGACGAGTTCTCCGCCGAGGAGAGGCTGCGCGACTTCAACTACTACGAGCCGCTCACCACCGGGGACTCGAGCCTGTCGGCGGTGGCCCAGGCGATCGTGGCCGCCGACGTCGGGCATGTCGCCAAGGCGGTGAGCCATTTCCGGAATCTGCTGTACATCGACCTGGCCGATCTGCACGACAACACCGAGGACGGAATCCACATCGCCTCGGCCGGCGGGGTGTGGAGCGCCCTGGTGTACGGCTTCGGGGGGATGCGCGACGACGCCGGGATTCCCGATCTGGACCCTCGGCTTCCCGAGGAGTGGGAGGGATTGCGGTTCCGGCTCACCCTGGCCGGCTCGCGGGTGCTGGTGGAGCTGGCGCCCGATGCCCTCGAGCTCACCCTCGAGGAAGGGTCCGGAGCCGTCCTGCAGGTGCGCGGGAAGAAGGTGGAGGTGACTCCGGCAGGTCCGGTGAGGATCGATCTGGAGCCCTACTCCCGACTCTCCGAGGCGCCGACGATGAGCGACATCGCGGGGCTGGAGAGGGCCGACGGGACCATCATCGAGCCCAGCCTTCCCAGTCACTCGACCCATCGGCTCGGGACCAGGGCGGCGACCAGGGGACGTCCGGAGGTGCACTTCTCGGTGCGGGAGGAACCCGGTCGGTGAGTGGGCGGCGTCCTGATGGTTCGGGGGAGGTCCGGGTCGGGAGGGTCGTGTGATCGGGAGGACCGGTGGTTCGGCAGGGCTTGGAGACTCGGCCAGCACCGCCCGGATCGGGCTTGCGAAAACTGTCAGACCTCCCTGCTTGAATTGGTACATGGAGGACACCGGAGGGTTGATCAGGCAGGCCAGAGTGCGACTGGCCGATGCCGATGCCGCCCGCCGTCGCGGTGAGGTGGAGACGATCAGAGCGGTGCTCCAGATCGTCGATCTGTGGCCGAGTCCCGAGCCCCTGCCGGTGGACCGCGACTCCTCCTCCACCCAGATCGCCGCCTCCTCCTCCGACCACCCCACCCTCGACCCCGCCTCCGAGCGGACGGTTGCGGCCGGGTCCGAGGGAGCCGGGGTGGTCGGGGAGTTCGTGGCCCTGGAGGTGGCCGCCACTCTGGGAATCTACGATCCGATGGCCAGCATGATGGTCCACGACGCCGTCAACCTGAGGGGCCGCCACCCCATGATGTGGGCCGCCGTCCAGGAGCTCACCCTCGAGGTGTGGCAGGCCCGCAAGGTCGTCCGTGCCTGCACCGAACTGTCCGCCGAGGCGGCCGGGAGGATCGACGCCACCCTGGCCCGGCTGTGGGGGACCGTCGGCTGGTCGACCATCTCCAGGCGACTGCCGCGTCTGGTGGTGGCCGCCGACACCGCTCTGGCCGCCCGCAAGGCGCGCCGGGCCAGGCAGGAACGGTTCGTCCACATCCGTCACAACGGCGACTCCACCTCCTGGCTCACCGCACGGATGGACACCGGTGCCGCGCTGTGTCTCCAGAACAGCATCCAGCGCCTCACCGACCAGATGATCGACGAGGGCGCCACCGAGGAGCTGCCCCTCCTGCGGGCCCAGGCCCTGGAACTGCTGGCCACCCCCTACCTGCCCTCCTCCTCGGAACCGGCCAACCCGTCGCCGCCGCTTCCGCTGGCCGATGTCGTCGTCCATCTCGACGCCGCCGATCTGGATCCCGCGCGATGGTCGACCGGGGTGGCCCAGGTGGACTGCCGCGGTGGCGATGTCGGCCCGGTACTGCTGGCCGATGTGGCCCGTCTGCTGGGCCATCACCGGGTCCGCGTCATCCCGGTCATCGACCAGGGTGCCGATCCGGCGACCGACGGCTACCGGATTCCCACCGGGACCAGGATGCAGCTCCAGTTGCGCGAGCAGACCTCGATCTTCCCCTACTCGTCGCGACGATCCTGGTCCTGCGATCTGGACCACACCGTCCCCTACCGATTCTCCCGACCCGACTCCCCGGCCCCACCCGGTCAGACCAGGATCTCCAATCTCGGGCCCGTCTCGCGGCGGGAGCACCGGGCGAAGACGGCGGGAAGATGGCGGCTCGAGCAGCCCGCACAGGGCGTGTATCTGTGGATCTCGCCCACCGGGATGCGCTTCGCGGTGGTCAACGGACACACCCATCGGCTCGCCGATGTCGGATCGGTGGAGCGCGGGGAACCGGACGTGGTCGCGGCGCGCTGATCACTCGCCCGTGCTGCGCAGACTGCACATAATCGTGAGTTCGGCCCAGTCAGGACCACTTCTCACAGCATCTGCGCATAAGCTTCTCCTTCGCAGTGATCTGGACCGAAAGAGTGGGAGAGCATGATCGAGACGCTTGAGGGGTCGCGCCCCGGTGAGGCCACCACGGCTGCCACAGCTGAGAGGAACCCGTCGATCGGCGGGTCCGGACTCCCCGCTCCGGTCTCACTTCTGCAACTGCCCGACGGCTGTCACCTGTTCTGCCGGGCCGGGGATCGCTGGAGCCAGGCGGTCAGTTCCGACCTCCTGCACTGGCGCCACATCCCCACCACCGACCACCATCTGCCTGCCGACTCGGGTTGCGTCGTGGCCGACGGGGCCGATCTGGTGGCTCTCCTGCTCCACCACGGCGCCTCCGACACTTCTGGCTCCACCTCCTCAGTCACGATGGCCCGCAGCACCGACTCCGGCCGCACCTGGCACCCTGAGCCCGGACCGGTGGTCGACGTCTGCCTGCCCGGCGCCCAGTCGCCCGTTGCCCAGCCGTCGGACCTCCGGGTGATCCGCGATGAGGCCCACGACCAGTGGGTGATGGTGGTCGCCGACGGCACCGGGTTCACATTCCTGGTCTCCACCGACCTGACCTCCTGGACCGCCACCAGCGTCCTCGACGCCGCCCGCTGGCACGAGGGCGGGGCCCTCTGCCATCCCGATCTCCTCCCACTGGATCTGGAGGGTCAGACCCGCTGGGTGCTGTGGTGGACCAGCGCCGCCTCCCCCCGGACCAATGGGTCGACCACCCGGTACCTGGTCGGCGACTGGGACGGCCGCGCCTTCACCCCGCAGAGAGGTTCGTCACAGACCGGCACCCCGGCGTCAGACCCGGTGCTGCGCACCGATCTCGGTCGCGACCTCTACGCCCCGATCTCGGTCCAGGACGCCTCGGGACGCCGCATCATGATTGCGGCGGTGGGCAATGAGGACTACGCGGATCTGACCCCCGGCAGCACGGCGACCCCCGATGACCGGCCGCCCACCCTGGCCACACCCCGCGAGCTCCGCCTGGTCCACACCCCGGCCGGTCCGCGTCTTGTCTCCGCACCGGTCACCGCGCCAATCGGTCCGGACGCCACCTCGCGCACCGTGGCCGACCGGCCCGTCACGGCGGCGTCCAACCCCCTGTCGCAGCTCGGCGGCCGGGCTCTGGACGCCGAGATCGAACTGGAGGCCTCGGCCTACGACTCCGCCGGCTCCGTCACCCTTCAGATCCGCTGCGACGGACAGGTCCACACCGACCTGGTGTGGCGTCCCGCGGAGGGATCGCTGACCCTCGACCGCAGCGAGAGCGGCGCCACCGAGTTCAGCCCGTCATTCACCGCCCCGAGCACCGAGCCCGGGGTGCCCGCCGAGGGACTGCTGCGCGCCACCTCCGCGACGGTCACCACCCGCTGGCCGCAGTCCTGCCTGGGCGTGATGCGCCGGGCATGGCTGCGGGTGGTGGTCAACCCCTCGAGTGTCGAGGTGTTCAGCCCCGACGGTCTGGTCGCCATCACCTCGGTGATCTTCCCGGGCCCGGGAGCGACCGGGCTGCGACTCGCGGCGACCAGTGGGACCGCTCGGCTGGTGAGCGCCACGGTCCACCCGATCGCCGCGAGCTGAGGAACTGCCTGTCGATCGAGGTCGCCTACTTGTCGGTCTGCTTCTCGGTCATCGCGTACTCCTCCTCGGGGGAGAGCACCAGACGCTTGCGGCCCAGGGTGGCGAAGTAGATGATCGCCAGGACGTACAGGCCGACCACCGTGTAGATCGCCGCGATGTAGTCCGGGTTGAGCAGGACGCCGATGAAGATCACCACCGCGACGATCCCGGCGAACACCGCGCCGCCGATGCCGAACATGCTGACGTGCGGGCGGGAGGCGTTCGGGAAGCGACGTCGCAGGATGACGAACGAGGTCATCTGCAGCAGGTAGGACAGCACCGCGCCCCAGACCGCCATGTTCAGCACCACGGAACCGGCCGAGGAGCTGCCGTACTGGACGATGAACAGGGACAGGAAGCCGATCACCGCACCGACGATGAGGGCCAGGTAGGGAGTCTTGCGCTCACCGGTCAGGGACAGGAACTTCGGGTAGTAGCCGGCCCTGGACAGCGAGTACATGTTGCGACCGTAGGCGAACATGATTCCCTGCACCGACGCCAGCAGCCCGACCAGGGCGAACAGCGACAGGATGGCTGCGAGGTTGCCCGGGATGAGGGCGGAGAAGCCGTCGAGGAGGGGCTGGGAGGACGCCGCCGTCTTGGTCGATCCCAGCACGGCCGGGTTGAGGAAGACGACGATCGCACCGGTGACCATCAGGGTGAGCATGGCCCAACGGCTGGCCCGGGGGATGTCGCGCTCCGGGTTGTGGGCCTCCTCGGCGGCCAGCGGGAGCTCCTCGATACCCAGGAAGAGCCACATCGCGAAGGGCATCGCGTAGACGATCGACCATCCGCCGAACGGCAGGAAGGTGCTGTGACCGGGGCCGGCGGCGACGTCCCACAGGGAGTGGAAGTCGAGCTTCCCGGAGAACAGCGCGATGAGCATGAATGCCAGCAGGATCCCCACCGAGATGAACGCGACGATCACCGCGAACTTGAAGGAGGCCTCGGCGCCGGCCGCGTTGAGCAGGACGAAGACCGCGTAGAGGACCACCCACCACAGCGGCATCAGGCTGTGGGCCTCCAGGCTGAACCCGGTGAGCGTCTTCATGATCTGGTCGGCGTACTGGGCCGAGAAGTAGATCACGACGCCGGTGGTCATGACGTACTCGATGGTCTCGGCCAGGCCCGTCACGAATCCTCCCCACGGGCCCATCGCGGCCCGGGCGAAGGAGTAGGCGCCGCCGGTGTGCGGCATCGCCGCCGACATCTCGGAGATGGAGGCGATCATCGCGATGTACATGCACACGACGATGGCCGCCGCGACCAGGAAGCCGCCGAAACCGGCAGCGCTGATGCCGCCGTTCCAGCCGGAGAAGTCACCGGAGATGACGGCGGCGACACCGATCCCCCACAGCCCCCAGATCCCGGCTGTCCGTTGGAGCTGGCGTTTGTCGAAGTAGCCGTCCTCGGCCCGTTGATAGGTGACGCCGGCGACCGCGACCGGGTCCTCCTTGGCGGGTTTGTCGGTGATGATGCTCATCTGCGCTCCTTGGAGTGTGTGGACTCAGGGCGCGCGACGCCGGGGCGTCGGCGTCGATTGCAGGACGATAACCCCGGAGAACGAGCCCACCGCCCCAATCTGCGGCGCATTAACGAGGTCGTTACCGCACCGGTTCAAGCCGTAACACCCGGTGCATTGTCGATGAGTGACTACCCTTGTCGGATGACCGAGATCTGGCCGGTGGAACCGCCGGTGGCCGGCACCGAGCAGGAGCACCTGGTCGGCATGCTCGACCGATTGCGAGCCACCTTCCGGTGGAAGGCCGGAGGCCTGGACGCCGAGCAGCTGGCCCGGCGGACGACGACCTCCGCACTGACCCTCGGCGGGCTGCTCAAGCACCTCACCTACGTGGAGGACATCAAACTCAGCTGGGCATTCGAACAGGAGCCCGGCGAGCCCTGGCGGTCGGTCGACTGGGACGCCGACCCCGACTGGGAGTTCCGCACCGCGGCCCTCGACAGCCCGGCCGAGCTGTACTCCCGCTACGACCGGGCGGTGAGCACTGCCAGACGCCGTCTCACCGAGCTGCTCGACGAGGGCGGCCTGGACATGCCGACCGCCAGACAGTGGCAGGGACAGACCGTGCTGTTGAGGCGGATCGTGTGCGATCTGGTGGAGGAGTACGGACGCCACACCGGCCATGCCGACCTCATCCGCGAGGCCATCGACGGGCTCGTCGGGGAGGACCCTCCGGAGGGTTGGCAGCCGAGCTGAGCGTGGCGGACGGGCCCGCTCTGTCTCAGTCCTCCTGAGCGAGCACCCGCGGCACGAAGAAGGCGGTGGCCAGGGCTGCCAGGGAGATGAAGAAGGAGATCCACAGGCCGCCGGTGTACCCGGCGAGGGTGCCGGCACCCACCGTCGCGGCCACCGAGGTGACCCCCAGACCGTTGCCGATCCCGAAGGCCGCACCCAGCAACCCGGGCAGCGCACCGGGTGCGCTCCTGGGCGACAGCAGCACACCGAGACCGTTGACCGGTGCGATGCACATCCCCTTGTAGGTGATCCCCAGGCAGGCCAGCGCCACCATCACCGCCCAGCGGTGCTGCGGGAAGACCGCCGCGAACGCGATCACCGCGGCGTTGAGGGTCAGGCCGATCCGCAGGGTGAGGGTCCAGCCGATCCTCCCGGTGAGCCAACCGGTGAACGGGGAGGCGAGGGCGGCGATGGCCGCGGCCGGTGTGATGTAGCACAGCGCGGCGACCGAGGCCGGCAGGCCGTAGCCCACCTTGGTGTCCTGGGCGAAGAGCACGAAAGTGAAGTAGATCACCGCGGAGAAGGCCACCGTGAACAGGATGGTGGTCGCCAGCAGCGGCCAGATCTGCCGCGACACCAGATGGGCCGGGTTGATCAACGGATCATGACGACGTCTCTCGACCAGAGTGAAGGCGACCGCACTCACGACGAAGATCGCGATGTAGATCAGCGTCGTCTCGGCACCCCACCCCTGCGCGGAGCCGTGGGCGACGAGCTTGGTGAGCGCGATGAGCACGACGGTCATCAGGGCCGCACCCCACCAGTCCATCCTCCCCTCGATGAGCCCCACCTCGTGGCGGGGCATCGTCACCCCCACCGCGACCAGGGCGATGACGGCCACCGCGACGATCACCAGGAAGACCGAGCGGAACCCGAACCGGTCGGCCAGGAAACCGCCGAGGACGCCGTCGAACCCCGCCACCCTGCCATTGATGGCGCTGAGCACCGCCACCACCACGGCGAATGTCTTCGGCTGCAGCCTCGCGCCCAGAACCACGAAGGTGATATGGAAGGATCCGCAGGCGATCCCCTGCAGGACCCGGGCGCCGAGCAGCACCGGCAGGTTCGGGGAGAACAGAGCCACCACGCTGCCGATGGCCGCGATGGTCAGGACGATCATCAGCATCCGGCGGCGACCGAGGAAGTCGGACCAGCGGGTGGCCACAACCCCGGCCACCGACCCGGCCAGGAAGAACAGGGAGCTGACCTGGGCGATCTGGGTGGTGGAGGCGGAGAAGGTCCGCGCGATGTCCGGCAGGGTCGGGGCGACCATCGTCGCATTGAGCTGATAGGCCACCACGGCGGTGATGAGGGCGGCGACCAGGCGGACTGCCGGACGTCCGGTGATCACCCCGATGCCTGCGGTGGGAACCGAGGCCGCGGTGTCCGCGCCGGTGGAGGAGGCTGAGGGTGGGGCGGAGGGGGTTGCGTTGGTCACAAGAGACTCCTTCGGCTGCAGATGAGCCGGAATCGAACTGTGTGGACAGCAAGTTCACCAAACGCATAACAGCGCGACACAATGTCCCAGACCCGTCAAACCCACGCGCGATCCCGACCGATGACGATCCGGAGGTCTTCTCGTGAACACCGAACAAGGGGCAGATGGCATGGCGATCTCACACATTCTGGTACTGGACTTCGACGGCACGGTCTGCGTCGGCGACTCGCCGGTACTCGCCTACGGCCACCAGCTCGCCCGGCAGCTGCACGACGACCCCCGCACCGCCGATGTCGACATCGAGGCCACCCTGCGCGACTTCCTCACCTCCTCGAAGGGATCCGAGCCGGCCGTCCTCGCCGACGCCGTCGACGGATACGCCGCCGCCCAGACCCTCGGGAGGCGCCACGGTCTCACCGCCGAGCAGATCCACCGGGCGTTCCAGCAGAGTCGGAGGATGCTCGACGACGGTCTGCTGGAGACCAGCACCCCGAAGGGCCTCCCCCAGTTCCTGGCCGACCTGCCGGCCACCGTCCACCGGGTCCTGGTGACCAACGCCCCTCTGGACGGCGTCACCTCCCAGCTGGAGAAGCTCGGGGTGGCCCCCGTGATCGACCACATCGTCACCGACGCCCACAAGCCGGCCGGCAGCCCCGCCATCCTCACCGGACTGCTGGCCGAGGCGGGCCTCGCCGAGCGCCCGGAGTCGCTGCTGAGCGTCGGCGACGTCTGGACCAACGACCTCGCCCCGGCCCTGGCCCTCGGCTGCCGCACCGCATTCATCGACCGCCGCCGCACCGGGGTCGGCACCCCCTCGGCCCGCGGGGAGACCTTCGAGGAGCTCTACGCGTTCATCTCCTCCTGGGCTGCCACCCCGGTTCTCAGCGAGAGCCACTGAGATGGCCTACTTCCTCCAGCTGTCCGACGTCCATCTGGTGGCCCCCGGGAAGAAGCTCTACGGAACCGTCGACTCCACCTCCCTGCTCCGGGACCTCCTGGACCGCCTGGCCGACGCCGAGCTGGCCCCCTCGGCGGTCCTGGTCACCGGGGACGTCGGCGACCACGGCGACGCTCAGGCCTACCGGACCGCCCGCACCCTCATCGAGTCCTATGCCGGCCGGACCGGCTGCCCGGTGATCTGGGTGAACGGCAACCACGACGAGATCGAGTCCTTCCGCAGCCACATCCTCGACGGCGGGGTCATCGACAGGGTCGAGCACGTCGACGGGGTCCGTCTGATCGTCCTGGACAGCACCGTCCCCGGTGCCAGCCACGGCCTCCTCACCCCCGACCAGTTGGACTGGCTGCGCACGGTGCTGGCCGGCCCGGTCGAACCCACCCTGCTGCTGATGCACCACCCCCCGCTGCGCTGCCCGCTGCCCGGGCTGGACCGCGACATGCTGCGCAACCGCGCCGATCTCGCCGAGCTGCTGGAGGGTTCGGGGGTCTCGATGGTGGTCACCGGCCACACCCACTACGCGGGGGCCGGGGTCTGCGGCGGCGTCCCGGTCTGGGTGGGCGGCTCCACCGCCGCCTACACCGACGTCGTGCCCCCGAGGCAGCGCGCCCGCACCGCCGACTACGGGAGTTTCAGCCGGATCGACCTCATCGACGGGGAGGCGGTCGCCGTCTCCATCCCCTGCCAGCAGATGGACACCGTGCTGGACTTCCAGGCCATCATCGACGGCACGATCGACAAGGACCTGCTCGCCGAGATCGGGATCCCGGCGAGGGCCGACGAGAAGGACCGCCGGTGAGCGAGGCCGCCCTGACCAGCCCGGTCACCGCGACGATCCGGGCCCGCTCACCGCAGTTGCGGAACAGCGAACTGACGGTGGCCCGGTTCATCCTCGAGAACCCCCGGGAGGTGGTCGGCCTCACCGTCAACGAGCTGGCCGCCGCGGTGGGACTGTCCCGGGCGACCGTCATCAGGGCCGCCAAGAGGTTCGGGTTCAGCGGCTACCAGCAGCTGCGGATCGGCCTCGCCCAGGAGGTCGGCCGGTCCCCTCTCGGCCCCGGCGAGCACACCGGCCCCTACGGCGACCTGCTGTCCACCATCGGGCGTTCGGTGGAGGACCTGAGGTCGGCCGGCAGCCTGCTGGACGCCGCCACCGTCGACCGTGCCACCGAGCTCATCGCCCACGCCGGCAATGTCTTCGTGGTCGGCTGCGGGCTGTCCGGCCCGGTCGCCGACGACCTCGCCATGAGGCTGTCGGCCCTGGGCATCCCGGTGAGCCGCACCGTCGACCCGCTGGCGCAGCAGATCGCCGCCTTCTCGCTGCCTCCCGGGTCGGTCTGCGTGGCCGTCAGCGGCAGTGGCCGCAACTCCGCGACCCTCGCCGTGGTGCGCGCCGTGCGGGAGCGCGAGGTCCCGGTGGTCCTCATCACCACCTCCGAGGAGTCCCCCACCAGCAGGTCCGCCGACCTCGTCCTGCTGGTCGCCCTGCCCGGGATGAGCGACCCGACCGGGATCACCGAGATCACCCGGCTCCCGCTGTACCTGCTCGGTCAGGCGCTGGCCGGCGCGGTCGGCCACCTGGTCCCCGACCGCGGGGTCGCCGAGAAGGTCGCCGCGACCGTCAACGCCTTCGCCGTCCAGCCCTGAGGCCGGTCCCCGCCGGAATCTCAGTCCGCCAGGATCTCGGTGAGGGCGGAGACGAGCTCGGGGGTCGCCAGGTCGTAGTCGTGGACCTCCGCCAGATGGCCCAGCGGGTAGCGGCCCACCGAGGTGACGGCGTTGAGCGCCGCCGCCCCCTGCTCGGCGACCAGCCGGTAGATGGTGTCCTTGAGGACGAATCCGGTCTGGGCGGCGGCCAGCAGCTCCTCCACGGCCGCCAGCGTCTCGGGCTGGCCGGTGGTCGCCAGCACCGCCGACCGGACCACCATCGTCCCGCCGGTGCTGCGCAACCTCAGGCGGGTCCGCCCGTCGGCCTCCTCGACCCCCATCAGCTCGCCCCCCTCCACCTCGAACCTGGCCCCGGAGCGCGAAGCGAGGCCGAGCAGGGTGAGAGTCCACTCCACCCGCCCGGACCGGTCCCGGTCGGGACGGGTGATGGTCAGCCGGCCCTCGGTGGCCGACAGCTCCAGCACCGTGGTCTGCCACTGGTCGTCCGCGGTCTCCTCGTCCAGCTCGAACCGTCCGTCGGCCCCGGCGGCGACCAGCACCTCCAGCTCGGGGAACAGCTCCCGGGCGTCCAGCGACTCCCCCTCGGCGACCAGCGGCAGGAATCCGCCGGCCCTCAGCAGCACCGGGATCGACATCAGGTCGCGCCACATCCGATGGCTCCGGCCGCCGCGGTAGGACCGACCGGTGACGATGTCGGTCCACCTTCCCGAGGGCAGCCAGACATCGGCATGGCCCCTGGCCACCACCGGGTCGTTCGGGACGACGATCGGGGCGACCAGCAGCTGGGAGCCGAAGAGGTACTCGTCGAGATACCGGTAGGCCTGCGGGCTGTGGTCCTGGTAGTAGACCGGCTCGACGAGGGACCGGCCGTCGCGGTGGGCGTGCAGGTTCATCGCGTTCAGATAGGGCAGCATCCGGTGACGCAGCCGCAGGTGCTCGATCATCGACCGCTGGCCGGGCTGGGAGAACCGCCACGGCTCCTTGCCGGAGAACCGCGAGGAACTGGAGTGCAGCCTCGTGATCGGGGAGAAGACGCCGAACTGGACCCAGCGGGTCGCCAGCACGTCGTCGCGGAACCCGTCCAGGTGGCCGCCGATGTCATGGCTCCACCAGCCGTAGCCGATATTGGCCCCGGCGGCGGTGAACCGCGGCTGGAAGGCCAGCGACCGCCAGGTGATGAGGGCGTCCCCGGAGAACCCGACCGGGTAGCGGTGGGATCCCGGCCCGGCGTACCGGGAGAAGGTGAGGCCGCGCTCCATCCGGGCCGCCGAGTCGTCGTAGTGGCCCTGGTTGAGCACCCACAGCGGATCCATCCCGGCGGTTCTCGAGTAGGGCCCGGACTGCCAGTCGACCCACCAGAAATCTGTTCCGAGCTTCTCCAGGCCGCGGTGCAGCACACCGAAGTAGGCGTCCATGAAGGCCCGGTCGGTGACGTCGAAGGCGATCGGGGAGCCGCTGGGGGCCCGGCCCAGCGCCCGGCACATCGGCTCGTAGGCCTCCTCGAAGGCCCTCACCCCCTCGGCCGGGTGGACGTTGAGGGTCACCGCGAGCCCGCGCCGGTGGAGTTCGGCCTGGAATGCCGCCGGGTCGGGGAAGAGCTCCCGGTTCCAGGTGTATCCGGTCCAGCCCGACCCGTAGCCGGGATCGATGTCGGTCAGGTGCCAGTCCATGTCGACCACCGCCACCGACAGCGGCACCCCCTCAGCCTCGAACCGGTCCATCAGGGTGAGGTACTCGGCCTCGTCGTAGCGGTGGTAGCGGGACCACCAGTTGCCCAGCGCGAACCGCGGCAGCAAGGGCTGGGACCCGGAGATCGCGAACAGGTCGGCGACGGTGCCGACATGGTCGTGGCCGCCGGCGAACAGGTAGAGGTCCAGGTAGCCGGGCTCGGCCTCGCGGGCGCACAGCCGACCCCGGTCGTCGAGGATCATCGAGGCGGAGTCGTCGATGACGGCGTAACCCAGCTCGCTGACCACCCCCGGGTCCAGGTCCACCGGCCCGTCGGCGACGTCCAGGGTGCGCGCCGCACCGCCCATGTTGCCGTCCAGCCGACCGCGCCCGGCCCGGCCCTCGGCCTGCATCCGCCGGTCGGCCGGCAGGGAGAGGTCCTGCCGGTATCGCCACACCGAGTGGTAGTCGGAGACGCCGCCGCGCACCTCGGCGCTCAGCCCGTGGGTGGAGAAGGGTCCCCGGTCGTAGTCGAGGATGAAGAAGTCGGTGGTGACCCGCACCCCGGTGCCGGTCTCCTCCACCCGGTGGTCCACCACGGGCAGATCCCGGTGCACCGCGAAGGTGGTGGGGCGGTCCTCGAAACGGCCCGAGGGGGACCACTCCAGGCGGATCACCCGCGGGGTGAGCGGGGTGAGCCGGTAGTGCTCTCCCTGCAGAAGGGAACTGGGCAGCAGAGAATTGGGCAGCAGGGGATCTGGTCGTGCCGGGTCGCAGCTCATGGCTGGATTCTCCTCGCGGAGTCGCCGCGCGGTGGCCGATCGGGAGCGCTCACTCCAGATCGGCCTCGGGGATCACCTCGACCGACAGCACGCCGTCGGTGCCGGTGATCTCGGAGACCAGCGCCTCGGTGTCGTGCGGGCCGTCCAGCTCCAGCACCAGCCGGGCCCGGTCGGTTCCAGGCCGAGGGCGGGGCACCGCCCGCGACACCGACCATCCCGCCCGGGTGATGGTCGACAGCAGCTCGCGCAGCAGCCCGTGCCCGTCGACATAGCTCACGTCGAGGTGGACCAGGGCGTGTCTCCTGGTGGGCAGCACCCGTTCCAGGCTGTTGAACCCCAGGGTGATGACGAAGTGCATCGCCGTCACCACCACCGCCAGCAGCCACAGTCCCGCGCCGGCCGCCATCCCGATCGCCGCCGACTCCCAGACCGATGCGGCGGTGGTGAGCCCGCGCACCCGGCTGTGCTGGGTGATGATGAGGCCGGCCCCCAGAAAGCCGATCCCCGAGACGATCTGGGAGGCGACCCGCGACGGGTCCAGCCGGATGTCGCCGCCCATCAGCGGCATCAGGTCGAAGAATCCGTACTTGCCGACCTGGAGGAACAGCGCCGAGGAGACGCCGACCAGACTCTGGGTGCGCAGTCCGGCGCCCTTGCCGCGCATGCTCCGCTCCAGACCGACCAGGGAGGTCAGCAGCAGGGCCAGCAGGAGCTCCCAGACCTGGGTCCAACTCTGTCCCAGCCCCAGTCCGGCCTCGAGCGGACACCATCCGAGCGCATCTGACACCGTCATCGGCCGACCCCTTTCTGCGGAGACTCTCGTCGGTCCTCGTCCTGTGGCCATCATGGTTGACTGTCCCCATGAGCCACCAGCCCCCGTCACCCATCACCCTCGAGGAAGTCTCGACCGTCCGCTTCAACCTCGGCGGCAGGAGCGAGTACCGGGTGGTGGACGTCGATCCCCTCATCGACTCCCTGATCGCCCGGGTGAAGGCCGGCGAGCCGGTCGACGATCTGGTCGCCAGGCCGAGGTTCAGGCTGTCGACCAGGTACGACAGCTCCTACCGCTGCCGCGAGGTCGACGCCTTCGTCAAGAGCCTCAAAGGCCGGCCGGTCGCCCGCCCCTGAGGCCCCTCAGCACCGCAGCCAGGCGGTGGTCGCCGGCGGCAGCAGGGGTTCCCCGTCGTCGTCGCGGGGCAGCGGCTCGCTGGCCACCAGCAGCCGGCCCCGGGGCATCCCGACGGTCTCGGCACCGAAATTGGTGACGCAGATCCACCCGCCGGGCCGCTCGAAGATCAGCACCGGGCCGTCGGCCTCGCGCCAGCTGAGAGTCTCCGAGGACTCGAGTTCGCGGCGCAGCGCCAGGGCCCGCCGGTACATCGACAGGGTGGAGTCCTCGTCCCCCTCCTCGGCCTCCACCGAGCACCCGGCGAACCAGGAGGGCTGCGGAAGGTGCGCCCCCGACGGCCCGAAGCCGTAGGACGATCCCTCCCGCCGCCACGGGATCGGGACCCGGCAGCCGTCCCGGCCCAGTCCGTCGTAGGCGTGCCGGCCGCCGTGCAGGAAGACCGGGTCCTGACGCTGGTCGTCGGCGATCTCGGTGACCTCGTGGAGGCCCAGCTCCTCACCCTGGTAGATGTAGGCGCTGCCGGGCAGGGCGAGCACGAAGAGGGTGGCGGCCCGGGCCCGGCGCAGCCCCAGGTCGCGGTCCAGCTGGTCGGCCGGCGCCCCGTCGAGCATCCACTCGGTCCCCTGCTTGACCTTGCGGCCGTTCAGCGGTGCCAGCCCGTAACGGGTGGCGTGCCGGGTGACGTCGTGGTTCGACAGCACCCAGGTCGAGGAGGATCCCGACATCGTCTGCTGCTCGAGGTTGGCCGTCACGATCCGCCGGAACTGGTCGGCGTCGAAGTCGGCCTGCAGGAGGTCGAAGTTGAAGGCCTGACCAAGGGACTCCGGGCGGGCGTAGCGGGCCCGTCTCTCGGGATCGTCGAGCCAGGCCTCGGCCACCGCGGTGCGCGGCGGGTCGTACTCGTTGAACACCTGGCGCCACTCGGCGTAGATGTCCTGGACCTCGTCGCGGTCGATCACCGGATGTCTGCCGTCGAGCGGCATCTCGGCCATCTCGGCGGCCGAGGGCAGCACCTCGGGAAGGTCCTTGGCCAGCGCATTGGCGACGTCGATCCGGAACCCGTCGACCCCCCGGTCGGCCCAGAACCGCAGGGTCTTCAGGAAGTCGGCGTGCACCTCGGGGTTCTTCCAGTTCCAGTCGGGCTGCTCGGTCGCGAAGGTGTGCAGGTACCACTGGCCGTCGGGCACCCGGGTCCAGGCTCCCCCGCCGAAGGATCCCTTCCAGTCGGCGGGCGGGAGCTCGCCGTGCTCCCCCAGCCCGTCGCGGAAGATGTAGCGGTCGCGGGCGGCCGAGCCCCGCGGGGAGGCCAGCGCCTCCTGGAACCACGGGTGCTGGTCGGAGGAGTGGTTCGGCACGATGTCGACGATCAGCCGGATACCGGCCCGGTGGAGCCCCTCGCTCATCCGGTCGAACTCCCCCAAGGTCCCGATCCGCGGGTCCACCGCGCGGTAGTCGGCGACGTCGTAGCCGCCGTCGGCGAGTTCGGAGGGGTAGAAGGGGCTCAGCCAGACGGCGTCGACCCCCAGCTGCCTGAGGTAGTCGATCCGGGAGATGATGCCGGCCAGATCCCCGATACCGTCGCCGTTGGAGTCGGCGAAGGAGCGCGGATAGATCTGGTAGACGACCGCCTGGCGCCACCAGTCCGGGGAGTCGTCGGGGATGCGGAAGGTCGGCTGTTTCGCGGGTGCGATGGTCACGGGGTCCTCTCTGGGGAAGGTCGCGGGGGGCGGGGGTCAGGCCAGTGAGGCCTCCCATGCGCGGTGCAGGTCGGCGTACCGGCCGCCGCGCAGCTGCAGTGCGGCCGGGGCGCCGTCCTCGATGATACGGCCGTGCTCGAGCACCAGAACCCGGTCGGCGATCTCCACGGTGGACAGCCGGTGGGCGATGATGATCGCCGTCCGGTCGGCCAGGATGGTGCGCAGCGCCCGCTGCACCAGCCGCTCCGAGGGGATGTCCAGGGAGGACGTCGCCTCGTCGAGGATGAGCACCGCCGGGTCGGCCAGGAAGGCGCGGGCGAAGGCGACCAGCTGCCGCTGACCGGCCGACAGCCGTCCTCCCCGCTGGGAGACGTCGGTGTCGAAGCCCTCGGGAAGGGCCTCGATGAAGGTGTCGGCGCCGACCGTCCGGGCGGCCTCCTCGATCTGGGCGCGGCTCGCCCCGGGACGGCCGAAGGCGATGTTGTCGGCGACCGACCCGTTGAAGATGAAGTTCTCCTGGGTGACCATCGTGATGTTGCGCCGCAGGTCGTGGTCGGCGAGCCGGTTCAACGGCACCCCGTCCAGCTCGACCCGGCCGGCCACCGGGTCGTAGAACCGCGAGACGAGTTTGGCGATGGTCGTCTTGCCGGCTCCGGTGGTGCCCACCAGGGCCACCGTCTGGCCGGCCGGGATGTGCAAGTCCAGGTCGGGCAGCACCGGATCCCCCTCGCCGTACCCGAAGGTGACATGGTCGAGGTCGATGCGGCCCTGGCTGCGCCCGTCGGATCCCACCGCCACCGGATCGTCCGGTTCGGCGACCTCGGCCTCCTCTCCGAGGACCCCGGAGAGCTTCTCCAGGGCCGAGATGGCCGACTGGAAGGTGTTGTAGAACTCGCCGATACTGCCCAGCGGCTCGAAGAACTGGCGCAGGTAGAGCAGGAATGCGGCCAGCACGCCGACGGTGGTCCAGCCCTCGACGACGAACAGCCCGCCGACCAGCAGCACCACGCCGACGGTGATGTTGCCGATCAGGGTGATTCCCGGCATGAAGATCGCGAACAGCCGGAAGGAGCGCACGTTGATCCCGCGGTAGCGGTCCGACAGCTCGGTGAAGATCTCCTGGTTGCGGGGTTCGCGCCGGTAGGCCTGGACCGCCTTGATGCCGGTCATGGTCTCGACGAACTGCATGATCACCGCCGCCGAGGCGTTGCGCACCTTACGGAAGGTGCGGCTCGACTCGCGGGAGAACCAGCGGACCAGGATCCCCACGAAGAGCAGCGAGGCCAGACAGATCAGACCCAGCCGCCAGTCCATCACCAGCAGCATCACCCCGGTGCCGATCAGGGTGAGCACCGCCGAGAGCAGATCGTCGAACCCCTCCTCCATGAGGTCGGCGATCGCCTCGATGTCATTGGTCATCCGCGAGACCACCCGCCCGGAGGTGTAGCGGTCGTGGAAGGAGACGTCCAGGCTCTGGAAGTGCCGGAACACCCGACGGCGCAGCTCCAGCAGGAGATCCTGGCCGATCCTGCCGGAGAACCGCAGGAAGATGATCCGGGTGATCACCTGGACCAGAAGGGCGACCAGCATCGCGGTGACGGTCTCGATGAGGTAGCGCGGCGAGCCGCCGGTCATCAGGGGCGGGATGCCCATGTCTATCCCCCGCCGGACCAGCCAGGGGGAGGCCAGCCGGGACAGGTTCTCGACGAGGATGATGACGACCAGCAGCCAGATGAGACGGCGGTGCGGGCGCAGCAGATCCCACAGCAGGGACCGGCTGCGCGCCCGCAGGATTCCCGAGGCGCGCTGGGAGACCTCGGCGGCCTCCTCCTGGGCGACCCCCCGCCAGCTCGTCTCCTGGTCCTGGGTGGTGCTCTCAGCCATGGTGGTGTCCTCCCGCCCCGATGGCGGCCTCGGCGTCGTACTCGGCGCTCAGCAGTTCCCGGTACTCCGGGACGTCGGCCAGCAGTTGCGAATGGGTGCCGACATGGGTGATGGTCCCCTCCTGGAGCATCGCGACCCTGTCGGCCAGCAGCACGGTGGAGGCGCGGTGGGCGACCACGATCGCGGTCACCCCGACCAGCACCCGCCGCAGCGCCGACTCGACCAGCGCCTCGGTCTCCATGTCGAGGGCCGACAGGGTGTCGTCGAGGACCAGCACCCGGGGGTTGACCAGCACCGCCCGGGCCAGTGCCAGGCGCTGGCGCTGGCCTCCGGACAGGCTCATCCCCTGCTCGCCGATGCGGGTCTCCAGACCCCACGGCAGGTCGCGGATGAAGCCGGCCTGGGCGACCTCGACGGCCTGCCAGATCTCCTCGTCGGTGGCCTCTTCCCGTCCCAGGGTGAGGTTCTCCCGGACGCTCATCGAGAACAGCGTGGGGTCCTCGAAGGCGGTGGCGACGATGGTGCGCAGGTTGGCGACCTGCAGCTCCCGGATGTCGACCCCGTCGATCCGGATCGCGCCGCCGGTGACATCGGCCAGCCGCGGCACCAGCCCGGTGAGGGTGGTCTTGCCCGACCCGGTGCCCCCGACCAGGGCGACCGTCTGGCCCGGCGCGATGTCCAGGTCGACGTGGCGCAGCACGTCCTGGTCGCCGTCCGGGTAGCGGAAGGAGACGTCGTCGAAGGTGAGGCGGCCCTCGACGGCGTCCAGTCGGGAGGGGCCGTCGGAGATCGTCTCGGGGGCGTCGAAGATCTCGCAGATCCGATCGGCCGCGGTCATCGAGTCCTGGGTCATCGACAGCAGGAAGCCCAGTGAGGCGATCGGCCAGATGAGGCTCATCATGAGTGTGATGAAGGCCACCAGGGTGCCCAGGGAGAGTCGGTGCTGGGAGGCCGCCAGCGCCCCGAATCCCAGCACCACGATGAGGGTGAGGGAGGGAATGGCCTCCAGGATGGTCCAGAACTGGGAGACCAGCCGGATCCGCGACATGCTGGTGCGATAAAGGACCCGGGACTTCTCGTCGAACCCCTTGAAGGCGTGCTCGGAGCGGCCGAAGGCCTTGATGACCCGCAGCCCGTGGACCGACTCCTCGACCACCGAGGCGACGTCCCCGGTCTGGTCCTGGATGGCCCGCGACAGCCGGGTGTAGTGCCGCTCGTTGACCAGGCAGAGGATGACGATCGGCACCGCCGAGACGATCACCACCAGGCCGAGCGGCCAGTACATCCGCAGCAGCAGGATCGTGACGATGACCACCTGCAGGGTGTTCATGATGAGGAAGAGCAGCCCGAAGCCGAGGAACCGGCGCACCGTCGACAGGTCGTTCATGATCCGGCTCAGCAGCTGGCCGGACTCCCACTGGGTGTGGAACCCCAGGGGCAGACGTTGCAGCTTGGCGTAGAGGTCCAGCCGGATCCCGGTCTCGGTGCCCAGGGTGCCGCGGGCCACCACCCAGCGCCGCCAGAACATGAAGATCGCCTCGACGACGCCGATCCCGATGGCACCGGCGCCCAGGGCGTACAGGCCGGGGCGGTCGGAGTGGGCCACCGGGCCGTCGATGATCCGGCGGATCAGCAGCGGGGTGACGATCCCGGCCAGCGTGGAGGCCAGCGCGAAGACCACCATCAGCGCGAACCGGGTGGCGTAGGGACGCAGGTAGGGGGTGAACCTCAGCAGATTGCCGAGCCGGTGCCGGTGTCCGTCGGGGCGCGGCGGGGCCACCGCCGCAGGCCGTCCCAGGGCGTCGCCGTAGAGCTGCTCGACCTCGGTGCTGACGGTGGGCAGGGTGCGTGAGGGCATGGGGACTCCTGGTGGATCTTCGGGATGGATCGTGGGCGCGCAGACCTGGCGCCATCACTCAGGAGTGGAACAACATGGCCTATACGCTATGCCCGAATGGTCCAGGACACCAGAACGCAGCCGACCGAGAGGCCCCTCATGTCATATCCGCCATCCGTGATCTTCGTCTGCTGGGGCAACATCTGCCGCTCCCCGATGGCCGAACGGGTGGCCCGCAGGTGGCTCGCCGATGCCGGCGTGGCGGCTCGGGTGACCAGCGCCGGGGTGAGTGACGAGGAGGGCTTCGCCCCGATGGACTCGCGGGCCAGGACGGTTCTGGAGGCCCACGGATACGACGCCGCCGGCCACCGCGCCCACCAGATCGACGCCGAGGAGATCCGGGGGGCCGACCTGGTGATCGCCGCCGAGCCGATGCACCTCACGATGCTGCGCCGGATGGCGCCGCACGCCACCAATCTGCGCCTGATCTGCGACTACGACCCCGCGAAGAAGCGCGGCACCGCGCTGCCGGACCCCTGGTACGGGCCCGACCAGCAGTTCACCGCGACCCTGCAGGCGATCGAGGCGGCGATGCCCGGAATCGTCGACGCCGTCTCGAAGCTGCCCGATAGGCTGGCGCCATGAGCTTCTTCCTGGTTGGCGGCGGGTCCGAGTCCCAGGAAGGCGCCGACGGTACGGGCCTGGACGAGGTCTACGACGCCTTCATCGAGGAGGCGCGCTCGACCGGCCGTTCCACACTCGCCGTCGTGGTCTGCGGATCCCCGGAGTCCGCCGAGGTCTACTCCTCCCCGCTCGCCGGGATCGTCACCTCGCGGTGGCCCGAGGCTCAGATCCGCACCATCCGTCTCACCGATGAACCCCCGCTCACCCCTCTGGAGGGGTTGGACGAGCTCGCCGGGATCATCGTCGGCGGCGGCCGGGTGGCCGACTACCTGGCGGGGCTGGGGCCCTCGGCCGATCAGCTCTCCCGGCTGGTCCGCGGCGGCTCCCCCTGGCTGGGATTCTCGGCCGGGGCGATGGCCACCGCCGTCACCGCCATCGAGGGGGGCTGGCACCTCCAGGGCCGACAGATCTACCCCGAGGCGGCATCCGAGGGGTTCGACGAACTCGCCCTGGCCCAGGGGCTCGGCCTGGTGAGCATCACCTGCCTGGCCCACAACGACACCTGCGGCGGCGACGGACTGCTCATCTCGGCGATCGACTCCGGACTGCTGTCCTCGGCGGTGGCCGTCGACGAGGGCACCTGCCTGGTGATCCACCACAGCTCGGGACGCACCCAGGTGATGGGCTCCGGGGTGGTCCGCTGGTTCACCAAGGACCCGCAGGGGGTCATCGTCCGCTCTGAGCGGAGCCCCCACAAGGAGGTCCCACCGCCACCGGCCGCTCCGCGGTTGGCCGGGATGGCCCGGGTCGCCGCGGCCGCCCGTGCCGCTCACCAGCGCCATGACACCGAGAAGACCGGTCCGACCGGGGACACCGCCGTCCCGGTCGAGTCCGGTCAGTGAGAGGTGGCAGGCTATGGCCATGCACATCCTTGTGGTGGACGACGACCGAGCCGTCCGCGAGTCCCTCGCACGGTCGCTTCACTACAGCGGTTACGAGGTCGACACCGCCAGTGACGGCGTCGAGGCCCTCGCCAAGCTCAGCTCGATCCACCCCGACGCGGTCGTGATGGACGTCATGATGCCCCGGCTGGACGGCCTGGAGGCCACCCGGATGCTGCGCGACAACGGCAACGACGTCCCGATCCTCATCCTCACCGCCCGCGACGCGGTGGGCGACCGGGTGGACGGGCTGGACGCCGGAGCCGACGACTACATGGTCAAGCCCTTCGCCCTGGACGAGCTGCTCGCCCGGCTGCGCGCCCTCACCCGCCGGTCCCGCGCGGAGGCCGAGGCCGAGGCCGGCGGCGAGGACGAGTCGGAGCTGCTCTCCTTCGCCGATCTGAGCCTCGACCCGCAGACCCGCGAGGTGAACCGGGCGGGACGCCGGATCAACCTCACCCGCACCGAGTTCGCCCTGCTGCAGGTCTTCCTGCAGAACCCCCGCAAGGTGCTGGAGCGCAGCTGGCTGCTGCACGAGGTGTGGGGGTTCGACTTCCCCACCACCGCCAACTCCCTGGAGGTCTACATCGGCTACCTGCGCCGCAAGACCGAGCAGGACGGTGAGCCCCGCCTCATCCACACCGTCCGCGGAGTGGGCTACGTGCTGCGAGAAGCGACTCCGTGATTCCACGCTGGTGGCGTCGGCTGCTGGACTGGCAGCCCCGCATTCCGCGCATCACGATGGGCCGGCGGGTCACCATCCTGGTGGCCCTCAGCGTCGCGGTGGCCGTGATGGCGACCAGTCTGGCCGGCTACTCGATGACCCGGCTGTCGCTGTACTCCCAGCTCGACAACCGGCTCACCGCCCTGGCCCGGTACCTGTCCACCCCGATCAGCAACGGCACCAGCGACATCGGCGAGTTCAGCACCGACGCCCTGCAGGTCTCCGACGTCACCATCACCCTGGTGCGCGCCGACGGGACCGTCGAGAACGTCCCGGGGGCGGTCACCACGGTGCCCACCGGCCCCGAGGAGCTGGCGGTCGCCCGCATCCAGTCGGGCACCTCGACCCGCACCGTCACCGACTCCGAGGGGGTGCCCACCCGGATCGTCTCGGTGCCGCTGTCGGTCAACGGCGTCCGGTACTCCCTGGTGGTCGGACGCTCCCTGCAGCCCACCGAGGCCACCCTGCACTCGCTGTGGCTGGTTCTGGTGGCCACCGGTCTGCTCGGCATCCTGTTCACCGCCATCACCGGCTACTTCGCGGCCAGCTCGACGACCCGCCCGATCCTCGACCTGTCCCAGGCCGTCCAGCGGGTCACCCGCACCGACAAGCTGGACCCGATCCCGGTGCGCTCCTCCGACGAGCTCGGCCGACTGGCCACCTCCTTCAACACCATGCTGTCGTCGCTGGCCAGCTCCCGGGAGCGCCAGCGCCGGCTCATCGCCGACGCCTCCCACGAGCTGCGGACCCCGCTCACCTCGATGCGCACCAATGTCGAACTGATGCTGGCCGACCAGAAGACCGGGATGCTGCCCGAGGCGGCGCGCGGGGAGATCCTCACCGACATTGCCGCCCAGCTGGGCGAGTTCTCCAGCCTCATCGGTGACCTGGTCCAGCTCTCCCGCGACGACGCGATGACCCGGTCCCCCGAACCCCTCGAGCTGTCGGCGGTGGTCTCCAAGGCGGTCGAACGGGCCCGCCGGCGCGGGCCGGGGCTCACCTTCGACGTCGAGCTGGCCCCGCACCCGATGATGGGGGACGCCGCCACCCTCGAGCGGGCCGTGACCAATCTGCTCGACAATGCCGTGAAGTTCTCCCCTCCCGAGGGCACCGTCACCGTGCGGATGGAGGACGACAAGGTCATCGTCTCCGACCAGGGCCCCGGCATCGCCGAGGAAGACCTGCCCCACATCTTCGAGCGGTTCTACCGCTCCGACCGCTCCCGCAACACCCCGGGAACCGGCCTGGGACTGTCGATCGTGGCGCACACCGTCACCTCCCACAACGGCTGGATCAAGGCCTCCCGGGCACCCGGCGGGGGAGCCATGTTCACCATGAGCCTGCCGGTCGCCGACCTTCCGGAGCCCGCCGCCGACGAGACGGCCTCCGAATGAGCGACCCCGGCCATTCCCACCGGCCGAGCACCCCGGAGCAGGCCGCCCGGGAGCGCTCGGCCCTGGGCCGTCTGCTGCTGATGCTGGCCCCGCTGTTCCTGGCCACCGTGGTGGGGATCATCGCGCTGTGGCCCCACGACGTCTCGGCCCATCTGCAGTCCGACACCGCGGCCTGGAACGCGCCGGGGGTGACGATCGTCAACGGGACCATCGAGTCGGTGCGCAACGGCTCGTGCCAGGGCACCCCCGGCTCCACCGGAACCAGCACCGGGGAGAAGTGCGCGGTGGCCACGGTGAGGCTGGACCAGGGCAGCGACGCCGGCCGCACCACCACCATCCAGTTCACCTCGGCGGTCACCTCCTCGGGGATCGAGCCGGGCCAGGTGGTCCGGATGTACCGCTCCCCGGGAACCCAGGCCGGTCAGAACACCTCGGGCAGTGCACAGGGCACCGCCTCGGGGACCTACCAGTACTACGAGTTCGAGCGGACCACGCCGCTCATCGTCATCGCGGTGGTCTTCATGGTGGTCGTCGTGGCGGTGGCCAGACGCCGGGGACTGGCCGCCATCGTGAGCCTGGTGCTGGCCTTCGTCATCCTCTCGAAGTTCATGCTGCCCGCCCTGCTGGTCGGTTCACCGCCGGTGCTGGTGGGTCTGGTGGCCTGCTCGGCGATCATGTTCATCGTCATCTACCTCACCCACGGCCTGTCCACCCGCACCACCACGGCCCTGCTGGGCACCCTCTTCGGTCTGCTGCTGTCGGCCGGTCTGGGCTATCTGGCGGCCCGCTGGGCCCACCTCACCGGGGTCACCAGCGAGGACGACTTCATCATCACCGCCACCGCCCCGAATCTGACTCTCGGATCGGTCATCATCTGCGGGGTGATCGTCGCCGGCCTCGGCGTCCTCAACGACGTCACCGTCACCCAGGCCTCCTCGGTGTGGGAGCTGGCGGAGTCCTCCACCAGCCGCCGGGAGCTCTACACCCGCGCGATGCGGATCGGGCGCGACCACATCGCCTCCAGCGTCTACACGATCGCCTTCGCCACCGCCGGGGCGGCCCTGTCGACCCTGCTGCTGCTGAGCATCTACAACATGCCGCTGGGCGACATGCTGAGATCCGAGACCTTCTCCGAGGAGATCGTGCGCACCCTCGTCGGGTCGATCGGCCTGGTGCTGTCGGTGCCGCTGACCACCGCCCTGGGGGCGGTGCTGGCCTGGCAGACGGTGCACGGCCGGGGCACCGACAAGACTCCTGACCGGGCCGCAGAACGGGTCGCCGAGCAGCCCGTCGCCCGGCCTCGCCACGGACTCGACACCGATCCCGACGCGCCCTTCCGCCGCCCCCGGGACTGATCCCCGACTCAGGGCAGGTGGGCGCTGATGTCCTCGCCGAGCTGACGGACCTGGAGCACCGACCACGGGCTGAGCAGCGGGGACATCGTCTGGACCGTGCGGTAGAGATCCTTCCAGCCGACCCAGGCCACCTCCTCGACCTCCTCGGGATCGGGGTACAGCTCGACGATCTCCTCGGGATCGTCCAGCAGGGCCAGGTAGACCGGGCAGAGCTCGTCCTCGACGATTCCCGAGGCGTCGGTGGCCCGGTAGGAGAAGTCAGGGATGGCGCAGACCATCGTCGAGGGGTTGACGTCCAGGCCCAGTTCCTCGCGGACCCGGCGCTCGATGGCTTCGGGAATCTTCTCCCCCGGGCGGGGATGGCCGCAGCAGGAGTTGGTCCAGACCCCGGGCCAGCTCACCTTGCCCAGGGCCCGCCGGGTGATGAGCACCCGGCCGCCGACATCGAGGATGTGGCAGGAGAAGGCCAGGTGACGGGGGGTCGAGCGGGTGTGGACGGCCAGTCTCGGCGCCGTGCCGATCTGATGTCCGTCCCTGTCCAGGAGCACGACGAGGTCGTCCTGGTCGTCAATCGCCTCACCGTCGGAGGCTGGTCCGACGCCGGACTCGCTCTGACTCGTCATGGGGACAAAACTACATCATGTAGCACGAACTCATCAGGAGAACTGGTGCCAGTCACAGCTCATGACGAACTGCGCACAGATATGCACAGACAACCGTGTCAGTCTGGAGGGTGCGCCGATACTCCCGGTGCGATCCCGAGACGGAGGAGGATGGAGACATGAGCGGTTCCGGCGCACTGGACATCGTCCTGGTCCTCCTGTTGATCGGCCAGGCGGTCAGGGGACGACGTCGGGGCGCGGTGGTCGGTGTCCTCAGCCTGGCGGGACTGGTGCTCGGCGCCTGGCTCGGGCTGTGGCTGTCGGGTCGGCTGGCCCCCTGGATGGCCACCCAGGGAATCGGTCCGGTCGGCAGCGCCGTGCTGCGGATCATGGTGCTGCTGGCGGTCGCCGCCATCGGCGAGTCCCTGCTGTCGGGGATCGGCATGCGCCTCAACCGTGCCAACCGCATCCCCACCCTGAGGGCGGCCGACTCCCTGGTGGGGGCGGTCGTCTCGATCCTCGTCTCGGCCGTCGTGCTCACCGTGCTGGCCGGGGCGGTGCGCCCGCTGGTCCCCACCGACTGGTCCCGGGCCATCGCGGGTTCCCGGGTGCTCGCGGTCACCGACGAGGTCGTTCCCGACGCCGTCAACCGCGCCGCGGTGCGGGCCGCCGGATCGCTGGCCGACGGCTTCCCGAGGGTCTTCTCCGGTCTGGAGACCGAACCCGAACTGCCCACCGGGACCCCCGACGAGGCGGTCATCCGCAGCGCCGGGGTGCAACGGGCGGCCGGCAGCATCATCAAGATCAGGGCCACCTCCACGCTGTGCTCGCGGGCCTCGGAGGGCAGCGGCTGGGTGAGCGCCGACGACCGGGTGGTCACCAATGCCCACGTCGTCGCCGGGGCGAGCAGGGTGACCGTCCAGATCGGGGGGACCGGTCTGTCCCGGCCGGCCACGGTGGTCTCCTACGATCCGAACCTGGACCTCGCGGTGCTGTCGGTGCCGGGGCTGGACGCCAGGCCGTTGACGATGTCGTCTCCCCCCGCCGACGGCCAGCAGGCGGTGGTCGCGGGATTCCCCCTCGACGGACCCTTCACCCTGGCGGCGGCGCGGGTGCGCGGTACGATCCTGGCCCGCGGCGAGAACATCTACTCCACCGCCACCGTCACCCGTGAGGTGATGGCGATCCGCGGCACCGTCCAGCCGGGCAACTCCGGGGGGCCGCTGCTCACCACCTCCGGGGAGGTGGCGGGAACCGTCTTCGCCCGCTCGACCGGGGAGGCCGACACCGGATACGTCCTCACCAACTCCGCCACCCGGGCGATGATCACCGCCGGGGCCACCGACACGACCCCGGCCTCCACCCAGACCTGCGCGGTCGACTGAGGCCTTGGTCCGACCATCGCGGGGCCGTGGTCTACGATCTCCCCATGGCTGTGTTCATCGTCGAGACGACCTATGATCCCGAACTCAATGACAAGAGACTGGCTGCGCGCCCGGCTCACCTGAAGAACCTGGAGGCCATGCGCGAGCGCGGGCAGCTGGTCAATGGCGGGCCGCTGAGCGACGGGTCGGGTGCCGTCCTGATCTACCAGGTCGACGACCGCAAGACCCTGGACCGGCTGCTGGAGGCCGATCCCTACCCCAAGGATGCGGTGAAAGTCTCCTCGGTCCGCCAGTGGAAGCCCAACTTCGCATTCTGAGTCATCGGGTCCGGCAGGACTCCGATCCGCCCGGGAGTCGGTACCTGTTGTCGGCCACCCAGGCGTAGATCCGCTCGGCGACGGGAATGACGGGCGGGGCGCCGATGCCCCGACCGACCCACCGCAGCGGTGCCGGGCCGCCCGACAGCGCCTCCGCGATCGCGCGGGCTCCCCACACGACGGTGCCGTCGCCCCTCACCAGGGGGATCTCCCGGCGAGCCCGCACGGGGTCGACCGCCAGGGCGTCCAGATCGGCGTCGGTCATCGGGGCGACCGTCGCCGCAGCCTGCGCCGGGGCGGTCAGCCTCTGCAGAATCCTGGCCGTCCGGGTGCAGAACCCGCAGTCGGGGTCGTAGAGCAGTACCCCCTGCGGGGGCGGCGCGGTGAGGGTCATGTCTCCAGTCTGCCGCGGGCCGCAGGCGGCTCCCGGACGCTCCTCACAGCGGTGGAACTACATCGCTGAGTTTTGTCCCCAGCCTGGGGACAAGCCTGTGGACAACTCCGGGATGAGGTGTGCACAGCTCTGCCGGTCATCGTATTTCTCCTAGTCAGAGACCTGTGCACACGGTGGACGCGAGATACCCACAGAGCTGGGACAATCGCTGTGTCCACCACTGAACCGACCACTGATGCAGCCCAGGAGCCGTCATGAATCTCGGATCCCTTCCCACCCAACGGTTCGACGCCGTGATCCTCGACCTCGACAACACCCTGGTCGACTCCCAGGAGGCCCTGGTCGCCGCATTCGGCAGCTGGGCCCGGGAGTACCGCATCTCACCCGATCAGCTCACCGGAAGGGCCGGCTGGCGAACCCGCGACATCGTCGACGCCGCCATCGAGAAGCCCCGCCGCGCCGAGGCGCTGGCCCTGATCGACGAGCTCGAGCTGACCACCACCGAGGGCATCACCGCGATCCCCGGTGCCGTCGAGGCACTGTCCGCGCTGCACGAGGTCGCCGCGGTGGCCACCTCCTCGCGGCGTCCGGTGGCCCTGGCCAGGCTGGCCGCGGCCGGACTCGAACCGCCTCGGGTCATGGTGAGCGGTGAGGACGTCGAGCGCGGCAAGCCCGAGCCCGATGCCTTCCTGCTGGCCGCCCGGCGGCTGGACGCCGACCCGGCCCGCTGCCTGGTCGTCGAGGACGCCCCGGCGGGGGTCGAGGCGGCCCACCGGGCCGGCATGTCGGCCCTGGCGCTGACCACCTCCACCCCCAGCGCCGATCTGGACGCCGAGGCCGTGGTCACCGATCTGTCCGAGGTCTCCTTCACGGTGGGCCGGGACGGTGTGAGCATCACCGCACCCGGTTTCCAGCTGCGCTCAGAAGCGTGATTGAGACCCTGAGGAATATCAGATATTGATATATGGTCTCACGTTTCAAGACAATGTTGGAACCACGGTGGCTCTGCCCCTAGTGTCCTTCGCAATCCCGGTTGGTCGGGATCCGATCGGCAGTACCGTCCGATCGTCATGGTTGTTGTGAGTCACACTGTCGACTCACGCAACCCGGTTGAGGAGTTTGCGTGAACGCGATCGTGCACACCGTCGGAGGCCTGGCAATCTCAGCCCGCCGCCCGATGTGTATGTGCATGCCGTGTCCCAGCGCCCTCGACCCCATGTGTTGCCGCTGATCCGGCTGTTCGGCCTTCCGGGGCATCGGTCCCCGGAAGCCTCGCAGCAGTGACCTCTTCGGGCACCGCCCCTCTGTCACCCAGCTGCCAGATCCGTTAGCGCTGAGCACCACCCCAGATTCCGGCCCCCGAGGGCCTGATCCGTGGGCCTCTCGCGCCCTGCGGCTCCCCAGAACCACTCTGCCAGGGCCCCACCATGCATGCCCGGTCCACTCAACTGACCGGCCTCCGCAGTTCCTGTGCTGAAAGTTTGGAAGTATCAGAGATGGACCACTTCGTCCTCCACAACACCCGGCAGGTCGCCGCCGAGACGGCTGCCGCCCCACGCCGAGCGCACCTCGCCAAGTTGGTGCTCTACCGCATCCTGGGAGCCCTGTTCGTGCTGTGGGCGGCCACCACACTGACTTTCCTGGCCGTCCACGCAACCCCCGGCGACACCGTCTCCCTGCTGCTCGGCGAGAACCGCGATGATCCAGTGCTGCGTGCCCGCACGATTGAGCGATGGGGGTTGGACCACCCGCTGTGGTACCAGTACCTGGTCTACCTAGCACGCATCCCCACCGGTGACCTCGGAACCAGTTACAGCTTCTCCCGGCCAGTCACCTCGCTGCTCGCCGAGTCCATCGGGCCGACCCTCCAACTGGCCTTCTCCGCGGCTATCGGTGCCGTCCTGATCGCCTACCTGCTCACCGCGCTCACCTCGACACGGTTCCGCAGACTGCGGCCGATCTCCCAGGTCGTCGAGCTGATCCTGCTCTCGGCCCCGGCATTCTGGCTCGGGATCGTGCTGCTGCTGGTCTTCTCCTTCAAACTCGGTTGGTTCTCCATCGTCGACCCCGACTCACCCAGTGCCTTGGTACTGCCAGCACTGTCACTGGCCCTCCCGATCGGCTGCTATCTCACCCAGATCCTGCGCGACGGCGCCGACCGCGCGATGGAACAGCCGTTCTCACTCACCTCCCGCTCTCGCGGACTCTCGGCACCACAGGTCCACACCCGGCATGCCCTCAAGCACGGAACGGTCCCGGTGATCACGGTTCTGGGTCTGGTCATCGGCAGCCTTATAGGCGGGGCTGTGGTCGTCGAACAGGTCTTCGGCCGATCCGGGCTGGGCCAGATTGCCGTTCAAGCGGTCACTGTCAAGGACATCCCACTGATCCTGGGCATCACTCTGGTCGCCACGGCCGCCTTTGTAGCGGCCTCCACCGCCGTCGACATCATCGCCCTGGCGATCGATCCACGGCTTCGCACCGCACGAGCCTCCAGGAGCTGATCATGGCCGTCATCTCACTGTCCACCGCACCAGCAGTCGTCCGCCACCCCGGCAGACTGCGATCCAGTCTTGCGATCACCGCCAGTGGCACGGTCCTTGCACTGGCCGTCATCGCGGCACTGTTCCCCCGGTTGCTCAGCCACGTCGATCCGCTCTACGCCGACCCGGCCGTGTCCCTGCACGCTCCCAGCACCGCTCACTGGGCCGGAACAGATCTGCAGGGTCGAGACGTCTACTCACGGATCATTCACGGCGCCCGCTACTCCCTGTCGATCGGGTTGGGAGCCACCATGCTGGGCCTGTTCGCCGGCCTGGTCCTCGGGATCCTGGCATCCACCGGGCCGCGCTGGCTGGACTACACCGTCGGCCGGGCGATCGACATCCTGGCAGCATTTCCCGAGGTTCTGCTGGCCCTGCTGTTCATCGCTCTGACCGGCCCCGGCGTCCCCAACCTGATCGTCGCGATCGGGATCGCCGGGATCCCCAAGTACGCCCGCCTGGTGCGCACCCAGGTACTGCAGACACGCCAGTCCGGGTACGTCGAACAGGCCCGCACCTTCGGGGTCACCGGTGTCCGGTCGCTGCTGCGCCACATCCTGCCCAACGCCCTGGGATCGCTGCCCATCATCGCCACCATCGCTCTGGGCGAGGCGATCGTCAGCTCCGCAGGCCTGAGCTTCCTGGGGCTCGGTCCCCAGCCGCCGGCCCCCGAATGGGGCCTGATGATCTCCGAGTCGCGCGACTACCTGCGCCATGCCTGGTGGCTCGGCGTCTTCCCGGGTGCTGCGGTCACCACTGTCGTGATCGCCGCGACCGCACTGGGCCGCACCCTGCAGGCCCGCTACGAGAGAAGGTCGGCATGAGCCTCGCTACCACTTCACACACCGCAACCCACCGGGGAGTCGCAGTGACATCGAAGCCTGAACCCGTGCCTTCCGGATCCTCCGCATCCGGCCCCCGGACAACCGGTTCCCCAACCCCACTGGTGGAGGTCCGCAACCTGGATGTCCGGTTCACCGGCGCCCGTCGGGTGCATGCCGTGCGCGGAGTCTCGTTCACCATCAACCCTGGCGAGGCGCTGGCCATCGTCGGGGAGTCCGGATCCGGAAAATCGGTCACCTCGCGCAGCATCGTGGGACTTGCCGGCGACAACGCCGAACTGACAGCCGACCAGTTCTCGGTGATCGGCCAGGACGGACTGAGACTGCGCGAGGGCCAGTGGCGAGCCATCCGGGGCCGCCGGATCGGCTTCGTCCTGCAGGATGCCCTGACCTCACTCGACCCACTGCGCACCATTGGCCGCGAGATCACCGAGACCCTGCGCGCCCACCGCATCGTGCCTCGCCGACAGTACGGCGAACGGGTCGACGAGCTGCTTCGCGAGGTTGGTATCCCCGATCCTCAGGTCCGCTCCCGGCAGTATCCTCACCAACTGTCCGGCGGGCTGCGGCAGAGAGCCCTGATCGCCTCGGCACTGGCCGGCGCCCCCGACCTGTTGATCGCCGACGAGCCCACCACTGCCCTGGATGTCACCGTGCAGGCCCAGATCCTCGACCTGCTGGAGTCCCGGCGAGCCGAGGGAACCGCCCTGCTTCTGGTCTCCCATGACCTGGCAGTGGTTTCCCGGGTCGCCGACCGAGTGCTGGTGATGCATGACGGAGTGGTCGTCGAGCAGGGCCCCACCGAGAAGGTTCTCACCGCCCCGGAGCACGAGTACACAAAGGCTCTGCTGGCGGCGGTCCCGTCGGCCTCCACCCGCGGAACCCGACTGTCGGCGTCCCCCGGAATCCGGCTGCGTGCCCGGGCTGAGGCCCCTCTACGCCTCCGCCAGGAGACCGAGGGTCAGGTCGACACCGGCACTCCAGTGCTTGCCGCCCACAACCTCTCGAAGTCCTTCCCGCTGCCGGACGGCGGCACCCGCACCGCCGTCGATCATGTCAGCCTGACCCTGAAAGCCGGCCAGAAGCTCGGCATCGTCGGCGAATCGGGATCGGGGAAGAGCACCCTGGCCAGGCTTCTGCTGGACCTCACCCACCCCGACGAAGGTTCGATCGAGATCGGCGGAGTGCAGATCAGCGGTCCATCCGGACAGGACTCACGACCACCCACCCCGTGGGCAAGGCACCGCTCCGCACGCTCGCTGAGCCCCGCGCTGCGCCGTCAGGTGCAGTTCATCTCCCAGGACCCGCTCGGCTCCTTCGACCCCCGCTACACGACCGACCCCAGGGATGCACCCGACGTCCGGCGACCCCTCGACGCGCACGACCTGCCCCCCGAGGTGATCGCCTCGCTGTCGCCGATTCCCTCGACTCTCTGGTTCCGCGAGCTCCAGGTGCACGGGCGGGAGTTGGCGCTGCGCCATGCGCTGCCTGAGGAGTACCCCGAGGTGGGCGACGTCCTGGAGACGGCCTTCACCACCGGCTGCACCTCGACCCCCGAGTATGTGGCCTCCCTGCACGCCATCACGGAGCGGGCGCGGACCTCGAATGTCTGGGTGATCACCGATGACCGAGGAGTTCTGGCCGCGGTGCTCACCCCGATGCCACGATTCCTCGACTCCGACACCTTCACCTTCAACATTCTCGGTGTCGGGCCACGAGCACGGGGGCTCGGACTGGGCCGGGTGCTCACCGACCATGCCGTTGCGGTGGCTCGGGCGCTGGGGCTGCGCCGGGTCGACATCCATTCCGGGCCCCAGATGACCTGGGCGCACAGAATGTACCTGGATTACGGGTTCGTGCGGCGCATCGACTGGGAGACCGCGGTGGTCGATGGACACCAGCGGCTGCGCAGCTTCTCATACCGCATCACCGATCCCGCGCAGAGTAGCGCCGCTTCTGAATACCGCCTCGAGACCTCGGGAGGGTCTGTGAGTACTGAGACTGCACACGCCGGGTCGGCGCACACCGCCACCGCCGACCTCGCCTCGCACCGCCCGGCCGGAGAGGTGGACGACGCCGGCCGCTTCATCGCCGAGGAGCCCTCACTGCCCGGACCGGCCGAGCTGCCCGATACCCCGCTGCGCCTGATGGCACCCACCGATTCCCCGCGCAGCTGGGGCGCGGTGCTGGGGGCTCGGTTCGCCGCGCCGGACTGGGTGAGCGTCGAGCTCACCGGGCCCGGGAGCGCGAGCTCGCCCCAGCTGGTGGATGCCTCAGGGAATCTGGTCAGCGATGACTGGGCGTGGATCTCCCGCAGCCTGGCCGCCGCGGCAGATAGCCCGCTCTACCCGGCCGCCCGCCGGGACGAGATCGACCGGCTCGAACGGCTCATCGATGAGGAGGTGATCGGCGGCCTGGAGCAGGCCATCTTCTCCACCGACCAGCCGGTCCGCGATGCGGTCGAACGGCTGCTCTTCGCGCGTCTCGGGATGCTGGACCTGGCACTTCACCCGGCGGCCGGGAGAGGGCAGCGGTTCCTGCTCGGCAACGAGCTCAGCACAGCCGATCTGGCCCTTTTCGGGACGCTCGTCGGGTGGGACCTGTGCTACCGGGGGCACCTGGGGTGGGGATCCGCATCTCTGGTCGACTATCCGCAACTGTGGGCCTGGGCCCGTCGGGTGCTCGCGGTCGAGGGGCTGGTGGGCGCGGAGGACCGAGTGCTGCTCGGCCTGGAGCCCGACGCCAACGGCTCCTTCCACGAGGCCTGGGGACCGGCCGAACCAGTGGAGGGAGTGCCCGACATCCGAGCCGCCTGGAGGGCCACCGACTGAAGCAGTCCCTCGGGGCCACCCCGCGGTGGCCCTCCGGTGCCCAGGATCAGCCGGCCACCTTCTTCTTGATGAAGATGAGCGGCAGCAGCCACGCCCCGAACATCGTGACGATCCACACGATCAGGGTCCCGAAGACCCAGGTCGAGAAGCCGCGGATGGTGAGACCGTGGGAGACCGACGACGCCACCAGCAGGGCGACGTAGGTGGAGATGAGGCCGGCGGCGCCCAGCAGGGAGGACGCATAGCGGTTCGCCATCTTGAAGATGAACGGGGCGAGGACGCTCTGCACCACGGCGAACACGATGACGGCGAGGAGGAAACCAGAGATTGTCACCCGGAAATCATGAAGGTACAGCGCGGCGACCACCAGGCCGATCGCTGCTGTGGCCAGAAAGATGGCTGCCCGAATGACAAATCGGATCATGACGGCTCGCTCTCTGCGACATGGTGAATCACGGCCGGCACTCGACCCGCGATTCCGTGTACTCCCATGATGCCCCACCCGGTGCCCCCATTTGTGAGGGATTGCGGCGCGCGGGTTGGTGACGACGACAACGCCGGTGGATGATCTTTTCCATGAGCAAGGTTGTGTCACCAGCATTCACCCCCACCCCTCCCCCCTCCTTCGACGATCGGATCCACCGGGGCCGGGAAGCACGGGAGAGCACCACCTGGGACGGCGTCGCACAGCTGAGCACCACCGATCGCGACCCGATCGGCATCCTCTCCGAGCAGAATGAGGATCGCCTGCAGTCCCTGGTGCCGCTGCGCACCGAACGGATGAGCGTCAGCCCGTTCACCTTCTACCGCGGCACGGCGGCCCTGATGGCCTCCGATCTCGCCAGAACTCCCCACAGCGGCATCCTGGTGGCCTCCTGTGGAGACGCCCACGTCAGCAACTTCGGCTTCTACGCCTCCCCCCAGCGCAGCCTGGTCTTCGATCTCAACGACTTCGACGAGTCCGCCTGGGCACCATGGGAGTGGGATCTCAAGCGCCTGGTGGCGAGCATCGTCATCGCCGGCCGGTCGACGTCGCGGAAGAAGGCAGTGGTGCGCCAGACCGCGGTCGACACCATCGCCAGCTATCTCGACGCCCTGCGGGCCGCGGTTCACACCAGCCCGACCGAGCGCTACTTCACCCACTTCGACGCCGAGCAGCATGTCAGCCAGCTGAGCAAGAGGTCCCGCGAGGTGCTCAAGGACGCAATCGGGGATGCCGAGAAGCGCACCAGCGCCCGCGTCGTGAGACGGCTGACGGCCGTGGCGAAGGACGGCCACCGGCGATTCATCGAACAGCCTCCGGTGCTCACCCCGATCGATGACGCCGCGGCCGCCGCGGTGGCCGACGGTCTGAGGCAGTACCAGGACTCGGCCAGCGAGGACATCCACCTGCTGATGCTCCACTACAGGCTGGCCGACGTGGCACGGCGGGTGGTGGGGGTCGGCAGCGTGGGGACCCGGTGCTTCCTGGCACTGTTCGAGGACGGCGACGGCCACCACCAGGTCCTCCAGGTGAAGGAGGCCGGCCGAAGCGTGCTGGAGCAGTACGGCGGCATCGCCCAGCCGCCCGCACTCCAGGACACGATGACCTCCAGGGGGCAGGGCGCCCGCGTCGTCGGCCTGCAGCGCATCCTCCAGGGACTCTCCGATCCCTTTCTGGGCTACATCGACCAGGGCTCCCGGGGCTACTACGTGCGCCAGTTCCACGACATGAAGGGCAACATCGACATGGACACCCTCAAGAACGAACCCTTCAACCAGTACGGGACCGCCTGCGGCCGGGTACTGGCCCGAGCCCACGCCCAGTCCCCCGAGGCAGTGGAGATTCTCGGATTCGCAGGTCACGGGAAGAAACTCACCGAGGCGATCCTGTCCTGGTCGCTGGACTACGCGAAGCTCTCCGAGTCGGACTTCGACCTCTTCACGGCACGGTCCTGACCGAGGTGATCCCCGGACGCACTCCTGAGTTTTTCTCACCGATTACTCAGCTGCAGATGTTCTCCCGACACCCGGGAAACGTAAGATTTTTCCTACCAGAGAACGTTCCCCTAGGATACAATGTGGCGAGCCACCCGTCGGTGACAATTCGCCCTGTTCAGTGAAGGATACGCAAATGTCAGAAACTTATACCAGCGGTCTGGGCGAGGGCACCCGGCGATTCATCGCTGTCGCGGGATTGTTGGCAGCCCTTTCGGGTGTTGCAATTCTTGTCTGGCCGGGTCACGCGTGGAAGGCGATCACGGTCGTCATGGCCATCTACGCCGTCCTCGCCGGGCTCGTCTATGTCATCGGTGCCGTCGTTGGCAAGAGCCTGGGAACGGGTGGCCGCATCGGTCACGGCCTGCTCGGTCTGCTCTACGTCATCGCCGGCTGCTTCGCCTTCGGCCAGCTCAGCAGGACGGCCGTCTTCCTGGCCCTCTTCGTTGCCGTGATGATCGGCGTCATGTGGATGATGGAGGGTTTTGTCGCGCTGTTCGTGCTGAGCACCGGCGAGTCCTCCGCATGGAACATCATCTTCGCGGTCATCTCGATCCTGGCCGGAATCTCCCTGGTCTCCAGCCCGCTGTGGGGGGCCGTCTTCCTGTGGTGGCTGCTCGGCATCTCGCTGGTGGTCCTCGGACTCCTCAACGCCTTCCGAGCGATCTTCTCCAAGAAGAAGGCCTGAGACACCACCGCCGTCCCTGACCGGGTCGGGAGAGGAGCAGCAATGACCGGCGCGAACGCTCATGGCAGGAAGTCCCCTGCATCGTCGGGCAGGAGGTTCGAGGTCACCCCGGCCGTCCTGGCCGTGATGGCCGGTCTGCTGGTCCTCTCCCTGATCGCCTCAGGGGCGGCCCTGTGGGCGGCTCTGGCGAACCGCTCCGCGGGGCCGTCCGCATCCTCGTCCTCCGCTGCGACCTCGGCGGCCGGTACGAACGACTGCAATGCGGTGGTGATCGCGAAGAAGGTCCTTCCCAGCGTCGTCACCATCCATCTCACCTCCCCCTCCGGCCAGTCCGGAAACGGCACCGGGGAGTTCATCGACGACCAGGGCCACATCCTCACCAACGATCACGTCATCGCCGAGGCCGCCAAGGGCGCGAAGATGACGGTGCTGCGCTCCAACGGCGTCCAGTCCCCCGCCACACTCGTCGGACGTGTGCCGCGGCTGGATCTGGCGGTGATCCGGACCGCCCCCGACAAGGACACCGTGATCGACACGGCCGACTCCTCGAAGCTCAATGTCGGCCAGCCGACCGTCGCCCTGGGCGCCCCGCTCGGGCTGTCGGGATCGGTGACCCGCGGCATCATCAGCGCTCTGGGACGTCAGATGCCCCTTCCGGACGCCTCGGGGGAGTTGAGTGCCTTCCTGTCCGATGTCATCCAGACCGATGCCTCGATCAACCCCGGCAACTCGGGAGGGCCGCTGGTGGACTGCGACGGGCGCCTCACCGGCGTCAACACGGCGATCGCCACCGTGCCCACCGCCGAGGGCGCGGCCGGAGGGGGAAGCGTCGGACTGGGATTCGCCATCCCGGTCAACACCGCGATGGCGGTGTCCAAGGAGATTCTCAGCTCCGGTTCCTTCACCCCGGGATCGTTCGGGATCTCGGTCGTCCCGCTCGACGTCAGTTCCGCAGCGGGCTCCGGCGGCCTCTACGTCAACGCGGTGGTGGCCAACGGCGCGGCGGCCAGGGCCGGCCTCAAGGCCGGCGATGTGATCACCGAGTTCGACGGCCAGAAGGCCCGGTCCTTCGAGGACCTCGTCATCGCGACGGTTCGCAAGAGGGCCGGTGCCGTCGTCAAGGTCAGCTACACCAGGGACGGCCAGAGTCACAGCACTCCCGTCACGCTGCTCTGAGGCCCCCGGCGAGGCGACGTACCGTGGAGGCGGAGCAGCAGCATGCCGTCATCACCGAGGAGGACCCATGGCCGAGCCCACCATCACCGACAACACCGCTGAGCACCGCTACGAGGCGCACCTCGACGGCGAACTCGCCGGATACCTGGTCTACGAGCAGGACGGGGAGGTCGTCGACCTGCCCCACACCAAGGTCTTCTCCCAGTACGAGGGGAAGGGGGTCGCAGGGGCCCTGGTCCGACACGGCCTCGACGACATCCGCGCGCGCGGCGGGCTGACGGTGACGCCGACCTGCCCCTACGTCGAGAAGTGGATCCAGCGCCACCCCGACTACGCCGACCTGGTGCACCAGAGTTGAGACAGGGGCGCCGCCGGACCTCAGGTCCGGCGGCGCCCCTTCGTTCTGTCAGCGCCTCAGCGCGGTGATCAGTTCCTCGGCGAGCGGGTCTCGGAGCTGATGAACCAGGCCTGCTGCTCGAGCTTCTGGATGTAGCCGTGCAGGATGTCGGCCGAGGTCGGGTCCGCCTTGTCGACGGCGTCATGAACCTCGCGCATCGTGCCGGTCACAGACTCGACGGCGGCCACGACCAGGTCGATGGCGTCGTGGCTGTCGACCTCGCCCTGGGGGAACTGGGCGATCGAGGTGCGAGCGGCGACGACGGAGGGACGGCCGTCCGGGGTGGCGTGCAGGGCGCGCATCCGCTCGGCGACCTCGTCGGAGGCGTCGCGGGCGATGGCGACGACGTCATCCAGGTTGAGGTGGAGGCTGCGGAAGCTCGACCCCACGACATTCCAGTGAGCCTGCTTGCCGACCAGGCTCAGGGCAATCATGTCGACGAGAACCTTCTGCAGGTTGTCGCTCAGGTCCTTCGAGGCCACGAAGCCGTGCTCTGCGTTCTCCAGATGGGTCTGGGTGTCACCGGCGGGCTGCGGGACAGTGATGCTCTGCTGAGTCATTGACGATCTCCTTGTCTTGGACATCTGTGGGGGTCCTGACGACCTGCACCTGCTCGGCGCGGCCGCCCTGACCTGTTGTCGTTCTCACCCAGTTGTAACACAGGGTCGCCGCCGACTATTCCGTGCCCACCGGACCGGCCCGGGTCCGGCGTGTCGATCCCGTGGCGTCGGCGCTTGTCGGCGGTGATATTTTGTGACGAGTCGGTCAGCGAAAAGGAGAACCGGTGTCCACCCTCAGCCGCCATCGAGCATGGCTCATGGTCGGCGCCGGAATCGGCCTCCTGTGCGGGCTGGACGGCGCCCTCATCCTGCTGGGGGTGTGGTCCCCGGTGCTCTCGTCACGGCTGGCGCTGTGGCACGGCCCCTTCATGACGCTGGGATTCATCGGCACCGTCATCTGCCTGGAACGGGCCGTCGCGCTGAACCACCGGGCCGGATACCTCGTCCCGCTGTCCTCGGGCCTGGGGGCGGTGCTGCTCGCCAGCCCGGCGCCGGTGCCCTTCGGACTGAGCTTCCTGGCGGCCGCCCAGATCGGCCTGCTCGCCCTCTACCTGCCGCTGTGGAGACGCAGTCGCGACGACGCCACCGTCATCCAGGCGGCCGGCGCGCTGTGCGCCTGCGGGGCGGCCCTGCTGCTGCTGAGCGGAGCCACCGTCGCCTCGACGATCGGCTGGCTGTCCTCCTACCTGGTGCTCACCATCCTCGGGGAGCGACTCGAGCTGTCCCGGCTCACCATGATGCGCAACCGGTTCCTGCCGGGCTGCGCGATGGCCCTGCTCGCCGCCTTGCTCGTCCAGGTGGCCTCCCCCGCCCTCGGCTGGCCGCTGTTCGGCGCGGTCCTGGTGGTGATGTCGGTGTGGCTGGTCCGCAACGACGTCGCCCGGGCGGGGATCCGCCGCGGCGGCCAGGCGGCCTTCATCGGCGGAATGCTGATGATCGGCTACCTGTGGCTGACGGTCGCCGGGATCATCTGGCTGGTGGCCGGCCCGCTGGAGTCCGGACCCGGCTACGATGCAGCCGTCCACGCCGTCTTCCTCGGCTTCGTGATGGGCATGATCCTCGGCCACGCCCCGATCATCCTTCCCTCGGTGCTGCGCGTCCGGCTCGACTGGTCGGGGTGGTTCTGGCTGCCCGCGGTCCTGCTGGAGGTCTCCCTCGTCCTGCGTCTGGGCGTCGGCGACGGCCTGGACCGCCCGCTCGCCGTCCAGCTCGGCGGCTCGCTCAATGTCATCGCGCTGCTCAGTCTCATCGCGGTCGTCGTCACCCATGTCCGTTCCAGGAGGTCCCATGCCTGAGATCAGCCCCCGTCCCGCCGACGCACCGGGGAGCGCCCCCGGCGGCACCTCCGGCGCACGGCCGCCCCGGACCGGCAGGAGCGCCTGGCACCGCAAGGCCTCCCGGCCGGTCTCGCTGTGGCTGATGGGTCTGGTGGTGGTGCTCATCGCCGGACACTGGATCCCGCAGTCCCGCTGGCTGCTGGTGCACATGGTGACCCTCGGGGTGGCAACCACCTCGATCCTGGTGTGGGGCCAGTACTTCACCGAGTCGATCCTCCACGAACGACTCGGCGAACCCGACCGGCGTCGCCAGGTGATCCGCATCAACGCGCTCAATGTCGGCGTGCTGGCCTGCTGCGTAGGCATGGTGGGTGCCTGGCCGTGGGTCGTGGTGGCCGGCGCCACCGTGGTCGGGCTGGCGATGTGCTGGTACGCGATCGACCTGGGTCTGCAGGTGCGCCGGGCACTGCCGGGACGGTTCGACGCGACCGTCCGGTTCTACTCGACGGCGGCATGTCTGCTCCCGGTCGGTGCCGTCTTCGGGGCCATCATGGCCTTCTCCCCCGCCGAACCCTGGCGGACCCGACTCCTGCTGGCCCACCAGGGGGTCAACATCCTCGGCTTCGTCGCGATGACGGCGGTAGGCACCCTGGTGACCCTGTGGCCCACGGTGCTCCGCACCCCGATGGCCCCCCGGCAGGACCGGCACGGCCGGATCGCCCTGGTCATCATGATCGCCGCCGTCCTGGCGGTGGCCACCGGATCCCTGGGCGGATGGTGGTGGCTGACCGCCGCCGGGGTGCTGATCGAACTGGTCGCCGTCATCATCGTCGGCGTCGACATGGTCCGCTGCGCCTCCCGCAAACCGCCGCGCGACTTCCCCGGCTACTCGATGGCGGCGGCTATCTGCTGGCTGGCGGTGTGGCTGTGCTGGCTGGCGTGGACTCTGCTGACCCGGCGCGACCACCTCCTCCAGGAGGACATCACCGCACTCACCGTGCCGGTCGTGCTGGGGTTCATGCTGCAGCTGCTGATCGGGGCGATGAGCTACCTGATGCCGATGGTGATGGGCGGCGGGCCCTCCATCGTGAGAGCCACCAACGCGAAGATGCACACCCTGGGAGCGCTGCGCGCCACCGCCGCCAACGCGGGGCTGGTGGTCTGGGCGCTGTCCATCGGGACATGGACCTCCCGGATCGGACTGGGCCTGGCCGTCCTCGCGATGGCGGGGTTCCTGCCGGCGATGCTGGCGATGGTCAGGACAGGAGTCACCCTGCTGCGCGCCAAGAGGGCGGGAGCGGCGGGTTCGGTGCACCCGGTGGCGGGTTCGGCGGGTGAAGGGTCGACAGATCACTCGCCACATCACCCCTCGGAGCCCCGCGAGGACGAGAAGGCCAGTTCCGCGAGTGAAACGTCCACCTCAAGACCCACCATCCCCGCGGCAACCGCCCCGGCCGGCCGCCGATCCTTCGTCGAGGGAATGGTCGGCCTGGGCGCCGCCCTGGGTGCGGTGGCCGTGGGCCGGCGGCTGGACGGCACGCCCGGTCTGTCGGGCCCGGGCCTGTCGGGCGCCGCCGCGGTCGCCCCCACCGGTCGCACCACGACCGTGTCGGTGACGATGAAGGACATGCACTACCACCCCGCCACGGTCGACGTGCCGGCCGGCAACCGCCTGGTGATCTCGCTGACCAACGCCGATCCCGACCAGGTGCACGACCTCTACCTGGCCGGAGGGGCGCACTCCCCCCGGCTCTCCCCCGGCCAGAAGGCCACCGTGGACGCCGGCGTGATCACCGCTGCCACCCAGGGGTGGTGCACCATCGTCGGCCACCGCTCGATGGGGATGGAGCTGGAGGTGAGGGTCAACGGGGCCTCGGTCGGCCAGGGATCCGAGTCCCCGGCGGTCGGCACCGGACGCCGCAAGGTCGACCTCAGCCAGGCGCCGGGGCGCGGCTTCACCACCCGTGACGCCCGGCTTCCGAGCCTGCTGCCCGGGCGCACCCACCCGATGACGCTGACCGTCACCGAGTCGGTCCAGGAGGTGGCACCGGCCACCACGATCCACGCGATGACCTACAACGGCCGGGTGATGGGGCCGGTGATCCACGCCCGGATCGGCGACACCATGAACGTCCACCTGGTCAACCGGGGCACGATGGGCCACTCCATCGACTTCCACGCCGGGATCGTCTCCCCCACCCCGAACATGCGCACCATCGCGCCGGGAGCCTCGCTGGACTACCGGTTCACCCTGCCGAGGGCGGGAGTCTGGCTCTACCACTGCTCGACGATGCCGATGAGCTCCCACATCGCCGCCGGGATGTTCGGGGCGGTCATCGTGCCCCCGCGGGACCTGGCATCGGCGGACCGCGAGTACGTCCTCGTCCAGTCGGAGAGCTACCTCGACGCCCGCAACGGGGCCGAGGTCAATGCCGACAAGATCGCCGCCGAGACCCCCGACCTCACGATGTTCAACGGCCACGCCAACCAGTACGTCTTCGCCCCGCTGACGGCGAAGGTCGGGGAGCGGGTGAGGATCTGGGTGCTGGCGGCCGGACCCAGCCGCGGCATCTCCTTCCACGTGGTCGGCACCCAGTTCGACACCGTGTTCAAGGAGGGCGCCTACCTGCTGCGCCCCGACAACCCCGAGGGAGGCGGCGCCCAAGCCCTCGACCTGTCCTCCGCCCAGGGAGGATTCGTCGAGATGACCTTCCACGAGCCCGGGAAGTACACCTTCGTCAACCACTCCTTCGTGGAGATGGAGCGAGGGGCCCGGGGACTCATCGAGGTGACGGCATGACCAGCCTCACCGATCCGGGAGCCGACTCCCCCGCCGGGCGGGTCACCGAGGCGCTGAGACGCCGCGGCGGAACCGCCTCGGCCAGTGAGGTCGGGGCGGATCTGGGCCTCCACCCCTCCACCGCCCGCTTCCACCTGGACCGTCTGGTCAACCAGGGCAGGGTCCGGGTGAGCCGCGAGAGACGGGCCACCAGAGGGCGGCCGCGCACCATGTTCACCCTGGAGCCCGATCCGATCGAGGGCCCGAGGTCCTACCAGATGCTCGCCGAGGTCCTCGTGGCCAGCCTGGCCCGGCAGTCGGACGGCCCCGAGCGGGCGGCCCGGGCGGGCGCCGAGTGGGGACGCCACTTCACCGGACAGGACGTCGTGGCACTGCTGGCCGAGGTGGGGTTCGCGCCCTCACCCGATCCGGACCACGACGATCGGATCGCGCTGGGGCACTGCCCCTTCATCGATCTGGCGACCGATCACCCCGAGGTGGTCTGCCCCTTGCACCGCGGAGTGGTGGAGGGGGCGGTCGGCCACCCGGTGACGCTGGAGGCGCACCCGGGGGCGACCTGTTTCATCGATCTGGACCCGACCCTCAGCTCCGGGGCCTCGAGAACCCCCGGAGGACGCTGAGCCCGGACGGATCAGCCGTCGCCGAGGTTCGTCCCGACCTCACGGGCGGCTTCCACCCAGGGGTGGTCCAGCGGCACGTACTTCACCTTGCCGCCGACCTCCTTGAGGGGGACGGTGCCGGTGCCGGTGCCCTTCGCGGCGACCATGATCCCGAACTCGCCGTCCTGGACCACCTGGGCCCCCTTGGTCCCCAGCCGGGTGGCCAGCAGCCGGTCCTGGGCGCACGGCGTCCCGCCCCTCTGGACATATCCCAGAATGGTGACCCGGGAGTCCAGTCCGGTGGCGGCCTCCAGCTGGCTGGCCAGTTTGAAGGTGTTGTCGCGCATCGAGCGCTCGAGGTCCCGCTTGGCCTTCTTGGCCGTCTCCCTGGTGGAGGGGTTCCTGGTCTCGTCGACCAGAGCCTGGGCGCCGGACAGGGCGAGGGCATCGGTCTCGTCACGAGCCCCCTCGGCGACCGCGATCACCGAGAAGCTCAGCCCCTGCCTGCGGCGGGCCTCGACCGCGTTGACGATCGAGTCGATGTGGTAGGGCAGCTCGGGCAGCAAGATGACGTCGGCACCGCCGGCGATCCCCGATCCCAGCGCCAGCCATCCGGCCCGGTGACCCATGATCTCGGCGAGGATGATCCGGTGGTGGGAGTGGGCGGTGGAGTGCAGCCGGTCGATGGCCTCGGTGGCGATCTCCAGGGCGGTCGAGAACCCGAAGGAGTCGTCGGTGCCGACGATATCGTTGTCGATGGTCTTCGGCAGATGGACGACGTTGAGCCCCGCCTTGGACAGCTTGTTGGCGTTGCGGGCGGTGCCGCCACCGCCGAGGGTGACCAGGGCGTCCAGGCCGAGCTTCTCGTAGTTCTCCACGATGGTGGGGATCATGTCGCGGGTCTCGCCGTCGACCAGCATCCGGTTGACCTTGTCGCGGCTGGTGCCCAGGATCGTCCCGCCGATCGTGAGGATCCCCGACAGGGCCCGGCCGTCCAGCTTCATGTAGCGATTCTCGGCCAGCCCGCGGACGCCGTCCAGGAAGCCGACGAGCTCCATGTCGAACTCGCGGATGGCGGCCTTCCCGAAGCCGCGGATGGCAGCGTTGAGGCCCGGGCAGTCACCACCAGCGGTAAGAATGCCGACCTTCTTCTTCTTGGGCATGGACCCCTCCTGTCTGTCTGGCGGTCATCCTGCCATGTCCGGGCCCCGGCGTCAGCGCGCCGGGGGTCCGGCACCGGATCTGCGGACCGCGGCCAGCCGTGCAGCACCACCTTGGCGAGGGTGTGGCCCGACTCGACGATCTGGTGGGCCCGCCGCAGCTGCTCGACGTTGATCGGGGTCAGGCAGCGGGCCGCGGTGGTGACCACCGTGCCCCGGTCGACGAGGTCGGCGACCCGCTCGAGGATCCGGTGCTGGGCGACCTGAGGCCCTGGGTCGAGGGCCACGTCCAGGCGAGCTGAACGGGCCCCCGACGGGGACTCCTCGGATCAGAAGGGGCGGATCAGGACGGGTCGGGAAGGGCCACGTAGATGGTCTCCAGGAACTCCTCGATGCCCTGGTAGGACCCCTCGCGTCCCAGACCGGACTCCTTGACGCCGCCGAAAGGCGCCGCAGCATTGGAGAAGACGCCGATATTGGCGCCGATCATGCCGGTCTCGAGCTTGGCGGCCATCCGCTGGATGCGGTCGACGTCGCGGGTGTAGACGTACCCGGCCAGACCGACCGGAACCGAGTTGGCGATCGCCAGGGCCTCCTCCTCGGTGGAGAAGGTGGTGATCGGGGCGACCGGCCCGAAGATCTCGGTGGTCATCACCTCGGCGTCGGGGGCCACCCCCGAGATCACCGTCGGCGGGTAGAAGTAGCCCTTCCCGGAAGGCATCTCGCCACCGGTCAGCACGGTGCCGCCGGAGGCCTTGGCCGACTCGACCAGACCGTGCACCTTGGCCCGGTCGTGATCGGTGATGAGCGGTCCGACCTCGCTGCCCTCGGCCATCCCGTCGCCGACCGTCAGGCCGGACATGTACTTGGTGAACTTCTCGGTGAACTCCTCGGCCACCGACTCGTGGAGGATGAACCGGTTCGCGGCGATGCAGGCCTCGCCCATGTTGCGCATCTTGGCGCCCTTGGCGCCCTCCACGGCGGCGTCGACGTCGGCGTCGTCGAAGACGATGAAGGGGGCATTGCCGCCCAGCTCCATCGAGGTGCGCAACACGTGCTCGGAGGCCTTGGCGAGCAGCCCCTGGCCGACCGGGGTCGAGCCGGTGAAGGACAGCTTGCGCAGTCGCGGATCCGCCAGGATCTTGTCGGTGACGTCGTGGCTGCGGCCGGTGATGATGTTGAGCACTCCGGCGGGAAGGCCGGCGTCCTGCATCACCTTGGCGAAGAGCATGGTGGTCAGCGGGGTGGCCGAGGCGGGCCGGATGATGACGGTGCAGCCGGCGGCCAGGGCCGGGCCGGCCTTGCGGGTGGACATCGCCAGCGGGAAGTTCCACGGGGTGATGAACAGGCAGGGGCCCACCGGACGCTTGGTCACCAGCTGGCGGACCTTGCCCTCGGGCAGAATGCCGTAGTCGCCGCGGATGCGCACGGCCTCCTCGGAGAACCAGCGGAGGAACTCGGCGCCATAGGTGACCTCGCCGTAGGCATCGGCCAGCGGCTTGCCCATCTCGAGGGTCATCAGGCGGGCGAAGTCGTCGCGGCGCTCGGTGATGAGCTCCCAGCCGCGGAGCAGGATCTCGCCTCGCTCCCGAGGGGCGGTGGCCGCCCAGGCGTCCTGAGCGGCAACGGCGGCATCCAGGGCGTCGATGCCCTGGAGGGGGCCGGCGTCGGCGATGGAGGTGAGGACCTCCTCGGTGGCGGGATCGATGACGTCGAAGGTGCGGCCACCATCGGCATCGACCCATTCACCACCAATGAACAACTGGGAGGGAAGATCTGATGGAAGCGAACGGTCAGCGGTCGTCATGTCCCCCACATTACGACTCCGGTTCGGCAGTCATTCCGTCGGATGACGGCAGAACAGTCCCGGGGAATGATTCGCGACGACATTGGCTCCGAGCAGGCTGTGGGTCATGTCGAGCAATCCGCAACCGCAGACCATTGACGGCCCCCGCCCATTCCTGAACAGCCCTGTGGCGACCGGCCCGGTGACGACCAGCCCTGTGGCGACCGGGGCGCCGCCGCTGATTGTCGCCGACCGGCTGGTGAAGTCCTACGGACCCACCCACGCCCTGGTGGGGGTCAGCCTGACGATCGCCGCCGGGTCCTCGGTGGCGATCATGGGCCCCTCCGGATCGGGCAAGACCACCCTGCTGCACTGCCTGTCGGGGATCCTGCCGGTCACCTCCGGTGCGATCGGGCTGCAGCTGCCGAGCGGGCAGATCCGCCTCGAGACCCTCGATGCCGCCGGGCGGGCCCGGCTGCGCCGGGAGCACCTCGGATTCGTCTTCCAGCAGGGGATGCTCGTCCCCGAGTTGACCGCGGTGGAGAACGTCGCCCTCCCGCTGATGCTCAACGGCGTCCCGCGGGCGGCCGCCGAGAGGCAGGCCGAGGAATGGCTGGTGGCGTTGGGCCTGCCGGGTCTGGGGGAACGTCGGATCGGACAGCTGTCGGGAGGCCAGGCCCAGCGGGTGGCGATCGCCCGCGCCCAGGCCATCGACCCGGCCCTGGTCTTCGCCGACGAGCCCACCGGCGCCCTGGACAGCGCCACCTCGGTCGACGTGATGACCGCCCTGCTGCACTCGGTGACCGGCCGGGGACGCACCCTGGTGGTGGTGACCCACGACATCAACGTCGCGCGGTGCTGCTCGCGGATCCTCACCCTGGCCGACGGCCGGATCGTCTCCGACCAGCAGGTGACGGGAGGACGTCGATGACCACCGGCCTTCCGAACCCTGCTGAGAACCCGACCCCTGTCCACTACCCGTCCCCGCTCGAGATGCCCGGCGCCGGTTCCCTGCGGTCCACCGCCGCGATCTGGCCGATGCTGGCCCGCCCCACCCTGGCCGACCGGCGCTCCTGGGGGCTGCCGGTGACCGCCTTCGCGGTGATCGCCACGATCACCCTCGACGTCATCGCCGGTGCCGCCGTGTTCTGGCGGATCCCCGGCCAGATGAGCGTCATCTACCGCGGCCTGTCGGGGCTGGCGGCGGTCCTGCTGGTGATGCCGCTGGCGACCCTGGCCTCCTCGGCGGCCCGGCTGTCGGCCAGACGCCGCGACGAGCGGCTGTCCTCACTGCGTCTGCTCGGCGCCCGGTCGGGCACGCTGCGACTGCTCACCCTCGCCGAGGCCGGTGCGCACGCCCTGGTCGGGTGCCTCATCGGGATCCTGGGATACGGCCTGTCGATCCCCCTGCTGGGCCTGCTGCGCGTCAACGGATCCCGGATCGGGGCCTCCTCGCTGCTGCTCAGTGCCCCCGCCCTGGCCGGGGTCATCGGCGCCCTGCTGGTGCTGGCCCTGGCCAGTTCGGCGGTGAGCCTGCGCCGGGTCGAGATCTCCCCGCTGAGAGTGCGGATGCGTTCCACCGCCCAGCGCGTCTCGGTGGCGCGGATCATCATCGGCGTCGTCCTGCTGACGGTGGCGGCGTCGGCCGGGCGGATCGCACCCCTTCTTGGGGTCGGCACCGGACCGGTGGTGTCGATCGCCGTCGTCCTGCTGGCGATCGCGATCGGACTGGGCGTGATCTCCATCGTCGGGCCGAAACTGCTGGCGGTGTACTTCCGGTCCCGGCTGCGCAGGGCCCGGACCGCACCGGCGGTGGTGGCCGCGCGGATGGTGCTGGAGTCCCCCCGGGCCGCCTGGCGCCAGGTCTCGGCACTGGGCTCGGTGTGCTTCGTCGCGGTGGCCGGCGGCGCCGGCGTCGCCCTGATCGGCAAGGCCGGCAGTGCTGACGCAGATCCTGCCGGAGCGATGCTGATCGCCGACATCCGCACCGGGATCATCCTCACCATCGCTTTCGCCTTCGCGACGGTGGCCTGCTCGGTCGGCATCAACCAGACCTCGGCGGTGCTGGACCGCCGCGATGTGGAGGTCGGCCTGGATCTGGTCGGGATGACGATGGCCGAGCAGGAGCAGGCCAGACGCCGTGCCGTGCTGGGGCCGTTGTGGTTCGTGATGGCGGTCTCGATCGCCAGCGCGGCGATCGTCCTGATGCCCCTGGTCGGGGTGGCGCTGATCCTGGATCCGCTCACCATGGCGGTCACCGCGGCGGTGGTCGCCGCGGGAGCGCTGATGGTGGTCGGCGGGTTGCGGGCCACCCGGTCGACCCTGGCCGGGGTGCTGTCCGGCGGCCTGGAACGGATCGACTGAGTGGTTGAAGAGGGCCCGGGGCGACTCAGCCGAGGTCGTACTTGTCGACCACCGCGTCGACGCACCGCTGGGCCAGGGCGGCGTCGGGCATCTCGCAGAACACCCTCAGCAGCGGCTCGGTGCCGGAGAACCGGACGATGAGCCAGCCGCCGTTGGAGAAGTAGACCTTGATGCCGTCCATGTCGGAGACGTGGTCGACCGCCAGGTCGAAGGCCGGCAGGTCCTTGTCGACGTAGATCCGCCTCCTCAGCCCCTCCTTGGCCTCCGGGGCGAAGGAGAAGTCGTCCTCCACCATCTCGAAACTGCCGTAGCGCTCGACGATATCGGCGTAGATCTGGGAGAGCGGCTTGCCCCGCCTGGCGATCATCTCGACCAGCAGGGTGCCGGCGTAGACGCCGTCCTTGCCGGAGATGTGGCCCTTGACGGTCAGGCCGCCGGAGGACTCGCCGCCGATCACCGCACCGGTCTCGGCCATCTTCGCCGAGACCCACTTGAAGCCGACCGGCACCTCGTAGCACTTCTGCCCGTGGGCCTCGGCGACCCGGTCGAGCAGGTGGGTGGTGGCCAGGTTGCGCACGCACGGGCCCACCCATCCCTTCTCCTCCAGCAGGTAGGTGTACAGCAGCACCAGGATCTGGTTGGGGTGCAGGAAATTGCCCAGGTCGTCGATGATGCCGAGCCGGTCGGCGTCCCCGTCGGTGGCGATGCCCAGATCGGCGCCGCGCTCGACCACCACCCCGGCCAGCGCCTTGAGGGTCTTCGAGTTGGGCGAGGGGAGCCGGCCGCCGAACAGGGTGTCGCGGCGCTCGTGGATGGTATCGACGTCGCAGCGGGCGGTGAGCAGGATGGTCTGGAGGCAGGTCTTGGAGACCCCGAACATCGGGTCCAGGACGATCTTGAGGTGGGCGTGCCGGATGACGTCGAGGTCCACCTGGTCGAGGATCGAGTCGATGTACCAGTTCATCGAGGTCTGCACCCGGATGAGCCCCTGGTCGAGGGCCTCGGCGCGGGTGATGGCCCGCACGTCGTCGGCTGTCAGCCGGTTGACGTGCTCCTGGAGCGGACCGGTGACCTCGACCTCGGCGTCCCGGCCGCCCTCGGTGAAGACCTTGATGCCGTTGTAGATGGCGGGGTTGTGGGAGGCCGTGACGGCCAGCCCGTAGGCGCACTCCTTGTCGCGGACGGTCCACATGATCATCGGGGTGGGGGCCGGCCGGTCGATGATGCGGACGTGGATGCCGTTGCCGGCGAGCACCTCGGCCGCCCACCAGGCGAACTCAGGAGAGAGGAAGCGCTGGTCGTAGCCGATGACGACCGGGCGGTCGGACACCTTCTCGTGGTGGATCCGGTCGGCCAGCCCCTGGGCCAGTCGCTGGACGTTGGCCTTGGTGAAGGTGTCGGCGATCACTGCGCGCCAACCGCCGGTACCGAACTCGATCTCATCAGCCATGTCACCGACGGTAGCCGTCGGCGCCCGCCGGCCACCACGACCGCTCGGTCCCGACGATCGGTTCGCGCAACGAGCCTGAGCGTTCCGTCTCGCGCCATTGCTGAGGTTGGCGCCCCGGAGCCGGGCGCAGACGTCGTGACCCTCGCGTTCAACCCTGTGATCTGACGCCTGCAACTTTGCATCAAATGTCCCATGACATTTTCCCTGTGGATCACCTGTTCATCGCTGATTACAAGTGCGTCCAGAGCGATTAAGAATACAACTCCGTGCCGGAATTATTGCCCGAAAACACGTCTGCTACTGTGCCAGCGGCGGGTTCCCGCGGGCTCGCCGGCAAATCTTTGACATGGAGGTCTCACCAATGAGTGGCGAACTGGATTGTCTGTTCACTCCGCACCGCGTCGCGGTTGTGGGAGCGGGCACCAAGCCCACCAACCTCGGACACATGGTTGTCCGCAATCTTCTCAATGGGAATTTTGACGGCGTCGTCTATCCCATCAATCCCAAGCACGAGTCGATCGGCGGCGTGCCCGCCTTCCCGAGCGTTCGTGAAACCCCTGAGACTCCCGATCTCGCCATCCTGTGCGTGCCGGCGGTCGGTGTTCTCGACGTCGTGAAGCAGTGCGCCGAGGCCGGCGTCAAGGGCATCATCTGCATGGCCGCCGGGTTCCGCGAGGTCGGCCCCGAGGGCCGCGCGATGGAGGACCACGTCGTCGACATCTGCCACAAGGCCGGGATGCGCCTGCTCGGGCCGAACTGCCTGGGACTCCAGGTTCCCGAGCGCCGCCTCAACGCCACCTTCGCCGGGCACATGCCCAAGCCGGGCAACATCGCCCTGGTCTCCCAGTCGGGCGCTCTCACCGCGGCCGTCATCGAGTGGGCCCTGGGCAAGGGGATCGGCTTCTCCAAGCTCGTCACCCTCGGAAACGCCGCCGACGTCGAGCTGGCGGCCACCCTGGACTACCTGGTCGACGACAAGGACACCCACGCCGCGGTCGTCTACGCCGAGTCGATCTCCGACGCCCAGGCCTTCACCGCGGCGGCCCGGCGGTTCACCGCCAAGAAGCCGCTGGTCATCTACAAGGCCGGACGCTTCGCCGCCTCGGCCAAGGCCGCCGTCTCGCACACCGGTGCGATGGCCGGCGCCGATGAGGTCTACAACGCCGCCTTCGAGAGGGTCGGCGCCACCCGGGTGCTGCGGATCTCCGACCTGTACCACACCATCGAGCTGCTGGCGGCCGACCGGACCGCCCACCAGCCCACCCTGGCCGTCGTCACCAACGCCGGAGGCCCCGGCGTCATGTCGGTCGACGCCCTGTCGGAGCGCGGCGGACGTCTCGCCGAGATCTCCCCCTCGACCCTCGACGCCCTCAACGAGGTGCTGCCGACCGCCTGGTCGCACGCCAACCCGATCGACGTCCTGGGCGATGCACCGGCCAAGAGGTACCAGGCCGCCATCAAGGCCGCCGTCTCCGAGGACGACGCCGACGGCATCCTGGTGATCCTCACCCCCCAGGCCATGACCGACATCCTCGGCTCCGCCGACGCCGTCATCGCCGCCGCGCAGACCACCGACAAGCCGGTGCTGGCGGTGTGGATGGGCGGCGGCGCCGAGAACGACAAGGCCATCGCCAAGCTCGCCTCGGCCGGCATCCCGACCTTCGATTTCCCCGAGAACGCCGTCGACGCCTTCGTCAACACCACCCAGTCCCAGAGCTACACCGACCGGGCCGCCGCGCCGGCCGCCGTCGCCGACGACTTCGCTCCCGACCGGGAGCGGGCCGCCGCCCTGATCGCCGGGGTGCCTGACTCCGGGCTGCTGCCCGAGACCGAGTCCAAAGAGCTCTTCGACGCCTACGGGATCCCGGTCGCACTGCCCCGGCTGGCCACCAGCGCCGACCAGGCTGCAAAGCTGGCCGACGAGATGGGCTACCCGGTGGTCGCCAAGATCGCCTCCCCCGACATCACCCACAAGACCGACGTCGGCGGCGTCGTCGTCGGCCCTAAGAACGCCGATGAGGTGCGCGCGGCCTTCGAGCAGATCGTCGCCAACGCCAAGAAGGCCAAGCCGGAGGCCCACATCGAGGGTGTCGTCATCGAGCAGATGGTCGGCGCGGGCAATGCCGAGCTGATCCTCGGATCCACCCGGGATCCCTCCTTCGGCCAGACCATCATGGTCGCCGCCGGCGGCACCTCGGCCGAGATTCTCAAGGACTCCGCCCTCCAGCTGGCCCCGGTGGACGCCGGTCTGGCCCGCACGATGGTCGAGTCGCTGCGGATCTGGCCGCTCATCAAGGGCTACCGAGGCGCCGAGGGTGCCGACGTGGACGCCCTGGTGAAGGTCATCACCCGGTTCTCGACCCTGGTGGCCGACCACCCGGAGATCACCGAGACCGAGATGAACCCGCTGACGGTCTCGCCCTCCGGTGCGATCGCCCTGGATGCCCGGGCCGTCATCGACCGCGACGCCCTGGCCAACCCCCCGGCCAAGTACTCGCACCTGGGGATCCTGCCTGAGTGATCCGAGCTGTGTGGCTGGCCTGACTGGTCTGAATGGTCTTGGTGGCCTGACTGGTCTGGATGGCCTGACTGGCCTGGATGGCCTGACTGGCCTGGATGGTCTGAGCGCCGGGTGCAAGATGTCTTGCACCCGGCGCTCAGACGCTTCCTGGGGGTGGACAGCTGTCCCCCTGTCTGGTGGCTGTCCCCGTCGGTCAGCGTCTCCGTTTCGGTAGGTGCGCCCGCCCGGCGGATGTGGTGGCCGGGCCCCTCGGACGACGTCCCCCATCTGAGCCCGGACCCTCTGGTCGCTGACCCCTTGTCTGGTGGCTGTGACCCTCTGGTCGCTGTCTCTTCTCTGAACTGGGTCTCTGTCGGTCGGTTCCTCCGTTCCGCTGGGGACACCCGCCCAGTGGACGTGACAGCCGGCCCCTTGGACGACACTCTCGGCGGCCCACACCTCCCACTGATCGACGGATGCAGGGAAAAGGCACGGATGCAGTGGAGCTCCACTGCATCCGTGCCTTTTGCCTGCATCCGTGGGATTTCGACACCATTTCCCTGCATCTGTGACGGGGTTACCGACAGTTTTCCTGCATCCGTGGAGGTGACCCGACCACTTCCCTGCATCCGTGACGGGTACCCCGACCACCCCAGTTGTCCACAGCAGGAACCACCGCTCCGCGGGCCAGGCAAGTTGTCCACAGAATGGTGATGAGGTCTGGTGCCGCCGGGATTCCTGTGGCTGACTCCAGCCATGGACAGTTCACGGCGGGTGTGGCGGGTCACCGACCTGTGTCGCAGCGGGGTCTCATACGGGACGGTGAGACGACAGATCCGGGACGGCACGGTCTCCAGAGTTCGCCACGGAGCCGTGGTCGAGGGTCCACCTCCGGCGGACCTGCGCCACCGTCAGCTCGAGCTCATCGCCGCCACCGGCCCTGTTCTGACAGGCCAGGACTGGGTACTCACTCACACCTCCGCCGTCGCGCTGCTGGGACTGCCGATGCTGCGCGACGGCGCCGACACCGTCTGGGTCAACCGGGCGTCGGGGACCAGCGGCTACCGCAGCCCCCTTCTGGTGAGCCGGACCTGCCGGCTGGCCGAGGACGAGGTCGTCCGCGTCGGCGACCTGTTGGTCACCAGCCCGGGACGCACAGCCGTCGACATGGCCAGGCAGTTCGGTTTCATCGCAGGCACCGTCACCGCCGATGCCGCACTCGCCGGTGGACTCTCCCCGCCGGCCCTGCAGAACCTGGTCGACCGGGGATCCCGGCGTCACGGCAATGCCATGGCCCGCGCCGTCTGCGACTTCGCCGACGGGCGTTCCGAGAGCCCGGGGGAGTCGTCCATGCGGGCCATGCTGGAGTTGCAGGGGTGCGCCCCCACCGACCTGCAGGTCACGGTGTACGACCGGCACGGCCGCTTCGTCGCACGCTGCGACTTCGGATGGCTGGAGTACGGAGTGGTCGGCGAGTACGACGGCGCCCAGAAGTACCTGCGCGATCTGCGTCCCGGCGAGAGCACATCCGACGTCGTCGTCCGGGAGAAGCAGCGGGAGGCCGCCATCCGCCACCAGGGCCTGGAGGTCATCCGCTTCTGCCTCGCCGACCTGAGGCACCCCGCCGCCGCGGCCGCCAGACTGGGTCGTCTGCTCGCCGGACGACGACGCCGTCCGGTACCGGGCACCATGGAGGCATGAGCACCGTTCATGTCCACGTCATCGTCCGCGGCAGGGTTCAGGGGGTCGGGTTCCGCTGGTTCACCCAGAGCGCCGCCGAGAGCCTGGGAGTCGCCGGCACCGTGCGCAACTGCGCCGACGGCACAGTCAAGGCCGAGTTGGAGGGTCCCGAGGAGGACGTCGACTCCGTGGTCGCGATGCTGCACCGCGGCCCCGGCATGTCGCGGGTGGACGGGGTGGAGACGATGCCGGCAGCGGTCACCGGGATGTCCGGATTCCGGGTGACCGGATGACCCACCGTACGACCACCTGAGCCACAGAGCCACGAAGCAACAGGACGGTCCCCAGCGCGATCAGGACGACACCCGCAGCAACACCCGGGACGACACCGGCGGTGGGAACGAGGCCCGAGAGGTCAGTCCTTGTCGGTCGGCCAGGTCTCGGCGATGAACCGGCGGGCCGCGGCGACGTCGTCACGGGTGAGGTCCTCACGCTTCTTGCCGGCCACCGAGGCGGTGATCTCGGCCACCAGGTCCAGCAGCCGGGTGCGCTCCTGCTCGTGGGCACGCAGGTAGCCCTGCGCCTTCTCCGACGGGTGCTCGTCCCCCTCGAGCTTGGCGATCGTGTTCTGGAGCTGGACCAGCCACAGCTGGAGGGCTCGCAGGACCAGCGGCAGCTCATCGGCCAGAGCCTTTCCCACCGCGTCCCGATCGATCTCGAAGTGGTCTGTCATGGATCTCACCGTAGCCCGAACCGACTCGAGGACGAGCGGGGACCCTCAGCCGGCGAATCGTGCCAGCGCCTCGGCGAACTGGCCCGGCGGTACCGGCATGTCGGCGCGACGTCCGCGCACCTCGATCACCAGATCCATCTGGACGCCGTCGACCAGCACGCTGGTGGTGATCCCGCTGGCGATCTCCATCCGGATCACAGTGCCTGCCGGGGAGATCCGGGAGCTGCGGTAGCGGTCGCGCACGAATCGGTCGGCGTCGCGTGCCGAGCCGCCGTCAAGACTGTCGATGGCCCCGCGCACCCGGGCCACGGCGACGCTCAGCACATCGACGATCCCGTCCCGCTCGGCCATCTCGGTCCCTCCGTCCGCCTCCTGACACATCCATCCTTGCGCGGAGCGCAATTCCCCGGACGACCGCGCGCAACTGTGTCCTGTCGCCCCGCCGCCCTACACTGACCGTCATCATGGACAGTGACAGTTGCAGCCGTGCGTCGGCTGAACCTCCTCCCACCACGAACTCGACGGCCACCGCTCCTGTCACCAGGACCGCTGTGACCACGTCCCCCGCGACCGAGCCCCCTGCGACCAGCACCGCGCCGGACCTCTCGACCCCGGGGAGCCACCGTGTGGACTGACATCGCCATGCTGGCCGTCGGCGTCGTGCTGACCGCCTTCACCGCCATCTTCGTGTCCTCCGAGTTCTCCCTGGTGGCCCTCGACCAGGCCTCGGTGGAGAACCACGCCGCCCGCGGCGACAAGGGGGCGGCCCGGGTGCTGACCGCCATGAAGTCGCTGTCCACCCAGCTGTCGGGCGCCCAGGTCGGGATCACCCTCACCACGATCCTGCTGGGCTACACGGCCCAGTCATCGGCGGCGAACCTGCTCACCGGCGCCCTGGGGGACGCCGGTCTGGCCCGCGCCCTGGCCACCTCCATCGGCGTCTTCGCCGCGGCCGTCATCATCAACGTGTTCTCGATGCTGTTCGGCGAGCTGGTCCCCAAGAACATCGCGATGGCCCACCCGCTGCGCACCGGCGGCCAGGTGGCCCCTCTCCAGATGGTCTTCACCACCGTCTTCAAACCCCTCATCGTGGTCCTCAACGGCACCGCGAACTGGGTCCTGCACCGGATGGGCATCACCCCCCGGGAGGAGATCTCCTCGGCCCGGTCGGCCACCGAACTGGCCGCCATGGTGCGCCACAGCGCCGACGAGGGGACGATGGACCCCTCCACCGCCACCCTGTTCACCCGGTCCATCCACATGGAGCAGCTCACCGCGGTCGACGTGATGACCGACCGCGGTCTGGTGCGCACCCTGCCGGCCACCGCATCGGCGGCCGACGTCGTGGCGATGGCCTCGGAGACCGGGCACTCGCGGTTTCCGGTGCTGGGAGCGGGCACCGACGAGATCGTCGGCCTGGCCAGCCTGCGCCGCGCGGTCGGGGTGCCCTGGCAGCGCCGCGAGGAGGTCCCGGTGATCTCATCCTCCCTGCTCGACCCGGCACCACGGGTCCCCGAGACCCTGGAACTGAGCCGGCTGCTGGTCCAGCTGCGAGACGAGGGCCTCCAGATGGCCGTGGTGGTCGACGAGTACGGCGGAGTCTCGGGGGTCGTCACCCTGGAGGACGCCGTCGAGGAGATCGTCGGCGAGGTGGCCGACGAGCACGACCAGCTGCGCGCCGGGATCCGCAGCCAGCCCGACGGGAGCTTCCTGGTGCCCGGCCGGCTGCGTCCCGACGAGTTGCGCGACCGGACCGGCGTGAAGGTCCCCGACGACGGCCCCTACGAGACCCTCGCCGGCCTCGTGATGACCCTGCTGGGCCGGGTGCCGTCGATCGGCGACACCGCCCGGACCGAGGACGGGACGACACTGACCGTCACCCGGATGGTGCGACGCCGGGTCTCCCAGCTGCGCATCACCCCCGCCCCGAAGCCCGAGGACGAGGAGGAGTCATGAGCCCGATGGTCGGACTTCTCATCACCGTCGCCCTGCTCGGCGTCAACGCCTTCTTCGTGGCCGGCGAGTTCGCCACCACCTCCTCCCGGCGGTCCCAGATCGAACCGCTGGTGGAACAGCGCCGACGCGGGTCGGCGAAAGCCTTGTACGCCCTCGAGCACGTCTCTCACATGCTGTCGATCTGCCAGCTGGGGGTCACGGTCGCCTCGACCACCCTCGGTGCGGTGGCCGAACCGGCGATCGCCCATCTGCTGGTCCACCCGCTGACATCGATCGGGCTGCCGGCCTCCAGCTCCCATCTGGTGGCCCTGGTCATCGCCCTGCTGCTGGTGGTGTTCCTGCACGTGGTCTTCGGCGAGATGGTCCCCAAGAACATCTCCATCGCGATGCCCCAGAACGCCCTGCTGACCCTGGCCCCACCGCTGGTGGCGATCGGGAAGGTGGTAGCGCCGGTGATCTACGCGATGGACCACACCGCGAACTGGTTCGTCCGGCTGGCCGGCCTCACCCCGCGGACCGAGATCGCCGCCGCATTCACCACCGAGGAGGTCGCCTCGATCGTGGAGAGGTCCGAGGAGGAGGGCAAGATCCACGACGACCTGGGCCTGCTCAGCGGATCCCTGGAGTTCACCGACCGCACCGTCGGCGAGGCGATGGTCCCGCTGGCCGACCTCGTCACGCTGACCCCCGAGTGCACCCCGGCGCAGCTGGAGCACGAGGTCTCGGTGACCGGCTTCTCCCGGTTCCCGGTGAGTCAGCACGGCAGGATCACCGGCTACCTGCACGTCAAGGACGTCCTCTACGCCCAGGGCGCCGAGCACGACCGGCCGATCGGCGCCGAGCACATCCGCCAGATGGAGACGGTCCGGGTCGACGACGAGGTGGAGGACGCGATGCGCCAGATGCAGCGCACCGGGATCCACTGCGCCGCCGTGGTGCCCGAAGCTGGTTCCGCAACCGACGTCGACGCCGCCACCGACGCCTCGGCAACAACCGGCACCTCAACCACCACCGGCGGGAGCATCGACACCGACCGGATGATCGGCGTGATCTTCCTGGAGGACATCCTCGAGGAGCTGGTCGGCGAGGTGCGCGACACCCTTCAGCGGCCGCAGATCTGAGGGCCCCTCAGGCCGGGATCACCCGCGGGTAGCGCGGCTTCCACATCGACTCGTAGATCGCCTGGACCGGATTGTGGCCCAGCTTCACGGTGGCCAGATCCTGGTTCTGGGCGGCCTCGACCACCGACAGCGCGACCCGCGCCGAGATGGACCGCAGGCTCGACATCCGGGGCAGCAGGGCGGCCCCCTTGGCGTGCACGTCGACGGTGGAGGCCAGCGCGGTGGAGGCCGCCGCGACCATCCCCTCCGAGATCCGGGTGGCCCCCGAGGCGATCGCCCCCAGCCCGATGCCGGGGAAGACCAGGGCGTTGTTCGCCTGGGCGATCCGGTAGCTGGTCCCCTTATGGGTCACCGGCTCGAAGGGGGATCCGGTGGCGATCAGCGCCCTGCCGTCGGTCCACTCGATGAGGTCGGAGGGAACCGCCTCGGCCTTCCTGGTCGGGTTGGACAGCGGCATGATGATCGGCCGCTCGCAGTACTCGGCCATCTCTCGGACCAGGTCCTCGGTGAAGGCCCCGGCCTGGGCCGAGGAGCCGATGAGAATGGTCGGGCGCACATTGCGCACCACATCGGCCAGCTCGTAGTGGCCGCGGGTGTCGAGCTTCCAGCCCTTCAGGTCGGCGCTCGGGCGCGCCCAGGGGCCCTGGAAGTCGCGCAGCGTCAGACCCTCGCGCAGCAGACCGCGGGACCCCAGTCCCCAGAAGTGGCGGCGCGCCTCGTCGGCGTCCATCCCCTCCTCGACCATCACCCGCCGCAGCAGCGAGGCGATCCCGATCCCGGCGCTCCCGGCGCCGTGGATGACGATCCGCTGCTCGGCCAGGGGCGTCCCGGAGGCCTTCACGGCCGCCATCACGGCGGCGGCCACCACGGCCGCGGTGCCCTGGATGTCGTCGTTGAAGGTACAGTAGTCGTTGCGGTACTTGTCGAGGATCCGCGTCGCATTGGCGGCGCCGAAGTCTTCCCAGTGGATCATCGCGTGGGGGTAGAGCCGATGGGCGGTGGTGACGAAGCGCTCGATGAAGTCGTCGTACTGCTTGCCGCGCACCCGGGCGTGCCGGACGCCCAGATAGGTGTCGTCGTTGAGCAGTTCCAGGTTGTCGGTCCCGGTGTCCAGCACGACCGGCATCACCCGGTGCGGGTGGATCCCGGCGGCGGCGGTGTAGAGGGCCAGTTTGCCGACGGTGATCGCGACCCCGCCGACCCCCTGGTCGCCGATCCCCAGGATGCCCTCGGAGTCGGTGACGACGATGAGGTCGACGTCGTCGGGACGGTCCCCCATCGCCTTGAGGGAGCGCTCCATGGTGCCGGGATCGTCGATCGACAGGAAGACCCCGCGCGGACGCTGGTACCAGTGGGAATACTCCTGGATCGCCTGCCCGATGGTCGGGGTGTAGACGATCGGCATCATCTCCTCGATGTGGGCGGTGAGCAGGGCGAAGTAGAGCACCTCGTTGCGGTCGTGGGTGGCGTTGAGGTAGAGGTACTTGCTCAGTGCGTCGGGCTGGGCCTGGTACTGCCCGTAGACCCGCTTGAGCTGGCCCTCGAGGGTCGTCACCCCCGAGGGGAGCAGGCCGTCCAGGCCCAGCGCCTCGCGGGTCTCCAGGCTGAAGGCCGACCCCTGGTTGATCCCGGGACTGGCCAGCACCTGGTAGCCGCGGGCCATCACCTTGACGAACTCTCCCTTGTCGTCACTGGCAAACTCGAACTCATTGGGCTGAAATCCGGTCGTCATTGAACACTCATCTCCGCACATCGATGTCACGCAGGACGTATCCCCCAAGTCAACCACGCCGTCATGTCCTCATGCCCGGCGCCGTCCCTCAAGGAGTCCCATGACCAGCATCACCACCCGGGCGCGCATCGCCCTGAGCCGGGAGACCACCGGTGGTGTGCTGGTGCTGGTCGGGGCGGTGACCGGGCTGCTGCTGGCCAACACCGCCGCCCGCGACTCCTTCCACCGGCTGTCGGGGTCCCGACTGGGTCCTCTCACCGCCGACCAGTGGGCCCAGGACGTCCTGCTGAGCCTGTTCTTCCTCACCGTGGGACTGGAGCTGATCCAGGAGATCCGGGCCGGCAGCCTGCGCGACCCGCGTCGGGCCGCAGTGCCGATCCTGGCCGCCTGCGGCGGGGTGGCGATCCCGGCGCTGTGTTACGCGGGCGTGCTGTTCGCGATGGGGGCGGGCCGCTACGCCCACGGCTGGGCGATCCCCACCGCCACCGACATCGCCTTCGCCCTGATGGTGCTGGTGCTGGCCGGACGCGGCGCGCCGGCCGGTCTGCGGGTCTTCCTGCTCACGGTCGCGGTCGTCGACGACCTCATCGGGATCCTCATCATCGCGATCGTCTACTCCCACGGCCTGCGGCTCCCCGCGCTGATCGGTGCGGCGGCCGCGGTGGCGGTCTTCGGGTGGCTGGCCCGACGCCCCCGGGTGCGCTGGTGGCTGCTGGCCCCGGTGGCGGTGCTGGCCTGGCTGTGCGTGCACTCCTCGGGGGTGCACGCCACCATCGCCGGTGTCGCCCTGGGGCTGGTGATGCCGACCCGCAGGTTCGGCGGGGAGCTCGTCTCCAGGGCCACCCGGCTCGGTCAGCTCGTCCAGCCGGTGTCCAACGCGGTGGCCCTGCCGGTCTTCGCGGTCTTCGCCGCCGGGATCCCGCTGAGCGCAGGGTCCCGGCTGGTCGACCATCCGGTGGCATGGGCGGTCGCGATCGCCCTGGTGGTGGGCAAGCCGCTGGGGATCATGGCCACCACCGCCCTGGTCACCCGGTGGACGCCGCTGAGGATGGCCGAGGGGCTGACGCTGCGCGATCTGCTGCCGGTCGGCCTGCTGTGCGGGATCGGGTTCACCGTGGCGATGCTCATCGCCGGGCTGTCCTTCGAGGGGGCCGAGGAGGTCACCGCGGCCCGCGCCGCGGTGCTGATCGGCTCCCTCCTCTCGGCGGTCCTCGGCGCAGCCCTGCTGCACCACGACCGCCTGCGCCGCGAGCACCGGGACCGTTCGGTCCTCAGGTGAGTTCGGCGATCACCTTGGCCGGACTGATGTGCCGGGCCCGGTTGACCGCGAGCAGGCTCGCCAGTCCTCCGATCAGCAACCACATGATGATCGTCAGCAGGGATCCGAAGGTCGGTGAGTGACCGGCCAGGATCGCCGTCAGCGCCTCCATCGCGGGTTTCAGCGGGGAGATGTCGTGCACCCAGCGGACCGGACCCGGCACCGCCGAGACCAGTCCGACGGCGGAGGCGGCGGCCACCAGGATGACGCTGATGAACCGTCCGATGGCGTGCAGCCAGCCGGCCAGGGCGTGGTTGACGGCCAGGAACATCGCGCCGACCAGCAGCAGCATCCCGAACAGCCCCAGGCCGCGCGGCACCGAGATGCCGGTGGTGAGGGTCGCCAGCAGGGCCAGCCCCGCCGCGCTGGCCGCCATCACGCCGGCGCCGGTCGACAGCGAGCTCCACAGCAGGGAGAGGGTGGACCGGGAGGAGGTGAGCACCCGGGAGGGCACGGTGCGGGCCACCGTCCAGATCGCCAGTGCGCCGATCCACAGTCCGAGGATGAGGATCAGTCCGACCACCCATGCCGAGGTGCCCATCGGGGTGCTGCTCGCCCGCACCGGCGAGGAGACGGCGTCGGACAGCTTCTGCCGGTCGGAGGCCGAGTAGGTGGGCACCTGCTTGGCCCCCTTGGCGACGTCGGTGGCGAAGGTGTCGGAGCCCTGGGCGAACTTGACCGCTCCCTGGGACAGTTTCACCTGTCCGGCGTAGAGCTTGTCGGCGCCCTGGGAGGTCTGGTGCACCCCCTGGGCGAACTGCCCCACCCCGGCGACGTACTGCTGGGCGCCGGTGGTCAGGGTCGGCATCTGCTGGGCCATCGTGTGCACCCCGCCGGTGTACTGCGAGACCCCCTTCGTGTAGGTCGACACCCCGGACGACAGGGTGTGCACCCCGGCGGTGTACTGCGAGACGCCGTTCGTGTAGGTCGACACCCCGGATGACAGGGTGTGCACCCCGGCGGTGTACCGCGAGACGCCGTTCGTGTAGGTCGACACCCCGCTCGAGACCTGGTTGGCGCCGGTGGCGAGCTGGTGGACACCGTCCTTGAGGGCGGTGATCTGCTTGCCGATCTGGCCGGGCAGGGCCTTCAGGGTCGCGGTGAGCTGATCGATCCCCTCGCTGACCTTCGAGGCGTAGCTGCGCGCCCCCTCGCTGGTGGCCCGGGCCCCGCCCATCAGGGAGTCGGGGTCGGAGGAGCTGCCCATCGACTGGGCGGCCGCGGCCATCCCGGCTTTCACCCCGGCGGCCAGCTGTGCCCGGGCGGCGTCGGTGGCGCAGGCCTGGGCGTTCTGGGCGCAGATCTGGTTGACGACCTGGGCGATCTGGGAGTCGGTGGGTCGGGCCATCGCCCCCTGGTAGCGCTGCATTCCGGCGTAGACCCCGGCGCTGCCGTCGGCGATCGCGGTGGCCCCGGTGCTCAGCTGCTGGATCTGGGCGAGCTGCTCCTGGCTCATCGACGGGACGGTGCCGCTGGTCTGCTGGAGCTGGCGGTCGATCTGATTGATGCCGGCCGACAGCTGGTTGGCGCCGTTGCGAAGCTGGGTGCCACCGGCGTTGAGCTTGCTGCCGTTGGCGTCCAGGGTCCTGGTCCCCGAGGCCAGCTGGGTGCCACCGGCATTGAGCTTGCTGCCGGCGGCGTCGAGAGTCCTGGCACCTGAGGCCAGCTGGGTGCCACCGGCGTTGAGCTTGCTGCCGTTGGCGTCGAGCAGGGCGACCCCGGAGGCGAGCTGACGCACCCCGACCAGCAGCTGGGAGCCGCCGGAGGTGAGGGTCTGCCCGCCCTTGTCGAGCTGGCCGAGACCGTTGGACAGCTGCTGGCTGCCCGAGGTGGCGGACTTCACCCCGCCGGTGAGCTGCTGGGCGCCGTCGTTGAGCTGGGAGGCGCCCTTGCTGAGGGAGACCATCCCGCTGGCCGACTTGTTGAGCCCGATGTACATGTTGTCGAGGTACTGGCTGTTGAGGGTCTTGTTGATCTGGTTCTGGGCGGCCTGGGCGGTCATCGTGGCGATCGCCGAGTCGGTGACCGGGGAGGAGTCCGAGGTGGCCACCGTGATGACGGCCTGGCGGGCCTGGTCACCCTTGTTGGCCGAGTAAGAGGTGGCGTCCTTGGAGAAGGACTTGGGGATGGTGACGACGGCGGCGTAGCTGCCGTCCTTCAGTCCCTTGGCGGCGCCGGCGGAGTCGGCGAGCACCCAGGAGATGGGCCGCCCGTCGGTGGTCGTGGTGCTCGACTTGATGAGTTCCCCCGACAGCTGGCGGCCCAGCGGGACGAACTGGCCGCCCAAGGTGACCCCGGCGTCCTGGTTGACGATGGCGGCCTGCACCTGGGAGAGCCGGTTGGTCATCTTCCAGGTGGTGCCGATCAGCGCCCCGGCCACCACCAGCGGCACCAGCACCAGGGCGACCACGGTGTGCCAGCTCAGCGCGATGGTCGAGTGGGAGCGTTCGGCCCTGGGGCGGGCGCTGGAGGACCCCGAGGCTGTGGACTTCGTGCGTGGGGACATCAGTTCGCTCCTTCGGGAAGGGCGGGAGTCGGGTCGACGGCGGCGAGCTCGCCGACCCCGTCGGGGTTGAGCCAGTCGAGTCGGCCGGCGCGTTGGGCGCCGAGCAGGACGCCGGTGCGTCCTGCCGTGCGGGCCCGGGTGCACAGATGCTCCAGGGCGGCCCGGGACTCCGGGTCGACGACCTGGTCGGCGTGGTCGATGATGGCCAGTCGGGTGGTGGGGGCCAGGCCCCGGCGGAGCCTCTCGGCCAGCCCGTCGGGTTCGGCGGCGTCGACGAAGGTCACCAGCCGCCGGACCCGGGGGGCCCGGTCGGGAAGCAGTTCGCCGGCCGACCGGCAGGTGCCGGAGTCGAGGGTGAGACGCCCCGACAGGGCCAGCAGCAGGCCGGTGACGGCCCCCGGAGGTCCCACCACCGCCTGGACCTCGCCGGGTTCGACGTGGGCGCGGACCCCGCTGAACAGCCCCTCGACGGCGAGATCCTCGCCGTGGACGGCCTCGGTGTGGTCGGCGGTGGGCCACTGCGCGAGATTGCGCTCGCGGGTGACGGCCTCCCCCTCGATGTCGAGGACCGGGAGACGCTCGTCCAGCCACTTCGGCAGCCACCAGGCCTTGTCACCGAGCATCGTGAGGACGGCGGGGACGAAGGTCATCCGCACCAGGAAGGCGTCCACCACGATGCCGATGGCCAGCGCCAGGGCGATCTCGCGCAGCGCGTGCATCCCCTCGGGGATGAAGAAGGCGAAGACCGAGAACATGATGAGGGCGGCCGCCGTGACGACCTTGCCGGAGTGGACGAAGCCGTCCACCACGGCCTCCTTGGCCGCCATCCCGTGGGTGTAGGACTCACGCATCCGCGAGACCAGGAAGACCTCGTAGTCCATCGCCAGGCCGAACAGGATGCCCATCACGACGATCGGCATGAAGGAGATGATCGGCACCGGCTTGTCGATGTTGATGATGCTCAGGCCGACCCCGCGGTTGAAGACCAGCTGGGCGGCGCCGAGTCCGGTTCCCGCCGAGAGCAGGTATCCCACGGTCGCCTTGATGGGCACCGCGATGGACCGGAAGACCACGGTCAGCAGGATGATGCACAGCCCCACCACGAACAGCGCGAAGGGCAGCATCGCCCGGCCCAGCTGGTCGGAGACGTCGATCTGGATGGCGGTGACGCCGGTCACCCCGGTGTCCACCCCGAACTCGCTCTTCCACCGGGACTGCTGGTCGCGCAGCCGGTTCACCAGGTCGGCGGTGGCCTGGTCGGAGGGCCCGGTGGTCGGGATGACCTGGATCATGCCGGTGTCGACGTTCTGGTTGGGAATGGCGACCGGCACCTGCTTGACGCCGGGCAGGTCCGCGATCTCCTTCTTCAACCCGTTGATGACACCCATCGGATCGGTGGAGTTGACGATGTCAGCGGTGACGATGATGGGGCCGTTGAACCCCTCGCCGAACTTCTCGGTGAGGGTGTCGTAGGTCTGCCGGGAGGGGGTGCCGAGGGCGTCCTCGGCGGCACTGGGCAGGGAGAGGTGGAGGTCCTTGACCGGGATGGCCAGGGAGCCGAGCACCACCACGACGATGAGGACAGTGACCACCGGGACCTTGGTGACCACCCGCACCCACCAGCCGAAGATCCCCTTGCGGGGGTCCTTGGTGGCCCGGGCGGGTTCGGCGGCCGGTGCCGCGCCGCTCTGCCGGCCGGAGCCGGTGGCGCCGTCCCCGACCGCCTCCTGGTCAGCGGCGGCCACCTTTGCGGCGGCCCTGCTGCGCTTCCTGCGCGGACGGCGGGGGGCCATCCGCTGCCCCATCAGTCCCATGAAGGCGGGCAGCATGGTGAGGGCGATCGCCACCGCCAGGGCGACGCCGACCGCGGCGAAGACGCCCATCACGGTGAGGAAGGGGATCCCGGCGATCGCCAGACCGACCAGGGCGATGATGACGGTGGTCCCGGCGAAGACGACCGCCGAACCGGAGGTGGCCACCGCCCGGGCCGCCGAGGACTGCGGATCGACCCCCTCGGCGAGCTGGTCGCGGTGCCGCGACAGGATGAACAGGGCGTAGTCGATGCCCACCGCCAGACCCAGCATCACGGCCAGCAGCGGGGTGGTGGAGTTGATGTCGGTGAAATTGGCCAGCAGCATCGTGATGCAGGTGGAGATCCCCACCCCGATGAGGGCGGTGAGGACCGGCATCCCGGCGGCGACGATGGACCCCAGGGTGATGAACAGCACGATGAGGGCGACCACGACGCCGAGCGCCTCGGTGATCCCGATGGACGGGAAGGTGGCGCCGAAGGCCTGGCCGCCGACGGTCACCCTGGCGCCCACCGGCAGGGCCTGCTCGATCCGGTGACCGGCCTGCTGGAGGGCCGCCTTGTCCTTGTCGGAGAAGGAGACCTGGGTCGTGTTGCCCAGATCAACCTGGATGACGGCGGCCGTCCGGTCGTCGCTGATCATGCCGCTGACGTACTTGGCCCACGGGGAGGTGGCAGTGCGGACGAAGCTCAGCTTCCCGAGGTCGGTGACCCCCTGCTCGATCTTCGGGCGGATCGCCGCCGACTCCACCGAGTCCCCCTTGGGGACCACGACCACCACATCGGCGGTGAGATCGGCGGCCTGCGGGAAGGTCGCCTTGAGGTTGTCCATGGCCACCTGCGAGGGTGCGCCGGGAATGGTGAAGGTGTCCTCGAATGATCCCCCGAAACCGGCTGTCAGCCCGCCCAGCAGGGCCAGGATCCCGAGCCAGATCGCAATGACCGTCTTGGCGCGCCGGAAGCACCAGGCGCTGAGATCATGCAGGAAGGAGGACATCGTCACCTCAGAAATATCGACACACTCGGTTTCCGCGTGCCGTCGGCGCCGCTGGCGGACGATGACTCGCAGATCCGGGATGTCGGCCCGCCGGTACTCCCCCTGAGCAGGTCCGATACATACCCGTATCCAGTACGGAAGCGTATCCGATACACTTCCGTATGCAAACTGGCAGGGGCCGGAGGACAGGAGGCCAACGATGACCGATGTGATTGCGTCCCGCGAGCAGGTCAGCACCCGGCGGGAGGCCACCAGGCAACGGCTGGCCTGGGCGGCGATCCGGGTGTTCGCCCGCAAGGGGGTCGACGGCGCCTCGGTGGAGGAGATCTGCGAGGAGGCGGGGTTCACCCGCGGCGCCTTCTACTCCAACTTCGAGTCGAAGAACGACCTCTGCCTCGACGTCCTGCAGCGCTCGATCGACCAGACTTACCAGACCCTGTCGACCCAGCTGCCGAGGGTCTCGGCCAGCGAACTGCCGATCGAGCAGAAGCTCGACCGGGCCGTCAGCCTGTTCCTGTCCACCGTGAGCACCGACCCCCAGACCATCCTGGCGATCAACGAGATCCGCCTCCAGGCGGCCCGCGACCCCGAACTGCGACCGGCCTACCGGGCGCTCAACGAGTCCTGCACCCCGGCCCTGCGCGACCTGGTCGCCGACGTCATCGCGGCCAACGACGTCCGGCTGGGGATCTCGGTGGACGACCTGCTCTCGATCATGCGCACCCTCTACGACCAGCAGATGATCGAGGCGATCATCTCCGGCAACCCGGCCGATCACCTGGCGGTCGCCCGGCAGATGACGGCCCTGCTCAAGGTACTGATGCGCGTCTGAGGCGCTCAGCCCATCGCCGAGCCGGCGGCCGAGATCACCGCCGGCAGCTCGGCGATCGACCCGAGCAGGTAGTCGGGGCCGGCCGCCTCCAGGGTCTGCCGGTCCCCGGCACCGGTGAGCACGCTGACCGGGGCCACGCCGGCATTGCGGGCGGCCTGCAGATCGACGACGGTGTCCCCGGCCGCCAGCACCTGGCGGACGTCGACCACCCGGGTGCGCTCCATCGCCCGGTGGATGAGGTAGGGGGCGGGGCACCCGGAGGCCACGTCGTCGGCGGTCACGACGGTGTCGATGAGCGGCCGGCGGGCCGGCCACCAGCCCAGTTCCTCCATCAGAGGGGTCACCGATGCCTCGTTCAGATCGGTGGTGAGGGCCACCCGGATGCCCTCCTCGTGGAGGGTCTCGAAGGTCTCGGTGGCCCCCGCGATCTCCTGCGGCGGGTCGGTGCGCCAGCTGTCCGCCAGGATGGTGGAGAACCTCAGGAACTGGGCGCGTGCCGCACCGCGGGCGGGGTGCACCCCGCCCAGCGCCATCAGCGCCGAGATGGCGCTGGTCCGCTCCACCCCGGACCAGACCTCCAGGTCCTCCTGAGCGACGCTGGCGCCGGTCTCCTCGACCGCCGCGCGCAGCGCCCGCGACACCGCACCACCGTCATCGACGGTGGTGCCGGCCATGTCGAAGGTCACCAGTGAGACCATCGTCTTCTCCTTCTCGCGCCACGGGGCGCCCCGCCTTGAACCAGCCCAGCCTTGAACCAGCCCGGCTCAGAACCAGCGGGGATGCGGGTCGGCCGAGGAGACTCCCTCGGTCGCCACCGCCCACAGGGCGGCCCGCTGACGGCGTCGGTGGGCGTCGATCCGCCCGCCGACCAGACATCCGGCCGCCAGTGCGACCAGACCCCACCAGAACCTGTGCTTCATCCTCGTGCCGGTCCTCCGGGGCTCAGTAGCCCAGGATCTTCTTGCGCTCGGGCAGCCAGGCGATGGCATCGCGGATGCCGTCGGCCGGGGTGAGCTGGGCGCTCCAGCCGAGCAGATCCTTGGCGCGGTGCGAGACGGTGTAGGCGCCGGCGACGTCACCGGGACGGGGCGGGCCGTAGACGACGTCCAGCGGCTTGCCGGTGCCCTCCTCGAAGGCGTCCACCAGCTCCTTGACGGTGACCCCGTTGCCGGTGCCGATGTTGAAGACCTGGTAGGGATCCTCGGCGGTCACCTCGTCGAGGTGCTCGAGGGCGGCGACGTGGGCGCGGGCGAGATCCCAGACGTGGATGAAGTCGCGGATCCCCGACCCGTCGCGGGTCGGCCAGTCGGCTCCGGTGACGGTGAAGGTGGTCTTGTCCAGCCAGGCGTCGATCATCTTGCCCAGGACGTGGGTGGGGTGCTCGATCTGCTGGCCGGTGCGCAGCTTCGGGTCCGACCCGATCGGGTTGAAGTAGCGCAGCGACAGGGCCTTGAGGTCGGAGGCGTGGGCGGCGTCGCGCAGCACGAACTCGACCATGAACTTGGTGGTGGCGTAGGGCGAACCCGGGTCCAGGGCGGACTTCTCGGTGACCTTGAACTCGGCGTCGGTGGCGTAGATGGAGGCCGAGGAGGAGAACAGGATGCGGTTGACGCCGTTGCGGGCCATCGCCTGCAGCAGCTTGATGGTCTTGGCAACGTTGTTCTCGTAGTAGGCCAGCGGCTGGTCGACCGACTCGGGGACGATGATCTTGGCGGCGCAGTGCACCACGGCGTCGATCTGGTTCTCGGTGAACACCCGGTCCAGCAGGTCCTGGTCGGCGACGTCGCCCTGGTAGAACTTCCGGTCGCGGACGAACTCGCGGCGTCCCGCCGACAGGTCGTCCAGGACCACCACCTCGTGGCCCGCCTCCTCGCAGGCCGACCCGACCGTCGACCCGATGTATCCCGCTCCGCCTGTGATGAGAATCCGCATCGTTGACCGTGCCCTTCGTCATTGAGTGTTGTCGCGTTGATGCCCGGGGCAATCCTACGGCAAATCCCGCGCGACGGCTGGTTGAGGGCCGTCCATACACTGGTGACGATGAGCAGCAGCGGGCGTGACGCGACGGCCCCCGCACCGCAGCAGAGGTCCGGGAGCGGTGTTCGTGCGCGCCTGACGCGGTTCTCCTCGACCCGGTCCACCCGGGGTGCGGCGCGCACCGAGGAGCAGCTCTCGATCCCCGGCATGGAGGAGGTGCTCAACCCCGAGCTGGGCGACGGCCGCCCCCAGGACTCCGAACGGGCGCTGTGGGTCGACATCACGCTGGTCGTGGTGCTCACCGTTCTCACGGTGGTGCCCTATGTCACCTCGGTCATCATGCATCCGAGTCCGGAGTACATCGCCGCCCTGGTGAGCTCGATGGTGATGGTCGGGTCGGTGACGATCCGCCGCGACCAGCCGATGCTCATGATGGGTCTGGTCGGGCTGGGCGCCACCATCCAGCTCATCATCGTCCCCTGGCCGGTGCTGTCCCTGCTCACCATTCCGATCGCCTCCTACTCGGTGGCGCGCTGGACCGGCGGCCCGCAGTCCCGCTGGGTGCTGTGGGCGGGGGCGCTGGGGGCCATCCTGGGGCCCACCCGGTGGCACGCCGCGATGACCGCCGACTACCCCGCCAACGGCGGCACCCCCTGGATGCTGTGGTTCCTGTCGATGGCGGTGTGCGCCGGCCTGGTGATCACCCCCTACGCGATCGGTCGGCGGCTGCGCGAGGCGGCCCTGATCGGCTCCCAGCAGCGGATGGCCAAGGCTCAGCGCTACCGGTCCATCCTCGCCGAGCGGGAGCAGGACGCCCGGGTCATCGAGGAGCGCACCCGCAATGAGATCGCCCGGGAGCTGCACGACATCGTCGCCCACTCCCTGTCGGTGATGATCGTCCAGGCAGAGGGGGGCAAGGCGCTGGCCCTCAAGAAGCCCGAGAAGGCTCCCGAGGTGCTCGACATCATCGCCGACACCGGACGCGACGCCCTGGTCGAGATGCGCAGGATCGTCGGGGTGCTGCGCCAGGACCCGTCCGAGAAGGCCGCCTTCTCCCCCTCCCCCGGACTCACCGACATCCCCGAGCTGGTGGAGCACTCCGGGGACCGGATCTCCCTCACCGTCACCGGGGAGCGCCCGGAGGTCCCCGAGGCCCTCGGACTGACCGCCTACCGGGTGGTCCAGGAGGCGGTGACCAATGTCCTCAAGCACGCCGGTCCGACCGCCCACGCCGAGGTGGCGGTGCACTACCGGCCCACCACGATGTGCCTGACCATCACCGACGACGGCCACGGCGAGGCGATCCAGGGGGACGGCCGCGGGCACGGCCTGCAGGGGATGCGGGAGCGGGTCACCTCGATGGGCGGCCAGCTGGACACCGGCCCACTGGCCGACCGCGGGTTCCGGGTGCGCGCCCTGCTGCCGCTTCGATCGGGACGCTGACCTCCCTCTAGGATGGGGTGTTCCCTCACCCCGGAGGTCCCATGCCCGAGCCGATTCGCGTGCTGCTGGTCGACGACCAGTCCCTGGTCCGTTCCGGGTTCCGGATGCTCATCGAGGCCGAGGACGACATGGAGGTGGTCGGGGAGGCCTCCAACGGCGCCGAGGCCCTCGACGTGCTGCGCACCACCCCGGCCGATGTCGCGCTGATGGACATCCGGATGCCGGTGATGGACGGGGTCGAGGCGGCCCGCCGGATCGCCGCCTCCCCGCTGGACACCAAGGTGATGATCCTCACCACCTTCGACCTGGACGAGTACGTCTACGCCGGGCTGAAGGCGGGCGCCTCCGGCTTCCTGCTCAAGGACGCCCGGCCCGCCGAACTGCTCTCGGCGATCCGCAGTGTCGCCGCCGGTGAGGCGGTGGTGGCCCCCTCGGCCACCCGGCGCCTGCTGGACCACGTCGTCCCGAGGCTGCCGAGCAACCCGAAGCAGAACGAGGAGCGGCTCTCGGTGCTCACCGACCGGGAGCAGGAAGTGCTGGTGGAGATCGCCAAGGGCGCCACCAATGCCGAGATCGCCCAGACCCTCTACATGGCCGAGGGAACCGTCAAGACCCACATCGGCCGGCTGCTGGCCAAGCTGGAGTGCCGCGACCGGGTCGGCCTGGTGCTCTTCGCCCGCGAGGTCGGCCTCATCTGAACCCATTCTGAGGGTGCCCTGAACCTCGACTGAGCGTCCCCTGAGGCTCATCTGAGCGTGCCCTGAGGCTGTTCTAAGATCCCCGCCAATCTCGCCGCCACGCCACCGTGCGACAGAACCACCGGCACCGGCGGCCGTAGGGTGGCCGCATGTCGACTCCGCCGCGCCGTTCCTCCGCCCCCGACCCCTCCGTCGGATCCGCCGAGACCCCGGATGCCGAGGCCCCGATCGGAACGCCGCGGCGCGGTGAGGCCGGGCCCCAGGGTTCCCCGTACCTGCAGAACCCGGCCCAGCCCTACCCGGGGGCCCAGCCCTGGCAGTCGGGAGCCCCGGCCGCCGGACCCCGCCCCGAGGACCTCGCCCAGGATGCCGCCGCGGCCCTCGGCGTCACGAAAGTCTACGGTTCCGGACCCACCCAGGTGGTCGCCCTCAACGGCGTCGACGTCCAGTTCCGGCGCGGCTCCTTCACCGCCATCATGGGCCCCTCCGGATCGGGCAAGTCGACCCTCATGCACTGTCTGGCCGGACTGGACCGGATCACCTCGGGCCGGGTGCTGCTGGCGGGCAAGGAGCTCAGCACGCTTCCCGACAAGGCCCTCACCCGGGTCCGCCGCGACGAGGTGGGATTCATCTTCCAGTCCTTCAACCTGCTGCCCACCCTCACCGCCCGGCAGAACATCCTGCTCCCGCTGGATCTGGCCGGGGCCAGCCCCGATCCGGCCCTGTTCGACCAGCTCACCCAGGGTCTGGGGATCGCCGACCGGTTGAACCACCGGCCCTCCGAACTGTCGGGAGGCCAGCAGCAGCGGGTCGCCTGCGCCCGTGCGATGATCGCCAAGCCCTCGGTGGTCTTCGCCGATGAACCCACCGGGGCCCTCGACTTCAAGTCCGGCACCGCCCTGCTGGAGTACCTGCGGCACTGCGCCACCGATCTGCACCAGACCATCATCATGGTCACCCACGACGCGCGGGCCGCCTCCTACTCCGACCGGGCCCTCATGCTGCTGGACGGGCGCATCGTCGACGACATCGACTCGCCGACCGCCGAGACGGTCGGCACCGCCATGGCGAATCTGGAGGCGTGATGCTGCGCAACGCTGTTCAGGAGGTCCGCTTCCACCCGGGCCGCTACGTCGCCACCCTGGTGGCGATCGCCATCTCGATCGGCTTCATGGTCGGCGTCTCGGTGTTCATCCGCACCCAGTCCAACGCCCTGGGTCAGCAGGAGTCCCTGGTGACCTCCAGGGCCGACGTGGTCGTCGACCTCGGCTCCACCAGCGAGAACATCGTCCCGGCCAACGTGACCAGCACCATCAAGGCCGTCCAGGGAGTGTCGGCCGTCGAACCCGCCCTGCAGACCAACGAGATCGTCCAGAAGGATGACAAGGCAGTCCAGGCAACCTTCTACGGACTGCCCTCCGAACGCTTCCGTTGGGCGGGACTGTCCTCGGGGTCCTGGCCCTCCCAGCCGACCCAGATCGCCCTGTCCGAGGAGGCCGCCGGCAAGCTCGGCGTCCAGGTCGGCGACAAGGTCGCCTCCGGCACCACAGAGCTGACCGTCAGCGGGATCAGCGACGACCCGCGCTCGCTGTTCGCCCAGACTGTCTACGTCGATCCCGCGGTGCCGATTGCCGCCGGCTTCCAGCCGTCGGTCTGGCTGATCGCCACCAGCCCGGGATCCGACCCCGGACAGGTCTCGACGGCGATCCAGTCGGCCGTCTCGAAGCTGCCGGGGATGGCCAAGCCAGGCACCAGGGCCGGGGATCTCCAGGTGGCCCCGGCCGATGAGTACCGGGCCCGCAGCATTACGGCACTGACCGGCAATTTCGACGTCTTCAAGTACATGCTGATGGTTTTCGCCGGCGTAGCGCTGATGGTGGGAATGATCATCATCTTCACCACCTTCCTCATCCTGCTCGCCCAGCGCCGCCGCCAGATCGGCCTGATGCGCACCGTCGGCGCCTCCGGCGGTCAGGTGAGAGGGCAGTTCTTCGTCGAGTCGGTGATCATCGGGATCATCGGATCACTGCTCGGCATCGTGCTGGGAGTTCTCATCGCGCTCGCCGGGGCGGCCTACACCGGGGCCCTGGGGTTCGGCCTGGTGATGCCCTGGTCCGATCTGGCCATCGAGTTCGGGATCGGGGTGGTGGCCACCGTGCTGGCCGCCTTCGTCCCCACCCTGAGAGCCACCCGGGTCGCTCCTCTGGAGGCTCTGCGCCCAGCACCGACGATCGAGACCAGGCGCACCTCGGTGGCCCTGGTGATCATCAGCTCGGTGCTGGTGGTGGCCGGCGCCCTGCTGGCCTGGCAGGCACTGAGGGTCGACAGGTGGAACATCGCCTGGGCGATGGGATCGGTGGCCCTGCTGGGGATCGGGATCCTCCTCTCGACGCCGGTCTACGTGCCCTGGGTGATCCGCGGGCTGGGCCTGATGATCCGGCCCTTCGGGGCCACCGCGAGACTCTCGACGGCCAATGCGGTCCGCAACCCGGTGCGCACCGCTCTGACCACCGGCGTCCTGATGCTGGCAGTGGGGATCATCGTCACCCTTCAGATCGGCACCGCCACCACCCGCCAGAGCGTCCTGGATCTCATCGACGAGCAGTTCCCCGTCGATCTGAGCGTCACTGCACAGGCCGTCACCTACGACGTCAACACCGGTGAACCGAAACCGGCGACCTCGGTGGCGCTGCCGAGCGCCACCGTCTCCGACTTCTCGAAGCTGCCCAATCTCAAGTCGCAGATCTCCCTGCGCGGAGCGCCGATGGTCATCAGCGACAGCGACTCCCCCACCCTGGTGATGGGGGCCGACGCCTCTCAGCTGCGGCCGGTCAGCTCGACGACCGCCGATCAGCTGGCGCCCGGCCGGGTGCTGATGAGTGCCGATGCGGGATTCAAGACCGGTGACCATGTCGACGTCAAGGGAGCCAGGGGGACCCTCAATCTCACCGTCACCGTCTCCAAGGCCATGGAGAACTCCAGCGTGGCGATGGTGAACAGCGCCGATCTGGCGAAGCTCACCCAGGCGCCACCGGTCGTGGCGGTCTGGGCGGCAATGGCCGAGCGGACCGATATGGCCCAGACCCTGGCTCCGATCGTCAGCATCCAACAGCGCAACCCCGATGTGATTCTCGGCGGCGGTGCCCTCTATGCAGCGGCCATCGAACAGGTCCTCAACATCCTGCTGATCGTGATGACCACCCTGTTCGGGGTGGCGGTGGTGATCGCCCTCATCGGGGTCGCCAACACCCTGGGGCTGTCGGTGGTGGAGAGACGCCGGGAGTCGGCCCTGCTGCGCGCGATGGGCATGCAGCGCGGATCGCTGCGCCTGATGCTGTTCTTCGAGGCGGTCCAGATGGTGATGGCCGGGGTGCTGGTCGGCATCATCTCCGGCGGCTTCTTCGCCTGGTTGGGGATCAAGTCGGTGTTCAAGATGTCCGGGGCGCCGTTGTCGGTGAAGTTCGCAGTCGACTGGCCGACCACTATCGGCCTGATCGCGATCTGTTTCGTCGCCGCCTCGCTGGCCTCGATCCTGCCGGGACGCCGGGCGGCGAAGGCCACCCCGACGGAGGCTCTGGCCGAGGAGTAGGTGTGCGCTCGACCAGGACCTCGATGACAACACCTCGCGGGTCCCGGACAACACCTCTCCGGGTGCTGACAACACCCGGACCGACTCGGGCAACACCCGGACCGAACGGGATACATCCGGCGAACCGCCGACAACATGTCTGACAACACCTCCTTGGTGGTGTGGCTCCTGAGATGCCACACACACCAAGGAGGTGTTGTCATGACCGTCACGACCGGTGACCGCCTGCACCACGAGTGGCTGCACACCGTCGACCAGCCCTGGGCCGCCGAGGTCATCGCGGACCTTCCGGTGCGTCCCGGAACCCTCCCCCACCAGCTTCCCGCCGCGATCCGCACCGACCCGCAGCTGGCCCGTGCCACCGTGCTCGCCGCCCAGCAGGACGGGCTGCTGGCCGGTCTGGCCTGCCAGGCCCTGCTCCAGGTGGTCTTCCCGATGCTGACCCGGATGGCCCGCCGGGACCCCAGCAGCAGCCTCGACGACTACCTCGCGGAGGCCTGGCTGCGGATCAGGACCGGAAAGGTGAGCCCGGCCACCACCGTCCCCACCACGATCGGTCTGGACGCGCTGTACGCCGTGTGCCAGCCGCGGCGCCGGCTGGCCGCCCGGGAGATCCCCTGGGAGATCCACGACATGCCGGTCGTCGAGAATGACCCCGACCAGGCTCAGCTCGCCCTGGCCGTCCTCGGTGCCGCCGTCGCCCTGGGGATCGTGGCCCGCTCCCAGCTGCCCCTGCTCTCCAGCGTCTACGTCCTGGAGATGTCCAGCTACCGGGCCGGCCGGGCGCACCGGATGAGCGCCGAGGCGGTACGGGCGCGGTGCAGCCGGGCGATCCGGAGGATGAGGCGCCACGCCGGGGAGATCAGAGGGTATCTGGAGTGATCGCGGTCGTACTCTGGTGGGCATGACGAAATGGCGCAGTGTCCTGGCCGTGCTGGGTGTGGTGTATCTGCTGACGGTGAGCTGCCTGTTCTTCATCCTCGGCCACCGCTACGACATGTTCCAGCGCCACGGCGACACCGTGCAGGGCACGGTGGTCGGCTTCCGTCACGCGCCGAGTGTCGGATCGGGCCCCCTCCACCTGGTCTCCCAGCCCTCCGGCGACCGACTTGCGGTCATCGAGTACCAGCGCGACGGCAGGACCCGCACCGTCACGAGCAATCCGTACACCAGGGCGAGCTCCTACACGCTGGGGCAGAAGGTCACCCTGGTCCTGGACCGCAGTCAGGACGGCGACATCAACAGCGAGGTCGTCGCGGTCAAGGACCACAACCAGACCCGGCTCAAGATGATGCCCTACGTCTTCCTGGCGGTCGCTCTGGGACTGGCCTGGTACCTGGGCATCAGCCATCCCGGGATCCTGAGACGGCGGAGGGCCCGTGCCGCCCTGCCCGGGGGCACCGCACCCGGCACCCCCTGAGATTCTTCGCTGCGCCCCGGCGTGTCAGCCGGCGGCCAACCGCCAGGCGAGGAACTCCTTGAGATAGCCGGTCTCCCCGTCGCGACCGCCACGTCCGACATGGAGCGGCGGCAGCGAGGTCTCCAGCCTCACCCCGCGCAGCCGTTCCCTGAAGCCGCCGGCCACCACCAGCTGGAAGTACTCGCCGTTCTCCCCGATCGCCAGGCTGTGGCTGGCGTTGAGGTACCAGCCGTGCCGGTCGGTCCGGGCGGTGTGCCCGTCCAGAAGCTGGGCGATCAGCGGTTCGGTGGCGATCCCCCGGTCCCGGGCGGCGACCACGAACCCGTCGATGAGGACCTGGGCGGCAGCACCCTCACGGCGACGGTCCTGCTCCTCGAGCTCGATCCGTCGGCGGGCGTCATCGGCGCGTTGACTGGCCATGGGCGAAGTCTAGGCTCCGAGGACCGACCTCAGAACAGCCCCACCGTGTTGCCGTCCGCGTCGATGTCGATCCGTTCGGCCGCCGGATGGCTCGCCAGCCCCGGCATCGTGCGCATGTCCCCGCAGATGGTGTAGACGTAGCCGGCCCCGGCGGCGGCACGCACCTCCCGGACGGGCAGTCGCCAGCCGGTCGGGGCCCCCTTGAGGGCCGGATCGTGGGACAGCGACAGGTGGGTCTTGGCCATCACCACCGGGAAGTGGCCGTAGCCCAGGTCCTCGAAGTGGGCGAGCTCCCGGGCGGCCGCCGGCGACAGGTCGATCCCGTCGGCGCCGTAGACCCGGGTGGCGATCGCCTCGATCTTGTCGGCCAGCGGCGCCTCGAGCCGGTAGGTGTAGCGGAACCGGGCCGGCTCCTCGCAGGCGGCCACCACCGCCCGGGCCAGATCGGCGGCCCCCGCACCGCCGTCGACGACATGGGTGGAGGCGGCGAAGTGCGCCCCGCACTCCTCGGCGATCTGGCGGACGGCGTCGATCTCGTCGGCGTGGTCGGTCGGGAAGACGTTGAGGGCGACGACCGGCGTCACCCCGAAGCTGCGGACGATCTCGATGTGGCGTCGCAGGTTGGGAGCGCCGGCCCACACGTCGTCGGGGTTGTCCAGGAGCATCCCCGAGGGCAGCGGCCGGCCCGGCTTGACGGTGTACCGGCCCGAGTGGACCTTGAGGGCGCGGACGGTGGCCACCATCACCGCGGCGTCGGGGTGCAGCCCGGAGACCCGGCACTTGATGTTGAAGAACCGCTCGGCGCCCATGTCGGAGCCGAAACCGGCCTCGGTGAGCAGGTAGTCGGCGCAGCCGATACCGACCATGTCGGCGACCACCGAGGAGTTGCCGGTGGCGATATTGCCGAAGGGACCGGTGTGCACCAGGACCGGGGTGTTCTCGGTGGTCTGCAGGAGATTGGGTTTGAGGGCGTCCTTGAGGATGACGGCCATCGACCCGGCGGCGTGCAGGTTCTCGGCGGTGACCGGTTCCTTGTCGCGGTTGTAGCCGATGACGATCCGGCCCAGTCGCTCGCGCAGGTCGTGCAGGGAGGTGGCCAGCGAGAGGATGACGCCGACCTCGCTGGCCGCGGTGATGTCGAAGCCGCTCTGCCGGGGGACGCCGTCGATCCGGCTGCCCAGGCCGACGATGACATTGCGCAGCGCCCGGTCGTTGATGTCGACGACCCGGCGCCAGGAGATCGAGTGCGGTTCGATGTCCAGGGCGTTGCCGTGGTGGAGATGGTTGTCGATCATCGCCGCGAGCAGGTTGTGGGCCGCGGTGATGGCATGGAAGTCACCGGTCAGGTGCAGGTTGAGCTTCTCCATCGGCAGCACCTGGGAGTACCCGGCGCCGGCCGCCCCGCCCTTGATGCCGAAGGTCGGGCCCATCGAGGGCTGCCGCAGAGCCAGCATGGAGCGTTTGCCGATCGCCGCCAGGCCCTGAGCGATGCCGACCGCGGTGGTCGTCTTGCCCTCCCCCAGGGGGGTCGGGGTGATCGCGGTGACCACGATGTACTTGGCCCGGGGGCGGTCCCGGTTGGCCGCGATCGCGTCCAGGGAGACCTTGGCGACGTCGCGACCGTAGAGCTCCAGGAACTCATCGTCGATCCCGGCGCGGGCCGCCACCTCCCCGATCGGGTCCAGGTGGGCGGCGCGGGCGATCTCGAGGTCCGTCGGCATGGCCATGGGGTCATCCTTTCGCCTCCTGCGCCCCGATGGGAACTCGGGGTGGGACCGGGACCGGCGCCCCGCGAGCCGCACCCGTGACGAATGTCACCGTCGAAATGATGACATGCGCGCCAGGTACGGTCGCCTCCCGGCGGGCACCGTGGAGCCATGAGTTCATCACCGGCCGTCCATCTGGCCGACCTGCACAAGTCATTCCGCGGCCGCCAGGGCCACTGCGTCACCGCCGTCGACGGGTTGAGCCTCGACATCCGACCCGGCGAGGTGGTGGCCCTGCTGGGCCCCAACGGAGCCGGAAAGACCACCACCATCGACATGATCCTGGGCCTGGCGAACCCCTCCGGAGGGGCCGTCGAGGTGTTCGGCCGCCCACCACGGGACGCGGTCGCCCACGGCCTGGTCGCGGCGGTGATGCAGACCGGCGGCCTGCTCCCCGATCTCACCGTCCGGGAGACCGTCGAGATCACCGCAAGCCTGTTCAGCCACTCGGTCCGGGTGGCCGAGGCGGTCGAGCGGGCCGGGCTGGAGTCGCTGGCCTCCCGCCAGGTGCGCAAGTGCTCCGGCGGGGAGAAGCAGCGCATCCGGTTCGCGATGGCCCTGGTCTGCGATCCCGCACTGATGATCCTCGACGAGCCGACCACCGGGATGGACGTCGAGGCCCGGCGGAGCTTCTGGCAGGCCATCCACGCCGATGCCGCGCTGGGCCGGACCGTCCTGTTCGCCACCCACTACCTGGAGGAGGCCGATGAGTTCGCCGACCGGATCATCCTGATGAGGTCGGGACGGATCGTCGCCGACGGCACCGGCGCCCAGATCCGGGCGATGGTCTCGGGACGTACCCTGCGAGCCACCCTGAAGCCGGGGATCGACCGGGGGAAGGTGCTGGGAATCCTGGGCGGACTCGACCTCCAGGCGGTCGAGGTCCTCGGCAGTGCCCTCACCGTCGTCGCAGACGACACCGATCCGGTCGCCCTGGCCCTGCTGCGGGAGGGAGCCGCCGCCGACCTGGACATCTCCTCCCGAGGTCTCGAGGACGCCTTCATCGCCCTCACCAGCTCCACCGGCACCACCGGCGCCATCGGTTCCAGCACGACCGCCGGCGCCCCTCCCCTCGCCCACTCCCACCAGAAGGTCCTCGCATGACTGCCATCGGCTCCACCGCCCGTTCGGTTCCCCCGTTCGGCGGTCTCAACCCCACCCTGCTGCGTGTCGAACTGCTGCGCGTGGTGCGCAACCGGCGCACCATGATCCTGGCCCTGCTGCTGCCGGTCGTGCTGTTCTGGATGGTCGGCTCCGACAGGTACAACCACATCCCCTACGGGCACGGCACGGTGGCCGGGATGGTGATGATCGGCATCGGTCTCTACGGCGCGATCATCTCCACCACCGGAGCCGGCACCGCCGTCTCGATGGAACGGGCGGCCGGCTGGAGCCGACAGCTGCGCCTCACCCCGCTCTCGCCGGTGGCATATGTCCTGGTCAAGGGGGTCGTGGGGATGCTCGTCGGCGCCCTGTCGATCGCGGCGGTGTGCGTCACCGCGGTGATCAAGGGGCTCGACCAGCCGCTCCACATCACGATCCTCAGTGGGCTGCTGGCGTGGCTCGGATCCGGCCTGTTCTCCGCCTTCGGGCTGTTCATGGGGTATCTGCTGCCCACCGACAGTGCGATGCAGGTCACCAATCTCTCCGTCGTGATGCTGGCCTTCCTCAGCGGGATGTTCGTCCCCGTCGACCCGTCCAGCGTGCTGGGTCACATCGCCCGGATCGCACCGATGTGGGGGATCCATCAGCTCGCCCTGGTGCCCTTCGGGGCGGGAGGGTTCGGCATCGGGGAGGCCGTCAACATCATCGGATGGCTGGCCGCCTTCGTCTCAGGTGCGGCATGGCTGATGAGCCGCGACACCGCTCGGGTCTGATCCCGGGACCGTGGCCCGTGGTGCGTCTCCCCGGGGAGGGCACAATGACTGGGCGCGGGATGGTGGAGCAGACAGGGGCGACGATGACGGGAACCGGCCGGAGCAGAACCATCGGCGGGCTGCGGCTTCCTCCCGGTCGACGCAGCCCGAGGGGCCTGGTGTGGTTCCTCTTCTGGTTCCTCTGCCTGCCCTCGGTCGTGGAGTCGGCCCTGGCGGTGGGCGGCGCCAGGTGCTGGATCGCCCTCACCGCGACCGTCATCGCCCTGTGCGCCTTCACCGTCGGCTGCTGGTACTCGGTGGGGTGGCTTCGCGAGACCGGCGAGGTGCCAGCGGGGCAGATATGGCCCTGGCTGTCGATCCTGCTGGCCGGCGGGGCGGTGGTGATCTCCACCCTGGGGTCCGGCGGGTTGGCGCTCCTCGTCTACCCGGTGATCCTGATCGGCCTCGACTTCTCATGGCGGGTCACCGCAGCGATCGGGCTGCTCCTGGCGCTGGTGCTCTACCTCAGCCTGCGGATCTGGACCCACTTCCCCGACCTGCAGGGTTGGGCATTTGCCGTGCTGAGCGGTGGGGCCGGGGCCGCCTTCGGCCGGATCGGCGCCCAACGACTCCACCAGAGAGAGCTTCTCCAGCGCCGGGAGCACGAGTTGGAGATCGCCGACACCCGCAACCAGATCGCCCGCGACCTGCACGATCTGCTGGGACACTCACTCACGGCGATCTCAGTCAAGGCGGAACTGGCCGAAAGACTCATCGACGTCGACCCCCTCCGGGCGCGCGCCGAGTTGTCCGACGTCCGCTCCCTCACCCGCTCGGCACTGGCCGAGGTGAGGGCCACCGTCAACGACTACCGGGATGTGTCCCTGGCCGCCGAGATCGGCCGGGCCCACCAGATGCTGGACGCGGCGCAGATCCGTCACGAACTGCCCGGTGCGATCGACCAGGTCCCCGAGGACCTCCGGACCCTGTTCGCCTGGGCGCTGCGGGAGGGGGTCACCAATGTCGTGCGGCACTCCGGGGCACGGCACTGCCGGGTGGAGCTCTCCGCAACCTCGATCACGGTGACCGATGACGGAGACGGCGTCGCGTCGTCCTCCGGAGACTCCTCGGGGGGCAATGGCATCGCCGGACTGCGGCAGCGCGCCGCCGAGGCGGCAGCGGTGGTGCGCACCGGTCCGGCACCCGAGGGGACCCCGGCGCGCCCCGGGTTCCGGCTGGTGGTGGGCAGGCCCGAGGCGATGGAATCCGCTCCTGGCCGGCCTCACTCGAAGGATCGTGCGCGGGAGACGGCGTGAGAGGCTGACCGCATCATGATCACAGTCCTGCTGGCCGACGACCAGGCGATGGTGCGCGGGGCGATGGCCGCCCTGCTGGAGCTGGAGGGCGACATCCGGGTGGTCGCCCAGATCGGCCGTGGCGACGAGGTGGTCGCCCAGACCCTGCGGACCCGACCCGACGTCATCCTGATGGATGTCGAGATGCCCGGCCTGGACGGACTGGCCGCCACCGCGCAGGTTCTGCAGGCGGTACCGACCGTGAAGGTCCTGGTGGTCACCACCTTCGGAAGGCCCGGTTTCCTGCGGCGGGCGGTGGACAGCGGGGCGCACGGGTTCATCGTCAAGGACGCCCCCGCCGCTCAGCTCGCGGAGGCGGTCCGCCGGGTGCACGCCGGGTTGCGGGTGGTCGATCCCCAACTGGCTGCCGACTCGCTGATGTTCGGCGAGTCCCCCCTCACTAGGAGAGAGGCCGAGGTGCTGGAGGCGGGGGCCGACGGAGCGACCGTGCAGGTGATCGCCGGGAGGATGCACCTGTCGGAGGGCACCGTCCGCAATCACCTCAGTGCGGCGATGGCCAAGACCGCCGCCGGGACCCGGGCCGAGGCGATCCTGATCGCCACCGAGCGGGCCTGGATCGTCGGGCCCTGACATGTCGCGAACGCACCTCGCCCCGGTCCCGCGGGCTGTCTGCGGAGCCGGGGCGAGGCTGTCATCGCGAGCCAGCGCTCAGGTGAGCGAGGCGTGGTAGATCGCGTCGATCGACGCCGCCAGAGTGGCGTTGAACTGCTCGTCGGTCTGGGAGTCGGACAGCCCCTCCGACAGCGCCCGGGAGAAACTGGCGATCAGCCCGTGGTTGCGCGCCAGCAGCGCGTCGGCCTCGTCGCGGCTGTAGCCGCCCGACAGGGCGACCACCCGCAGCACCGCGGGGTTGGCGATCAGCGGCGCGTAGAGGTTGTCGACGGTCGGGATGCTCAGCTTGAACATCACCGGTCCGGGGAACGGGTCGGAGTCCAGCCGCCTGGTGATCTGCTCGAGCAGCAGAGCCTCGCTGCGGGACTTGTCCTGGGCCGTGACGGTGACCTCCGGCTCCAGGATCGGCACCAGGCCGGCCTCGCAGATCTGATGCCCGAGCTCGAACTGCTGGGCGACGATGGCGTCGATCCCCCTCGGGTTCGCCTCGTCGATCACCGAGCGCATCTTGGTCCCGAAGATGTGGGCCCCCACGGCCCTCTCCAGCAGTCCGGCCAGGCCGGGGATCGGCTTCATCACCCTGACGCCGTCGGCGGGTTCGGCCAGTCCCTTGTCCACCTTCAGGAAGGGGACGACGTTCTTGGTCTCCCACAGGTAGTCGGCCGCCGGCCGGCCGGCGAACTGGCGGCCCATCGTCTGCTCGAAGAGGATCGCCGCCAGGATCTGCTCCCCGGAGAAGGCGGGGCTGGTGACGATCCTGGTCCGCATCGCGTGGACCAGGTCGAACATCTCCTCGTCATCGACGTAGCGGTCCTTCTCGATGCCGTAGAGGTGCAGGGCCTTCGGAGTGCTGCACCCCGCACGACCCCGTCCATCGCCTCGCCTAGGATCGGTGTGCTCGAGCCCTTCGCCGGGAGGAATCTCGCAGTGTCGACGGAGAGGACGCCTGGTGGCCTTCAACGAGGGACTGCGCCGACTGTGGCGGCTACCCCGGTTCCGCCGGATCCTCGGAGTCCGGGTCTCCACCCAGGCCGCTGACGGCACCCTCCAGGTCGGTCTGGCCTCCTACGTCCTGCTCTCCCCCGAGCAGCAGCCGGACGCCTGGTCGATCGCCATGGTGCTGGCCATCACGATGCTGCCGTTCAGCGTCATCGGCCCCTTCGTCTCGCTGGCCCTGGACCGATGGCCCCGTCAGCGCATCCTGGTCGGCACCGACGGGTTGCGCTGCCTCATCGCCCTGATGGTCGGCGTCCTGGTCTGGGGAGGGGCGAGACAGAACCCCGCCCACATCTCACTGCTGCTCCTGCTGCTGGTGGCGATGAGCCTCAACCGGTTCCTGCTGGCCGCCCTCACCGCCGGACTGGAACACACCATCGACCGCCGGGAGTACCTCACCGCCTCCTCGATCATGCCGGTTATCGGGCCCCTCGGGATGATGATCGGGGTCGTGATCGCCGCCGCCGTCCGGGTGATCGGCGGCCACTGGATGCCGGTGCACCACGCCGACACCGTGATCTTCTGCATCTCCGCCGTGCTCTTCGCCCTGTCCGCCCTGCTGGGCACCCGGTTCGGCCGCGACGAGCTCGGCCCCACCGCGCCCGACACCAGCCGGACGGCGTCCCAGATCCTGCACGGCATCGTCGACGGCTTCGGCCACCTCCGGCAGCTGCCCCATGTCAGCGCCGGACTCGGGCTGATCGGGGCCCAGCGGCTGCTCTTCGGGGTCTACTCGGTCGCCATGATGCTGGGCTTCCGCAACTACTTCCACGCCAAGGCCGAGGTCAATGCGGCGATGGGCGACATGGCGGTCTGGGGAGTGGTGATGGGCGCCGGGTTCGTCCTGTCGGCGGCCTTCATGCCGCGAGTGGTGCGGATCCTGGGGATGAGGGCGAGTCTGATCGGCCTGCTGGTCGCCACCGCGGTGGTCCAGGTCCTGCCGGGAGCGATGCTCAACCGGTGGTCGCTCATCGTGGCCTCCTTCTTCATCGGGCTGTTCGCCCAGTCCCTCAAGGCGGGGGTGGACACCGTCTGCCAGGCCCATATCGACGACGCCTACAAGGGCCGGGTCTTCATCGTCTACGACATGATCTACAACGCCATGTTCGTCGGCGGAGCCGCCCTGGCCGCCCTGGTGCTCCCGGTGCACGGCCTGTCCCATCCTCGTCTGATCGGTCTGGCCGTGGCATATCTGCTGGTCGCGGGGCTGTTCGCGATGATCACCTCGAGACACGGCTCGTCCCTTTATGACCGGGGGACCGGGCGGGCCTGAGGGACCGCAGGGCCCTGAGGGGCCGGATCCTGGGCCGTTCGGCCGTTTCGACCCGCTGACCGGCACGCATCCTCGGGCCGGCCTCTGCGCCGTCGGACCCTCCGGCTGTTCCGGCACTTCGTGCCCCTCTTGCCCCTCTGGCCGCTCCGGTCCGCTGACCAGCCGGAATGATCAGATGGTGAGACCGCCGTCCCACATTCTTGGTGATCCCTATTGTCTGACTCGTGAGACAGACCGGCGAGGTTATTAGCTAGCGCGTCCACCCGCCAAGAGGCGAGCGCGACGCGCATCCCGTTGCCCCTTTCGGGGCGGCGGGTTTTTTCTTGCCTGCCACTCAACCCGACACCAGAAGGAAGCCAGAGATGAAGTACACAGTCATCGGAGCCGGAGCCATGGGATACCGCTACGGCGTGCTGCTCCAGGAGGTCGCGGGCCTGGACGTCGACTTCATCGACACCTGGCAGCCCAACCTCGACGCCGTCCACCGCCAGGGCGGGGTCTACGTCTCCCGCGACCACGAGAACCGGCACCTGGTGCCGATCAAGATGTTCACCCCCGAGGAGTACACCGGCTCCCCGGACGTCTGGATCGTCTTCGTCAAGCAGATGCAGCTCGACGAGGTGCTGTCGCGCTGCGCCCACCTGTTCCGCCCCGAGCAGTACATGTTCACCGCGATGAACGGGATGGGCCACATCGACAAGATGCGCAAGTACTTCAGCGATGACCGGCTGGTGGCCGGCACCGCTCTGGTCGCCACCGTCCTCAACGGGCCCGGCGACGTCGACTTCATCGGCGCCCCCGGAGCCGGCACCATGCACATGGTCAACTGCACCGAGGAGCCGGACGACACGACCCTGGCGATGGAGCAGGACTTCAAGACGGCCCACCTCAATCCCGAGCTCACCCGCAACCTGTACGGCACCCTGATGGCCAAGGTGATCTTCAACTCCGTGGTCAACACGCTGTGCACGATGTTCAGCGCACAGATGGGCCAGTTCGCCTCCTACGAGCAGTCCGACGAGGTCACCCGAATCCTGGTCGACGAGGCCTACGACGCCTGTGAGCGGGCCGGGATTCAGCTCATCAACACCCGCCAGGAGGAGGTCGACTCGGTGCGCTACGTGAGCACCGTCGGCAACCCGCTGCACTACCCCTCGATGTACCAGGACTTCTCCAAGGGACGCCCCACCGAGGTGGACTTCATCAACGGCTACATTGCCAAGCTCGGCCGCGAGCACGGCTACGTCTGCCACGTCCATGAGTTCGTCACCCAGCAGATGCACCTGGCCGAGGCCATTCGCGACGCCAAGGCGCGCGACGCGGCCAAGGCCTGATTGGCTGGGGCGTGTGGGCCGACCCAGTGGGGTCGGCCCTTCGTAGGGTCGACACCGGTGTGACTGGTCCCTGTCGGCGTCACACCGCCAAGGTTCAACACTGACGGAGCCATCTCGTCCGCGGATGCAGGGAAAAGGCACGGATACGTGCTCTGCCGGGTCCGTCCCTGTCGGAATCCGGCCCCGGCGGAGCCACCCATCCCACGGATGCAGGGAAAAGGCACGGATGCAGTGGAGCTCCACTGCATCCGTGCCTTTTGGCTGCCTCTGTGCGGTTTGGCTGCATCCGTGCCGCCACTGGACCGGCTTCGCTCGGCGGTTTGGCTGCCTCTGTGCGGTTTGGCTGCATCCGTGCCGGGACGACACCTGGCCGAAGCCATCAGCCGGGACCGGTGCGGAACCGGCCCCGACTGAGTTCAGTAGGTCACTTGTTGTAGCGACCCTGCTTGTACTGGGCGGTGACCACCTTGCGGTGGGTGTAGAACTCCACGGAGTCCTTGCCGTTGGCGTGCAGGTCTCCGAAGAAGGAGTCCTTCCACCCGGAGAACGAGAAGTAGGCCACCGGGGCGGGCACACCGAGGTTGATGCCGAGCATGCCGGCGTCGATGTTCTCACGGAAGTAGCGGACCGCCGTCGCCGAGTCGGTGAACAGGCAGGCACCGTTGGCCAGGTGGTGGGAGTTGGCGAAGTCCACGGCCTCGGGCAGATCCTTGACGCGGATGATGTCGACCACCGGGGCGAAGATCTCGTCCTTCCAGATGCTCATCTCCTGGCTGACCCGCTCGAAGATGGTCGGACGGCAGAAGTAGCCGCCCTCGGGCACACCCTCGCGGCCGTCGAGGACCAGCTTGGCGCCGTCCTTGACGCCGTCCTCGATGTACTTGAAGGTGCGCTCCTGGTTCTCCTTGCGGATGACCGGCCCGAGGTAGTAGTCCTCCTCGTTCGTGTCGCCCATGTCGATGTCCTTGGCGGCCTGGGTGAACTTGGCGACGAACTCGTCGGCGACGGCGTCCTCGACGAGGATGACCGAGCCCGCCATGCAGCGCTCGCCGGCCGACCCGAAGCCGCCGGACAGCGACTTGGTGACGGCGTCGTCGATGTCGGCGTCAGACAGCACGATGGAGTGGTTCTTGGCACCGGTGAGCGCCTGGACCCGCTTGAAGTGAGCGGTCCCGTGCTCGTAGACGTAACGACCGACACCCTCGGAACCGACGAAGGAGACCGACTTGACGGTCGGGTTCTCCAGCAGCTCGTTGACGACGTCCTTGGCCCCCTGGACGACGTTGAGGACACCGGCGGGAAGCCCGGCCTCCACCGTCAGGTCGATGATCTTGTTCATCAGGTTCGGGGTCTTCTCGGAGGGCTTGAGCACCATGGTGTTGCCACAGGCGATCGCCATCGGGAACATCCAGAACGGCACCATCATCGGGAAGTTGAACGGGCAGATGGCGGAGGTGACGCCGATCGGGTACCGGTAGTTGGTGACCTCGACGTCGGTCGCGACGGTCGACAGCGAGTCGCCCATCAGCAGGTTGGGGATGGAGGCGGCGTGCATGACATTCTCGATGCCACGGCCCACCTCGGCGACGGCCTCGGCGTGGGGCTTGCCGTTCTCCATGGTGATGATCGTGCCCAGCTCGTCCTTGTCGCGCTCCAGCAGCTGCTGAAGGGCGAACAGGATCTTGGCCCGCTTGATGACCGAGGTCTTGCCCCAGGTCTTGAACGCCTCGGCGGCCTTCTCAATGGCGGCGGCGGTCTCCTCGCGGGTAGCCAGCGGCACCCGGGCGATGATCTCTCCGGTGGAGGGGTTGGGAACATCGATCGACTCGGTGGAGGTGGACTCGACCCACTCCCCGCCGATGAAGTTCTTGATGGTCTTGACGGATGACGACTCAGCGCTACTCATGTCTGTTACCAGCTTCAATTGATGGGACAAATACTCTTGCGCAGAATCGAGTGTAGCTTGTCGTCACCCTATTGTCAGCTCGAACCCAGTAGTTGTCCTGACATGGCAGAATCTGACCGCCCCGGGACCCGAAGATGCCCCACATCGGCGGTGCCAACGGACCTCACACCGTCCGGGCACGGGGCCGGCCCCGACGATGGCGCTGGTCGTGGCGTCGCTGATGGTCACACCACTCGGGCCCTCGGCCGGCCCTCCATCACCTCCTGGAGCAGCACCACGGTCTCCTCCGACAGGTCGACGCCGAGTCTCCTGGCCCGGCGCGACAGCAGGTAGACCAGTCGTTCCACCTCGGAGCGCTCCCCCGCCAGATCGGCCAGTCGGATCCGGCAGACCAGGAGCTCCTCGTCCTCGGGGCAGCACACCAGGGCCCTGGCCAGGGCCAGCCGGGCGGTGTCGAGGTCCCCGCTGTCGATCGCGCGGCGGGCCAGCTCGATGCCGATGTCGCGGACCGTCTGCATCATCTCGACCCGCCACTCCTCGGCCCAGTGCCACTGTCCGGGGGCGGCGTCGGCCAGGGGTGCTCCGCGCACCAGATCCAGGGCGGCCCGAAGGTTGCGGTCCGCCGCCGCGGCGATTCCCCCGGAGATGAGCAGCTGGAGTCTCTCCCAGTCGGTTCCGACCGCCTCGTTCAGCCGGATCCTCCCGTCATAGGCGTCCGGCAGGTAGAGCCTGCCCTCGTCGTCGCGACCCAGCCACCTCCGCAGCCTGGAGGTGTTCGAGCGGCGGGTCGGTTCGGCGACCATCAGCCCCTCGCGCATCCGCGCCGAGCCCGACCCCGGATGGTCCAGGATCCAGGCGCAGTACTCGACGCACTGGCGCACGGACCTGGCCGGTTCGGGGCCCCTCGCCCCGATGAGATCGACCGGGCCGAGCAGCCTCAGCATCGGGGTGGCCGGTGTCCCGGTCTCGCCCTGATCGGGGTCCGGGACGTCGCTGCGGTGTGACACGGTGACCTCCCCGATGGTGCTGATGGTGGACTGGTGGGGTGCATCTGTGTGGGAATGGGATGGGCTGAACAGGGTTTGGCCGGAACTGGGAGGGCCGGACTCGGGTGGGTCGGGCTCGTCCGGGTCGGGACCGGGTGGGCCCTGTTCGGAGGGACTCCACGGGGGCGGACCGACCTGGTGCGGTCCGGGAGGCGCCTGCGGCAACTGATCGGGATGTGGCGTCTGGTCGGCAGGATCCTGGCTCTCCGGTCGCCCCGTGGCGGCATCGGGATCGTCGCCGTTCCACCACCGGGCCGGCTCGGTGTCGGTGCGCGATGTGGTGGCGACCAGATCGAGGACCCCACGGCGCACCGGCTCGCCGACGAGTTGGGCGGTGAACCTCAGATCGCCGAGTGTGGCGCTGCCGTCGGCGTGCACCCGGACCAGGTCCTCCCCCTCCAGCTCGGCGGAGTCGCCCGGGACAGGGCTCACGATGACAGTCCCGAAGCTGCGGATCAGCCGCGGATCGGGGAGTCCGACGGGGGCGACATCCATCACCAGGACCCGTTCCAGGACGGGCTGCTGCGGACCCACTGGATGGGGGGACGACACCAGGTCGGACAGATCCTCCAGGGCCTCGTCGTGGTCGACGATGGTGGCGGCCTCGCTGCCGGTCCGGGCCAGCCAGGACAGCGAGTCACCGCAGGCGACCACCTCCAGACCCTCGCTCCACCAGGCGCAGGTGAGGCTCAGGGCGATCCCGGCGACCATCGCCCGGGCATCCTCAGGGGATCCCGCCACCCCGAACCACCCGGAGGTCGCGGCCAGATCCACCAGCACGGGCTCGTCCGCGTCGATCCCGCCGTCAGCCCGCTGGGCGTCGGGAGACCTCGTGCCGAGCACCACCGTCCCGGGGGTCATCTCGTGACTTCCGGAGGACGCCGGGTCGTCGCCGGGATCAGGGTCCGGCAGGGCCTCCGGCTCCGCGTCGGCCGCGGTGTCGAGGGCCGCCCGGAGGTGGGCGGCGTCCTCGCCGAGGACCGGAACCCGTCGACCCACCGGCCGACTGAAGAGTTGACGTCGGCGTCCGGTGACCAGGGCGCCGGCGATCCCGCCGGCCAGAAAGAGGCTGAGTCCGGCCAGTGTCCCCCGGATGGGGGACACCGACACCCCGTCGTGGTCCCCGGACTCCGCCGACGAAGGGACTCCGGGGATCGACTGAGCGCTCCCGGTGGGCCCGGTTGACGCCTCCCCACCGCCGGTCCCGGCTTCCGGGTCCGCAGATCCGGCGTCCGGGGCCGCGGCACGGGAGGGGGCATCCGCGGCATCGGTTCCCGCGGCATCGGTGTCCGCGTCGCGGGAGGTCTCGGGCCCGGCGTCCCCGGAATCGGTGCTGTTCGGGGCAGCGTCGTCGGGTGCAGCGCTGCTCGGCGCGGGTGAGGGCGTCCCGCCAGCATCCCCGGCATCCTTTGAGGGCGGACTCTGCTTCGCCGGCGCGGTAACCGCCGGTATCCGCAGTCTCCAGCCGATGTCGATGAGGTCGGGGTCGGAGATCTGGTCGCGGTTGAGACTCCAGATCTCCGGCCACCGGTCGGCGTCGCCCAGATGGGTCTGGGCCAGTCCGCTGAGGGTGTCACCGGCGACCACGACGATCGTCGGTCCCTGCCGATCCCCGGTGGCCGGAAGGGCTCTCGCCGGTCGAGCGGTCGGCGGGGAGGCGGGCGCGGCCCCGGACGGGTCAGGGGTCGGCGCAGATCTGGTCTGGGCAGGGGTGGTCCCGGCCTGGACGCCGGGAATGAGGATGATCTGTCCGACCGGCAGGTTCGCCGGGTCAAGCCCCGGGTTGCCAGCCACGATCCGCCGCCAGGCGGTGCCGTCCCCGTACCAGTGCTCGGCCAGCGACCACATCGAGTCCTGAACCGTCACGCGGTGCCAGACCCCCGCGCGGCTCTCGGAGGAGTGGCCGGCGGGTTGGGCGAGACGCGAGTCCGATCGTCCCATCGACGCCCGCTGGACGACCTCCTCGGACGCCGTCCCCGACGTCCCCACGGAGAGAGCCTCAGATGATCTGTCCCAGGTCCTCCCCGACGTGTTCTCGGACCCCGCGGTCCGGTCCTGGGCGGGGGAGTCGTCAACGGGCAGGGTCCTGCTGATCGCGGCTGGCTGGCCGGTCGACGTCGCGGGTCCCACCGGGGCGATCAGGGCGATGCTGGCGACCAGCAGTCCGGCAGCCAACCCCTGGACCTGACCGAGGCCGGGCACCCGCAGCCGGACCCGCGACCCGCTGGCCAGATCCACCGCCTCCACCAGCACGCAGACCGTGAAGACCAGCCATGCCGCCCACCCGACGAGGGTGGCCAGGCCGAGCAGGACCGAGCCGTCGTCGGGTGCGGTCAGTCGCGCCAGACTCAGCCCCCGCAGCTCCCCGATCCGACCCCAGACCGTCAGGGCGGCCGGTGACCCGAGGACCAGGGCGACCAGCAGGGCGGTGGAGGCGAGTCCGCGCAGCACCCTGCCGACGTCCTTCCGCAGATGACCCGATGTGCTCATGATCCGCGCTCCCTGTGACTGTCGACCGGGGCCGAGGCCTGTGCCGAGATGTGGATGCTGCCCGGCAGCCCGGGCACCAGGAGGTCGGACATCGCCACGGTGCAGCCGATCCGGGCGCTCACCGTTCCGGACTCTCCGACCGGGACCCCCAAACCCGAGGGATTGATCGAGACGCTGGCCTCCCGGCACCGGGTACCGGCCAGCTCCGCCCTGGCGACCGCGCTCCCAGAAGCCAGTCCGTTGGCCGGACCGGCTGCCACCGAGACGGCGCGGGCCGCCGTCTCGGCAGCGGACTGGGCGTCCCCGCGCGCCTGGTGGACCCGCCACGATGCGGCGGTCAGCGCCGCCAGGATGAGCAGGGCCGGGACCAGCAGGGCGACCTCGAGGCTCACCGCACCGCGCTGACGGTCGGCCGGACGCCTGCGCGCGAGGCTGCGGGACGCCGGGGAGACCGGGGTGGTCACCGGGAAGGTCAGCATGATCACGTTCCCTCCCTGACGGCCACGGCACCGGCGGACAGATGGACCGACCCGGCGTCGAGGAAGAACGGCGCCCGGCCGGTGACCTCGGCGCGCAGCAGACCGTCGCCCTCGCTGATCCTCACGCTGATCTCGCGGACCCCGGAGGGGGAGGCGACCTGGCGGGCGGCGCTCAGGGCGTCGCCGCGGCGCGACCCGACCAGAGCCTCGGCGCGCACCGCGGCCCGGGCGGCCTCGGTGACGGCCGAGCGGGCCTGCATGATCACCGCCGCCTGGACGATGCCGATCACCGCGAGGATCACCACCGGCCACACCAGGGACCACTGCACCGACTCCGAGAGTCCGCGCTCCCGGCGGGCCGAGGCCCTCAGCCGGGCAGATTGGACTGGACGTACCTGGTGACGGCGGTGATGACGATGGTCGCCACCGCGACCGCTCCGACCAGCAGGATGGCGTTCTCGGTGGACTGGCTGAGGCCGCGCTCCCCGGTGCGTCTCGGGGCCGGCCACAGGCCCGCGAGGATCGGCATCAGGACCGCCATCAGGCGGGCCCGCTGGGACCGGAGTCGGGGAAGGGATGACTGGGGACTGCTCATGATGTGCTCCTGAGGTGTGGTGACGGGCGGTCGAGGAAACGGATCGGGCGGCGGACAGGGGGCGGGAACGGGTGAGCGTCCTTGTGGGGTCGGGATGGAGAAGAGATGTGATCATGGCGCCACTCCCGACAGACTCAGCAGGGGCGGGGTGAGCAGCACCAGGCCGAGGACCAGCACCGGGACGACCATCCACACGGTCATCGACTCGGAGACCTGATGGGCGGCAAGCTTCTCCTGGGTGAGATGGGCGTCTCGCATCTCGGCGGCCCGTGCTCTGAGGGTGGCCACCAGGGAGGCGCCCTGGTCGTCGAGGGTGAGCACCTCGACGAGATCGCCGAGTCCCGGCAGGTCAAGCTCCCTGGAGAGCCGTTGCAGACCGGCCCAGGGCGCCTGCTGCTCCAGCCGTGAGCGCTCCAGGCTGGTGCGGATCCGCACCATCACCGGGTGGTCACTGATCTGCGAGGCCTCCAGCACCGCCCGGGAGGCCGACTGGTTGGCCAGCCGGGAGAGGGTGACGAGGTCGACGAAGGTGAGCACCGCCTCGGCGGCGTCCTGATGGACCGCCTTCTGCTCCGACCGCAGTCTCAGATCGGGAAGGAACCACCCGCCCACCCCCAGCACCAGACTCAGCAGGACCGGCGTCACCGGGAGGGCCATGCCCATCAGCTGGGCCGACATCTGGGCGATCAGCGGCACCATCAGCCCGCCCAGCACCCAGACCGACTTCTCCACCAGCAGGTCACCGACCGACCGGCCCTGCAGGGACAGCACCCGTCTGGTGCGCTCCGGGACCGCGCCGATCCGGCGGGTGGCCAGCCAGGCACCGAACCGGTCCAGGCGTCCGGCGTCGGCAGGCAGCTCGACCACCGGTTCGGTGCGGTCGTCGCCGGACAGGTGCGCCAGGCCCTCCGACAGCCGCACCGGGGCGGGCCGGCGTCCCGCCCAGATGAGCAACGGTGCGCAGGCCAGGGCGGAACCGGCGACCAGGGCGAGCATCAGGGAGGGCATCGCCAGCAGTGCGGCGAGCATGGCAGCGGTCGACAGGGGCGGCGCCGGGGCGGTGGGATCAGGCATCGCCGACCTCCTCGGTGTGCCCCGGGCCGCCGCGCGGACCGGAACCGCGTCCGCCCAGCGACCGCGGAGCGGGCCCGACGGCGGCCCGGACCAGGATCCGCTCCCGGTGCCGCGGCCGGGAGCGCCTGGCCAGCACCACCAGGGCCCCGGCGTAGGCGGCGGTGTAGATGCACAGCAGCAGCTGTCCGAGCAGGGAGGAGTAGGGGGCGAAGAAGTCGCGGCCGACGATGATCGCGGCACCGAGCACCACGCCGATCACCGCGGTGACCTGGCGCACCACGATCCGCGGCTTGGCCCGCTCGGTGGCGATCTCGCGCATCGCCCGGGCGCGCTCCTGCAGGGAGCCGGCCAGGGCGCCGAGGGTGGCCGATGCGCCGGTGCCACCCCGTTCGGCGGCGATCACCACCGCGGCGACCACCTGATCGGCGTCGGCGGAGTCCAGGTCGTCGGCGAACCGCTGGAGGGCGGATCTGGGACCCCACCGGGAGTCCAGCCGGCTCACCAGGGCCGCCAGCGGTTCGGCGAGCACCTCGGGGGCCTGGCCGCGGGTGGCACGGATGGCGTCGACCACCGACTTCCCGGTGGTCGCCGAGCCGGCCACCAGACGTACCCAGCGCTCCAGGCCGCGCAGCTTCTCCAGTTCGGTCTCGGGGGGATCGGCGAGCAGCGGGGGAAGCCCGATCAGCATCGCCGGAACCAGGATCAGACCGATCGGCCACCCCGTGATCAGATAGCAGACGACCCCACCGGCGACACCGGTGATCCACCGGATCCGAGCGGCCCGTGGGGCCGTTCGCCAGCTCTTGTCCACCCGTGTCCACAAGCCTGTGGACACCCCTGTGGATAACTTTCTCGGTCGGGGGATCGCGCCGATCAGCACCATCGCCATTCCACCGGTGATCATGGCCGCCAGCAGGGCGGCGCCGAATGCGTTCATGCCCATCCCCCGATCTCCGGCTCCACGACGGCCAGCTCGGCCAGCAGCTCCGGATCGGGGTGGAAGACCGCCGCAGAGCCGACCCCGGCCGTCCCGCCGATCCCTCCCGGACTCCCCCGGGAACCCCGCAGACCGGGCGCTGAGTAGGTGAGATGGGTGATCGGGCGGCCCTCCTCGACGGCCCCGGTGAGCTGTCGGATCTCCGAGATGAAGCGTCTGCGGGTGCCCTGCCGCCAGGTGTCGTCGACCAGCACGACATGGACCAGCAGGGTGATGTTGTGGGCGATCTGGCGGTAGGCCTCCTCCATGGTGAGCACTCCGCCCTGGGCGACCCGGGCCGCCAGCCGGTCCATCGTCGAGGAGGCCGAGTGGGAGTGGGTTGTGGACAACGTCCCGGCTCCGGTCTGCATCGCCTCGAACATGGCGCCGGCCTCGCTGCCCCGCACCTCCCCGATCACCAGCCGGGAGAGGTTCTGGCGCAGTGCCTCGGGCACCAGGTCGGCCACCGTGTACTCCCCCAGCGCCCGGCCGTCGACCTGCTCACCCAGACCCACGGTGGCCTGCAGGGCGATCATGTTGCGCTGCTCGGCGTGCAGATGGGTGAGCAGCTCATAGTCGGTCTCCAGGGTGCCGAACCGCTCGGTGGGCGGAATCGCATCGACCAGGGCCCTCAGCAGGGTGGTCTTCCCGGCACCTTGATCACCAGAAATCACGATCGAGCGGCGGGCCCGCACCGCCGCCCTCAGCAGCACGGCGACCTGGTGGGGCATCATCCCGCCGGCGGCCAGGTCGTCGAGGGTGATCTCGGTGAGGGTGTGGTGGCGGATCACGATCGAGGGCCGGTGGGCCAGCCCGAAGCCGATCGCGTGGAGCCGGTAGCGGTCGCCCAGGGCCACGGTGATGGTCGGGTGGGCGTCGTCGAAGGGCCGCGGGGGGCTGGCGGACTCCCCCAGGAAGCGGATCGCCTCGACCAGCTCCTGGTCAGAGTCGGCGACCGGGGGCTGAGTCTCCCGGTGACCGTCCGGGAACTGCACGAGCACCCGGTCGCAACCGTTGATCTCGATGTTCTCGGCGTCGGGGATCTCGAACAGGGGCTGCAGCCTGCCGTAGCCGAAGATCGCGTCGGCCACGACCCGGACGTGGCGCATCTCGATCTCCAGGGACCACAGGGCCTCGCCGGTGGTGGTGAGGCGCTCGGCGTGATCATGGACCACCTGCCGGATGACAGCGTCCCCGAGCAGCCTCAGGTCCTCGGCCTCCAGATCGGTCCCGAACCGTTCGCGGTGATCGGCGCGCTCCCGGCTGATCCGTTCGCTGGCCTCGCGGCGCAGCCGCACCACCAGCCCCCAGTCCACCCCGTCGTCTCCGCCCGCGGCAGTGCCGGTGAGGGCGGGACGCCGACGGGTCCAGCCCGGCGTCCCGGAGGTCACCGGAAGAGTGGAGACGTCGGAGAGGCTGAGGCGCCGGGCCCCGCGATCCTCCCCATCGGTCGATGAACGCCGTGTCGAGAGAGAGTCGCCGGGGAGAGGGTCGGGGAGAGGGGAGAGAGGGTCGTGCGGGAGGGTGGTCCGGGCGGCCTCCGGGGTCCCGATCGCCATCCGCCCGAGGGCCGCCGCCAGGCCCTGCTCGCCCCGGTCGTCGGGCTCGGGCCGAGGGTCGCGCGCGGGAAGGTCGGCCAGACGCCGTGGCAGGGTCATGTCGCCTCCTCGGCGCCGGCCCCGGGCTCCTCGAGGAGCTCGGGATCGACGAGACCTGCGTGCCTGGCCATCTGCCGGTGCAGGACCGATGCCCCGTGGCGCAGCGAGGAGACGTAGCGGCCCCGGCCCCAGCCGCGCGGCAGCGATCCGGAGGTGATGCCGACGCCGTCTGAGAGCACCGCCGCGGCCCGCGGGTCCTCCGCGACCTCGGCGAGCACGGGCAGCCCGAACTGGCGGCGGATCTCGTGGGCGGAGTAGGGGTGTCCGGCGCCGATCAGTACCAGCCCGACGGTGGCGGTGGTGCCAGCGACCAGGGCATCGATCCGGTCGCGGTGCAGACTCAACCCGGCCAGGGAGCGCAATCCGGCCCGCACGACGAGCGCCAGCAGGCCGGAGCGGGCCACCAGGTCGCCCGGCAGGCCGATACCTGCGGCCCCGCCGGCACCCGATGGCGCCCGTCCCAGATCGACGATGACGTCGACCCCGGCCTGGTCCAGTTCGACCAGGGAGGTCGACAGAGCCGGCCAGACCGCCTGGAAGAGGGAGGGCTGGGCGGGATGGCCGAACCCCGGCAGGAGGTGGGCCGGCTCCCCGCCCCCGTCACGGGCCGCCTCACTGTTCCCGTCACCGTCGCGGTCGACGCCTTCACCGATCGGCTCCACCGCCGCCGTCCCGGCAGTGCGGGAGGAGACAGTGCGGGAGGACACAGGGCGGGAGAAGGCAGGACGGGAGGAGCGCGCGAGATCCTCGGGTCGGGGAAGATCGATCAGCTGGGACCAGAGGGCGGCGGTGAGGTCACCGCCCTGCCGGTGCACCCGAGCCAGCTCCGGAAGTCCGCCGCCCGCCCGACCGCGCCCCCCGAGGTAGCCGGCCTCCACGGCATGGCAGGGATGCGGGTCGGCGTCGACCAGGACCACCTCGCGGGGCCACCACAGGGCCAGCCCGAGAGCGGTCGAGGTGACGCCGGGAGCCCCGGCGGCGCTGGTGAGCAGCAGGACGGCCATCAGCTCCCCCTCACGATCACCGCGACCCGGTCGCGGGCCGCCAGATCGGCGATGACCGCCGCATCGGCCTGAGGGACCTCGACGTCCAGCAGCCAGCTGGACCGGTCCTCGGCGCGCACCGGGGCCCTCGAGACCACCGCGTCGATGGTCCTGGGAACCGTCCCGGTGGACGGCCCGCCGGCGGCCGGACTGCTCTGCCCCGACGGGCTGCCGGTCTCTGCGGAGGTGGCATCGCCGGTCACCTCGACGATGGTGATCCGGGTACCGGCGGGCATCGGCTCGGTAGGGACCCGGCCGGCGGCCAGTTTGAGACCGACGTGGGCGCGACCGGCGGCGACCGGCAGGTCCCCGACCGAGCGGCTGCCCGGCAGGCTGCCGCGGGGCAGATCCACCACCGCCCGCCGTCCGATCAGGCTGTCGAGACGGGAGGCCGGCAGGGTGTCCACCTGGTCGGGTACCGAGATCGAGGCGACCGCGATGTCGCCGTGGCGCAGTTCCTCGCCGCGGGCGACGTCGCGGGTCATCACCAGCACCGACTGGGACTGGCTCGCCTGGGTCCAGGCGAAGGCCCCGCCCAGGGCGCCGAGCACGGCGCACAGCACCCCGGCGACGATGAGCATCGGGGAGCGACGGTTCGGCAGCGCCGTGCCGCGAGGGGGCGCGCCACGATGGTCGGGTGCGGGAGCCTGCCCGGCGTCACCTCCCGGGCGTCCGCCAGCTCCTCCGCGCGGTGCGGAGGTGCGGTGTCCGGTCCGGGTCGACATGCCCAGAAAAGTAGACAGACGCGCACATGGAGCTCAAGGAGACGTCACCGAATCTGTGGACAACTCGGCGCAATGCCCAACCCGTCACATTTTCGCGGGGTTGTCCACAGGCCGGCGGGCGGCCTGCCGGGTCGGATCACTCCCGCTCAGAGCAGGTGGACGGTGCCCTGGAGGGTCCAGCTGAGGCTGGCGTCCTCACTGCCCGAGTCGTCGCTGACCACCACCGCGGCACTGATCTGCAGCAGCTCGGCCCGCTCGTAGGGGGCGTTCTGGCCCACCATGAAGGAGGCCCCCGGTGCCAGCACATAGGGCGGCCGGGCGGTCCCCTCGCTGAACGGTGTGGTGGACAGCTTGTAGCGGGCCATCAGCGCCGGGGCGCGCACCCCGATCAGACCCTGGGCCCACGGCCAGTCGGGGTACCGGGTGGTGATGCTCACCGTCCCGATACCCAGGCTGATCGGGTCGCTGGAGATATTGGTGACGACATAGCGCAGCAGCACGATCCGGTCGCCCTTGGCGATCACCGGCCTGCCGTCGGCCGGGTCGACCATCACCGAGTTGTGCGGCGAGGGGGCCGTGGCGACCTGGTAGACGGTGATCCGGATCCGCTTGTCGGAGACCTCACCGAGCCGGGTGCCGGCGCTGGTCACCGGGAGCGCCCAGTCGGCGTCGACCCAGGGTCCGTCGTGGGAGACGGTGGGCGAGGGGGTGGCCGCCACCGGCGTCTGGACGGCGGAGGTGCCGCAGCCGACGGTGGCCAGCGCCAGCAGCGCCGCCATCGCCACCGCCAGTGGTCGCCACCGCGATCCACGCCTGCGCAGGCTCACTCCATGCTCCCCGATCCGACCGTCGAACACCCCCTGGTGCCGTTCTGGCTCGTTGCCGGCCATCGTCCTCCAGTGTGCCCCCTCACCGCATCCCGCGCACGATCGATCACAGGGGAGGGGATGTCGGGGACCCGGGCGCGAACGGTACGGTTCCAGACGTGTCCCGTGGCCTGCGCATCGTTCTTGCCGTCCTCCTCGCAGGCCTGACGGCCGGCGCGGCGGGGGGCCTGCTGAGCCTGCTCAACGTCGGGATCGAGACCCTCGCGATGGGTCACCACTACTTCGTCGACCCCACCGGGGTGAGCACCGTCCCGCTCTGGCGTCGGATCACCGTGCCTGTCATCGGGGGCGCGCTGGCAGGCCTGATCTGGTGGCGGCTGAGACGGCGCGGCCCGATCACCTCGGTGAACCAGGCGGTGCGGGTGGACTCCCCCGGCAGACTCGCCCCCGACACCGTGACAGACGCCGTCGCCCAGCTCATCGCGGTGGGCTCGGGCACCTCGCTGGGACGCGAGACGGCACCCCGCCAGATCGCCGGTTTCCTCGGACAGACCGTCTCGAACCGGTTCAGGCTTGGCCCGGAGGGACGACGGACCGTCATCGCCGTCGCCTCGGCGGCCGGTCTGTCGGCGGTCTACAACGTCCCGGTGGCCGGTGCCTGCTACGCCCTGGAGCTCATTCTCAAGTCCGATCTGCGCACCCGGCGGGGCTGGCTGGAGGTGTTGGCGGCCGCTGTCGTCTCGGGTCTGGCGACCGTCACCGCCTGGCTGTTCAACCACAACCATCCGATCTACCGGCTTCCCGGGGTGTCGCTGAGGATGCCGCCGGTGTGGTGGCTGGCGGTGGTCGCGGTGCTCTGCCTCGTGGTGGGGGCAGCCTTCGGCTGGACCAATGACCTCGCCAAGGACCACGCCCCCGCCGCGAGCCGGGTCTGGTGGGCGGTTCCGCTGGGATCGGCCCTGGTCACCGCGATCGCCCTGGTGGTCCCCCAGGTGCCGGGCAACGGCCAGATCGTCGTCCAGGCGGTGCTCACCCCGCCGGCCCTGGTGGGCGGCGCCCTGATCGGCGGGGTGCTGTTGATGGCGGCGGCCAAGTGGCTCGCCACCCACCTGGCGCTGCGGCTGGGGGCCAGCGGCGGTCTGCTCACCCCGGCCCTGGCGGTCGGAGCCTGCCTGGGTGCGGCGGTCGCGATGGCCTCGGGTCACCGCAGCGCCTCGGAGATCACGGTGCTCGCGGTGGTCGGAGCGGCCTGTCTGCTGGCCGTCACCCAACGGGCGCCGCTGTTCGCCGCCGCCTTCGCCCTGGAGCTGGTCAAGGCCCCTCCGGCGGTGACCGCCTCCGCGCTGATCGGGGTCGGCCTCACCTGGTTCCTCCGTCTGGCGGTCATTCGGGGGTGGGCGCACCGGCGGACCGGACGGCTGGGGACCCCGCCGAGCAGCTGACCCGGGCGCTGAGCTGACAGGAGGGACGCTGGGCTGACAGGACGGGTCCGAGGGGGACGAGGACCCGTAGACTCGGGCCATGGCGGGAAAAAGACCGAACACCTCGAGATCCCGACAGTTGACGACCTCCCTCGTCTTCTGCGTGGCCGTCTTCATGGTCATGGCCAGACCATCGGCGGCGGTCATCATCCCGATCATCATCGGCGCGATCGTCGTGGTCGGCGTGGTGAGCGCTCTGACCGCAGGTCGCAGATCGACACAGCGGTCGACTCCCCCGGGCCAGTCCTCCGCCCCGCAGCTCTCCCAGTACCAACAGGCGGGGTACCAGCCCTTCACCAGTGATCAGTCCGTCCAGCAGCCCCGGTCCGACCGGGCCTCCGGCGATCGAGGCAGTCAGACCAAGCAGAGCATCCTCGAACAGCTCGTCCAGCAGGTGGCATCGGTGGGCGTCGACCCCGCGTTGTCGCAGCCCACGACGGTGCAGAGGCGTGGGACGCTCCCCGGCGCCCGGGCCCGCACCTCCCAGGTCCACGCCCCGGCCGGAGCCTCCCAGCCGGCACCCTCCCAGCCGGCGGCCGCCCCGGCACCGGCCCCCGGCTCCGAGATCGACCTGTCGGACGCCCGATCGCGGATGCAGCCCGGCTCCGACATCCGCTTCGACGACCTGGGCCTGCCGGCGTCGAGGAGGCCCGGCGAGCGTCGTCCGGCAGCCGGCCGGGTCCCCGCGTCCGGAACCCGTGGCGCGGACCGCCCCGCCGGTTCCAGCGCCATCACCGACTCGCTGGCCTCCCCGAGCCTGCTGGGGTCCAGCCTCACGTCGTCCTCCCTGATCGGCTCGGGGAGTTCCCTGATGGCACGCTCCCTCGCGCCGTCGACCACCCGGACCGGCAGCGACCGGACCTCCCGCTGAGAGCCTCCCCGACCGTCTGAGGGCCGGTGCCCGCCAGTAGGCTGAGGCCCATGGCAGAGATGCGTGAAGAGAAAGACAGCATGGGCACGATCGAGGTGCCTGCCGATCACTACTGGGGGGCCCAGACGGAGCGTTCCCTCCACAACTTCGAGATCGGGCGCGACACCTTCGTGTGGGGTCGCGACATGATCCGCGCCCTGGGGACCCTCAAGAAGGCCGCCGCCGAGGCGAACAAGGAGCTCGGAGAGCTGCCGGGCGACGTCGCCGACCTCATCGTCAAGGCCGCTGACGAGGTCATCGCGGGCAAGCTCGACGCCGAGTTCCCGCTGGTGGTCTTCCAGACCGGTTCGGGCACCCAGTCGAACATGAACACCAACGAGGTGATCTCCAACCGCGCCATCGAGATCGCCGGGGGCCAGAAGGGGTCCAAGACCCCAGTCCACCCCAATGACCACGTCAACCGCGGTCAGTCCTCCAACGACACCTTCCCGACCGCCATGCACATCGCGGTCGTCACCCAGATCAACGAGCGGCTCTACCCGGCCGTCACCCAGCTGCGCAACACCCTGGACGACAAGGCCAAGCAGTACGACGACGTCGTGATGGTCGGACGCACCCACCTGCAGGACGCCACCCCGATCCGGCTCGGTCAGGTCATCTCCGGCTGGGTCGCCCAGCTCGACTTCGCCCTGGACGGGATCCGCTACGCGGACTCCCGGGCCCGTGAGCTCGCCATCGGCGGCACCGCGGTGGGCACCGGCCTCAACGCCCACCCGAAGTTCGGCGTCACCGTCGCCAAGCACGTCACCGAGGAGACCGGCCTGGAGTTCACCCAGGCGGCCAACCTGTTCGCCGCACTGAGCGCCCATGACGCCCTGGTGCAGGTGTCGGGATCCCTGCGGGTGCTCGGCGACGCGCTGATGAAGATCGCCAACGACGTCCGCTGGTACGCCTCCGGCCCGCGCAACGGCATCGGCGAGCTGCTCATCCCCGAGAACGAGCCCGGCTCCTCGATCATGCCCGGCAAGGTCAACCCGACCCAGTGCGAGGCCATGACGATGGTCGCCACCCGGGTCTTCGGCAATGACGCCACGGTCGGCTTCGCCGGCTCCCAGGGCAACTTCCAGCTCAACGTGTTCAAGCCCGTGATGGCCCACGCCTGCCTGGAGTCGATCCGGCTGCTGTCCGACGCCTGCGTGTCCTTCGACAAGCACTGCGCCTACGGCATCGAGCCGAACATGCCCAAGATCAAGGAGAACCTGGACAAGAACCTCATGCAGGTGACTGCCCTGAACCGCCACATCGGTTACGACCTGGCCTCCAAGATCGCCAAGAACGCCCACCACAAGGGGATCTCGCTGCGCGAGTCGGCCCTGACGGTCGGCGAGATGTCTGCCGCGGACTTCGACAAGTGGGTCGTCCCGGCCGACATGACCCACCCCTCGGCCGCCGAGTGAGGCGCGGCTGAACCCCGGCCTCGAGCACACTTCTGGCCCGGTCGGCGGACGCACATCCTGCGTCCACCGACCGGGCCAGAGTGCTGTCACCGTGCGGCACAGGTCGCCGCGGTCGGCAGGGGGCGCCCCATCGGCCGATGAGGCGGTGCACTACAGTCATGGCCATCCCACGGGAGTCCTCGGCAGAGGACTGAGATCGGGCTGATGCCGCCCGGACCGTCAGAACCTGTTCGGATCATGCCGACGTAGGAAGAAGGAGCTGGCTACCATGGCCGCATCCCCGCACAACACCCGGAACAACACCGCCCTCGAGGACTCTGCCACCCCCACCACGACGGTGAACGGCCCCGAGGAGAACTACCCCAGCCATCACTTGGGCTATCTCGTCAACGCCGCCCACGACATCCGGGTGCCGGTGACCATGATCAACCAGGACGACTCCCCGGACGGCAGTCCGAACGCCCCGCTGCCCGTCTACCGGACCGTCGGACCCGACTGCGACGTCACCCGCGGACTGCCCGGCCTGAGAACCGGGTGGATCCAGGCCCGCGGCGACGTCGAGAGCTACCCGAACCGTCGTCGCGATCTGGCCGACGACGGCCGTTCGGCGGTGCGCCGAGGCGCCGCGAGCCAGGAGTGGCAGGGCGAGCGGCGTCCGGTCCTGAGGTCCCGCGAGGGCGCCACGATCACCCAGATGCACTACGCGAGGGCCGGGATCCTCACCCCCGAGATGCGCTACGTGGCGCTGCGGGAGGGCTGCGACGTCTCCCTGGTGCGCTCCGAACTGGCCGCCGGCAGGGCCATCCTGCCCTGCAACGTCAACCACCCCGAGTCCGAACCGATGATCATCGGCAAGGCCTTCGCGGTGAAGATCAACGCCAACATCGGGAACTCGGCGGTCACCTCGTCGATCGCCGACGAGGTGGACAAGCTGCGGTGGGCGACCCGATGGGGTGCCGACACCGTGATGGACCTGTCCACCGGTGACGACATCCACACCACCCGCGAGTGGATCCTGCGAAACTCCCCGGTGCCGATCGGCACGGTGCCGATCTACCAGGCCCTGGAGAAGGTGGACGGCGACCACGCGGCGCTCACCTGGGAGATCTTCCGCGACACCGTCATCGAGCAGTGCGAGCAGGGCGTCGACTACATGACGATCCATGCCGGGGTGCTGCTGCGCCACGTCCCGCTCACCGCCGACCGGGTCACCGGGATCGTCTCGCGCGGCGGCTCGATCCTGGCCGGCTGGTGCCTGGCCCATCACCGCGAGAACTTCCTCTACGAGCACTTCGACGAACTGTGCGAGATCTTCGCCCGCTACGACGTCGCCTTCTCCCTCGGCGACGGACTGCGGCCGGGATGCCTGGCCGACGCCAACGACGCCGCCCAGTTCGCCGAGCTGGACACCCTCGCCGAGCTCACCAAAAGGGCCTGGACGCACGACGTCCAGGTGATGGTGGAGGGCCCCGGGCACATCCCCTTCCAGCTGGTCCGCGAGAACGTCGAGCGGGAGATCGAGCTGTGCGACGGCGCGCCGTTCTACACGCTGGGGCCGCTGGTGACCGACATCGCCCCCGGCTACGACCACATCACCTCGGCGATCGGCGCCACCGAGATCGCCCGCCACGGAACGGCGATGCTGTGCTACGTCACCCCCAAGGAGCACCTCGGACTGCCCGACCGCGACGACGTCAAGACCGGCGTCATCACCTACAAGATCGCCGCCCACGCGGCGGACGTGGCGAAGGGCCATCCGGGAGCCCGGGACCGCGACGACGCCCTGTCGAAGGCCCGCTTCGAGTTCCGCTGGCGCGATCAGTTCGGACTGTCCCTGGATCCGCAGACGGCGGAGTCGATGCACGACGAGACGCTGCCCGCCGAACCCGCCAAGACGGCCCATTTCTGCTCGATGTGCGGCCCGAAGTTCTGCTCGATGAAGATCTCCCAGGACATCCGCGACGGGTTCGGGGACGCCGCCGACCAGCGTCGGATCGCCGAGGACGGGATGGCGGCCAAGGCGGCGGAGTTCCGCGCTGCCGGCGGCGAGGTGTACCTGCCGGATCCCGGCCTTCCCGCGGCCAGGTGATCCCGATCAGGATGTCCTGAGGCGACCCCCGGTGGTGCCGCGGCCCTCCAGGCTCCACCGAGGGCCCCGCTGCCAGGAGCGACTCTCCTTGGTCTGCGACGAGGGCTCAGACCACCGACTTGCGCCGCAGGTCGGAGTAGGTGACCTCGTGCTCGTCGAGAAGGTTCGCGAAGGCGTCGTAGTCGTGAGCCTCCAACCACTGGCGCTCGGCCTCGGTGATCGGCATCGCCACCAGCCAGTGGACGGTGAGGTCGTCCTCGATGTCCACCGCACCCAGTTCGGTCGCGGTGAAGGGATGGCACCACACGATGTGCGGGGTGGTGGTCTGCGGGTCGTAGAGGGAGACGACGTCGCCGAAGACGACACCCGGGGCCATCATCCAGTGGTCCTGGAGCACCGCGAAGGCACAGGACCCCAGGACCTTGCCCATCACATCGGAGTCGGGCAGACCGACCGCCATCAACTCGGCGCGGATCTCCAGGCTCTCCCCCGAGGCCATCGGCAGCTCATTGGGCTGGGTGTGGAGGGTGACCGTCGACCAGGTGGTCCATCCGGGCACCGGGGCGTTGTGGCAGGTGAGGACGTCGACCCTGGTCTTGCCCACCGCGTCGACCATCCCCTCGACCTCGGGATCACCACCGATCGCCTTGACGGCGGCCGTCACGACCGCCGGGCCGGTGGGGGGAAGCTCCTCGGGAGAGGCGACGTCCTCGGGAAGCTCCTGGGGGCTGATCGGGGCGGGGCCGCCGGGAAGTCGTGCTGCATCCGAGATGTGGTCGTCTTTGCTCATTGTGCGAGTCTATTCGGGGTGGGAGCCCGGGTCTCGCCGACCCGGTCCTCAGGTGCGGCACGGCTGTCCGGCGCAGTGGCCGGGACGGCACCCGCCCGAACCCTGCGGCGTCCCTGCGACGTCCCTCCGGCCTCCCTCCGGCGTCCCTCCGGTTTGAGAGTCCCGAGAGCGCGGAAATGTGCTGACCACGGGCGTTTTCGCGGGTTCTGGGGGCGGTGAGATAGAACAGAGTCCATGACCACTCTCACGACTACTCCTACATCTGCCGGCGCCATCGACCAGGACCTGCTGGCCAAGGTCGCCGAGTCCGATCTCGACCCGAGCCTGAGGCTGGCCCTCAATGCCGTGACCCGTTCTGGCATCGACGAGTCCGCACTGGACCGCACCAAGGTCGTCGGCACCCCGGCGGTTGTCTCCAACCGGCTGGACAACTGGACCGTCACCGCGCAGAAGCGTTCGGGACGCTGCTGGTTGTTCTCCTCGCTCAACCTGCTGCGCGCCACCACCCGCAAGAACCTCGGGGTCAAGGACTTCGAGTTCTCCCAGAACTACGCGATGTTCTGGGACAAGTTCGAGAGGGCGAACTTCTTCCTCAACGACATCATCGCCACCGCCTCGGAGCCGCTGGACTCCCGGCTCATCCAGTTCCTCCTGAGGGAGATCGAGGGTGACGGCGGCCAGTGGGACATGGCGGTGTCGGTGTACCAGAAGCACGGCGTCATCCCCAAGCAGGCGATGCCCGAGACCCAGCCCTCCTCCAACACCCACCGGATGGACACCCAGCTGCAGACCCTGCTGCGCCGTCGGGCCCTGGATCTGCGCGATCTGGCGACCTCCGGAGCCAGCGCCGAGGACCTCATCGCCGCCCGTGAGGGCGTGCTCTCCGACGTCTGGCGGATCCTGGTGATCAGCCTGGGCAACCCGCCGTCCTCCTTCGAGTTCGAGTGGCAGGACGACGAGGGGGTCTTCCACACCGACGGCACCATCACCCCCAATGAGTTCTACGACCGGCACGTCGGGATCGACCTGTCCGGCTACGTCTGCCTGGTCGACGACCCCCGCACCGAGCACCCGAAGGGTCGGGCGCTGACGGTCGAGCACCTGGGCAATGTGGTCGGCGGACGCGAGATCCGCTACATCAACGCCCCCATGCAGGTGATGAAGAAGCTGGCCGCCGACTCCATCGTGGCCGGCGAGCCGGTCTGGTTCGGCGCCGACGTCTCCCATCAGTCCGACCGCGACTCCGGCCTGCTGGTCGGTGACCTGCACGACTACTCCGGCCTGTTCGGGGTGGACCTGTCGACCACCAAGGAGGAGCGGGTGGTCTCCGGCGAGTCGGCGATGAACCACGCCATGCTGTTCACCGGCGTCGACATCGCCGAGGGTCAGCCGCGCCGCTGGCGGGTGGAGAACTCCTGGGGCGAGGAGCCCGGCGACAAGGGGTTCTTCACGATGGACGATGACTGGTTCAGCAACTACGTCTTCGAGGTCGTGGTGAAGGTGGACTCCCTGCCCGAGGACCTGAAGGCCGCCGTCGCCGAGGAGCCGATGGCCCTGCCGGCCTGGGACCCGATGGGCACCCTCGCCTGAGAATGGCCCGCGCGGTGAACATTTCACTCACGGAACACCCGGTTTCCGGCATCTGAGCCGGTTTTCACGGGTTCCGCGAGTGAAATGTTCACCCGACCGCACCCGGACGACGGGTCAACGCCCTGTGATGGGTGATGATGCTGCCGCCCACCACGATCACCAGGGCGATCGTCACCATCAGCGCGTCCGACATCGCGCACAACAGGTGGCTCGAGGCGAGATCGTCCACCAGCACATTCCCTGACTGATGGCCTGCGGGAGGGCTCAGAACCAGTCCAGGGTGGCGTCCCAGCTCTGGTTCTTGGTCGCCGCCCGCACCGCCTCGGCGGAGCATCCCATCGCCACCAGGAAGATCGCCATCCTCACCCGCAGGCCGTTGTCGGTCTGGTGGAAGATCGACAGACCGGGCAGCTCGTCGACGTCGGTGGACAGGTCGAAGGAGTCCATCCGGGAGTCGCGCGGCAGGGGGTGCATGATGATGATCTCCTCGGCACCGGCCTCGTGGAGCATGGCCCGGTTGAGCAGATTGCCCGTCATGTTGGCGCTCGAGAGCACCTCCTCGGTCATCCTCTCGCGCTGGACCCGGGTGGCGTAGACGACGTCGGCGCCGGTGACCGCCTCGGTCGCCGAGCCCATCTCCACGATCCGGTGGCCGCGCTCCACGACGTAGCGCTCGATCTCGACGGGCAGCTCCAGGCTGGGCGGGCTGAATAGCCGGAAGGTGATCCCCTGGAAGAGGGTGAGCAGTTTCATCAGGGAGTGCACGGTGCGGCCGTACTTGAGGTCGCCGACGATGGCGATCGTGGCACCGTCGACCGACTTGCCCCGCCGGTCGAGCTCGCGACGCAGCGTGTAGAGGTCGAGGAGGGCCTGACTGGGATGCTCCCCGGCGCCGTCACCGGCGTTTATCACCGGGACCACCGAGGCGCGCGCGAACTCGGCCACCGAGCCCTTGTCGGGGTGGCGGACCACCATGATGTCGGAGTAGCCCGAGACCACCCGCGAGGTGTCGCTGATCGACTCCCCCTTGGCCATCGAGGAGAAGGTGAAACCGGTGGTGGTGGTGACCTCCCCGCCCAGCCTCAGGAAAGCCGACTCGAAGCTCAGCCGGGTACGGGTGGAGGGCTCGAAGAACAGACTGCCGAGGACGGCGCCGTCCAGGACGGTGCATCGCACGGTGCCGGAGGCGACCGGGTCGACCACCTCGGCGAGTTCGAGGATCTGGTCGAGCATCCCGCGGTCCAGCTGCTGGACGCTGAGCAGGTGGCGTCCAGGGCCGAAGGGAGGGAAGTCATCGGGGGTGCGGGTCATGGCGAAACTGCTCCTTCGACGGGGAGCCTGCGCTGGCAGGTCGTTCGCGGGCAGCCTATCCCCCGGTCGGGGTGGACTCCGTCTCCCCTCAGAACCTGGGACCGGAGTGTGCCCGCACGGGCCACCGGACCGCGTACCGGTCCAGACGCGCAAGGAGGGGCGGCCCCTCGACGGGACCGCCCCTCCATGCATCTGGCCGAGGGGACAACCCCTCAATCAGTCGAACTGGATCACATCATTCCGCCCATGCCACCCATTCCGCCCATGCCGTCGTCGCCGCCACCGGCGGGAGCCTTGACGGGCTCGGGCTTGGTGGCGATGACTGCCTCGGTGGTGAGGAACAGAGCAGCGATGGAGGCCGCGTTCTGCAGGGCAGAACGGGTCACCTTGGCGGGATCGATGATCCCGGCCTTGACCATGTCGACGTAGTCGCCGGTCGCGGCGTTCAGGCCCTGTCCGGCGGGCAGGTTGGCGACCTTCTCGGCGACAACCCCACCCTCCAGACCGGCGTTGACGGCGATCTGCTTGAGCGGGGCGGTGCAGGCGTCGAAGACGATCTGCGCGCCGGTGGCCTCGTCACCCTCCAGGCCGGAGACCGAAGCGGCCTTCGATGCCTGAATCAGGGCGACACCACCGCCGGGGATGATGCCCTCCTCGACAGCAGCCTTGGCGTTGCGGACGGCGTCCTCAATGCGGTGCTTGCGCTCCTTCAGCTCGACCTCGGTGGCCGCGCCGACCTTGATGACGGCGACGCCGCCGGCCAGCTTGGCGAGACGCTCTTGGAGCTTCTCACGATCGTAGTCGGAGTCGGAGTTCTCGATCTCGGTGCGGATCTGGGCGACCCGGCCGGCGATCTGCTCGGAGTCCCCGGAGCCGTCGACGATGGTCGTCTCGTCCTTGGTGACGCGGACCGAGCGGGCCCGGCCGAGCAGGTCGAGGGTGACGGCGTCCAGAGACAGGCCGACCTCCTCGGAGATGACCTGGCCACCGGTGAGGATGGCGATGTCGGCCAGCATGGCCTTGCGGCGGTCGCCGAAGCCCGGGGCCTTGACGGCGACGGACTTGAAGGTGCCACGGATCTTGTTGACGATCAGGCCGGCGAGGGCCTCACCCTCGACGTCCTCGGCGATGACCAGCAGCGGCTTACTGGACTGCATGACCTTCTCGAGGACGGGCAGCAGGTCCTTCAGGCCGGAGACCTTCGAGTTGACGATGAGGATGTAGGGGTCGTCGAGGACGGCCTCCATCTGCTCGGTGTCGGTGACGAAGTAGGGGGAGATGTAGCCCTTGTCGAAGCGCATTCCCTCGGTGAGCTCGAGGTCCAGCCCGAAGGTGTTGGACTCCTCGACGGTGATGACACCTTCCTTGCCGACCTTGTCCATCGCCTCGGCGATGACGTCGCCGACGGTGGTGTCAGCGGCCGAGATCGACGCGGTGGCGGCGATCTGGTCCTTGGTCTCGATGTCGATGGCCATGTCGGCGAGCTTGCCGATGATGGCGTCGACAGCGGTCTCGATGCCCTTCTTCAGGCTCAGCGGGTTGGCACCGGCGGTCACATTGCGCAGGCCCTCGCGGACCATCGCCTGGGCCAGCACGGTGGCGGTGGTGGTGCCGTCGCCGGCGACGTCGTCGGTCTTCTTGGCGACCTCCTTGACCAGCTCGGCGCCGATCTTCTCGTAGGGATCGCTCAGCTCGATCTCCTTGGCGATCGAGACACCATCGTTGGTGATGGTGGGAGCGCCCCAGGACTTCTCCAGGACGACATTGCGGCCCTTGGGGCCGAGGGTGACCTTCACCGCGTCGGCAAGGGTGTTCATACCCTGCTCGAGCCCGCGGCGGGCCTCGATGTTGAATTCGATGAGCTTTGCCATGTGTTGGGGAGTCCTCCGCTCCTGCGGGCCACCTGGGCCCTGGACGTCAGGTCTGCAGTGTTCTGCATGTGGCGGGATCCGACGACCCCGCGATGTGTCCCTCCGAGATGCCCGCGACGGACGATCTGGTGATCTCATCACCGGAAGGAGTTCACTGCCGTCGGTGCTCGCAACACCGACCGCGGCGATGGCACTCTCGTTGCTCGAGTGCCAACATCATTTTTAGCACTCGACCCAAGGGAGTGCAAAGGATTGGGTGGTGTTCGGGCACCGTGACGTCGCCGGACGGCGTGTTGTCGTCGCAACCATGGTGGCGTCGGGGGTGCTCCGTGGGCGGGAGCTCCGCCGCTGGCCGCATACTTGCAGCCGGGGCACAGACTGTCGCCGGTACCAGTTCCGACGTCGGGCACAATGGGTGGCCACCTCCCCGCAGCCCATCCCGCACCGCAGCCATCCCGCAGCGTCGGCGTCCCGCCCCCGACCTGCCACAGGAGAGATATGGACGACGCAACGGCCCTCAGCACCGCGGCCCGACTCATCGACGCGGGGCAGGACGCCGCGGCGCTGCGCTACGTCGGGCCGGTGCTGGCGCACGATCCGGGCCATCCGCTGGCCCGTCTCTACGAGGTGATGGCCCTGGAGGGGGTGGATCCGGAACGAGCCCGGGACCGGGCGGAGTCGCTGGCCTCCGACCATCCCGACTGGGCGGAGGCGTGGACCCAGCTCACCTTCATCCTCGCCCACCACGACACCCCTGCCAGAGCTGCGGCCGCGGCGGGAAGGGCCCTGCAGCTGGATCCGCAGAATCCCCAGGTGCACCTGTCGATGTCCGACGCGCTGGTGCGGATCGACAACTACCAGGAGAGCCTCAACGCGGTCGACCGCGCCCTGGCGATGGGAGTGCAGTCGTGGCGCGCCCAGCTGCGTCGAGGCCACTGCCTGTTCATGCTCGGGCGCCGGGCCGAGGGGATCGAGATCGTGTCCCGGGTGGTGGGCGAGCACCCCTCCGAACCGGAGGCGGTGAAGATGCTGGCTGCTCTGGAGGCCGACGTCGGTCACCACGAGAGGGCGCTGCGGCTGGCCAATGAGGCGGCCACCGAGGCGATGGGGCAGAAGGGGACCGCCGAGATGGCCAGGCGGATCCTGGTCGGATCGCTCAACAGGGTGGTGCTGACCTGGTTGGGATCCGGGCTGGGGCTGTCTGTGTTGTGGGGACAGATCTGGCACCTGGCTCCCGGTCACAACCTGGTGGTGGCGGCACTGTCGACCGGGGCCGTGATGTGCGCCCAGGTGCTGGTCTGGCCGGGGCTGTCGCGCGGCCAGACCAGACGGACCGTGATCCGGACCATCTGGCGGGACCGGACGACGGCCGTGCTGATGGGGCTGGCCCTGTTCCTCTACGCCCAACCCCTCTACTCCGCGATCCGGTGGCAGTTCGACCAGCGGTACCACAACTCCACCCCGGTGCTGGTCATCATCGCCCTGGCCATCGGGGCGGCCGGAAGCGCCGGCGGCTGGCTGCGATCGGTTCGGACCAGAGGCCCGAATGCACCCCCCGACCACCGCTGAACCCCCGGTGACGACGTCCTCCCCGTCATTTCCGCCATTTCCCTGCATCCGTCACCCCCTCCCCGCCATTTCCCTGCATCCGTCACCCCCTCCTGCACCTCTTTCCCGCCTACACCTCCGCGTTGATCCAGTTACTCGGCGTTGATCCTCTTGCAACTGGATCAACGCCGAGTAACTGGATCAACGCGGGAAGGAGGGGGTGGGAGGGTCGGCGTACGCTGCCCAGCAGAACTGGAGGGCTCTTCAGGAGAGACCGTGAACCCACTCATTAACAGCATCCGCCGGGCCGTCGAGGCCGCCCCCGACGACGTCCCGCTGCGCCTGCACCTGGCATCCCTGCTCATCGACGAGGGAGACGCCGCCGCGGCCATCGTCGAGTGCGGCCAGGCCCTGGTCAGGGACCCCACCAGCGCTGACGCCCGAGCCCTGATGACGCGCGCCCTCGGCCAGCAGACGCCGGCCTCCCCCGGACAGTCCCCGGCCTCCCCTGACCAGTCCCCATCGGCATCCCCCGGCTCACCGACCCAGCGGCCGCAGCACCCGGGGCCCGCATCCGACTCCCACACACGGCCTCCGCAGAATCTCGGACAGCCTCCTCGGCCGGACCCCGCACCCGGCCCACAGCAACCTGACCCGGACTCCGCACCCGGTCCCCGGCAGCCCGACCCGCACCAGCCCACCCCCGAACCCCAACGCGGACACTTCGACTGGGGAGCCGCCGAGCAGGAGGTCTCCGACCTCGTCGAACCGATGTTCGTCGACGATCAGTCGGCAACCCCTGGAACCGACCCCGTCGACGTCGAGAGACCATCCTTCGGGCTGAGCCAGGTGGCCGGCATGACGAGCGTCAAGAACCGGATCAACGCCTCCTTCCTGGCCCCGCTGCGCAGTCCCGAGATGCGACGCCTCTACTGCAAGAGCCTCAAGGGAGGCCTGTTGATGTACGGGCCGCCCGGCTGCGGCAAGACCTACATCGCCCGCGCCCTGGCCGGCGAGCTGGGCACCGGTTTCCTGTCCATCTCGATATCCGACGTGCTGGGGCCCTACATCGGCCAGAGCGAGGGGGCGGTCCACCAGCTCTTCCAGTTCGCCCGCCAGAACGCCCCGATGGTGGTCTTCCTGGATGAGGTCGACACCCTGGGCGGACGCCGCTCCCAGACCCACGGCTCGGCGGCGATGCGCTCGACGATCAACCAGCTGCTGGTGGAACTGGACGGCATCGACTCCCTCAACGACGCGGTCTTCGTGCTGGGCGCCACCAACCAGCCCTGGGACATCGACCCGGCGCTGCGTCGTCCCGGACGTCTGGACCGCACCATCCTCGTGCTGCCTCCCGACGAGCAGGCCCGCGCCGCGATCTTCACCCTCCACCTGCAGCAGCGCCCGGTGGAGGGGATCGACGTGCGCACCCTGGCCCGGCGCACCGAGGGATTCTCCAGCGCCGACATCGCCTACGCCTGCGACATGGCGGCCGAGCGGGCACTGATGGACAGCGTCTCCACCGGGCGCACCCGGATGATCACGATGGCCGACCTCAACGCCGCGCTCGGCCAGGCCCAACCGTCGATGAACTCCTGGTTCGCCTCGGCGCGCAACATGCTCGAGTACGGGACCGACGACGGCACCCATGCCGAGCTGCGCAGTTACATGAAGGGCCACCACCTGCTGTGACCCACGACAGACGCCGGCCAGCCCCCAAAGCCCCTCAGCCCCCGAAACCCCCTCGGTCCCTCAGTGCAGCTGGTCGGCCGATCGCGCCGTCCTGCGCTCCTGGCGCACCCGGCGCAGCCGGTTCACCAGGGCCGGCGCGTGGAGGGCGGCTCTCGGGTCGTCGAGCAGGACGTTGAGCCGCTGGTGGTAGCGCGGTGAGGAGATCTCCAGCCGGTCATGGATGACGGTTCCCTTGTCGCCGCGCAGCCGACCGTGCTGCCAGTCGTCCTCCAGATCGAGCAGGGCGATGTCCTCGGCCGGGAGGCCACTGTGCGCATCCTGTCGATCCTCGGTGAGGTCGTCGATGTCATCGCTGCCGGGGTCGTCGCTCACGTGATCCAGTCTATGGGAGTGCCATGATGGAATGGCTCGCTCACAAGGACGTGTCCGGGCGCAGTAGACACAGGGGAGAACATCCATGGAGCGCCTTCAGGGCACGGTCCAGAACTACGCGTGGGGGTCACTCGACACCATTCCGGGGATCCTCGGCGTCGAACCGGACGGACGTCCCCAGGCCGAGTACTGGCTGGGCGCCTACGAGACCGCCTCGGCCGCCCTGGCCGACGGGACCCCGCTCAACGAGCACCTCGACCAGCACCCCCAGGAGCTGGGAGCGGCGTGCCGGCAGACCTTCGGCGACAGGCTGCCCTTCCTGCTGAAGATCCTGTCGGCCGACCAGCCGCTCAGCATCCAGGCCCACCCCGACTGCCGCGACGCCTGCGAGGGGTTCAGCCACGAGCAGGACGCCGAGACGGCCGCCGCCGACCGCACCTTCGTCGACGACTGGCCCCGGCCCGAGCTGTTCGTGGCCCTGTCGGAGGTCGACGCGCTGTGCGGCTTCCGCGAGCCGAGACGGACCCGCGCACTGCTGGAGGGTCTGGGGGTGAGGACCTCCCTGGACGAGGTCTTCGGTCCGCTCACCGAGAGGTCGGGGTCGGCCGGTCTGGCCGAGGTCTTCCTGGACTGCCTGAGCGGTGACGGGCACCGTCTCGAACTTGTCGGAGAGGTGGTCTCGGCGGCGGTCAACCACGTCGACGACGCCGGGGACCTGGGGCTCCTGTCGCGCACCGCGGTGGAACTGGACGAGCACCACCCCGGGGATCCGTCGCTGCTGGCGGCGCTGCTGCTCAACCGGGTGCACCTGACCCGCGGTCAGGCTCTGCAGGTTCCGCCGGGCACCATGCACACCTATCTGCGAGGCACTGGCATCGAGGTGGCGGCCAACTCGAACAACACCGTGCGCGGCGGCCTGACGGCCAAGCACATCGACGTCGACTCCCTGGTGAGGATCGTCAACTTCGCCTCCGGACCCGCCCCGATCATCGAGCCCGACGTCCACGGGCCGCTGGTCGAGTACCCGACCGGGCGACCCGAGTTCCAGCTGTGGGCCGTGCACCTGCGTCCCGGGGCCGCCGAGATGCTGCCGGCCACCGACCGGCCGCGCATCCTGCTGGTGCTGGACGGCCATCTGGTGTGCTCCAGCGCCGCCAGCACCGAGGAGATCGTGCGCGGCCAGTCGCTGTGGATCCCGGCTGGCGAGCAGGTGCAGATCCAGGGCAACTGCGAGGCCGTCCAGGCCAGTTGCGGGCTGGACCCGGAGAAGCAGGTCAGGCGGCACTGAGTTCCCTTCCGGGTACTCCCGACCCCAAGGAGTACCCGGAGAGTTCTCGCCGTCGGAGTGATCCATCTGGACCTCTCCCGGCGACAGTGGGGTATGGAGACCGACGCCGTCGGCGATGCCGAACTGCTCGCCCGGATCAGCACCGGGGACGAGTCGGCCCTGCGCGAGCTCATCGAACGGCACAGCGGCTGGCTCATGCTGCGGCTGCGTCGGCGCGCCGGCAACGCGGACCTGGCGGCAACCGCCCTGCAGGACGCCTTCGTCGTCGTCTGGCAGCAGGCCGGCCGGTACCGCGGGGACGGCGACGTCGGCGCCTGGCTGTGGGGGATGGCCATCCGCCGACTGATCCCCTGCCTGCGCACCCGGCCCGCCCCGGTGGCGCTGCGCGACGAGGTCGTGGCGCGCTACGCCGGCCAGACCCTCAGCGCCGAGGAACAGCTCCTGCTCGCCGTGGAGCACGGGGATCTCGGTGATGCGATGGCGCGCCTGTCCCCCGACCTGCGGGCCGCACTGCGGGCCACCGTCCTCGACGGACTCACCACCCGGGAGGCCGCACTCCTCCTCGGCGTCCCGCACGGCACCGTCAAGAGCCGCGTCAGGCTCGCCAAGATCCACCTTCGCCGACACCTGATGGGGGGGCTCTGACATGACCAGCCGAGACACGCACCTCACCGCCGATCTCTGGCAGCGCTACGCCGCCGGCGGTCTGGACCCCACGACGGAGTCGGCCGTCGAGGCCCATCTGCTGTCCTGCCCCTCCTGCCGCCGTGACGCCCTGGCCGTCGCCGGAGATCCGCAACCCCTCTGGCAGGCGGTCCACGCCAGGATCGACCACCCACGACGCTCCCTGCCGATGCGGCTGCTGACCCGGCTCGGCGTCAGGGACAGCGACGTCGCCGTCATCGCCGCCTCCGACGACCTGCAGCTGCCCTGGGCGATCGCGGTCAGCGGGGCGATCGCCTGCGCCATCGCGGCCGCCCTGTCCGGGGTGAGCTATCTGCCGGTCTTCCTGGCCCTGGCACCACTGGTCCCGGTGATCGCCGTCAGTGCCGCCTTCGACGCCACCGACCCGCTGCGCGAGCTGGTCGGCACCACCGCCTGCCCGCGGCTGCGGATCACCCTGCTGCGCACCCTGTCCACCCTCGTGGTGGCGCTTCCCGCGGTCCTCGTGCTGGGTTCGATGGTCCCCGGCCTGAACTCCGCCATCTGGCTGTGGCTGCTCCCCGGACTGCTCCTCACCAGCGCCACCCTGGTGCTGCTCAACTGGCTTCCCGCCCGGACGGCCGCGGCCATCAGCTCTATCGGCTGGTTGCTCGTCGTTGCCTCGATGGCCGGCCTGCAGGCCTCCGATCTGCTCGGCCAGCTGCCGGTTCAGGGCCTGTCCGCCCTGCTCACCGTCCTGCTCGGCGTCGCCCTCAGGGTGCTGTCGGACAGGTCCCCAGCGATTGGAGTCTCACCGTGACCACCCATCTGGATGCCGTGTCCAAGACCTATGGCAGCCCGCTGCGCGCCCGCATCCACCCCACCGTGGCGCTGCACCCGACCACACTCACCCTCGGATCGGGAGTGATCGGTCTGCTCGGCCCCAACGGTGCCGGCAAGACGACCCTGCTGCGTCTGCTGTCGACCGCGATGGCTCCCACCGCCGGACGGATCGTCGTCGAGGGGCACCAGACCACCGCCTCGCCGGCCGAGCGCACCTCGGCCAGGCGGCTGATCGGCTACCTCCCCCAGGAGGTCGTCTTCCCGCGCGGCATGACGGCCTTCGGATTCCTCGACTACATCGCCGTGCTCAAGGAGTGGGACCAGACCACCGCCCGCCGCGCCGAGGTGCGCCGGGTGCTGACCCTGGTCGGGCTCCAGGAGCGGTCCACCGTGAAGGTGCGCAAACTCTCGGGAGGGCAGCGTCGACGGCTGGCCATCGCCCAGGCCCTGCTCGGTGAACCGAGACTGCTGATCCTCGACGAGCCCACCACCGGACTGGACCCCGAGCAGCGGGCCACCTTGCGCAGGATCCTCTCCGAGCAGGCGGGCACCGTGCTGCTGTCGACCCACCAGACCGAGGATGTCTCGGCGCTGTGCGACCGGGTGGTCGTCCTCGACGCCGGCCGGATCCGCTTCGACAGCGCGGTGGCAGACCTGCTCGCCACCGCCTCCGACCACGTCCACGTGGGCCCCCAGGAGAATGACGGGGCGGTCCACACCTGGCGCACGGGCACCGGCATGGTGCGATCGGTGGGAGGCCTGCCCCGTTCCGGGGCCACCCCCGTTCCTCCCACCGTCGAGGACGCCTACCTGTTGCTGCGCAGCCGCTCACTCGACGAAGGAGCACTCCGATGACCCAGACACTTGCCCCCGTCCGCCCGTCGTCGCGCACCGTGCTGGTGATCCAGGAGATCCGCAACTACGCCACCTCGCCGCTGTTCCTCATCGGTCTGGTGCTGCTGGTCGCCCTCCAGGTCCACCGGATCGGGTGGTCGCGGGACTCCACCGAGGCCCTCACCGACGCCATCGCGCCGGCCGCGCTGATCGGGCTGCTCGGAATCATGGTGATGGCCGGCCTCACCCGTCGCTCGGACCGGGCGGCCGAGGCCGCCGGAGCGACCGCCGTGAGCGAGTCGGAACGCACGATCGCACTCGCCTGGGCCGTCGTGGTGCCGGTGAGCGTCACGGTGATCTGGTACCTGTCCACCGCCTGGCTCATCCTCTCCCGTCCGCCCGCCGACTGGGCGGTGCCGTCGGGGCCGGTGACCACCAGCTATGTGCTGTCGGTGATCTTCGCGCAGAGTGTCATGGCGGCCGTCGGCGGCCCGCTGCTGGGTCTGGTCATCGCACGGTGGCTGAGGTTCCGCGGGGCGGCGGCGCTGTGCACCGTGCTCATGGTCGTCGTCACGATGCCCCTGCAGGGCTGGTTCGAGTCGACCTGGCGCTGGCACATGGTCTGGCCGTGGACGCACTGGTACGGCCCCCTCGCCTTCACCGCCGAGGGGGAACCGGTGCACTGGGTGGCCCTGCCAGGATCGCCGCAGATGTGGATCGTGTGCCTCGCCCTGCTGTGCGCGACCGGGGTGACGGTGGCCCTCTACCACGACCCGGAGGGGCCGCGGCCACGGCTGAGGACGGTGATCGCGATCCTGCTGGCGGCAGCCGTCGTCGCACTGGTCCTGACGATGGTCACCGGCCTGCCGCACGCCTTCCACAATCCGCTCATCGCGGCGCCGGCCTGAGGAGGACGAGATGTGGGCCCACGGCATTCGGGCGATCCCCTGGCGACTCGTACTGGCCAGTTCCGGCCTGCTGATCGCTCTTGTGATGCTGGTCGAGTACAACTCCTGGCTGCTGTGGCCCCTGCAGGGCATTGCCGTCGGGCTGCTCACCGCGGCCGTCTGCTGGTGCCTGGACGAGCCCCTTGCGGGGGTTGTGGACGCCGCCCCCCGCGGGATCCTGTGGCGCACCACGGCACGACTGGTCGGCGTCCTTCCCCTTCTCGGCGTGTGGCTGGTGATGGTGTGGGGAACGGCCCGACGATGCGCGGGCAGCGCCACCCCGGGACACCACTGGGCGGCGCTGGTGGTGCCGGCCGTCACCGCATGGGCGATCGTCCGTCCGGCACAGATGAGGGTCCCCGTCTTCCCCTACGCGACCCACGGGGTCGGCGGATCGTGGACCTCCAGCACGGTCGGATGGTCGATCCTCGGGGCGACAGCACTGGTCCTGCTGGCCGGCCTGCTCGTCACCGACGGACGGCTGCCACGACCTGGCAGGAGCTCCGGGGCCGGCGGGAGCTCCGGCGCTGACAGGCGTTCCGGTCCGGGAGGCTCTCCGAACGTGGCACAGGCTCTGAGGTGGGACGCCGACCCGCGGTCCGCGCAATGATGGGCCCATGACGCAGAAGATGAATGTCGAGAGCTTCAATCTCGACCACACCAAGGTCGCGGCACCCTTCATCCGGGTGGCCGATGTCAAGCATCTGCCGGCCGGCGACACCCTCACCAAGTACGACGTGCGGTTCTGCCAGCCGAACGCCGACCACCTGGAGATGGACGCCGTCCACTCGGTGGAGCACTCCTTCGCCGAGTGCGTGCGCAACCACAGCGACTCGGTCATCGACTTCGGCCCGATGGGCTGCCAGACCGGTTTCTACCTCATCATGGTCGGCGAGCCCGATGTGCCGGCCACCTGCGATCTGGTGGAGACCACCCTCAAGGACATCCTCACCCTGGACGCGGTCCCGGCCGCCAACACCACCCAGTGCGGATGGGGAGCCCACCACAGCCTGGAAGGCGCGAAGGAGGCCGCGAGCCGGATGCTGGCCCACCGCAGCGAGTGGGAACAGGTGATGGCCTGAGGGTCCGGCGTTCCGGGCCCAAGACGCCTTGCTCTGCTACCTGAGCTCCAGCGTGGTTCCGCCCTTCTCGCACTGGGCCTTCGCCGCAGCGCTCGGGCTGTTGTCCCTGCCGCACTCGAACCCCTTGAATGAGCCGATGTGCCCGCTGCCCTCCACGGGACCCGTCAGGTAGCCGTTCATGATTGCGTTGGCCTCATTGCAGCCGATGGTGCCCGAGGTCACGTACAGCTTGCCCTGCACATACTGCGTGCCCGCGCCGTGCAGAGCGCCGCATGCTCCGCCGGCCCCGGGCTTGTCGGATGCCGAACGGGTCTGCTGTGTCGAGGGCCCGGATGTGGACCGGGTCGGGGCCGGCGCGCTGGCCGCAGAGGTGCTTGCCGACGACGCCCCGGTCGCCAGCACCCTGGTCGTCGACGTACTCGGGGCTGGTGTGCCAGTCGCAGACGTGCTTGCGGAGGAGGCACTGATGGCGGTCCCACTGGTGGCCGGGGTGCTGGCGGTCGAGTCACTGTTGGCGCCGCTACACCCTGCCAACAGCACGGCAGTACCGAGCAGCCCGAGGGCGCCGGTGATCGAAACTCGATGATATAGCTTCATAGCCTGAGCATAGATTCGGAGTGCGCGGCTGTTCCGAGTGACCCCGGTCGTCATTTCCTTCATGCCAGGAGCGGACGAATATGGCCTCGGACGGGACCCACCGTTCCGGCACCGGGCCCTCACGGAGATGCCGAGGGCACGGTCTGGTCATGCAGGTGGTGAAAACCCGGCCGAACAGCATCTGACCGGGTTTTTCAGTGGAGCCTGTGACAGGAATCGAACCCGCGACCATCGCTTTACAAGAGCATTCAAGCTGTCCTAGTACCGGGCTCATTTCCCACCTGACAACGCTGTCTGTGTGTTTGCTTGCTGCTGGATGATGCCACGTTTTGCACCGCGCGAGGCCGATTTAAGGCCGAAGGGGGGTACGCGTCCGGTGCGGGCGACGGGATGCTTTCCGATCAATTGATCGGAAAGCATCTGGGGTTCCCGTGCGCGTGAGGAGCCCCGAAAGTATCATTTGATGCTTTCGCTCCTGCGAGTGGTCCCCTCGGGCGCGCGGGCGTCGGCCGTTCCGATCAATCGATCGGAACGGGGATGGTGGGGTTCCCTCGCGCGCGCGAGGGAACCGAAAGTGTCCAGATTGGACACTTTCCCGAGCGGGGGGTTCCCTCGCGCGCGCGAGGGAACCCCAGGGACCTTGAAGCTAACTCGGAATTTCCGAGTTGGTTCCCTCGCGCGCGTGAAGAGCCCTCATCGACCGCTTTCCGATCAATCGATCGGAAAGCGTTGGTCCCCTCGCGCGCGTGAAGAGCCCCCCGGGGCCTGAGGAGGATTCCCGGGGGGCTCGACGCGCTGGACGCAGGCAGGTCTTCACACCAACAATTCAAAAATGCTCGCTGCCTTCACCGGCCCTGATGGAATAACCGGTGTTAACCTCGATTTTTCATGGGTGGCTGCTGGGTGGGGGTTCGGCGGCTGTGTCGTCGAACTGAGCATTGGGGGTCTTTTGCCCAGGTCTAGCCGGCTATGTACTGGATGGTGACCACCCAGCCGGGCCGGTGATTGTAGGGGCGTCTTGGCATGCCCAGGTCTAGCCGGCTATGTACTGGATGGTGACCACCCAGCCGGGCCGGTGATTGTAGGGGCCGTGATTCCAGTCGGACGGGTCACCGGCGATCTGCCAGGTGCGGCCGTCCATCAGGATCTGGTCCTTGGATGTGGGGGCCGGGCCGTCAGGCAGATGTCTGATGAACAGGTTCCTGCGGCTGATCTTGCGGAACTGGCCGGTGGTCGGGTCCTCGGTGGACATGACGGGTGACCAGCCGTTGATGAGCATATCGACGGGGTCGGCCCACACGGTGCCAGTATGGCCGGAGGAAGAGACGAAGCGCTGAAGTTTGACGGTCTGCATCACAGGGCCCCAACCCGGTAGCGGTTCAGGACGGCCAGCTCGGGGAGCAGGAACCCTGCGAATGCTGCCGTGCTGAACGGCCCGGACCGCTGCTCCAGCAGGTCAGGGTTCGCCTCGATACGGGCGGCCACCATGTCGATCACAGCGACAATGTCGTCGGCGATCTGCTCGACCTTCCTGCCGTTCAGGACGGTGGTGAAACCGGCACCTCGGGTGTACGACCTCACCAGGGCGGTGGACAATTCCACCGCCCTGCCGTCCACCACGCCGGTGGGATCGGACATCAGCGGGTGATCCCGCCGATGGTGACGATGGCCTGCGGGTTGATCGGGGCCGCGTCGTAACGGGTCACGACACGAATGGCCTGCTGGTCGTAGTCGGCGAACCGCTCCGACAGGATCGTCACACTCGGTGCGAGGTCACGGGCGACGGCGATCTGACTGAAGTCGGCGAGGGCGGCACGGCCGGCCGGCTTCGAGTCGGTGGTGTCGGGGATTCGGCCGGTCACGATCACCGGGGACCCGAACAGGCGGAACACGGCGTCGGCGGTCGGGTCGGGCTGGAGCAGGTAGCGCTGCTGCCCGTCCTTGAGCTTCCGCAGCTTGACGAAGTCGCCGGGGGTGACCAGCCACTTCAGGGCGGCCATGTTGACGTTGGCGGCCAGGGCCTTGCCCCAGGCGTCCAGAAGCACGTCGAGGGACATCGGGCCGGCCGCGTCAACGGTCTGGGTGCCGGCGTAGGCAAACAGTCCCTTCGGGGTGGTGATACCGTCACCGGTAGCGGAGAGCAGCTGCAGGTCGATCTTGTTCGCAACGTCGGCGACCAGGCGGTCCTTCAGCACCTGGTCGAGGGAGACGAACGACTGCCGGGACAGCTCGTTGGAGTAGCGGGTGAGGACCTTCACCGACTTCATCGTGGAGGGCATCAGCTCCAGTTCGGAAACCTGGTAGTCGGCCTCGGGGATCTGCTCATTCTCACCCACCCAGGTGAGCTTGGAGTCATCACCGACGGGGGCCTTGGGAATGCGGATGGGGCCGGCGGTGTCGAACATGCGGGGGCCGGCTGCGAGGAAGACGCTGGCGTCCTGAAGGGGCTGGACGAGGACCTTCTGAACCTGCTCTGCGGTGAGCTGGGGAATGGTGGTGGTCGATGCGACCATGGGAATCTCCTGACTGGGGAACAATGTGGGATCGGTGCCCGCCAGGAACACACAACAAGGGGTGAGCCACCAGGGCTCACCCCTCATTGTAGATCAACTAGTTGACGTGTCAATCAGAAATGGAATCGGCGGGTTAATTCGTCGTGGGTGATCCGATCCCAGAATCGTCGCTCCTCCTCAGCTGGCCCTGGCCCTGAGCATCGACGCGAGATCCACTGCTCCAGCGTCTCCGGATCGTGGCCCCTGCCCGACCGAGCCGTGCGGGACACGGGATGCCAGGTGCGGCTTGGCGTGGAGGAGTTCTCCGATGGCCTGGTCGAGTGCTGCCGAGTCATTGAGAAGCCCCTCGTCGTAGGGCAGGTCGGTGGGGTCGGCCAGCCGGCCGGTCGCGGCCACCTTCGCGGTGAACAGTTCCAGTGCCAGGTCGTCGCGGTCCTTCGCCCGGGTGCGGTACCTGGCGGCCTCGTCGCGCAGCTTGTGGACCACGTCGGCGGGAAACATCTCAGGCTCCGCCTCCTGGTGGCTCTCAGCGGCTCCGCTGTCGTCAGCGGGGGTTTCCCCGGGTTCGGGCTCCTGATCGATCCCAGGGCCCTCCACGGACGGCTCAGGGGCAATTCCCGGTGCCTCGGTCTCTGCCGTCTCGTTCTGCTCGTCGGTCGTCTTATCCATCATGTTTCTCCTCAGTTGGTTGAGGCCGGGGTGGCCTCGATCTGTGCGATGTCCTCGGCCGAATAGCCGAGCTTCTGCAATGCGAACCGGCGCGGCAGGATGCCGGCCTGGAACAATTTGACGGTCGCGTCAGCCTCCTGGGCCGCGCTCCGGGTGTCGGCCGGTGCCCAGTCCACCGACGTGTGAATGGCTCTGGGATCGGCCCCCGTGCGGACCGCAACCATCAGGGCGGCCACCTGCTCCCAAGCTCGACCGAACGTCACCTGACGGGCCTCGGCACGGGCTGTCAGTCCCGACTCGGCAGCGCGCAGAGCATCCGCCGATGTCGGATTCGCGGCCGTGATGCCGACCATGTGCGCCGGCAGCGCGGACATCGCCATGATCTGCTGGAGGGTCACGTTCACCGCGTCCTGGTAGGCGGACAGGTCAGCCCCTGGCAGCTGCCCGAACTTCGATTCGGCCGACTCCGAGATCATCATCTTGTCGCCCTCGGGGAACGGGTTGGACAGAGCCGAGGACTCGTTAGGATCGTCGGAGTCGAGGTCCTCCGCCAGCGTGATCCCCGTCGCCCACCGTCGCGGACGCGCCGCCGACTCGGAGGTCGTCAACATGTCCAGCAGCAGCTTGTCGAGCGCGTCGACCAGCGGGATCAGATCATCGATCTCCGAGGCCCCAGGACCCAGCAGTCGATCCGAGTTGCGCAGGTCCACCACCGGCACCACACCCAGCGGATTGTCGACCTTGCGGACCGCCTGGAAGCCACCAGCAGCACCAGCGGACTGTGCAACGAACCAGACGATCTGGTCAGGCAGATACTCCACCGCGTAGGTCTGGCCGGCGTCCTCGTTGGACCAGCGTTTCAGAGCGCCCACCACCTCACGGGTTGCAGGGTCGCGGCGGACCACGCACTGGTGCGGGGACTCCACCGACACACGCGGGTTGCCCTGATCGTCGGCCCACACGATCACCGGGCACTCGCCCAAGGTCAGGGCCTCCCGGTGCGCCACCGCCGCCATCTCGTCCAGGTTGTTGGCTTTCCAGTCCGACCACAGCCGGGCATCGGCGGCACCATCGACACGCAGCCCCGTCACCCTCAGCCGCTCCGCCAGCGAGTCCACCGCCAGCCTCGGAAAGTTCACCGCCATTCGGAACAGTTTCCGGTTCAACAGTTCGGCCTCGTCGGCGTTCAGGAATGTGACTGCCTGGTCACCTGAGTAGTACCGGTCCAGCAGCGAGAACCGACCCTGGGGGCCGTCCAACTGCTGCATCATCTTGTCGAACAAGTTCACGAGAATCTCCTTAACGCTTGAATGAGTACACGCGGCCACGCCGCGCCTTGTGGTTGATATGGAATTGTGCCCGGTCGAAAGCAATCACCGCAGCAATCGCCAGGTCGATCTTCAGTTTCGACATCTTCTTCGGTTTCGTGAGCATGTCACCCTGCGGGGTGGCAATGACCGTCGCGTGGTCGATGTGCGCTGCCAGCCGGTCATCACCATCATGGGTGAGCCCGCCGTTCATCACCGCCTGGTAGAAACGGTCTGTTGCCGGACACATCCGCTTCCGATAGCCGGTGTTGAACTCCACCACCTTCTTGTCGCCGTACTGCCCGGCCCAGCCCTCCAGCTCCGAACGCCAGCCCCACGGGTCGGCCGACATCTCGACAACATCGAACCGGTCGAAGGCGCCGGCCACCGCCTCGGCGACCTCCGCGCGCGGGGTCGGACCCGAACCGTCCCAGCAGCCCAGCACCTCCAGGTGAGGCACCTTCTCGACCGTCGCCGCGACCAGCGCCGTGGTGTCGCCAGCCGCCTTCCCGGACAGCGAGGAGCCGTCGAACCCCAGACACACCCGGGCACCATCGACAATCCGCTGGCCGCCCACGCACTTGCCCCAGGCGCCCCACGGCAGCCACGACACATCCGAGTGAACCCACTGCCCCAGACGCAGCTGACGGAAAGCCGGCTCCCGCAACGTGCGCGCGGCAGTCGCCATGCCATCGGCGGCCAGAAAGTCACCCAAGGCAGGATTGGCTTCCGCCCAGGCGTCCCGGTCCCACAGGTCGCAGCCGGTCGGGGCAGCGAACTCCTTCAGGTAGAAACTCGGGTCGTCGTCGTCGCGGCCATGCTTCACCAAACGCCACATGATCGAATCCTCCGAGGCCGCCGGCGTCGAGATCGCCAAGACCAGCGACTCCGGACGCTTGCCCGACATCGAGGTGATCGCCTCCCAGACCTCCTGCGTGACAGTGTGAAGTTCGTCCACGATCAACAACGACGGGTCCCAGCCGTGCAGCGCGTTCGGGTCGGCAGGCAGAGCACGCAACACCGAATCGGTCTCCGGAACCTCGATCCGGTCTTTGTAGATGTGGACCCGACCGGCCAGCTCCTCGTTCAGCTCGATCATCCGACGCGCCAGATTCACCGTGATACCCGCCTGCCGCTCGTCACTGGCGACGACCAGCACCTCAGCAGACGCGGCCCCCACGAACAGTTCAGCCACCGCCAGAGCAGCAGCCAAGGACGTCTTGCCATTCGCACGAGGCAACGACCACAAAGCAGTTCTGACCCCCGGCGCGAACGCACCCCCCACGATCTCCCGCTGCCAGGGACGCAGCCGGAACCGCTGGTGAGCACCAGCACCACGCGGCGTCAGCACGAACTCGCGGATGAACTTCTCCCGCCGCTTCGCCCGGCCCCTCGGCCACCCCGTCGTGTCCAACGGCGGCAGCTCAATCCTCGACTTCGCACCAGGCTTCAACATGAAACCCCCTCCAAACCGCCAGGCTCATTAACGCAACGATTAACGCAACGATCAGAGAGCGTAATTCTGGGTCGCGCCGTGGGAGCCGGGGAGTGTTCGTCGGGGGTGTCCCCCCACCTGGGGAGTGTGGTGTCGGGTGTGGTGGCGTTGAGGTTGCCGTCGTCGGCGGCCCAGTGGTTGTAGCGGGGCGTGCCGGGTTGGGATGAGCCGGCTGCCAGGTTGCAGTGCTGGCAGACGACGGTGATGTCGTCGAGGCGGATGGAGCGTCCGGCTTTCAGGCGTGCCCAGGCTCTGGGTGAGTGGTCGGCTTGGAGGTCTCGGGTGGACCCGCAGACCGAGCAGAACGGCTGTGCTGCTCTTGCACGGCGGGAGAGTGACATCCAGGCGGTGGTGCCGAGGTCGGCGCGTCTGTGGGGTCTGCCGCGTCTGTGGTCGGGTCGGTGGGGGCGATGGTCGGTGCAGTAGGTGCCGGTGCAGACGGATCCGCAGACGGCGCAGGTGGACTTCACGGGGTGCTCCTTCCGGGGTGTTTGGGTGGTCATGATGCGGCCTCCTGCTGTGCTTGGGTGTGTCGCCACGAGCAGGTGTTGGATCCTGTGCGGCCGGTGAGCGACAGGTTGCAGTCGGGGCACGGATCATCGGGGACCACAGTCAGCTGGGACTCTGCATGTGTGTCACATCTGTCACGTGTCACATTCCCGGGCTCGTCGTCCGATGTGACATGTGACACTTGTGACACGGTGTTGACGGGGAAGTACTTGCCGCGATCCTTCGGCTGGAGGATGCGCCCGTCCTTCAGGGCTCGGCGGAGGTCCTGCCTAACGGTGTCCTCCCGCAGCCCGGTTGCCCTCGCCACTTCGGTGCCACTGATACCTTCCGGCGATCTGGACACCAGGCTGACGATCTGGGTCATCTTGTCGCCTACCCCGGATGTGAGGCGGGCTTGCGCGGCAGCATGTGACGCTTCAGCGAGGCTGTCGCCGTCAATGCTCCAGGATCCGTTCTCGGATACGGCCGCATAGGATCCCTCCTCGACATCGCGACCCGAGATGGCGATGATCGCGTCGTTCTCGCCTCGGGGCCGCTGGAGGACGATGGTGAAGTCCGCTGCGCCGTTGAGGCCCTGGGTGCCAGAGGTGGAGTCCATGAAGTCGACACTCTCGGCCTTGCGGCTGTGGTGGACGGTGAGCACTGTCGATCCGGGGTGGTCGTCGGCCACCTTCTTGAGTCGGCCTCCGATGTTGTAGTCGCGCTGGTACTGGGTCTGCCCGGTTGATGCGGCAGGCATCACCTTGCCCAGGGTGTCGAGCATGACGAGGCCGCCCTTGTGAGCGTCGAGCCAGTAGTCCATCACGGCGAGGATGTCCCGCTCCTCCACCAGGTCGGTGATGTAGGAGAAGTTCTCGGGGATCGGGTCACCGTCGGGGAGGAGCTTTCGGCAGCGGGTCTGCATCCGCCGGTCGCCGTCCTCCAGCGCGAGGTAGAGAACGTCGCGCTGCTCCACGTGGATGGCACCGAGTGCTGATCCGCCGGCCGCGACTGACAGTCCGAGGCCGAGGGCGAACCAGGACTTGCCGATCTTCGGGGGTCCGACGAGGAGGCCGGAGCCTTCGGGGACGAGGCCGGGGACCATCCATTGCATTGGGGCGAAGTGGTGTTGGTCGAGCCAGTCGCCGGTGTGGATCTTGTCGAGGAGGCGGGCCTTGTATCGGGCTTCCGCCTGCCGGGCTTCGTCGTCGCCTTCGGGGAAGGCGGGTCCGTCGTATGACTCGGTCATGCTGCCGCCTCCTGCCGGTAGTCGTCCATGAGCCCTGCGATCACGATGGACGCGGACCCGAGCAGTTCGGGGTCGCCGTACAGCCGGACGAACTGGGCCTTGGCGCGGCAGGCGAGGGCGGTCTCGGCGAGGTCGCGGTCGCGGGCCTCCCGTTCGGCCTGGGTGGTCTTGCCGACGTACTCTCCGGGCTTGCGGCGGGCGTCCTCGAACTGTTGGGCGCGGCGCTGCCAGTAGTGCACGTCGCCGTCTGTGAGGGCGTCCTGCAGCAGACGGAGGGCTGACCAGTTGAGCATGTCGAGGAAGTCGAGGAGACGATCAACGGGGATGTCTCCCAGTTCCTTCTGGGCCTGGGTTGGGGTATCATGATTCGCGAAAGGTACCGAGTTCTTCTTGGTGGCCCCCTGAGCTGTTGCCTGCAGCTGGGGGGCCGTTTTCATGTCATGAGGCACTGGGGCCCTCCTGGGTGTCGGCGATGAACTGGGCGGCTGATTCCTTGAGTTCTTTGTCGATCTCCCCGTCGGCGATGCGTGAGCCGCGACGGTTGGAGACCATGTTGTTGAGTCCGACCAGGTCGTCGATGCGGGCGATCTGCCTGTCGATCTCGCGGCCGATCTGCATGTCAATGTCGGCCATGACGCCGATGGCGTGTAGCCGTCGGGCGATCTTGCGGATCTGCGACGTCGAGCGGGAGACCTTGTTGTGCTCGCACCAGGCGGTGACCGTGGTACGCCACCAGTTCAGTGATCCAGGCACAGTGGTCCCCCGGTGCTGGCCCGGTCGGTTGCAACCGGGTGATGCTGCTGTGGAGGTCACGACGTCACGACTTCATCGCCGACGACCGAGGTCTCGTACTGCTGGGCGATCCAGGCGTCAAGGTCGGACTTGCGGTATCGGACCACGCCTCCGAGCTTGAAGGACTTCGGGCCCTTCCGCTGGTGTCGCCAGGCCCTCAGGCTCCCCGATGGGATCCCACCCAAATACTCGGAGGCCTCCTCCGTCCGGAGGAACTCTTCCCGCTGTGCTGTCATCTCGAACCTCGTTTCACTCGCTCTGTCTCGATGATGAGTAACAGCGTATACCTCTCTCCCCAGCATCGGCAAGTATCTTCGAGTAGGATGGTGCCGTGGCAGCAGACGACGAGATCATCGGGGCGAACATCCGGCGTGCGAGGAAGTCCGCCGGGATGAACCAGAGCGAGCTCGCGGCCGCGATGAATGGGCGTGGATTCACGTGGAGGCAGAACATCGTCTCCCGCGTCGAGATCGGCCAGCGCGAGCTTCTCGGGACTGAGTTGGAGGCTCTGGAGAAGATCTTGGGCAAAGGGCTGGTCCGCGGAACCTCGATCGAGAACTCCGCGAAGAAGATCGGCGGAGCCTTCGTCAACATCCGCGACAGGAAGACCATCGACTCCATGGGCCGACTCCATGCGCGGATCAGGACAGCTCGGGCGGAGTTGACAGCTGCAGAGGCCGAGCTGGACGAGCTGTTGGCCTACTGGCACGACGACAGCCAGGGCGATGGCGAGTCTTCGTAAGGTTTTCACTGAGCGTTCGGGGGCGGTCCGCTGGGAGGCCCGGTACTACGACCAGGAGCACCGGCAGCACAAGCGGTTGTTCCGTCGGAAGGTTGACGGCCAGCAGTGGCTGGACGAGCACACGGCAGCCCGGTGGAATGGTGCCGAGGTCGACCCCCGGAAGTCCCGTCGGACCGTCGCGGTCGAGGCGCAGGCATGGTTGGACGCCCACGGCGACTGGGGGGTATCGACCCGCACCCGCAACGAAGGCGTCATCAGGAATCACATCATGCCGAGGTGGGGGAAGGTGCAGCTGGGGCAGGTGAGCACCGAGGCTGTGCAGGCGTGGGTGAACGCCATGGCGGGGGCACCCGGCACTGTGCGGAAGAACGAGGGGGTGCTCTCGTCGATCTGCGATCATGCGGTGACGATGCGGCGTCTCGGCGTGAACCCGTGCAAGGGGGTGGTGCTGCCCCGCCAGGTGAAGGAGCAGCGCCGGTACCTGTCAGACGTCGAGGTGCAGGCGCTGGCTGTGGCCGCAGGGGACAGGTCGGTGATCGTCCGGCTGCTGGCCTACACCGGTCTACGGTTCGGGGAGTTCGCCGCCTTGAAGGTCGGCAGTGTGGACCTCGGCCGCCGGCGTCTCCTCGTCGAGCAGTCGGTCACTGAGATCAATGGGGTGATGGTGTGGTCCGATGTGAAGACTCATCAGCGGCGCAGTGTGCCCTACCCGGGGTTCCTCGATTCGGCGATGGCCGACCAGGTGCAGGGCCGTCGGCGTGACGAGATTCTCTTCCCGGGGAGGGGCGGCAATCCGATTCGGGAGGGTAACGCGCGGCGGGACTGGTTCGACCGGGCGGTGGCCACCTCGGGGGTCGACTACCTCACTCCGCACGAGTTACGACACACTGCTGCCAGTCTGGCGGTGCGGTCGGGGGCGTCGGTGTTGGCAGTGCAGAGGATGCTCGGTCACGCCAGTGCGGCCATGACCCTGGACACGTACGCTGACTTGTTCGATGACGACCTTGACCAGGTGATGGCGAAGGTCACAGCGGCCAGGGCTGAATCCCTTGAGGCCGATTCGAGGCCGACGGTCAAGACGCAGGACGGGGAAGTGACCGGTCAAATCGGCGTTGACAAGGGATAACGATGGAGCCTGTGACAGGAATCGAACCCGCGACCATCGCTTTACAAGAGCGGCGCTCTACCAACTGAGCTACACAGGCCTGTGACCCGCCGGAACCTGTCCAGCGTGGCGACCGCCTCACATTCTGACAGCAGGACGCCGGGTGAGGAAATCCGGCCCGCCGGCGATCAGCGGACGGCGTCGATCAGGGCTTGGCGGGCCCCCACCATCGAGGGTCCGTACCAGGCCAGGCGCTGCCCGTCGACAAGTCGAACGTCGTGTCCGGGGAAGGCCTCGGGGCCGTCGGCGGCGGTGAAGTGGTAGGGCTCGTCGGGCAGCACGACCCGGTCGACGTCCAGCCCCTGCAGGACCTCCAGGTCGACGTGCGGGTAGCGGGTCCCGTCGTCGGGCAGCGCCACGAGTCGCACCCCGCAGTGGGCCATCAGGTCGGCGATGTAGGTCGTGCGACCGGCGCACATCCACGGATCCCGCCAGACCGGGACCACCGCGGCGAGGACCGGCTGGGGAGGTTGCGCGCCCCACTCCGAGCGCGCCTGGTCGAGCCACTCGGGATCGGCGATCCGGAGGGCCTCGGTGAACAGCCTGCTCAGACTGGCCACCGCCTGCTCGGCGCCGTCGATGCTGGTCACCCAGACCGGGATCCCGTCCTGGCGCAGCAGGTCGACGTCGTACTTGCGGTTCTCCTCGCGGTTGGCGATCACCAGGTCGGGACGCAGCGCGGCGATCGCCGCCCGGTCCGGATTCTTGGTGCCGCGCACCCGCTGCACCCGGTGGCCCGCCCGGGCCTCGATGTCGGTCGGCCGGATGCACCAGTCGGTGCACCCCACCAGCCGCTCGGGGCAGGTGAGGGCGATGGCCTCGGTGATGGAGGGCACCAGACTCACGATGCGCCGGGCCGGGGCAGTCAGTTCGACGAGGTCTCCGCAGTCATCGACAGTCACGGCTCCACCCTGCCACGGACGTCGCCCTGAGCGACATCCCGGACGACGTCACCAGAACAGGGCCGCACCGATCGCCAGAACCGCCCACAGCACGCACTGGGTGGTCTCGTTGAGGGATCCGAAGCAGTCCCCGGTCACCCCGCCGAACCGCCGCACCAGGTGACGGGTCCAGCCCTGGGCCCAGACCAGCGCCAGCACCGCGGCGACGACCACGAGCGCGGCGCCCGCCCAGCCCGAGACCAGCCAGCCGAGTACCGCCCAGACCACCGCCAGACAGACCATGTTGATCCCGGCGGCCCGACCCGTGGTGACCCCGGCCACCAGCGACCCGAACCCGCCGGGCCGGGCGCACGGCACCGAGGGAAGGGTCGCCAGCAGGATCGAGGCGCGTCCCACCGAGGGTCCGACCAGCACCAGCAGCGCGACCCGCCACCAGGATCCCGGCCCGGCGACGGCCGCGGTGGCGGTGAGACTGGTGAGGGCTCCCAGGTCGATGAGCAGCACCATCAGCAGGCTGATCACCCCCATCGGCCCGATGTCGGACTGCTTCATGATCGCCAGGGCGGGTTCGGCCGGCGCCCGGGAGCCCAGCCCGTCAGCGGTGTCGGCGACCCCGTCCAGGTGGAATCCCCCGGTGGCCGCGGCCAGCCAGGCCAGGGCCAGCACGCCGGCCAGCCAGGGTCCGGCGCCGGCGGCCAGCACCCCGCCGGCCACCGCCCCGGCGACCACTCCGAGCAGGATCCCCATCCACGGGAAGGCGCGGATCGCCCGGGTGGCGATCCGGCGGTCGACGGTGGGCAGGACGGGGGCCGGGATGATCGAGAACAGTGCGAAGGCCGAGACGATGCCCAGCAGTGGGCCGGGAATCCGGGCCGGGGCGGGAGTCTGACTCATGCCCACCTCTTCGGGATGCCGGCGATGCACACCCACACCTCGTCGCAGGCCCCGGCGACGGCGGCGTTGAGACGCCCCAGCTCGTCGCGGAAGAGTCGTCCGGACGCGGTCTCGGGGACGAGTCCCATCCCCACCTCGTTGGACACCATGACCACCTCGCGGCGGGTGTGATGGACGGCGTCGACCAGATCGTCGACGCGCCCGGCCAGCCTCTGCCGCCAGCCCTCCTCGCCGGTCCAGGCGCCGGCCTCGTCGAGCACCCGGGTGATCCACACCCCCAGGCAGTCGACGAGCACCGGGGCGTCCTCGTGACGCCTCAGCACCGAGCCGACATCGAGGGTCTCCACGGTGGTCCAGGAGTCGGGACGCCGTGCCCGGTGGAGCCGGATCCGCTCCTCCCACTCGGGGTCATCGGGGTTGCGGGCCGAGGTGGCGACATAGGTCACCTCGGGAAAGCGGGCCATCCGGGACTCGGCCCAGGAGGACTTGCCGGACCGTGCCCCGCCGAGCACCAGGGCGCGCACCGGAGGGGCGCCGACCGGGCTGGGGACGTGCAGCTGGCTCATGCCGGGTCGCCCTCCTCGGCGGCCGCCGCATCCGGCGCATCCGGGATGCCGGTCTCGCCGGTCACCTTGATGTCGGTGACGGCGGCGTCCTCGAAGGTGGCCATCTCGTTGAGGATGTGCGCGGAGGCCTGGACGATCGGCAGGGCCAGCACGGCTCCGGACCCCTCCCCCAGACGCATCCCCAGATCCAGCAGGGCCGGAAGTCCCAGGACGCCGAGGGCCGCGGTGATACCGGGCTCGGCACCGGCGTGGCCGGGCACCAGGAAGTCCACCGAGGCCGGCGCGATGGCGGCGGCCAACAGGGCCGAGGAGCAGGCGATGACGCCGTCCAGGACCACCGGGACGCGATGGGCGGCGGCCCCCAGGATGAGTCCGGCCATCGCACCGTGCTCGAATCCGCCGACCTTGGCCAGCGCCTCGACGGGATGGTCGGCTTCGGGCCGGTTGACCTGGAGAGCCCGCTCGATGACGGCGACCTTGTGCCGGTGGCGGTCGTCGGCGGCGCCGGCGCCGCGGCCGGTGACGTCGGCGGCGGACAGGTTGGTGAAGACGCTGATGAGGGCCGATGCCGGTGTGGTGTTGGCGATCCCCATCTCTCCGGTGACCAGGATGTCGGCCCCGGCGGCGACCGCCTCGTCGGCGGTGGCGATGCCGATCTCCAGGGCCTGGACGGCCTCGTCCACGCTCATCGCCGGACCCCGGGAGATGTCGTCGGTGCTGTGCCGGATGCACTCCTCGCGCACCCCGCAGCCAGCGGGCAGATCCACCGCGACGCCAACATTGGTCACCCAGACCTCGGCTCCCATCTGGCGGGCCAGAACGGTCACCCCGGCCCCGCCGGCGGCCATGTTCACCGCCATCTGGGCGGTGATCTCCTGCGGGTCGGGGGAGACTCCCTCGGCCCAGACGCCGTGGTCCCCGGCGAACAGGCCGACCACCGGGTGGCTGGGCACCGGGGTGGGCACCCGACCGCTCATCCCGGCCAGCCGGATCGACAGGTCCTCGAGGCGGCCCAGTGATCCCTCGGGCTTGGTGAGGATCTGCTGACGGTCGCGGGCGGCGGCCAAGGCATCGGGATCGGCCGGGCGGATGGCGGCCACCGTGCGGGCGAGCAGTGCCTGGGCGGGCAGGGAGTCGGGGAGCCGAGTGTCGGCCATGCTGTACGTCTCCTGTATCTGGACGCATGGCCGGGTCCGGGGATCCTGTGTCCTCGCAGTGCTCCCGAACCCACCTCGGCCTGCGCCCGAGGGTTCTGGCGGACCGCTGATGCGACCCGCGATCCACCGGTGATGACCTGGCTCGCGCCGCCACGCACTCGACGGCCGGAGGGGTTCGCCTGGGCTCGCCTCATCGGTCGGGTGCACGCGCTGACGCTCACAGTGGCGGGACCGCCCCGGAGTCGCACCGGAGTTCCACCTGGGACCGGAATCCATCCTCCCACACCGGTGAGGCTGCTTTGATGGACGCCATGGACGTTCTCATCCTCGGCGGCACCCGCCGCGCCCGCGTGCTGGCACGGCAGTTGGTCGACGAGGGGGTCGACGTCGTCACCTCCCTGGCGGGGGTGACCACGTCCCGGCGTCCGCTCCCCGGAGAGGTCCGGGTCGGCGGGTTCGGCGGGGCAGACGGCCTGGCGGCCTTCCTCGGCGACCACGCTGTCAAGGCGCTGGTCAACGCCACCCATCCCTTCGCCGCGACGATGTCGCAGCACGCGGCCGAGGCGGCCCGGCGTCTCGGCCTGCCGCTGGCACGTCTCCAGGCACCCAGCTGGCGGGCCCTGCCCTGGTCGACCGAGTGGATCTGGGCCGCCGGCCATGACGCGGCGGCCCGGGAGGCGGCGTCACTGCCGGGGGACATTCTGCTGACCGTCGGACGCCAGCCCGTCCCCCACTACCTGGCGCCCCTGGCCGACCGCAGGGTCACCGCACGCTGCATCGACGCCCCCGAGGGGCCGCTGCCGGCCGGCTGGACCGTCAGACAGGAGAAGGGGCCGTTCACCGTCGACTCCGAGCGAGCCCTGCTGGCGGGGTTCGACGTGATGGTGTCCAAGGACGCCGGCGGGTCCCGGCCCGACGCCAAACTGACCGCCGCCCGACAGTCCGGCACCGCAGTGGTGATGATCTCCCGGCCGCCGTCACCGAGCTACGGGCAGCAGGTCACCACCCCGGAGCTGGCCGCCGAGTGGGTTCGCAGCACGCTCGGCTGACGGTCCGTGGAGGTCGCCGTCCGACCCCCAGAACCCCTAGGCCCCCACGATCCTGGACCTCTCGATAACCCTCAGTGATCCGAGTGGTGCCGGGCGGCGGCGTCGGTGTGATCCAGATCCAGTCCGGCGACATCACCGACCACCACGATCGCCGGCGGCCGGACCTCGGCGGCGGCCATCACATCGGCCACCTCCGCCAGGGTCGTGCTGATCACCGACTGGTCGGGCAGTGAGGCCTCGCGCACCACCGCGACCGGGGTGTCGCCCGCCAGTCCGCCGCCCATCAGGTCCTCGGCGATCCGCTTGATGTGAGCCACCCCCATGAGAATCACCAGGGTGGTACCGCACCTGGCGAGCTGACCCCAGTCCAGTACCGAGCGGGAGTCGCCGGGGGCGACGTGGCCGGAGACCACCGTGAACCCCTGGACCATGTGGCGATGGGTGAGCGGAACCCCGGCCAGCTCCGGCCCGGCGACCGATGAGGTGACTCCGGGGATCACCCGGACCGGCACCCCGGCGGCGGCGCAGGCCTGCCACTCCTCCCCTCCCCGGCCGAAGACGAAGGAGTCGCCGCCCTTGAGCCGGACGACCCTCTGCCCGGCCCGGGCGTGCTCGACGAGCAGTTCGTTGATCCGCTCCTGGGGGACGTAGGGGCCGCGCGGCACCTTCCCCACCGGGATCTTCTCGGCGGCGGGGGCGTCGGCGAGGATGTCCTGGGGTGCCAGCCGGTCGTAGAGGATGACGTCGGCCTGGCAGACCGCCTGATATCCGGCCAGGGTGATGAGGCCGGGGTCTCCGGGCCCGCCGCCGACCAGGGTGACGGTGCCGGGGACCAGATCAGGCGCGTACCGGGGGATGGTCATCGAATCTCCTTGTCGAGATGGTCAGGGTGGGGTCGGGAGGTGCGGCCGGCGGAGATGTCGGCCAGGGCGTCGGCGAGCCGGGCATGGATGTCGGGATCGCGGACCGCCAACCGGATCCAGGTCGGACCCAGTCCGGGGAAGGTCTCCCCGCGGCGGACCGCCAGGCCGCGGGCGGCCAGCTCCTCGCGGATCGACCGGTGCGGATCGACCGACGAGGTGTCCACGAGCACGAAGGGGGACTCGGAGTCGATGACGGTCAGCCCCTGGGCCCGCAGTCTCGCCACGAGATCCTGGCGTGCGGCCGGGAGCGCCTCGACGAGGTCCCGGCGATGGGCGGTGGCGGCCGGCGAGCAGCAGGCGATCATCGCGGCGATCGCCGGCGTCGACACCGACCACGGGGGCTGCTGGGCGGCCAGCCGGGAGACCAGGGCCGGGTCGCCGAGGACGTATCCGGCGCGGATCCCCGCCAGGCCGAAGGTCTTGGTGAGGGAGCGCAGCACCAGCAGCTGGTCCATCCGCGGGCCGATCAGCGACTGGGCGCCGTCGGTGGCGTCCATGAAGGCCTCGTCGACCACCAGCACCCGCCCGGGAGCCCGCAGCCGGTCGAGGATCTCGGCGGGGTGCAGGACCCCGGTGGGGTTGGTCGGATTGCCGACCATCACCAGGTCGGCGTCGCCGGGGATCTCCTCGGGGTGGAGACGGAACTGGTCGGCCGGGTCCAGCAGCACCCTGTCGACGCGGTGACCGGCTGCGCACAGGGCGGCCTCCGGCTCGGTGAACTGGGGGTGGACGACGACCGCACGGCTGGGGTGCAGAGCCCGGGCGACCAGCGCGAAGGCCTCGGCGCCGCCGCTGGTGGGCAGCACCACCGCGGGGTCGACGCGGTGGTGGGCGGCCAGCGCGAGGCGGGCCGGTTCGGCGTCGGGGTAGGTCTGCCACCGGGAGGACGTGTCGGTGATGGCGGTGACGAGCCACCGGGGGGTGTGGTCGACGCGGACATTGACGGCCAGGTCGACCAGTCCGGCGGCGACGTCGCGGTCGCCGTGGTGGAGAAGGTCCGGCTCAACGGCCCGATCCCGGGGCTCGGGTTCGGCAGCCGGCGAGGGCCGGGGGTCCGCCGGGCGGGGAGGGGCCGTCTCCCCGATGCCGGACGGCTGCGGGGCGGACGACGAACACCGCCAGGCCTCGGCGGCGAAGCGGGCGGCGCAGGCCGGCTGTCCGGCCCAGTGCAGGTGGAGGTAGGAGGCGTGGACGGTGGAGCGTCCGATCCCGGCCGGATCCGAGGAGACGCCCTCCAGCCGGGTCGACCCGTCGGGCATCGCGAAGCTCCAGGCCGGGGTCGAGGGGCCCGACTCCCGGTCTCCGGTCGGGTCGACGGCACTCACACCGGTCCGGTGGAACTCGTGGCCGATCACCCTCTCCCCCGCTCCCGCCAGCAGGGTGTCGGAGTCGGCGACGGCGTCCCGGTACCCCATCGTGAGACGCGGTCTCATCTCGGCCTGCAGGTCCAGCACCCCGGTCATCGGATGGCCGTCCAGGGTGCGGCACAGCATCAGCAGCCCGGCGCACTCGGCGACCACCGGCATTCCGGCAGCCACATGGGAGCGGATCGACTCGTGGAGGGACCGGTTGGCGGCCAGCTGGTCGGCGTGCATCTCGGGGAACCCGCCGCCCAGGTACAGCCCGGCGACCCCCTCGGGCAGGGCGGCGTCGGTCAGCGGGTCCACCTCGACGACCCGGCAGCCGGCGGCCTCCAGCAGTTCGGTCGTCTCGGCGTAGCGGAAGGTGAAGGCCCGGCCGCCCGCAATCGCGATCAGCGGGGACTCGGCGCCACCGCGCCGACGAGCCTCCTCCAGCGATCCCCAGGCGGCACTGCCCCTCAGCGCCGCCGCCGGATCCCAGGGGTGCACGGCCAGGTCGGGGGCCCGGCGGGCCACCGCCAGCACGGCGTCCAGATCCACGTGGTCGGCGATCAGCCGGGCCAGGGCGCCGACCTGTGCGGCCGAGGCGTCCCGTTCGGCGGCCGGGACCAGTCCCAGGTGCCGGGAGGGCACGAAGATGTCCTTGTCGCGGGGGATCTCGCCGAGCACCGGGATCCCCAGGCGATCCACCCCGCGCCGGATCTCGGCTCCATGGCGCGCCGAGCCGACCCGGTTGAGGATCACCCCGGCGACCCTCACCCGCGGGTCGAATCCCGCCAGTCCGGCGACCACCGCGGCGTGGGTCAACGAGGCGTGGGAGGCGTCGACCACCAGTACCACCGGGGTGGAGGTGAGCCGAGCGATCTCGGCGGAGGATCCGGCGCCGTCGCCGAGTCGGCCGTCGAACAGCCCCATCACTCCCTCCACGACCGCCAGCTCGGCGGACCCGGGAGCCTCCCCGGACACTGCCGAGGAGGATGCGCGGGTCTGCGCAGAGGTCTGTGCAGTGGTCGCGGGGGCGAGGAATCCGTGAGCCAGCAGCGGGGCCATCAGATCGGGCCCGCACATCACCGAGTCGAGATTGCGGCCGGGACGACCGGCCGCCAGGCTGTGGTAGCCGGGGTCGATGTAGTCCGGGCCCACCTTGAACGGGGCCACCGGGTGGCCGGCCCGGCGCAGGGCGGCCATCAGCCCGGTCGCGACGGTCGTCTTGCCGCCCCCGGAGGCGGCGGCGGCGATGAGGATCCGGGGGATCCTCATCGGCTCAGGTCCGGCGCTCACCATTCGATCCCCGCCTGACCGCGCTGGCCGGCATCGAAGGGGTGCTTGATCTTGGTCATCTCGGTGACCAGGTCGGCGGCCTCGATGAGCGTGTCGGGTGCCCGCCGTCCGGTGATGACGACGTGCTGGGTGCCGGGCCGGTGGGTGAGGACGTCGACCACCTCGTCGACGTCGATCCACCCCCAGTCCAACGGGTAGCTGAACTCGTCGAGAAGGTAGAAGTCGAGGGCCTGTTCGGCGAGCAGCGAGCGGACGTGACGCCACCCCTCGCGGGCGGCCTCGGCGGGATCCTCAGAGGCCGAGAAGGCCTTCGTCCAGGACCATCCGGTGCCCATCGTCTCCCAGGTCACCGGCCCACCGACCCCGGTCTCGCGGTGGATCCGACCGAGGGCCTCCAGGGCGTCCTGCTCACCGACGTGCCAGCGTCCGGACTTGATGAACTGGAAGACGCCGACCGACCATCCCTGGTGCCAGGCGCGCAGGGCGGTGCCCATCGCGGCGGTCGTCTTGCCCTTCCCGTCGCCGGTGTTGACCGCCAGTACGGGCCTGAGGCGCCGCTGGCGGGTCGACAGCCCGTCGTCGGGGTCGACATCGGTGTGTGCGCGCGGCATCCGGATCCTCCTCGCGGGTCCTCGCCCGCATCGTGACCTCCGATGGCGTCACGGAGGCTGCCGGCAGGGACGACCTGGCTCGCGCAGATGCGCTCACAGTGGCGGGACCGCTCCGGAATGGGGGACGGAGGACCCGTCCCCGGCACCGGGATTCCTCCCCGACCGGCCGAGGGAGATTCTGTCACACGATCCGCCGAGACGGCGTCTGCCCCCGCGACAGGGCCGACGCCGCGGCCCCCGGCGTCGATTCCCGCCCGGCGCCGATCTCGTAGGGTGTGCCCGTGACCGATGACCCTGACACCAGCCTTCTGGGACGTACCCCCGGCCTCGACGAGGAGCACTTCGTCCACGACGGCCTCATCACCAAGCACCCGGTGCGGGCGATGGCCCTGGCCGTGCTGCGCCCGCTGCCCGGCCAGCTCCTGTGGGACCTCGGCACCGGTGCCGGCTCGGTGGCCGTCGAGTGGTGCCGCACCGACCCCTCCTGCCGTGCGATCGGGGTCGAGAGGAGGGCCGACCGGGCCGCCAATGCCCGGGCCAATGCCCGGGCCCTCACCCTGCCCGGCCAGTTCGAGGTGATCGACGCCGACCTGGCCGAGGGGCTGCCCGAGATGGAGGCCCCCGACGCCGTCTTCATCGGCGGCGGGGCGACCCGCGAGCTGGCCGAGGCCTGCCGCCAGGTTCTGGCGCCGGGGGGCCGATTCGTCATCCACGGGGTGACCATCGAGGCCGAGAGCCTGCTGGCCGAACTGCACGCCGAGTGGGGCGGGGAGCTGATGCGGGTCGGCGTGGAGACAGCCGATCACATCGGTCGACTGCACGGCTGGAAGCCGGCCCGCACCGTGATCGGCTGGAGCTGGACGAAGTAACCGCCCGGATGCGCCTCCGGGCCGCTTGTCAGGCGGTCGGCTGACGGGAGCCGATCAGCGCCACGACCTCCTCGACGGTGCGCGGCCGGCCCTCGAGTCCCAGTCGGCGCGCCAGATCCAGCGGCCACGGCAGTTCCAGGTGAGCCCTCTCGATGAGTTCGGCATCGGCCAGCAGCTGGTCGATCGGCCCCTGGACCACCTGGTGGTCCACCACCACGAGCGCCTCGTCGGCCCAGGCCAGCGCCCGGTCGACGTCATGGGTGGCCATCGCCACCGTCGTCCCGGCCTCCTGCAGCCTGTCCAGGGCCCCCATCATCTGGACGACGCCGGCCGGGTCCAGCCCGGCGGTCGGCTCGTCGAGCAGCAGCAGGTCGGGCATCATGGCGACCGCCCCGGCCACCGCGACCCGTTTGCGCTCGCCGTAGGACAGCTGGTGGGTGGCCCGGTCGGCCAGATGGTCGGCACCCACCAGGTGCAGGGCGCGGGACACCCGGGAGCGCACCTCCTCGACCTCCAGGCCCAGGTTCATCGGCCCGAAGGAGACGTCCTGGGTGACGTCGGCGCTGAACAGCTGGTCGTCGGGGTCCTGCAGCACCAGCTGCACCGACCGCCGGTGCTCCCTGAGCGCCTTGCGGTTGTGGCGCAGCCGGACATCTCCTCTGCGGACCTCCCCGGAGACCGGTTCCAGGGATCCCGACAGGCAGCGCAGCAGGGTCGTCTTGCCCGACCCGTTGGCCCCCAGAATCGCCACCCGCACGCCGCGTCGGATGGTCAGGGACACCTCGGACAGCACCATCGGCCGACCCGGATGGGTGGCGCACAGCCCCTCGGTGCTCAGCAGCGAGTCGGCGTCGTGCAGTGGATCGTTCATCTCCACAGCCTTCCTGCGATGGGCCAGCACGCGGCCCAGGATCCGAGGATCACCAGCACGGTGACCAGTTTGAACCGCCAGCTGCCGACCCGCTGGATCGGCAGGGTGAGCAGCGAGTCCTCGAACCCGCGGTTCACCAGTCCCTCGTTGAGCCGGTTGGCGCGCGACCAGGCGCGCACCCCCACCGACCCCATCAGGGCGGCGGTGTTCTCGAGTCGACGCCGGTACCCGTTGAGCCTCCCGACCGGGGCGTCTCCCAGCCGGCACTTCTGCGCCTCGTGGGCGGTGAACACCGTGTTGAGCAGCACGAAGATGAGCCGGTAGGTGAGACTGGCGATCTCCAGCAGGGGGTCCGGGACGCGCAGTCGGCGCATCCAGGTGAGCAGGTCGACCATCGGGGTGGTCAGGGCCAGGATCATCAGGGCCAACGTCCCGGCCAGTCCGTGGGCCGCCAGGTTGGCGGCCTGGCGGGCCGAGACCGGTCCGATCGCGAAGATCCCGCCGTGCCACCAGACGTCGGCGGTGGCCTGCGCGGTGCCGACGCTGACCAGCACCGAGAGGCCGCCGAGGATCAGGAAGACGATCGGGGCCGACATCGCCTGCCGGAGCACCTTCGGCCGGATCCGGGCGCAGCCGAGGATCGCGACCACCGCCGCCACCGAGACGAACAGGGTGCCCGGCCAGGCGGGGGTGCACAGCGCGACGAGGATCAGCCCCACCGACAGCCCCACCTTCTCCCCCACCGGACGAGACCGCCAGGGAGAGTCCCAGGCGGCGTCGTCCAGAGAGGTGATGGTCATCGCGCGGTCCGGTCGGCGGCCGGATCGGCAGCCCTGGCATCGGCAGCCTTGTCAGCAGCCGGCTCGACGGCTCCGTGAGAAGTCGCGACGGCGGGAGGCATCGCGTCGGGCAGCCGGGCGGCGTCCATCTCCTCCTGGGCCTTCTTGCGGCCGCTCATCCGACCCAGGGCGTATCCGGCGATGCCGGCCCCCAGCGCCGCCTGGAGGGCGAACAGGCCGGATGCGACCTCACCGGAGTTGGGCTCGAAGATCGGCTTGATCCACTGCTTGGCGCCGGCCTTCTCGGCCGCCTGGGCGGCGGCGTCGTCGGTTCCGGCGAATGCCTGGCCCTCCCCGGCGGGCTTCCTGCCGCCCACGATGAGGCTGACGACGAAGATCGCCACCAGCAGGGCCAGCAGGACGGGGGTGACCCACTTGTGGTTGCTGGTGAGGAAGTTGTTCTGCTTCTGGACGGTCTCAGACATCTGCGGCCTCCTTCGCCGGGGTGGTGGATGCGTCGGACCCGCCGGACAGCACGCCGAGGGAGCGCAGCTGGGGGCCGGCGACCTTGGCGAGGAAACGGAACAGGAGGATTCCGAGAACTCCCTCGGCCAGGGCCAACGGGATCTGGGTGACGGCGAAGATCCCCAGGAACTTGCCGGCGGCGCCCATGATCCCCGAGTTCGGGTCGGGGAAGGCGAAGGCCAGCTGGAAGGAGGTGACGCAGTAGGTGCTGAAGTCGGCGAAGACCATGCACAGGAAGATCGCCAGGGCATCGGGACCGCCCAGCTTCTTGGTGATCCGGTAGAACGCGTACCCCACCCAGGGGCCGGCGATGGCCATCGAGAAGGTGTTGGCGCCCAGCGTGCTGATGCCGCCGTGGGCGAGCAGCAGGGCCTGGAAGATGAGCACGATCATGCCCAGGAAGGCCATCACCGGTGGTTTGAACAGGACCGCCCCGACACCGGTTCCGGTCGGGTGGGAGGAGGAGCCCGAGACGCTCGGCAGCTTGATCGCCGACAGGACGAAGGTGAAGGCTCCGGCGGTAGCCAGCAGGAGCTTGTTCTCCGGGTGATGCTTCACCTGGCGAACGACCTCGCGGGCGCCGTGGATGACAAATGGTGCGGCCGCCGCGTACCAGACGGCACACTCGGTCGGTGAGAGAACTCCCTCTGCGATGTGCATGAGTGAAGTCGCTCCTTTCTCGGGATCTGCGTCCCATCCTGGAAAGGATCGATGCCGTGACTTTCTGACTCCCACCCTCGACGGGGTGCTCACAGTGGCGCGACCGTGCCGGATCTGTCCGGCTTCCATCTCGGCATCGAAACGTTATTCGTGATGTGTGTGACGGCCGACGGGCGTCCGGCTGATGTGCTCATCAGTCGTCCACGGGCTCGGCCGTCCTCAATTCAAGCACAGCCGGTCCCCGCCCGATGACCCAGGGTCGGGGTGGGGTCCGCCACCTCGCCGCCACCTCGCCGCCACCTCGCCGGCCCAGGATCCCACAGGCACCGGACGCCATCTCGACTACGCTCGACGCAGGTCGGGGCAGCGGCTCCGTCCGCACAGCCAGTCCGCACGGACAAGGAGCCACAGGTGGGACACGAGTACGTCAACAACGGGGCAGACATCTACCGGGAGTCCTTCCGGATCATCCGTGCCGAGGCCGACCTGTCGCGGTTCCCCGCCGACGTCGAGCACGTCGTGGCACGGATGATCCACTCCGCGGCCGACACCGCGATCGCTCCCGACATCGCCTTCACCCCCGGTGTGGTCACCGCCGCCCGCCAGGCTCTGGAGCAGGGTGCGGCGATCCTGTGCGACTCCTCGATGACCGCCACCGGGATCATCCGTTCCCGACTGCCCCGCAACAACGAGGTGGTCTGCCACATCAAGGAGCCGAGGCTGGCGGAGCTGGCGAAGGCCCAGCAGACCACCAAGACCTGTGCCGCGGTCGACATGTGGTCGGCCGACGGCCAGCTGGACGGCTCGGTGGTGGCGATCGGAAATGCCCCGACGGCGCTGTTCCGGCTGCTGGAGGTGGTCGCCGAGACTGGTCAGCGTCCGGCGGCGGTGGTGGGCATCCCGGTCGGCTTCGTCGGAGCGGCCGAGTCGAAGCAGGCCCTGGTGGACTCCGACCTCCACCTGGAGTACCTCACCCTGCTGGGACGCCGGGGCGGCTCGGCGATGACGGTGGCGGCGATCAACGCCATCGCCTCCTGGGATGAGTTGGAGAACAACCACATCTGAGCCCTGCCCAGGGCCCTTGAACCGAGGGCCCCGAGGCACCGGGGACGACGTCATGAGGCTTGAACGGGACGTCTGACTCCCCGGCGACACAGCGGGGACGACGACGTCATGGACCCCGAGGGGGACGCCTGACGTGAGCCGTATGAGACGAACAGCCCGACCGGGAGATCCCGGTCGGGCTGTTCGTCTCTGAGTTGGCGTCCGGTGCGACTCCGAACGGCTACTTCATGGTGCCCTGGGACACCGACCCCTGGAGCTGACGCTGGAAGATGATGTAGACGATCAGCACCGGGAGGATGGTCAGCACCACCGAGGCGAACAGGGCGCCGAAGTCGACCTCGTAGTTCGTCCGGGCGGCAAAGGCCGCCAGGCCCTGGGAGAGCACGTAGTTGCTCGTGTTCGTGTTGAGGGCGACCGGGATGAGGTACTGGTTCCACAGGCCGAGGAAGTTGAAGATCGCGACCGAGGCGAAACCGGGCTTGGCCATCGGGAGCATCACCAGGAAGAAGGTCTGCCACTCCCCCGCACCGTCGATCTCCGCCGCCTCGTAGATCTCATTCGGCAGCGTCTTGAAGAAGGCGTAGAGGAAGAAGACGGTGAACGGCAGGGCGAAGGCCACATAGGTGATGATGAGGCCGGGACGGGTGTTGAGAAGTCCCATGTTCTTCAGGGTGAAGAACAGCGGCACCACGGCCAGGAAGATCGGGAAGGTGTTCCCGGCCAGGAACAGCACGTAGATGACCTTGTTCCCGTAGAACCTGAAGCGCGCCAGCACATAGGCCGACATCGCCCCGAAGACCATCACCAGGATCAGGGCGGAGAACACCACGATCACGGTGTTGATGAAGTAGTCGCCGATGCCCGCGGTGGTCCAGGCGTTGCTGAAGTTCTTCCACTGGATCTTCTTGGGAAGAGCGAAGGGGGAGGAGAAGATCTCGCTGGTGGTCTTGAAGGAGGTGACCAGGGTCCACAGCAGCGGACCCACCACGATCACCGACCAGATGATCAGCAGAATGTGGGAGACCGTCGATACCGCCCTGTCACCCTTGGTGACCTTGACGTGGTGCACCGCGACCTCGTCGGCCGACAGGGGAGCCGTGAGTTGACTGCTCATGCCATCGTCACCGTGTCCTTACCGCCGGTGAGACGGTTGAGCAGACCGATGATCCCGGCGAAGATCATGGTCATCAGGGCGATCACAACGCCCATTGCACAGGCAATGCCGTACTGGCCCTTCTGGAATGCCGTGGAGAACAGCTGCTGGCTCATCACCAGGGTCGAGTTGCCCGGCCCGCCGAATGGGTTCAGCACGCTCATGTAGACGAAGGCGTCCAGGGATGCAATACCCAGGTAGATCCAGGCGGTCTGAACATTGTCGCGGATCAACGGGATGGTGATCGAGATCGCGGTGCGGAACCTCCCGGCACCGTCGATTCTCGCCGCCTCGAAGATCTCCGCGGGGATCGACTTGATTCCTGCCACGAAGAGCAGCATGTAGAAACCGACATAGGCCCAGATCATGATGAAGATCGAGATCGGCATCGCGGTCGACCGCTCGCCCAGCCAGGCGAACTCCTTGGCCTGGTCGATACCGATACCGGTCAGCAGTCCATTGACCAGTCCGTGCGAGGGATCGAAGATCTGACCCCACATCAGGCCGATGACGACGGCGGGCACGCAGTAGGGGAAGAACGAGGCGACGCGGTAGAAACCGGAGTGTCCCAGACCCCTGGTGTGGCCGAAGCTGGACCCGCCGACCGTGAGCAGGGTCGCCAGAATCAGCGACAGCACGATGGTGACGATCGGGACCAGGACGGCCAGCACGACGTTGTTGAGCATCGCCCGGGTGAACAGGTCGTCGGTGAGGATCTTGGTGTAGTTCGCCAGCCCGACGAAGTCGAAGGTCGCCGAGAACCCTCCCCAGTTGGTGAGTGAGTAGTAGAACGCCTGGATGAACGGCGACAGCACGAAGATCAGATACACGGCCAGCGGGAGACCCAGGAAGACCGCGAAGAAGCTGACCTTGTCGAAGGTCCAGGGGCGGTGCCGGCGTCGCCTGGGTACCGAGGCTGCGCTGACCGGCTGTTCCAGCGCGGTCTCTGCGACAGCACTCGGGGGGACTGTTGCACTCATATCTCAATCAATCTGCTGGGGAATACATGACGAACCGCCCGACCCGATGAGAGGTCGGGCGGCCAGGAGAGCCCCTGACACGCGCCGGGCGAGGTCCCGTCCGGGACCTCGCCCGGCGCGTGTCAGGACAGGCTCACTTGATGGTGATCTTCTGGACCGAGGAGTCGTTGGCGACCTTGTCGGAGATCTCCTGCATGCTACTGGTGATCTGGGCGACCGAGGACTTGCCGGCCAGGAAGTCGTTCCAGACGACCAGGTGCTCGGTGTTGACGCCGTAGTAGTCGACCCACTGGATATTGAAGACCTTCTCGCCGGCGGCGTCGAGCATTTTCGTGAGGGAGACCAGCGCGGTCGAGCCGAAACCGTCGGCCGGGACGGTGCCCTTGACGATGGTCGGGGACAGGATCGTCTTGGCGAAGTTGGTGGCGGCGGCGTCGGAGAGCATGGCGCGCATGAACTCCTTGCCGGCCCCGGCGTTGACGGCCTGCTTCGGGAAGATGAAGGGCTCACCGGGAGCCGCGTTCATCGCCTCGTAGCCCATCTTCGGGGAATCGGTGAGCACGAACTCCGGGGCACCGGTCATCTTGAACCCGGACTTCGTCTGGGACTTCATCTCGTTCTCGATCCAGGAGCCCGAGGGGTACAGGATCGCCGACTGGTCGTTGGACCACTGGGCCTGGGCCGCGGTGAACTGGGTTCCGGCGCCGCCCGGCTTCACGAAGCCGGCGTCGATGATCTTCTTGAGCGCCGTGAGAGCCTGCTGGACGACCGGCTGGGACCAGGCCTTCGGCTTGAGGTTCTCGATCGCCAGACGGACCTCGGGGCCGCCCTCCTTGTAGGCGGTGCCCAGGATCAGGGTGCGGTAGTAGGTGGCCGCCTCCTTGCCCCAACAGAACAGGTACTTGCCCTTCGCCTTGGCCTGCTCGCCGAGCTTGTAGGCCTCGTCCCAGGTCTTCGGCACCGTCCAGCCGTTGGCCTTGAAGAGGGAGTCGGAGTACCAGACCGCGTAGCCGCTCATCACGTAGTTGAGGATGGCGAACTTGTCGCCGCGGGTGCCCATCTCCTTGACTCCCGGGTACAGGGTGTCGGAGATCGTCTTGCCCTCGTAGTTCTTCGCGGTGAGCAGGTCGTCGAGGGTGTCGAGCTGGCTGAGGATCGAGGAGACGCCGATCGCGTTGGCTCCGGAGTTGTCGATGACGTCGGGCGGGTTGCCGCCGACGAATCGGGGCTGCAGCTCCTGGGAGATGTTGTTCGACGGCTTCACCGAGGTGGTGAGCTTGGGGAACTTCTTCTTCATCTGCTCGGCGCCGAACTGCGCGTAGGAGATGCCGTATCCGCCGTTGAAGATGACGGCGTCCAGCTTGCCGTCCTCCTTGATGCCGAACGGGTTGTCGGCGGACTTCGCACCCCCGGCGGGAGCGGAGGACGCGCTGCTGCTGCTGCCACCTCCGGCTGCGCATGAGGCCAGGGGCACCACGGCCGCTGCAGCGGCCGCACCCTTGAGGAAACCTCGACGGTTGAAGGACGACTGGGTCATGTCTCTCTCCTCGTTTCAAGCCCACCCACGCTGGTGAGCAATGAATCAATCGCTCAGTGCTCTCAGGAGGGCCCTGCGTCCTGAACAGTAGTAAGGCCCCGTAGTCGGCTATAAGCAGGAGCAGTGGTTGCAACCGAACCGTTACGTCGCACTCACATAGAGCGTCATCAACGGGCTTTCGAGTGCAGATTCGATCGAATCTTCTGAGCGATCCGCTCCATGCCGGTGATCATTTCGGACCCCCGGGATGATGCCCGGAAATGTCGGCGCCACCGCCGGCTCTCCGGATGACGACGCTACCGCAGTGAACGCGAGGATGAGCGAGCACCGCCGGGGACGACCCACATTCACCCGGAGTCTCACCGCCCGGGGCCGTGGTGGCAGGATCGGCGGCATGGGAGCTTTCACCGTTGACGACGTCGCCCTGGTTCTGGAGGGTGGCGGAATGCGCGCCAGCTACTCCGCCGCGGTGATCGTCAAGCTGCTTCGCGAACAGGTTCACCTGCCCCATGTCTCGGGGATCTCCGCCGGCTCCTCGCACACCGCCAACTACCTGTCGAATGACCCGCAACGGGCCCGGGCCAGCTTCGTGGAGTTCTCCGGGGACCCGCGGGTCGGCAGCCTGTGGACCTTCCTCACCGGACGCGGACTGTTCAACGCCGACTACATCTATCAGCAGACCTCAGCCCCCGGCCAGGCACTGCCCTTCGACTACGCCGCCTTCAACGCCAACCCGGCCTCCCTGCGGATCGGCGCCACCCGCACCGCGGACGGCACCCGGCGCTGGTTCACCCGCAAGGACGTCTCCTCGATGGGCGACCTCATGACGATCGTCCAGGCCTCCTCGACGATGCCCGGGCTGATGCCCCCGGTGACGATCAACGGGGAGGAGTACGTCGACGGAGCGATCGGACCCGACGGCGGAATTCCGCTCGACGCCGCCCAGATGGACGGCTACCGGCGGTTCGCCGTGGTGATGACCAGGCCTCGCAACTACGTCAAGAAGCCGCCCCGCGACATCCGGGCGCTGCGCCGGATCTTCCGCCTTCGCCCCGCGGTCGCCGATGCGGTGGCCGGCCGGTGGCGCCGCTACAATGCCACCCGCGAGGAGCTGTTCGACCTGGAGAGGGACGGCCGGGCGGTGCTCTTCTTCCCCGACACCATGACGATCTCGAACCGGGAGCGCAGTGTCGCCAAGCTGCGGCGCTGCTTCGGTCTGGGGATGGGTCAGATCAACCGGGAGTGGCCCCGCTGGCGGGAGTTCCTGGGGATCTGAGCCTCAAGCCCGAACCGGGGCCGCCCCCGGACCGGGTCGATGGCCCGCCCGGGAGCAGCTTTCAGGCTCGAACCGGTGCCGGAGCGATGGCTCGGGCGAAGGCGGCCAGGCAACGATCGTTCTCGCTCGGGCTGCCGATGCTCAACCGGATCCCCTCGCCCTGCCAGCAGCGGGCGAAGACGTGCTCGCCGCGCAGCACCTCGTCGATCCGGGCGGTGTCGTCACCGGTGGGCAGCCACACGAAGTTGGCCTGGGAGTCGCCGAGCGTCCAACCCTGGTCGCGCAGGGCGGCGGTGACCCGGCCGCGCTCGGCCACGATCTTCTCCACCCGCTCGGTCAGCTCGTCCTCGTGCTGCAGTGAGGCCAGCGCCGCGCACTGGGCGACATCGCTGACGGCGAATGGCACGGCCACCCGGCGCAGGTCCTCGCACATCTCGACCGACCCGATCCCGAAGCCGACCCGCAGACCGGCCAGCCCGTATGCCTTGGAGAAGGTCTGCAGGGCGATGACATTGGGGTGCCGGGAGACCATCTCCACCCCGGAGACCGCCTGCGGGTCCCGGTTGAAGTGAACATATGCCTCGTCGATGGCGACCACGATGTTCTCGGGCACCTGCGAAAGGAAGTGCTCCACCTCATCGGTGGACAGGGTGGTGCCGGTGGGATTGTTCGGGGTGCACAGCAGAATGAGCCGGGTGCGATCGGTGATCGCGGCGAGCATCGCCGCCAGATCGTGATGCAGGTCGGCGGTCAGCGGCACCTTCACCGGGGTCGCCCCGGACACCACGGTGAGAATCGGGTAGGCCTCGAAGGACCGCCAGGCGAAGATCACCTCATCCCCCATTCCGGCGGTGGCATGAACGAGCTGGGTGGCGACCTCCACCGATCCGGCACCGACGGCGACCTGGTCGGCGGTGACCCCGAATCGAGAGCCGATCGCGGTGCGCAGCTCCATGGCCCCCATCGAGGGGTACCGGTTGAAGCTGCCGCGCGGATCCCGCATCCGGTCGGCGATCTCGGCCACGACCGAGGGCAGCGGCGGGTACGGATTCTCGTTCGAGGACAGCTTGACCGCATCGGGCCCCTCGGCCGCTCCCTGCTTGTACGGCGGCAGTGACCTCACCACATCGCGTCGGCTCATCGTTGACATCCTCCCTGCTTGACACGCACCTCTGACTGTTTCACACGCCGGCCCCGGTGCTCATCAGGGGCCACATGGGGAAATGCACCTGCCGGCACGGGGCCGCCAAGCACCGGACCGGACCACACAGGGGAATCCGCCGGCGCCGGGCTGGTGCCACATCGGGAGGTACCGATGAGATCTGCCACCACAGCAGCCACCGCGTGGATTATCCAGCCCCCGGCCCACAGATGGCAGATCTCAACCACAGCCCCGTCAACCCCCACACGAGATCTGCCACCACGGCAGGCACCACGTGGATATCGCAGGCCGTGCCGCCGTGGTGGCAGAAGTCGTCTCAGGTCCGGCTCACAGCACCTTGGACAGGAAGTCCTGGGTGCGCTCCTCCTGCGGGTGGGCGAGAATCTGGCGGGGATCCCCCTCCTCGACCACCACTCCGTCGGCCATGAACATGAGATGGCTGCTCACCTCACGGGCGAAGCCCATCTCGTGGGTGACCACGATCATCGTCATGCCCTCACTGGCGAGCTTTCGCATCACATCGAGCACCTCGCCGACCATCTCCGGGTCCAGGGCGGAGGTGGGCTCGTCGAAGAGCATCACATCGGGCCTCATCGCCAGCGCCCTGGCGATCGCCACCCGCTGCTTCTGTCCGCCGGAGAGCTGGGCGGGCCGGGCATCGGCCTTGTCCTCCAGATGGACCTGGCCCAGCAGATCGGCGGCCCGGTCCAGGGCCTCGGCCTTCGTCATCCGCTTCAGCTGCACCGGGGCCATGATGATGTTCTCGGTCACGGTCATGTGCGGGAAGAGGTTGAAGTGCTGGAAGACCATCCCGATCTTCTGTCGCACCTCGTTGATGTCGGTGCCGGGGTCGGTGAGGTCATGGCCCTCGATGAGGACCTTCCCGGAGGTGACCTCCTCCAGCAGGTTGAGGCATCTCAGGAAGGTGGACTTGCCCGACCCGGAGGGCCCGATGACAGAGACCACCTGCCCCTTCTGGATGGTGCTGCTGATGCCCTTGAGCACCTCATTGGAGCCGAAGCTCTTGTGCAGGTCGACGGCCTGGACGACCGGCGCCTCGGTGGTGTTCTCGCTCACTTGTTGACCTTCCGATCGACGAAGTTCGACAGTGTTGTCAGGGCGTAGATGACGATGAAGTAGATCGCGCCCACCATGATCCAGATCTCGAAGGACCTGAAGTTACGGGCGATGATCTGCTGGCCCTGGTAGGTCAGTTCGGCGAATCCCAGGACAGCCAGGATCGAGGTGTCCTTGAGGCTGATGACGAACTGATTGATGAAGGAGGGGGTCATGATCTTGAACGCCTGGGGCACGACCACCTTGCGCATCGACTGGAGCCAGTTCAGGCCCAGCGACCGGGAGGCCTCCATCTGTCCGGGATCGACCGACTGGATGCCGCCGCGGACGATCTCGGTCATGTAGGCGCCGGCATTGAGGCTCAGGGTGAGCACTCCGGCGGTGAAGACATCGATCTTCTGTCCAGTGACGGTCGGCAGGCCGAAGTAGAAGAAGAAGGCCTGCACCAGCAGCGGGGTGCCGCGGAAGATCGCGACATAGACCGATGCGATGCCCGACAGGATCTTGACCCCGGACACCTTGCAGAAGCCGAAGATGACGCCGAGCGCCAGGGCGATCAGCAGGGACAGCGCGGTGGCCGCCACGGTCATCGCCAGGCCCTTCATGAGGGCTGGGAAGCTCTCGGCCAGCAGGGCGAAGAACCCCTCGTTCTTGTCCGACTCGGAGTCAGGAGCCTTGAGGTACTTGTCGATGAGCTGCTGGTAGGAACCGTCGGTCTTCATGCCGCTCAGACCGGCGTTGAAGGCGGCCAGCAGCGGAGCGTTGGTGCCCTTGAGGACGGCGAAACCGTAGGAGGCACCGGACTCCTTGGCGGTGACCACCTTGAGACCGTTGCCCTGCTTGATGCCGTATGCCAGTACCGGGTAGTCGTCGAAGACGGCGGCTGCATTCCCGGAGTTGACCTCGGAGTAGAGGGTGTCAGCCTTGTCGAGGGCCTTCACCGTGTACCCGTACTTGGAGGCGTTCTTCTGGGCGAAGGACAGCGACTCGGTGCCGGTCTTGGCGACCACCGTCTTGCCCTTGAGGTCGTCGTACCCCTTGATGTCGGAGTCCTTGGCGACGGCCATCTGGATGCCCGAGTCGAAGTACGGGTCGGAGAAGTCGAAGACCTTCTTGCGCTCATCGGTGATCGACATCCCGGCGATCACGCCGTCGGCCTGCTTGGCCTTGACCGCCTGGAGGGCGGCGTCGAACCCGACGGACTTGATCTGGACGGTGAACCCCTGCTGCTTGGCGATGGCCCGGATGAGGTCCATGTCGATGCCGGTCATGTTGCCCTTGGCATCGCGGTACTCGAAGGGGGCGAAGGTGGTGTCGGTGGCGATGATGAAGGACTTGCCCTTCACCGCCGCGACCGCGGCGTCATCGGCCGGGGCATTGTCGCCGAGGTACTTGACGAGAAGCTTGTGGTACGAGCCGTCGGCCTTCATCGCCGCCAGGCCGGTGTTGAAGGCCTTGAGGAGGGCGGCATTGGTGCCCTTGAGGACGGCGAAGCCGTAGGACGCGCCGGCCTCCTTGGCGGTGACCACCTTGAGGCCGTTGCCCTGCTTGATGCCGTAAGCCAGCACCGGGTAGTCGTCGAAGACGGCCGAGGCATTGCCGGAGTTGACCTCCGAGTACATGGTGTCGGCCTTGTCGAGGGCCTTCACCGTGTACCCGTACTTGGAGGCGTTGGCCTGGGCGAAGGACAGCGACTCGGTGCCGGTCTTGGCCACCACCGTCTTGCCCTTGAGGTCCTCGTAGGACTTGATCGAGGTGTCGGACTTCTTGACCGCCATCTGGATGCCGGAGGCGAAGTACGGGTTGGAGAAGTCGAAGGCCTTCTTGCGCTCGTCGGTGATCGACATCCCGGCGATCACCCCGTCGGCCTGCTTCGACTGGACGGCCTGCAGGGCCGCGTCGAATCCGACCGACTTGATCTTGACGGTGAACCCCTGCTGCTTGGCGATCGCCTGGATGAGGTCCATGTCGATGCCGGTCATATTGCCCTGGGCATCGCGGTACTCGAACGGAGCGAACGTGGTGTCGGTGGCGATGACGAAGGACTTACCTTTCACCGAATCGCCCGGAGAGTCGTCGGCCCAGGCCCTGACCCCTTGAGATCCGGGCGCTACGGCGAGAAGCGTGACCAGCACGCCGATGAGGGCGGCGAAGCGGGTCGCCCACCGCGACCTGCGAGTTCTGGAATGCATGGGGCCTCCAAGCGGTCAAGTGGCGGATAGATACGCCGTGACGCTACAGGGTCGTTTCGCCAGTTGGCGTGGGCATTCGCTGTGTCGAGACGTTTCGCAGAGGACACACGAAAGGACTACGGGACGGTGTCGACGACGTCATCGAGACACCTTGAGCCCATCTCACCCTCGGATGAATGCCCGCCGTGGGAGGAGCCGAGCACATAGCATGGCGTGGCTCCGGAGAGCTCGATGGAGACCAGCGAAAGGCGATGCGGAATGCACGGTGAGCACCACGGCGAGTACAAGGTTCCCGGCGGAAAACTGATCGTCGTCGACACCGGGGTCGAGGACTCCCGGCTCAGCGGCCTGCAGATCTCCGGCGACTTCTTCCTGGAGCCCGATGAGGCCCTGGGGCGCATCACCTCCTGCCTGGAGGGGGTCCCGGTGGAGTCCTCGGCCACCGAGATGGCGGCCCGGGTGAGGGCGGCCCTGCTGCCCACCGACGTCCCCTTCGGAATCACCCCGGAGGGGGTCGGGATCGCGGTCCGCCGGGCTCTGGGTCGCGCGGTGGACTGGGACGACATCGACTTCGATGTCATCCACGGCCCGGTCGTCGACCCGATGGTCAATGTCGCGATGGACGAGACCCTGGTCGCCGAGGTGGCGGCCGGACGACGTCGCCCCTTCATGAGGCTGTGGGAGTGGAACGCCCCGCAGGTGGTGATCGGCTCCTTCCAGTCCTATGACAACGAGGTCAACCAGGCGGGGGTGGACCGGTACGGGATCACGGTCTCGCGGCGGGTGACCGGCGGTGGGGCGATGTTCATGGAGCCGGGCAACTGCGTGACCTACTCCCTGGTGATCCCCCAGGCACTGGTCGACGGGCTGAGCTTCGCCCAGTCCTACCCGATGCTGGACCAGTGGGTGATGGAGGCTCTGGCGGAGGTCGGGGTGAGTGCGCACTACGTCCCGCTCAACGACATCGCCTCGACGGCCGGCAAGATCGGCGGCGCCGCGCAGAAGCGGTTCGGCAACGGCTACATGGTCCATCACGTGACGATGTCCTACGACATCGACGCCGAGAAGATGCTGGAGGTGCTTCGGATCGGCAAGGAGAAGGTCCGCGACAAGGGGCATCGCTCGGCGGTGAAGCGGGTGGACCCGATGCGGTCGCAGACCGGGATGTCGCGATCGGCGATTCTCGACGTCTTCTACCGGCACTTCAAGGAGAAGTACGGGGCCACCGACGGGTCCATCACCGATGAGGACCTGGCGGTCGCCGAGGAGCGCTGCCGGACGAAGTTCTCCACCGAGGAGTGGACCCACCGACTGCCCTGAGCCCGGGCCGGGTCCGGGAGGGGCGGGTGGATCCCTCCCGGCAAGACATCAACACCACACACGGCATCACCACCACACACGGCATCGACAACACATCTGCCGGAGGCCTTGATCCCTCCTTGGTTTAGTGGTTCACTAGTTGAGTAACGAACCAAGGAGGTGCACATGAGTCCTGTGCTCGACGACGGTCGCCCGATCTTCCTCTCCCTCGCCGACCAGATCGCCGACGACATCCTCTCCGGCGTCTACCCCTCCGGAAGCCACGTGCCCTCGACCAATGAGCTCTCCGCGTTCTACAAGATCAACCCCGCGACGGCGGGCAAGGCCCTCAACAGACTGGTGGACCAGCAGGTCCTCGAGAAGAGACGGGGGCTGGGCATGTTCGTCACCGAGGACGGCGTCGAACTGCTCCGGGAACAGCGAAGAGCCCGGTTCACCGAGAGCTACCTCGCTCCCCTGCTGGACGAGGCCGAACGCGTCGGCCTGTCCACCGACGACCTCATCACACTCATCCACCGCCAACGTTCCGGGCCCACCCACTCCCGCCCCTGACGGAAGGAGCATCCCATGCCCACCACCGGCACGGCCGCCGAGAGCGGCATCACCATCTCCTCAGTGTCCAAGTCCTTCGGTCGCACCGAGGTCCTCCACAGCATCGACCTCCAGCTGCCGCCCAACCAGGTCTACGGCCTGCTGGGGTCCAACGGGGTCGGCAAGACGACCCTGATGTCCATCATCTGCAATCACATCTTCCCCACCTCCGGCGAGGTGCTCATCGATGGCCGGCACCCCGCCGAGAATGCCGAGATCCTGGAGCGCACCTGCTTCATCCACGAGGACCAGCGGTGGCACGACGACTTCACCCTCGACATCCTCATGAGGGTGGCCCCCAGGTTCTTCGCGAGATGGTCCGCCCAGACCGCCGAGACCCTGGCCGAGAGGTTCCGGCTGCCCCGCCGGACCAGGCTCAAGAAGATGTCGCGGGGGCAGCGCTCGGCCCTGGCGATCACCATCTCGCTGGCCTCCCGCGCCCCCTACACCTTCCTCGACGAGCCCTACCTCGGCCTTGACCCGAGCGCCCGCTCGATCTTCTACTCCGAGCTGCTCCAGGAGATCTCCGAGGTGCCGCGGACCGTCATCATGTCCACCCATCTCATCGACGAGGCCGCCTCCCTCATGGAGGACGTCATCCTGATGCGACAGGGCCACGTGGAGATGCACGCCGACGTCGACTCGATCACCTCCCAGTCCTTCACCGTGCGCGGACTGAGCGCCGACGTCGCCCAGGTGGTGGCCGGCCTGGAGGTGCTCTCCCGGAAGTCGATGGGACGCATCGAGTCGACCATGGTGCGCGGCAACCTCAACGGCCAGGCCCACCGGCGGGCCGAGGAGTTGCACGTCTCGATCGAACCGGCCGGACTCCAGGACCTCGTCGCCGCCCTCGGCGTGATGTCCGAGCCGGCGTCCACCGCCCCGGAAGGAGCACAGTCATGAACCGCACTCCACGACCCCTCCGGTCGTTCCGACTCACCGTCTACTCGCTGAGCTCGGTGCTCCTGGCACCGCTGTCGATCCTGGCGATGATGGTGATCATCTCGGTCGCCATCGTGCTCATCATCGGCATCAGGACCGGACTCCCCCTCGACCCGCAGGCATCGATGGGGATGGCCAACAACATGGGATCGGTGCTCTCGATCCCCGGATTCCTGGTCACCCTGGGAGCGATGACGGTCAACCGGCAGTTCGCCACCGCGATGGCCTTCGGCTCCACCCGGAAGTCCTTCTGGCTGGGAAGTTCACTGGGCTTCCTGGTGATCTCCCTGGTCACCGGGGTGGGCAGCGTGCTGCTGCTGTGGCTGGAGAAGGCCACCGACCACTGGTTCATCGGGGCCCGGGCGATGGACGTCTTCGTCCTGGGCAGCGGCGACCCGTGGCAGACCTTCCTCACCATCACCGCCACCTCGCTGTGCTCGCTGTTCCTGGGCGCCGGGTTCGGCACCCTGTTCCGGGCCTGGGGACCGCGGGCGGTCATCGTCGCCTCGGTCGCCCTGGGAGTCGTGCTGTGCGGCGGGCTGGCGCTGACCGTGTGGCAGTGGGAGGCCTGGGGTCCGGCCCTGATGCGGCTGGGAGCCTGGCTGATCACGATCGCCACGACGGTTCTGGGTCTGGTCGCCGCGGCCGGCAGCTTCATCGCCGTCCGCCGCAGCACCGTCTGAGCAGGCGCCACGGCCCCCGACGCCGGCCACGATCAGCGGGGAGCCGGGATCTCCCCCGACCCACGCTCCACCAAGGTGGGCCGGATCACGATGTCGCGAGGTGCTGCGGAACTGCCGCGGATCCGCTCGGCCAGGCAGCCCACGGTGGCCCGGGCGAGCTGGTCGATGTCCTGACGCACGACGGTCAGCGGCGGGTCGACCAGGGAGGCCATCGGCATGTCGTCGAAGCCGACGATGGCCACCGTGTGCTGGAGACCGTTGTGCTGGAGGGCCTCCAGGGCGCCGATCGACAGATCATTGCGGCAGACCAGGATGGCGGTGAAGTCCACACCCTCGTCGATGAGGGACTGCACCGCCCGGCGTCCGTCCTCCGCGGAGCGCTCCCCGGAGAGCACCAGCCTGGAGTCGACCGGGACACCGGCGTCGCGCATCGCGTCGAGATACCCGGTCAGCCGGTCCTGGGCCGGCTCGATCGTGGTGCGGTCACCCAGACAGGCGATCTGTCGGTGGCCGGCGGCGATCAGGTGAGCGGTTCCCATCTGCGCGCCCAGCCAGTTGTCGGTGGTCACGGAGTCGACCGGCAGGCCGCGCGGCCGACGGTCCACGCAGACCACGGCCAGCCCGGAGTTCACCACCGTGCGCAGATAGGACTGGTCGGACAGGGTGGGCACCAGCACCAGGCCGTCGACCTGGTGGGCTACCAGGTCCTTGACCACCCGGCGCTCCCTCTCGGGCTCCTCGTCGAGGCTGGCCGCCAGCAGGGCGACGTCCTTGAGGAACTCCGAGCGCTCCAGCGACCTCAGCAGCTGGGAGGAGAAGTTGTTGCCGAGGTCCTGGGTGACCACCGCGATGCTGCGGGTCGAGCGGTCGTTCCGGCGCAGCCCGGCGGCGGCGACGTTGGGGGTGAAGTCGAGTTCATGGATCGCCCACTCGACCCGTTCGCGGGACTTACGGGCCACCTCGGGGGACTCGTTGATCACCCTGGAGACGGTTTTGATCGACACCCCGGCCAGCCTCGCGACGTCGCGAATGGTCGGGCGGCGGGTCGCCGGTGAGGCCACCTGTCACCGACCCTTCCGTGCGTTGCCGGCCTGACGCCGCTCAGCCCAGTCGAGGTACTCCGAGACGACCTTCTTGCTCTCGGGGCGCAGCGCCTTGTTGTCGCGCAGCATCTGCTTGGAACGGGCCTCGACGAAGTCGAGGTACTCGCCGTTGTGCGTGCGGTTGTACTGCTTCTTCGCCTCGGCGAGGTCGGAGAAGTCCCCGGTCGCCTGACGCTCCAGCATCCGCCGGCCGAGCATCGACATGATCGCGACCGCCAGGCAGACCACCATCGCCCAGGGGGTGACCAGGTAGAGCACGCCGCCGAGCACCATGAGACCGGTGACCAGCTTGCTCACCCCGTAGGTGTACCCCCCGTGGCCGTACTCGCCGCGCACCCACTCGGCTGCGGCCGTGCGCCGCTCCTCCTTGCTGGGGCGGTCCTCCTTGCGAGGGATGATGGCCATCATTTCTGCTCCTTGAGGATCTGGGCGATGAGTTGGGCGGCGGAGTCCACGGTGGCCTCGCAGTGCGCCCGCACCTGCGCGGGCGAGTGGGCCAGCGCGACGGGGTGGTCTGCCACCTCGTGCATGGACAGATCGTTCCACGAGTCGCCCAGAGTGTAGACGTCGCCGTGGTCGCCGATGAGATCGGTGAGGAGCCGGCGCAGGCCGGCCCCCTTGGACACCCCGGGCGGGACGACGTCGAGGAAGTTCTGGTTGCGGTGCACCTCGGCACGGCCGGCGCACAGCTTCCTGAGCGCGGGTTCGACGCGGTCCATCACGGTCGGGTCGGGGATGTAGAGGGGGATGCCGAACAGGTCGGTGTGACGGAGTCGGTCGAGGTCGGCCGGGTAGGACCGCGGCACGATCGAGGAGTGCTGCGAGACCCGGGCGGCGACCACGTAGTCGTGCTCGATGTCCGAGGCGTAGAGCACCAGGGGTTCGCCGTCCACCAGGGAGACGATGTCGTCCAGCAGGCCGGGTTGGTGGGCGGTGACGGCCAGCGGGTGGAGGGAGCCGTCGGTGATGACCGATCCCGTGAAGGCGATGACGTAGTCGGGGTCGGGCATCCCGACCTCGTGCCAGACGAGTCTGACGGCGTCCACGGACTTTCCGGTGGCCAGCACGAGGGTGTTCCCGGCCGCCAGCCAGGATCCGATGGCCTCCCGGTCGGCGGGGTGGATGCCGTCCTCGACGACCACCGTTCCGTCAAGATCGGTGGCAAGCACGGTACTCATGCGGACTCCATGCTCATGAGACTCGATGTTCATGGGACCTCGATCCCCTGGCGATGGAGCCAGGATCTCGTCCACGCGACGTCAGTGACGGGTGGAGCTGCGCGTGGGGCGACGACTGGTGACGGTGGGTTGCGGAGGGCGGGTAGTGGAGGGTGGGTTGCGGAGTGCGGGTGCGGGAGCGCGGTGTGCGGGACGGGTGCCATCACGAGGTGATGACGACGATCCCGACCGCAGGTCGGGTCCCGGGTCGAACGACCCGGGACCCGACCCCGGCGGAATCTTCAGGATCGACGGCCTCAGCCGAGGAACCCGGACCAGTAGCCGAGGATACCGACGGCGAACATGCCGAAGATGATCCAGATCGGGTTGACCTTCTTCTTGAGGATCCACATGCACAGGAAGGTCAGCAGCAGGGCGACCAGGCCTGGCAGCAGGGAGTCCAGGATGCTCTGGAGGGTTGTCACAACCTCCTTGCCGTCACTTCCCTTGTACCTGGAGATGACCAGTGGGAAGTTGATCGTTGTCCACTTGGACACCAAGGCGCCCATCACGAACAGGCCGAGCACCGAGGCGGTGGCGGTGAGCTTCTTGAGCTGGCCGCCGCCGAGATCGGAGACGATGGCCGTGCCGCGCTCGTAGCCGACCTTGAAGCCGTACCAGCGCATCAGCATCCGGATGATGTTGATGACGACGAAGAACAGCAGGGGTCCGATGACCGATCCGGTGAGCGCCATCGAGGCGCCGAGAGCCGCCAGGACGGGTCGGGCGGTGCCCCAGAAGATCGGGTCGCCGACGCCGGCGAGCGGCCCCATCAGGCCGATCTTGACGTTGGTGATGTCCGAGTCCTGAATGGGCTCGCCCTTGGACTTCTGCTCCTCCATCGCCGAGACGACGCCGAAGATCGGCGATGCGATCCACGGGTGGGTGTTGAAGAACTCCAGGTGGCGCTTGAGGGCCTCGGCCTGATCGTGCTTGTCAGAGTAGAACCGCTTGATCGAGGGGATCAGCGAGACCGCCACGCCGATGGCCTGGAAGCGCTCGAAGTTGAAGGATCCCAGCATGAAGGTGGACCGGATGTAGATCGACCGGTAGTCCTTCTTGGTGAGAGCCCCGGCAGGAGCCTTGCTGGTCTCGGGAACAGTGTCTGTAGTCATGGGTGTCCTCCTCAGTCCAGCTCGTCGTCGAGATCGTCATCGAGAGCGGCTGATCCGCCTCCGCCGGTGGCGGCAGCGGGCATCTTGATCTGGTCGTGGTACAGCGGGTTGAGCTGCACGTAGATCACGGCGAGGCAGGCGCCCATGATGCCGAGACCGACCAGGTTGAAGTTCGTGAACGAGGCCACCACGAAGCCCAGGAAGAAGAAGGGCATGAGGGCCTTGGCCTGCATCATGTTGATGACCATGGCGTAGCCGACGACGACGATGAAGCCGCCGGCCACCTGAAGGCCACCGGTGACGACATGGGGGATGGCGTCGAGGGCGTTCTTGACCGCATTGGTGCCGGAGACGGCGGCCACCACGGCGGTCGGAATGGCGACGCGCAGACCCTGCAGGAGCAGGGCTGTGAAGTGCATCAGTTCGACGCCTCTGAAGTTCGCCTTCGCCGCGAAGTTGTCAGCCTGATGTTGGAAGAACACGTTGATGGTACGGACGAAGATCGTCAGCACCTGGCCGGCGGCGGCCAGCGGCACGGCGATCGCGATGCCCTCCGCGACCCCCTGTCCACTGGCGATGACGACGACCGCGGAGATCGTGGAGGCCAGGGCGGCGTCCGGGGCCATCGCGGCACCGACGTTCATCCAGCCGAGGGCGATGAGCTCCAGGGAGCCGCCCAGGATGACACCGGTGTGAAGATCACCGAGGACCAGACCCATCAGGGTGCAGGCCACCAGGGGACGGTGGAACTGGCGCTCATCGAGCACACTCGCCATGCCGGCGACCAGGGCCACCAGGATGACGAGAATCATCTGAACTGCAGACATGTGGTGATCCCCGTCCTAGATGAGCTTCGCGGAGCGGAGCTTGTCCATCATGTTGGCGCGCGAGCTGGAGGGGACCTGCTGGACCTCGAGCTTGATGCCGCGCTTGTCGAGCTCCTGGAAGGCCTCGATCTCGGCGGGACCGACGGAGACCGACTCGGTGACCCGGGTCATCCCCTCGCGGTAGGTGATGCCGCCGACGTTGACCTTGTCGACGGGCAGCCCGGCGTCCATCAGTCGGATGACGTCCTGGGGGGACTCCACCACGACGAGGGCGTCGAGGTCCTTGTACTTCGGGTTGTTGTAGACCCGCATCATCTTGGCGAGGTCGAGCACGAAGGTCTTCGTGTTCTCCTTGCCGACCTGCAGCAGCAGGGTCTTGCGGATGTCGTCGTGGGCGGCCTGGTCCGAGACCGCGATCATGGTCTGGACGCCGACCGTGTTGACCCAGTTGTTCGCGATCTGACCGTGGATCAGTCGGGAGTCGATGCGCAGCAACTTGATGTTCATCAGAGTTCATCGTCCCCGGCGTCGCTGGCCGAGGTGGTGTTCATGTCGCTGAACGTGCACACCCCGGCAGTGCCGGAGGTGCGGGCCTGCTGGACGAGCGCCGGAACGTCGGTGAGCACCGCCCGGCTCATCAGCACCTCGATGAGCATCGGCAGGTTGACGCCGGTGACGACGTCGGTGCCGGGGTGGGCGGCAGCGAACCGGGCCGCTGCGTTGAACGGGCTCCCGCCGAACAGATCGACGAGGAACAGGACGTCGGAGCCGAGCTCCTTGCTGGCGTCCTCATATTTCTTGAGAAGGTCATCCGGCCCCTCCGACTTCGAGAAGGTGACGGCTCTCACATCTTCTGAGGGGCCGGCGATCATCTCGGCGGAGGCCAGCAGTGCCGGGGCCATTTCGCCGTGTGCGGCGATGACCAGAGCAACCATCCTTGGTTCTCCTTGCGTGTATCGGGGCACCACGGCCCCTGGGGTCACCGAGTTGTGACCCGCCGTTATCCGACCACACGATTGACAACGTTGACAAGAGTGACTCCCCGGGGCTCGGGACACGACGGCGCGAGGATCCGCCACGGGACTCACAGATTCGGTGTTGACTAGGCTCGCCACCCCGATATCACGCGCCCGAACGGGACTCGTAACATTTCGGTAATAATCAGAACCCGACGATGTCGCGCTCAGTAATTATGAGCGTTTGCTGTTTTGTATGAACATGGAAAGGCGGCCCGGTCCGAAATACCCTCCGGACCGGGACCGCCTTGTGTCGTGCGGCAAGGCATCTTGTGCGAGTTATCACAGTCTGTCCGCGATTCAAGACGCCTCCCTGAGCGCGCACCCGTCCGGGCGCGCCAGATCAGGGCCTGGCCGGCTTCACGGCTGCCGCCACGGCGGCATAGACGTCGTCGACGCCACCCTGGAGGATCCGGGCCACCGCGTGGAGCAGCGGGAGGGTCCCCTCATCGGCACCGGCCTGGTGGGCGAAGGCCACCGCCAGCGGTGCGGCTGGGTACCCCTCGACGGTCTGCTCCAGCCGGTTCATCTCGGCGAGGGCGCCGTCGGGCGTCTCCCCCTTGCCGAGTCGGACCCCGTAGAGCTTGTTGCGCCCGGACAGTCCGGTGACCTCCAGGTCGCCCACCCCGGCGAGCCCGTAAGGGGTCTCGGAATGCCCGCCGACCGCGGCCACCAGCAGGGACATCTCGCGGATCGCCTGGGCGAAGGCCGCCGCCTTGAGATTGTGACGCGGCACCCCGGTGGCCTCCCCCAACCCGTCGGCGATGCCCAGGGAGATGGCGTAGACGTTCTTGAGGGCTGCGCACAGCTCCACCCCGGTCTCGTCGTCGCTGGGCCGGATGCCGTAGGTGTCGGTGGCAGCCTCGCGGGCCAGGGTCTCGGCGAGAGCCAGATCCCTGGAGGCGTAGGTGGTGGCGGTCACCTCCCCGGCGGCGCACTCGTTGGCCTTCACCGGGCCGCCCACGGCGACCAGCGGGGGCAGCGAGACTCCTTTCTGGTCGGCGATGGCGCGGATGGCGTCGGGCAGCAGACGGATCCTGCCCTCGGGGTCGGTCCAGAATCCCTTCGCCGTCAGGCACAGCGCCCTCAGCCCTGCGATGTGATCGAGAGCCATCTCGGTGACCCTGGGAAGTCCCTCGGAGGTGACGGCGATGTCGACGACGTCAGCCCCCTCCAGAGCCTCGGCCAGTTGGCCGGAGCGGAAGGTCCTGATCCCGGGGGCGGCCGCCACCTTGATCCGGGGATGGGGTTGGCCGGCCTCGATCGCGTCGATCAGGTGGTCGTCGAGCCAGGTTCCCCACAGCCGGACCTCCCACCCGGCGTCGATGAACGGCTTGCACAGCGCGGTGCCCATGGCACCTGCGCCGAGAACGGTGAAGGTTGGCATCTGTGATGTCCTTTCGCGAGTGCTCAGTAGTCCCGGGTCTGACTGCCCAGGTCTGTACTGCCTACTGGTCTGTTCGGTACTGCTCAGCTCTCCACGGTGGGGGACTGCGGCTTGGTGCTGGGGTAGCGCTGGGAGAGGGTGTGGAGGTCCTCGAAGACGTCCTGGAGCTGAGGGTAGAGGCGGCGCTGGACGGCGGCGACGTCCCGGTACTGCTCATGGAGGGCGGCGTCGGGCTCGGTGGTCTGCCCGAAGTGGGCCATCGCGATGGCGGAGGCCGCGACGTCATGACTGCCGTGGGCCCCGATCGCGGCCATCGCCAGCACCGCAGCGCCGAGGGCGGAGATCTCGTCCTGGACGCAGGTGGTGATGGGCAGACCGGCGGTGTCGGCCATGATCTGACGCCACAGCGCCGATCGGGTGCCGCCGCCCATGGCGCGCAGGGTGGTGATCCTCACCCCGGTGCGCCTCTCGATGGAGTCGAGATTGGCGCGCATCTCGAAGCCGATCGATTCCAGGATCGACCGGTACATGTGGGCGCGGGAGTGGGTGCCCCGCCAGCCGACGACGGCGCCGCGAGCCACCGGATTCCAGTAGGGCGACTGGACGGCGTTCCAGTAGGGCAGGGTGATGAGGCCCTCGCATCCCGGCGGGATCTGGGATGCGGCCGAGTCCAGTGCGGGGTCGGGAGCGCCCAGCAGCTTCGGGTCACCGAGGGCCTCGCGGAACCAGCCGGCCAGGTAGGAGCCCGAGGACTGGAGCACCTCGAAGACGTACTCGCCGGGGATACCGGAGACCAGGGTGCGCACCCCGGAGTCATAGGCGTAGGTCGGTGACTCGACGCCGGCGTTCACCGCGGTGCCGAGGTTGAGGTAGGCGATCTCCGGGCTGATCGCTGCGGCGCCGATACCGGCGGCCTGACCGTCACCGAGGCCGGCGACGACCGGGATCGAGCCCGACAGCCCCCAGGCCTCCGCCAGATCGGCTCGCAGGTCGGCGACCGGCTGGGCGGGCGGCACCAGGTCGGCCATCTGGTCGCGGCGGACCCCGGCGATCTCGAGCAGCTCGTCGGCCCAGGTGCGGGCCTCGATGTCGAACAGCCCCAGGGAGTCGGCAGAAGCCTCCGAGGTGGCCCACCGACCGGTGAGCTGGAAGGAGATGTAGCCACCGACGTCGACGATCTTGTCGGCCTTGTCCATCACCTCGGGCTCGTGCTCGCTGACCCAGGTCATCTTGTAGATGGCGGGGGTGACGCCGGCCGGCTTGCCCGACAGCTCATGGACATGCTCCGTGCCGAACCGGCGGATCTGGTCGGTGGCCCGACCGTCCAGCCACAGGATTCCATTGCGAAGAGGGGTGCCGTCGGCCGTGAAGGGGGCGAAGGACTCGCGTTGCTGAGTGATGCCGATCGCACTCACCCGCGCCCGATCGGCCGCGCTGAGGCGTGCCAGCACCTCGGCGATGGTGTCCCGGGAGGTCTCCCACCATCGAATGGGATTGTGCTCGTACTCGTCCATCGCCGGGGTGTGGAGCTGGATCTCCCGCTTCGCGGTCTCCCAGACGTTGCCCTCGACGTCGACGACGATGGCCTTGGTGGAGGTGGTCGATGAGTCGATGGCCACGACGAGCGGGCCCTCAGAGCTCCGGGCTTCTACTGACATGTGAGTCCGTTCCTGTCTGGCTGCTGTGCCAGCGATGGTGTCCGGAGTCCGTCCCTTCTCCTCCCTCACCGGGCTTTCCGACGGGAGAGTGTCCTAGTCAACGATGATTGGGGGACGGTCTCGCGGGTACTCAACCCTAGAGGTTCGAGACCGTGGACCCCAACCCGCGCGCACCCCTCACCCGGATGGCGCCAGTCGCTGAAGTCCAGGTAACCCCAGGACGCCCACGGATTCCAGCACATCCACGATGCTCGCGAAGTTCGACGATGCTCGCGCTATAGCGCGAGCATCGTCGAACTTCGCGAGCATCGTGGAAGAGGGTGCGGGCCGGCTGAACCCTCCAGCGAGGAGGAGCCCGCCTGGAGCGGCTGACAAACTCCCGACAAAAGCGGGCATGCCCCCATTTGACACATGCAATTGGGTCATATAGACACATATGTAACGACAAATTGGAGGCTGTCATGCCACTGGTCCGCATCGACTTGAACAAGGGTCGCACCCCGGAATCCATCCGCGCGATCGCAGACGCGATCCACTCCGCCCTGGTCGGCGTCTACGGGATCCCGGAGCGCGACCGGTTCCAGATCATCACCCAGCACGACGAGGGCGAGATCATCGCCCAGGACGCCGGACTCGGGTTCGAGCGCGACTCGGGCGTCGTGATGGTCCACATCTTCACCCAGCAGGGCCGCTCCGACAAGGAGAAGGAGGCGCTGTTCGCCGGGATCGCCGGCAACCTGGAGAAGGCCGGAGTGCCGGCAGAGGACGTGTTCATCGGCTACTTCGAGAACACCCATCACGACTGGAGCTTCGGATTCGGACGTTCCCAGTACGTCGATGGCGAGCTGGCGGTGCCGAAGTCGGGTCAGTGACGGCGGCGAGCGCTCACCTGCGCCGGCCTCCCCGGCCCGGCCTCACCTGCCCCAACCTCCCCGTCCGGCTTCCCCGGCCCGGTGTCATCGGCGCGTAACGGCGATCGACCACAATCTGCCCTGACCGCTGTGGGCCCGCCACAGCCCACACGATCCCGAGGATCCCGCCGATGGAACCGATCAGTTCCGCGGCCAGCGCGACGCCCCTGTCCCTGCTGCGGGTCATCTTCAACCAGATCATCGGGATGGACGACGTCATCTCCTTCGCCGTCGGCGAGCCCGACTTCCCCACCCCGCCGGCCGTCATCGAGGCCGCGACCCGGTCCCTCGAGCACGACCGGATCGGCTACACCGACAACTCGGGGATCCGCCCGCTGCGCGAGGCGGTGGCCCGGGAGTTCCGTCGCTTCGACCGGATCGACTACGACCCGGCCTCCGAGATCATGGTCACCAATGGCGCCATGGAGGGGCTCTACCTCACCCTCGCGACACTGACCAACCCCGGCGACGAGGTGCTGGTGACCGATCCCTGCTACGCGAACTACCAGGGCACGATCGTCCTGAACCGGTGCACCCCGGTATTCGTCCCGACCCGCGAGGAGACCGGATTCTGCTTCGAGGAGGAGTCCCTGAGGAGGGCCGTCACCGACCGGACGAAGGTGATCCTGGTGAACTCCCCGGCCAATCCGACCGGCACCACCGCCTCCCGGGAGAACCTCGAGATGATCGCCCGGGTCGCCCTCGAGAACGACCTCTACGTGATCTTCGACGAGGTCTACAAGCACCTGGTCTACGGGCAGACCGAGTTCTTCAACATCGCCCGGCTCCCCGGCATGCGGGAGCGCACCTTCTGCGTCGACTCGGTCTCCAAGGCCTACGCGATGACCGGATGGCGGGTCGGGTTCATCCTCGGCCCCCGGGAGATCATCGGCCGGATGCCCGCCATGCAGGAGTGCCTGCTGAGCTGCGTCAATGCCACCGCACAGGTGGCCGCGGCCACCGCCCTGGACGGCGACCAGTCCGTGGTCGAGACGATGCGGGCCAGCTATCTGCGCCGGCGCGATCTCATCGTGGCGGCGATCAACCGGATCGACGGACTGGAGTGCCGCACCCCCAACGGCGCGTTCTACGTCTTCGTCAACATCGAGCGCACCGGCTTGACCTCGCAGGAGTTCGCCACCCGACTGCTGGCCGAGCAGCGCGTGGCGGTCGCCCCCGGGATCGACTTCGGATTCCTCGGAGAGGGACACGTCAGACTCTCCTACGCCACCTCGCAGGACGCCATCGAGGAGGGCACCAGCCGGATCGCGACCTTCGTCGCCCCGCTGATCCAGTCCCCCAGGCTCGCGGGGTCACTTGGAGGCCCACTCCCGTTCAGCCGAGTTCCGGAGGAATCCTAGTAGCGGCGGTCGGCATGATCTGCAGAGATTGCGACTGATAGCGTAATTGCGTCACGGAAGACGTGACCACATCGAGTGTCAGCGAAGCCGGTGAGAATCCGGCACTGTCCCGCAACGGTGACGCCATCTCGGCGAAGTCCGGTCGCCTGCCTCGGCGTGTCCACTCGAGTTCACGATGGATGAACTGGTGCGTCATGCGTCCAGCGCGTCCGTCCGGAGGCGCAGGTCATGCTCACACACCGTTCGTTTCGCCGTTCCCTCACCGCATCCTGTGCCGCGCTGACGATCGCCTGCACGGGCCTCCTCACGAGCTGTTCAACGCCGTCCGGGAGCGCCACCGGGTCCCCATCGGCCGCCAGTGGATCCCCGAGTGGATCACGGTCCGGGTCGGATGCCTCGGCGGGAACGAACCCGGTGAGAATCTCCGGAGCCTCCTTCCCCCTGACGGTCACCGATTTCAACAATCAGAAGCTCGTGTTCACCCACGCTCCTCGTCGAGTCTGCGTGATATCGGCGACTCCTCTCAATCTGTGGTTCGATGTCGACGGGAAGGCGGTGTGCCGGTCCGACATCACCCAGAATCTGCGCATCGTCCCGGCCCATGAGAAGGAGATGAAGGCGGTCCCCACCGTCGGTGGAGCGCTGTCCCCCAATATGGAGGCCCTCACCTCGTACAAGCCCGATCTCGTCATCATCATGAGCGGCGAGCAGGACACCCTGTACAACCGGCTCCACGAACTCGGCCTGCGCACCATGACCGTCAAGGCCCGATCCATGGATGAGCTGAGCGCCACCTACCGGGCATTCGGCGCTCTCACCGGGCACCCCGAGATCGCCGAGCAGCGCATCTCGCACATCCGGACTCAGGTGAACCGCGTCGTAGCCAAGCTGCCGAACCGCACCACCAAGGTCGCCATCGTCTACGTCACCGCCACCGCCCTGTCGGTCAAACTGGACAACAGCATCGCCGGCCAGATGGCCCAGACCCTCAAGTTGAGGAACCTGGCCTCCGGGCTCACCCCCGACAACCCCGGATCCGAGACGACTCCTCTGGACATCGAGGAGATCGTCCGCCAGAAGCCCGACTACATCCTCGTGACGAGCATGATGAAGTCGAACTCCCTGGCCAAGCAGCGCATCAACCAGGAGTTCGCCACCAACAAAGCCTGGCAGGCCGTCGACGCCGTCCGCAACGGCAAGGTCATCTACCTCCCGCAGCAGTACTTCCTGATGAATGCCGGCCCGTACTACGGCGACGCGATGGAGTTCCTCGCCGCCAGCATCTACCCGGACGTCTACGGCGCACCGAAGCAGGTCGCATGACCGTCCCGGAGATCCCCGCCAGGTCTCCGGCCCCGCTCGCGGCGTCATCCCTTCCTCTTCAGGAGCGCCGCTGGTACCGGACGACGGTGCTGACCGGTCTCGCCGTACTCGTGGTCGCTGCCGGCCTGCTGGCAGTCGGATGGGGAACCATCGACCTGACGCCGGGGCAGGTGGTCTCCGCGCTGGTGCACACCGACGACAGCTGGCACCGGGTGGTCTGGGACATCCGCCTGCCGCGGATGCTGCTGGCGGCTCTGGTCGGGATGAACCTGGCGACCAGCGGCACCATCCTGCAGGCCGTGATGGCCAATCCGCTCGCCGACCCGAGCATCATCGGGATCTCCTCGGGAGCCGGTCTGGTGGGCATCGCCATTCTGGTGATCCACCCGGAGAACCAGACCCTGGTTCCTCCGCTGGGATTCGCCGGTGCGATGGCGGCCGCGCTGACCATCTACGCCCTGGCCTGGCGGGGTGGGATCCAGCCGCTCCGGATCATCCTGGCCGGGGTGGCGGTCTCCGCGCTCTGCGGGGCCGGCATATCGGCTGTCATGGTGCTCTACTCCGACCGGGTGCAGGGCGCGCTGATGTTCATGAACGGCAGCATGTCGCTCCGCGGATGGACCGAGTTGCGGATGATCTGGCCGTACAGTCTCGTCGCCCTGGCCATCACCCTCATGGTGGACAGCCGTCTCAACATCCTCGTGCTCGGTGACGACGTCGCCGGTTCGATGGGCATGAATGTCCAGGCCAGTCGGCTGTTCTTCACCACCCTGGCCGCCCTGCTGGCCGCCGTGTCCGTCGCTGCCGTGGGCCTGCTGAGCTTCGTCGGGCTCATCGTCCCCCACATCATGCGGCTCGTCCTGGGTTCCGACCATCGAGTGCTGATCCCAGGCTCCATCCTGTGCGGTGCCGCACTTCTGATGCTCAGCGACACTCTCTCGCGCACCCTGTTCAGCCCGGTGGAGATTCCCGTCGGAATAGCCATGGCCGCCCTCGGCGTCCCCTTCTTCCTCTTCCTCCTGAGGAGGACGCTGTGACGGGCACGGCCCTCCCGGCACCCGCCCCCCCGGGAGGCATCCGCACGGTCGACCTCCGTGTCGAACTCGCCGGCACCGAGATCCTGCACGGCATCGATGCCGACTTCCGCGCCGGGGCGATCCATGCGGTGCTGGGCCCCAACGGTTCGGGCAAGACCACTCTCATCCGAGCCATCTGCGGGGCGCTGCACTGCACCGGCGAGGTCCTTCTGGACGGGCGGCCGGTCTCCGACCTCAGCAGCACCGCCCGGGCGCGGGCGATCGCCACCGTGTGGCAGAGTCCCCGGATCAGCTCCGACGTGACCGTGCGCAGAATGATCGGCTACGGCCGCTACGCCCATCGCCGGTGGTGGCAGGCGGGACTGTCCGACGACCAGCAGGTGGTCGACAACGTCCTGGACCTCACGGGCCTGACACACCTGGCCGACCGACGCATGGGCACCCTGTCGGGAGGCGAGCGTCAGCGGGCCTGGCTGGCCACCGCACTGGCCCAGCAGCCCACGGTGCTGCTCCTCGACGAACCGACGACCTACCTCGACATCGCCTTCCAGATCGACATCCTCGACCTGGTCGCCGAGCTCAACCGGGAGCGCGGGATCACCGTGATCATGGTGCTGCACGATCTGACACAGGCGGCACGCTATGCCGACACCTGCCTGGTGATGACCCAGGGACGAGTCCTGACGGCAGGCGCGCCGCAGGAGGCTCTGGCCCCCGTGGTGGTGCGCGAGGGGTTCGGCGTCGACGTGTGGACCACCAGTGATCCGCTGACGGGAAGGCCGGTGGTCCAGCCCTGCCGGCGGGCCGCTGCCACGCCCGGGACCGCCGTGGACCACGCCCCGGACGCCTGCACCCTCGGAGGACCGGCGTCATGAGGATCGTCATCGTCACGGTCTGCCCCGAGGTGATCGGCCGGCTCATCGACGCCGCCGACCGGATCGAGGCCACCCACCCCGGGGCCAGCGACCTGGTTCCCTTCAACGCCTCCCTCGCTCCCGCACGCCCCGACCTGGCCCGTCTGGCCGCGACGATCCCGGGTGCCGACATGGTCGTCGTCGACGAGATGGGGGCCGACCCGCGCTGGGCCGAGGCGATGGCCGTCCCCCTCAGCGGCTTCGACGGCCAGCTGCTGCCGACCGGTCGCGGTTTCAGCGAGAAGCTGCGGCTGGGCAGCGTCACCGCATCGGCACCGTCGGTAGGCCGAGGGCCAATGGGCGGGCGAGCCCTCGCAGGCTCCGCAGCCTCCCCGTCGGACCGCCGCAACCTCGGGACCCTGCTGTCCTGCTTCCACGCCATGGACGCCGACCGGGCGATGCAGTTCCTCACCATCTGTCTGCACTTCTACGGAGACCACCCGGAGATCGAGGTCACCGTTGCCACGACCCCCGTGGACGGGGTCCTGCCCTCTGACCCGTCCACCGCCACCCGCTATCACGACATCGCCGCCTTCGCCGATGCCCACCCGCAGTTCGGCGGTCGCGGCGGCCCGCTGGCCGTGCTGATCTACTCGGGACGCAGCTATCCGACCGCCACCGAGCCCATCGCGGCCGTCCTGGCCTCGGCCCTGTCCCGCATCGCCAGGGTGCTACCGATCGCCGTCCTCGGCGACGCCGGGCGCAGCCCCGAGGCACTGCGCACCCTGATGGCCGACGCCGGACTGACACCAGACCTCGTGATCAACCTGATGGGCTTCCGGCTGGGGGCCGGGCCCCGTGGTGGCAATGCAGACCGGGGAACCGACCTTCTCCGCGAATGGGGGGCGGCCTACCTGAGGCCTCTCGCACTCACCCGTCACACGGTCGAGGAGTGGCGGCGGAGCCCGGCCGGGCTGGGACCGGCCGAGACCATGGTCTCGGTGATGCTGCCCGAACTGGACGGCTGCATCGACGAGATCCCGGTGGCAGCGATGGGAGAGGCGACCCGCGACGAGCGCCACCAGGTCGCCTTCAGCTCGCTGGTACCGATCCCGGACCAGATCGACCGTCTGGTGAGCCGGGCCGCCGGCCTGCTGAGACTGCGCCGGTTGCCGGCCGGGAGCGTCCGCGTGGCGATCGTGGGGTACGACTACCCCGCCGGCGAGGATCGACTGCTGGGCGGCGCCTTCCTGGACGTCGCCGCCTCCATCTGCGCCATCCTCTCCGACCTGTCCCGGCGAGGCTACGACGTCGCCACCCCGCCGGCCGGCCGACTTCTCGACGACCTGCTGGCGCGGGCCGTCAACTCACCGAGGTACGTCACCGCCGGGGATCCGATCCGCTACCCGCGTCGGGAGGCAGAACGCGATCTCGGCGACGACGACGCATGGGCACGGGTGCGCGCCGAATGGCCGCACGGCGGCGCCGGCCAGCCCATGACCGCCCCGGATGGCGACTTCCTGATACCCGCAGTCGAGTACCGGAACGCCCTGGTCGCCATTCAGCCCGGCCGGGGCGGCGGTCCCAACGACGCCCACGACCGCACCCGGCCGCCGCACCCGCAGTACCTGGCCTTCTACACCTGGCTGAGGGAGGTCTGGTACGCCGACGTCATCATTCACGTCGGCACCCACGGCACCCTGGAGTTCCTGGCCTCCAAGGAGAACGCCGTCAGTACCCGCGACTTCCCCGACCGAATGCTCGGCGGAGTACCGCACATCTACCTCTACTACTGCGGAAACCCGTCCGAGTCGCTCATCGCGCTTCGCCGGTCGCACGCCCAACTGGTGAGCTACCAACCGGTCGCGATGCGCCCCGGAGGACTCCACGACAGCCTGGCGGACCTCGACGAGGTTCTTCAGGAGTACCGGCGCAGCCTCACCCTGGCGCCGGCCACCAGCGAGGATCTCCGGGACCGACTGAGGGCACTCGCCGAGGCCGCGCATCTGCCCACCGACGCCGACCGGCTCGAGGCCGAGCTCGAACGCACCCGGGAGGGTCTCATCCCGATCGGCCTGCACGTCTTCGGATCGCCCTGGGATGCCGATCAGATCGCCGCGATGGTGGAGGCCGTTCTTCTCCACGGGGCCGACTCGGTGCCCCCGGCGGAGGAGGTGCTCGCCCGGCAGCAGGGCCTGGACGCGGATCTGGACACCCTGCCCTCAGACACCCGCCAGGCGCTGCGGCGCCGGGCACGCACGGTGGTCCGGTCCTGCCTCGGCGGTGACTCCGATGCGCCTGAGGAGCTGCAGTCGGCGGCTCGCGAGCTGGCCCGGCGGTTCTCCACCAACCACGAGTGGGACGGCCTCCACGCGGCCCTGGCGGGACGGCACGTCCCGGCCCGGCTGGGCGGCGACGTCGTGCGCACTCCCGATGTGCTCCCCGCCGGCGGCGGCCTGTTCCAGTTCGATCCCAGGCGAGTGCCCACCGAGGTGGCCTGGAGGCGCGGCGTCCAGATCGCCGCCGGAGTCCGGTCCTCCTACCGCACCGGCCACCACGGACGCGACCCGCGCAGCGTCGGCGTCGTGCTGTGGGGGCTGGAGACCTCGCGCACCCAGGGAGAGAGCTTCGCCCAGATCCTGTCGCTCATCGGGGCGCGGCCGGTCGCACACCCCCGACCGGGCCGTCCCCGGTTCGAGGTGGTGCCGACCGACCAGCTCACCCACCCCCGGGTCGACGTCATCGTCACCATCTGCGGCTTCTTCCGCGATCTCTTCGGTCCACTGATCGGTGAGCTGGACGACCTCTTCGCCCAGATCGCCCAACTCGACGAACCGGACGAGGTCAACCCGATCGCCGCCCACACCCGTGCCGATCGCACCCGGCTGCTGGCCGCCGGGGGAGACACCGAGCAGGCCGACGAACTGAGCCGTGCCAGGATCTTCGGACCCGCCCGGGGCAGCTACGGCACCGGGCTGACCGACACCATCGAGTCCGGCGAGTGGGACGACACCCAGAGCCTGGCGGAGGCCTTCACCAGGGCGACCAGCCATGCCTACACCCGCAACCTCACCGGCGAACCGGCTCCCGCCCAGTACTTGGCGGGCCTGTCGCGGGTCGACGCGGTCTCCCAGACCCGCTCCTCCAACGAGTACGCCGTCACCGATCTGGACCACTACTTCGAGTACCTCGGGGGACTGACGGCGGCGGTCGGCCACGCGCGCGGCCACCAGGTCCCCGTGCTGGTGACCGACACGACGACCCGACGTCCCCACACCTCGACCGCCACCGAGGCGGTGGCCCTCGGTCTGCGCACCAGACTGTTCAACCCGCAGTGGCAGACCGCCATGCTCGCTCATCGGCACCGCGGCGGGGCCGAGATCGCCACCCGTGTGCTCAATCTCGTCGGGCTGGCAGCGACCACCGGTCAGGTCGAGGGCTGGATGTTCGACGAGACCTTCGACCGCCTCATCGGCGATCCCGAGATGCTCGACCGGCTGGTCGCCAACAACCCGCATGCCGCCATGGACACCGCAGCCCGTCTTGGCGAGGCCGCCCGCAGAGGCCTGTGGCAGGCCGACGATCAGCGCCTGGAGGGCTTGGCCCGGGCGATGTTCGAGATCGACTCAGATCTTGAGGCCGCCGGCGACACCGACGACCCCGACCCATCCATCCCCACCGACATCCATCTCACCTGACATCCGTCCCTACTGACTTCCCAACCCCACTGACTTCCCATCCCTACTGACACAGGAGAATCCACCATGAAGAAGACCGCACTGGCCACCCTTGCCATCCTCACCCTCGCACTGGGAGCCACCGCGTGCTCATCCGGTGGCACCGCGGCTCCGGCCGCCAGCAGCCCCGCCGCGACCGCGCCGGCCAGCAGTGCCGCCTCGGCCAGCAGTGCTGCAGCCTCCCCCGCGACCCTTGTCACCAAGGCCGGGAAGATCACCGTCACCGATCGCAGGGCCAACATCGAGAAGGGCTCCGGGGCGGCCATCACCATCACTCCCGGGGCGAGCGGACAGGCCAGGTTCCAGCTCATCGACCCCACCTCCGGTGGCAACTACGCCGACTTCTACGTCTTCAACTACGCGACCAACACCTTCCTGCGTCATCACAAGTCGGTCGCGATGGGCAAGACGTACGAATACACAGTGGATCTGCGGACGAAGAAGCTGCTGTCGGTGAAGGACGCCACCGGCAAGGACCTCTCCGCCTCGACCAAGAAGATGAACCGCTGGGACAGCGCCGAGCAGGAGAATGTCGGTTTCATGGAGACCGCCGAGACGTACTTCCAGAAGACCTATGGAAAGTCCATCCAGGACGCCACCACGAAGGCCTGAGCGCGTCCTCCACCCGACAGCAGCGAGAATGCCGGCAACAGCCCCGGATGGGGCCGGCAGCAACGATGCCTAGAGGATGACGATGACCGGATATCCGTTCTCCGCGGTGGCCGGGCAGGAGGAGACCCGCCTGGCCCTGCTGCTCGCCGCCGTGAACCCGTCGATCGGCGGCGTACTGCTGCGGGGACAGAAGGGCACCGCCAAGTCGACCATTGTGCGGGGACTGGCACGGCTGCTTCCCACCGGCCCGCTGCGCACGCTGTCCCTCGGCGCCACCGAGGACCGTGTAGCGGGAGGGCTGGATCTGGAGGCCAGCATCGTCTCGGGCCGGCCGGTGTGCTCCCCGGGACTGCTGGCCGAGGCGGACGGCGGGGTGCTCCACGTCGACGAGGTGAACCTGCTCGACGACCATCTGGTCGACCTGGTCCTCGACGCCGCCGCCAGCGGGCGTTGCATCGTCGAGCGGGAGGGTGTCAGCTCCTCCCACCCCTCCCGGTTCATCCTGGTCGGCACCATGAACCCGGAGGAGGGGGAACTGCGTCCCCAGCTGCTCGACCGGTTCGGGCTGTGCGTCGAGGTGGCCGGGGAGACCGATCTCGCCGTCCGCACCACGATCCTGAGGCGACGGCTGGCCTTCGACGCCGATCCGGCCGGATTCTCGGGGGCCTGGTCACAGGAGGAGGACCGACTGGCCGCGCGGCTGGCCGACGCGCGTCTGAGACTGGCCACCACCTCGGTGCCCGAACCGCTGCTGGACATGGTGGTCGCGCTTGCCGTGAAGGCTCATGTCGCCGGTCACCGGGCGGACCTGGTGATGGCCGAGTCTGCCCGCGCCCATGCCGCATGGTCCGGGCGCACCGAGGCGACTGAGGAGGATGTCGGGGCCGTGGCGCAGATGGTGCTGCGTCACCGGCGGCGGGAGACCCGCGCACAGAACAGGCCTCCTCGTACCGGTCCCGATGAGCGCACTCCGAGCTCCCCCCGCGGCACGCCCGGCGCCAGTCCCGACCGCTCGCCGATGGGCGGTCCCGGGCCGGACGGTGCGAGTCGCGAACAGGACATGCCGACACGCCGCGACGACCGGCACTGTCAGGACCGGCACTGTCAGGACCGGAGCGGTGGTGAGGAGGTCTCACCCATCGGGCAGGCCTTCCATGTCAGACCCATCGAACCGGATCGGGACCGGCGGACCAGATCGGGTTCGGGTCGGCGGCTGACCTCTCACAGCGAGGATCATCGGGGACACTGCTCCGGATCCCGACAGACCGATCTGGCCGATGACCTGGCGATCGACGCCACCCTGCGGGCAGCGGCCCTTCACCAGAGAGCTCGCCATCAGCAGGCGCGGCGCTCCGACGATGATCTTCCGGCGATCATCGTCACCAGGCAGGACTGGAGACGAAAGGTCCGGGTGCATCGCGTCGGATCCTGCGTCGTCCTGGTCGTCGATGCCTCGGGTTCGATGGGAGCACAGGGCCGGATGATCGCCAGCAAGGGAGCGGTGATGTCCCTGCTGCTGGACGCCTACACGCGCCGCGACCAGGTGGCGCTCATCGCCTTCCGCCGACGCACAGCCGAGACGCTGGTGCCGCTGACCCCATCGGTGGAGGTCGCCAGGAGGGGTCTTGCCGAGCTGCCCGTCGGCGGTCGAACGCCGCTGTCGGCGGGACTGGCCGGTGCGGACCGGCTGCTCAGGCCAGTCCTCTTGAAGGAGCCGACCACCCGTCCGGTCGTCATTCTGGTGACCGACGGACGTGGCAATGTCACTCTGGCCGGCGAGCCCTCCAGGACTGCGACCGAGGAGGCCCTCGCCCTCGCCGGCAGGCTGGCGGCCGACCGGCGCATCAGCTGGGTGGTCATCGACACCGCCGACCACCGGAACCCCACCGGTTCTGCGCGAAACGGGCTGTCGAGCGCAGCCGAGCTGGCCAGGGCCCTGGGAGCGTCCTGCCTGCGCATCAAGGACCTGCGCGCCGAGGATCTGATCGGTGCATCCCGACTCGCCTCCACCAGCACCTCCCCTCGCTCGCGACCATGACTTCGGAAAGGACCCCCATGGCACACCTCGGCTACCCCTTCGCCGCAATCGTCGGGCAGGAGGAGATGAAGCTCGGTCTCATCCTCACCGTCATCGCGCCGGAACTCTCCGGCATCCTCATCCGGGGGGAGAAGGGCACCGCCAAGTCCACGGCGGTGCGCGGTCTGGCGGCACTGCTGCCCCATCGGGCCGAGGTGGCGGGCCCCTACCATCTCGATCCCGATGAGTACGACGAGTACGCACCCGGACTCGGCCTGCCCCGGCACCCGGAGGAGATTCGTACCGTCCAGGTACCGGTGGTCGAGCTCCCGGTGGGCGCCACCGAGGATCGCGTCATCGGTTCTCTGGACCTCGAGACGGCCCTGAGACAGGGACGACGCCACTTCCAGCCGGGACTGCTGGCCGCTGCCCACCGAGGCATCCTCTACGCCGACGAGGTCAATCTCCTCGACGACCATGTCGTCGACCTGCTTCTCGACTCGGCCGCAATGGGGGTCAGCACCGTCGAACGGGAGGGTGTCAGCGTCACCCATCCTGCCCGGTTCACCCTGGTGGGCACCATGAACCCCGAGGAGGGGGAGCTGCGCCCACAGCTGCTCGACCGCTTCGGGCTGTGCGTCACCGTGACCGGGGAGGCGGACCCCGCGCTGCGGGTCGAGGTGATCCGGCGCAGGATCGCCTCCGAGACCGACCCCCAGCGGTTCGCCGATTCCTGGCGCGAGGCCGGGGAGACACTTGATTCCGGCATCACCGACGCGATGGAGCTGAAGCCCGCGGTCGAGGTGACTGACGACGTCCTCGTGACTGTGGCGACCACCTGCCTGGAGGCCGGGGTGGACGGTCATCGCGCCGACATCATGATGGTGCGCGCCGCCCGCGCCCTGGCAGCGTGGAATGGCCGCACCACGATCACCGACGAGGACCTGAACCAGGCAGCCCGGTTCGTCCTGCCCCACCGGATGCGCCGGCGTCCCTTTGACGAGATCTCCTGAGGGCTGAGAGTCCTGACCATCATGTGCGCGCGCAGGCGCGTAGGGTGCCGGTGTGCCCCGCGTGGGGCATCCAGGATTTATGGGGATCTGATACCCCGGGAGGTTTTGCCATGGCTTCGCATGAGATTGCCGTCAAGCCGCAGGTTGGTGCTGTCGACTGGGCCAAGGACTCGGCCCTCGGCTGGGTGATCGGCGCTGTCGTCGTCGCTCTGCTGCTGTACTACTTCATCGGTGTCGACCAGGGCGCCTACTCGGTCTTCGGGAATGACATGCACATCCACGAGTGGGTGCACGACTCCCGTCACTTCCTCGGGTTCCCCTGCCACTGAGTCGTCGCGCTGAGACCGTCGAACCCCCTCCCCGTGAGGGGGTTCGACACGTTCACGGGCCATCTGTCGGCAGACGCCACGATCACCGGAGAACTGGGAGGGACGATGAACCCGACGGTGATGACCGCCCAGGGGCCGGTGGTCGGCGTCGACCAGGGCGCCACCCGGGCCTGGTACGCCCTGCCCTATGCCGCCCCTCCCCTCGGCCCGCTCCGGTTCCGTCGCCCCTCACCGCCGTTGCCGCATCGCGAACCGCTGGACGCCGGGAGGTGGGGTCCGGCTCCGATCCAGCGCCTCATCGACGGCAGCGTGTCCGGATTCGGCGGTACCGCCGTGGCCGAGGACTGTCTGACCCTCGACGTGGTCCGTCCCAGCACCGACCGTGCCGGCAGTGACGTCGACGGTGACGTAGAGGGTGACGTCGCTGATGGTGCGGGCCTTCCGGTGCTCGTGTGGATCCACGGCGGGGCCTTCATGACGGGAACCGGCTCGACCTACGACGCACGGCGTCTCGCCGAGGCCGGCCGGATGATCGTGGTCACCCTCAACTACCGCGTCGGCCCGTTCGGCTTCCTGGACCTGTCCAGCCTGTCGGCCCCCGGGGTCCGGTGCGACTCCAATGTCGGCCTGTTCGACCAGATCGCCGCGCTGAAGTGGGTGCGGGCCAATATCGCGGCCTTCGGCGGCGATCCCGGCAATGTCACCCTGGCGGGCCAGTCGGCCGGAGGCACCTCGGTGCTGGCGCTGCTGTGCATGCCCGCGGCCAGGGGCCTGTTCGCCCGAGCCGTCGCCCAGTCCCCGGCGCCGGCGATGGGGCTGAGCGGGGCCGTCCACGCCCGCTGGGCGCACCGGTTCGCCGATCTGCTCCGGGCGAGGGTCGGTGCCGACACCGCGACGGCCCTGGAGACGGCGTCCCCCGATCAGCTCCTGGACGCCATGGACGCGTTGCACGCGATCTCGGCGGCCCGGTGCCCCGACGTCTCGATCCTGTGTCCCTGCATCGACCGGTCCCTTCCCGCCCCGATCCTGGAAGCCTTCGAGACCGGCAGGCAGGCCGCCGTCGGGCTGCTCATCGGCACCAACAGGGACGAGGATGGCCTGGCCCCGGGCCCCTACGACGAGTCGGTGGCCGCCGAGCTGAGGGCCTGGCACCGGACCGTGGTGCGGACCGCGGCGGCGCACGGCCGACGCGCCCCGACCTGGATGTACCGGTTCGACCACGTCTCCGCCGACCCGCGGATCGGCCCGCGGGGAGCCGCCCACAGTCAGGAGCTGCGCTACCTCTTCGGCACCCTGCCCGCCGACTCCCCCGACCGCGACTCACGGTTCTCCTCGACGATGCAGCGGCTGTGGTCCCGGTTCGCCGCCGATGGACGCCCCGCCGAGTCGCGGGACTGGCCGACATACCGTGCCGACCGCCGTCGGATCATGGTCCTCGACAACGACCCGGCGGTCATCTGCGGGGCTTGATCATCGTCACCAGCATGACGATCCCCCACACCCGGATCGCCTCGAACCGGAGACCCGCGCTCTCGGCCATCTGCCGGACCTCCCCGATCGGGAAGACGCGGTGGCCGAAGTGCTCCAGGACCCGGACCACTACCGAGCGCCGAGCAGATCGACGGCCGAAGGTCTGACAGAGCAGCACGCCTCCGGGGTCGAGGATGGCACCGGCCTGCTGCAGCACCCGATCGGCATGACCCATCTGGTGGAGTGCACCGCAGATCCACACCTCCTCGGCCCCCGGTCCGAGCAGTTGTGCGGCCCGGCCGGCGTCCCCCACCGAGAACTGCGGGGACCCGTCGGGGTCCCCTGCCCCGGCCCGGGAGGCGGCCTTGCGGCGTGCGACGTCGATCGCCTGCTCGGACAGATCCAGGCCCACCACAGGGAGGCCCCGGTAGTGCGGGTCTGCCGACATTCGCCGCGAGTACCACCCCGTGCCGCAGCCCAGATCGACGATCCGGCCACCGGTACGAGGCCTGCCATCAGAGCCTCCCGGACCGACGTCACCGGTTCCCCCGGCTCCGGCAGCCATCTCCCGAAGGCTCCGGTAGACCGTCCGGTAACTCACCGGCCGCAGGGCGAAGGCGCTGAGGAAGGGCCCGTAGACGAACCGTTCGTAGGCCGCCAGGAACCACGGGTGCTGGAAGGTCCGTTGCGCGAGGGTGCTCATGCTCTCCTCCGACGGGTGATCGCCTGGATGCCCAGCAGCCCCAGGACCACGATGCCGCCGAACCAGGCCAGCACCAGCGCCCACCGGCCGGGGGTGGCGCCCGATCCCAGGGTCGCGTCCATCAGAGAGACGACCGCGCTGACCGGGGTGTGGGCGGCGAAGCCGCGCAACGAGGGGGCGAACAGATCGGCCGGCAGGATGCCGGTGTTGACGATCATGAAGACGATGATCACCGGGATGACGCCGACCTGTCCCTGGGGGCTGTTGATGGCCACCGAGACCAGCACCCCGGTGCACGAGGCCGCCGCGGCCGCCAGGACCGTGACCGCCACCAGTGTCGTCGGAGCCTGGCTCCACAGGGTGAAACCGGTGGTCCAGGCGGAGACCGTCTCGACCAGCACCATCATCAGCGCGCACAGCAGCAGCTCGGCCAGCACCCGGGCGTACAGCGCGACTCCCTGAGGGGAGCGGCCGGTCCGGGCCCGGCCCACCGGCAGGGTGTCGAAACGATCATGGAGTCCGGCCCGACGCTCGGCCAGCATCGCCCCCGACCCGCTCACCGCCAGCACGAAGGCCCAGGACACCGCGACCACCATAGTGATGTGGTTGGCATCCAGGGTCCCAGTGAGGGTGCGGATGAATCCTCCGAACAGCTCATGGGTGATGTAGAGGTAGATCAGCGGCACCACGAGAGCGGTCAGGTAGCTGGCGGGCTGCCGGCTCCAGACACGCAGGTACCGGCCGGCGTGAAGGCCCAGCGCCCGGGGCACTCCCGGGCCTCCGATCAGGCCGGAGAGATCATGATCGGTACTCATCGGGTCCTCCTGCGCCGCAGTGCGTGAACCGACAGGGTCAGCCCCACCAGCAGCATCCCGGCCAGCCAGCACAGCGCCTCGGTCCAGGTGGCCCGGGAGGCCGAACCGGCCGATCCGGGAGCGGCCAGGACCGAGCGGGTGACCTCGATGACCGGTGACAGCGGCATGTGGATCACCACGTTCTTCAGGGCCCCGGAGAGGCTGGCCGCCGGGATGAAGGTTGTGGAGAACAGCACCAGCAGCATCTCGAGGGTCTGGATGAGATCGGCCCTCTCGACCGGGTGCCCGGCGACCAGAACCAGTCCGGTGGTGAGCACCCCCCACACCAGGGCGACCAGCAGGCCCCACAGGCAGGCCGACAGCACCCGCGAGGCGGCGACGTCCATCCCGCAGGCCCGGGCCACCGCGATGACCGCCAGGCTCGACAGCCCCATCCGCACCATGTCAGTGGCCATCCGACCCAGCAGGTATCCGGCGGTGCTGCGCGGGTAGATGCGGATCCGGTCGATGAGTCCCGAGTCCAGATCCACCGCCACCGCCATGCAGGACGCCGCGCCGGTGAACAGCGCTGCCTGGACCAGGCATCCGGCGAACAGGAAGGTGGCGTAGTCCAGGCCGATGGTGTCGGCCGCGTGACCGAAGACGGCGTACAGACACACCATGAACAGTCCGGGCACGATGAAGGTGCTGATGAGGGAGGCCGTGTTCCGCCTCAGCAGGGTGAGGTCGCGGACCAGGAAGGCCCCTGCCGATCTCACCCCTGCCGGGCGTGAACCACCCACCACACCGGCGGCACCGGCGGCACTGGCCCCGGGGGACCTCACTGAGATCTCGCTCATGAGTCCGCACCGTCCGTCATAAGGTGGACGAAGACGTCGTCGAGAGTGGGCGGGGCGACCGAGACGGACCGCGGATGGGCACCGGTTCTGCCGAGTGCCTCGGCTATCCTGCGCACCGTCGCGCCGGGCTCCTCGGTCCGGAAGCTCACCTGGTAGCCCTCGGCGAGCCGGGACACGTCGACGGCCGCCGGACCCTGCCGCGTCGTCGAGTCGGACGGAGTGGTCGGCCCGGGTTCCCCGGTCAGGACCGGCCGTGCGGACATCCCCGCCGTGCCGCTGCGCACCGCATCCCGGAACGCCTCGGCGAGGCTCTTGTCCTCGAGCACGACGCTGCAGACCGACCCGCCGAGCCGGTGCCGCAAGTCCTCGGGGGTCCCCTCGGCGGCCACCTGGTGGTCCTTGAGGATCACGATGCGGTCCGAGAGAGCCTCGGCCTCGTCGAGGTACTGGGTGGTGAGCAGGACCGTCAGACCGCCGTCGCGCAGCCGGCGGATGTAGCGCCACAGGTCGGCACGGCTGATCGGATCCAGCCCGGTGGTCGGCTCATCGAGGAAGAGCAGTCGCGGCACGACGCACAGCGACACGGCGATGTCGAGACGTCGTCTCATCCCCCCGGAGTATCCCGAGACCTTCTGCCGGGCGGCGTCGGCGAGCCCGAACTGGTCGAGCAGCTCGCCGGCCCGGTGGCGCGCCTGCCGGCCGCTCAACCCCCTCAGCTCCCCGAAGAAGACCAGGTTCTCCAGCCCGGTGAGGTTCTCGTCGACGGCGGCGAACTGGCCGGTCACCGCGATCATCGACCTCACCCGGTCGAGATAGTGCCGGACGTCGGCACCGAAGATCCGCGCCTGCCCGGAGTCGAACCCCAGCAGGGTGGTGAGGATCCGCACGGTCGTCGTCTTGCCCGCTCCGTTGTGGCCGAGCAGGGTGACGATCGTGCCGCCGGTCACCTCGAAGGTGACGCCGTTCAGGACCGTTCTGCGGTGCCTTCCGGTGCCGTAGGAATTCTGCAGTCCTACCACCTCGATGGCCGCTGGAACTGTGTTTTCCACATCATTTCCGGACCGATTCCCCTGCGTTGTCATGATGGTCATCACTTCGTCACCCCAGTCACACTCTGATCCCCTTGTCGATCATTCTTCCCGGTCCTCATCGGCGATGATTCCCGAGCACTCCCGGTGATCTCCGGGACGTCGATCCCGAACCGGGAGAGCTCCGCCCAGATCGCCCGGTGGAACTGTCCCAGCCGGTCCAGCTCACTGACCCCGGCCGGCACTCGGTCGACCTCCTCGGTGACGACCCGAAGCACCGCGAGGGCGCATGCCGCCGTCATCCGGTAGGAGGACGGCCCCGTCACGGTGCCCCGGAGGGTCTGCCCGTCTCGTCCGTGCAGTGCGATCGACAGGACGGCGGGATCGGCCTGGCGCCCCCGGCGGCGGTTGAGGGCCGTCGCGATCCCGGCCGCGCATCCGGCCAGGGCGGCGACGGTCCGGGCGCGGCGCGCCCTGCCCCGCTCGGACACCCCGATCCCCCACCCCCTGCCGTACTCCGAGAGGCGGTGAACCAGATCCACCGCAAATCCCGGGAGTTGCTCGAAACAGACCCGATAGGAGTACTCGGAGACCCCCGGGACAATTCTCTGCACGACATCGATGTCGGGACATTCATAGCCCACGAGATAGCGCGTCCTGATATCCCCGACCCGGACGGACCGGTCGACCGTGGCAGGCACCCGAACCACTGTTCCGGCCCGCCTCGCCCGGACCTCGCCGGTCAGGGAGAGCAGCATCGAGGTCAGCGAGGCGGCGCCGACGGGTTGGCCGGCGCCCACGATGAGATCGGAGGTCACCGACTCGACCGGCCAGTCCGCCCGGACCACTGCGGCCCTGGTTGCGCGCCGCCAGCCTCACCAGGTAGTCGCGGAAGGTGCCGGAGACCGGCAGGGGGTCGCGACCCTGGTAGAACCGGGTGAGGTCCTCCATCAGGATCGCCTGACTCGTCCCGTCGGCGATGATGAGGTCGATGCTGAGGAACAGCCGGTGCCGGCCCTCCCCCAGATCCGGCGGCGGCCAGCCGGAACATCGGCCAGCTGCCCACCGCGAAGACCTCATGGCTCATCCGGGAGCGCAGCGCCGCCAGGTCCGGGGCCCCGTACCGCTCGATCCGGTAGTGGGGCACCTCGGCCAGGATCCGCTGGGTTCCGTCGGCGTCGATCCGGCAGCGCAGCATCGGGTGGCGGGCGATCAGGGCGTTGAAGGCGTCCTCCAACCGCTCCGGATCGATCTGGGCCTCGGTCTCCCGGTAGTAGTGCTCCGAGCCCCCACTCAGTTCGAAGGCGGCATTGCGGCCCGTGAGATAGGCCAGCTGCATCTCGGTGAGGGGGAAGGGGGCGTACGGGTCGTCATCGCCGGTCTCGACACTCCGGGTGTGGTCGTCGGGCTCGGCATTCGAGCCCTTCGGGACGACGTCGTCGGGGCCGGTGGCGGTCACCGGCTCCGAACCGGCCAGCTCGCAGCACCGGCGCACCGTCGGATCCAGGATGATCTCCCGGAAGGCGAGCGGGCGCCCGGTCTCCTGATGCACCCGGCGCAGCAGGTCCTGGAAGGTCAGCGAGTCCCCACCGATCGAGAAGAAGGAGGCCTCGTCGTCGGTCACCCGGCCACCCAGCACCTGTGACCAGATCCTTCTCATCCAGGCCCTGGACGGGTCCTGGCAGGTGAACTCCGGGCAGGACTCCCGGCCCGCCGAGGAGTCGGGGTCCCCGGCACTGTCGCCGGCCACGCCGGCCCCGGCAGCCCCGCGGACCACGGCGGTTCCGGGACGCCGGAGCCGGCTCTGACGCGACCCGGCGTCGACCCTGGAGTCGCAGATCTCCTGGAGCCTGCGTTGATCGACCTTGCCGTTGGCGGTGGTCGGAATCTCGTCGACCACCGGGATCACCGAGGGCACCATGTACTCCGGCAGGAATCCGCCGGACCTGGCGCGCAGGGCCGCGACATCAACGGCGTCCGCCGGTCCGGAGGGCACCACGAAGGCGGCGATGGTGGGCTGACCGGACCGCTGCACGATAGCGACGACGACCTGGCTCACCGCGGGATCGTCCTCCATCACCGTCTCGATCTCACCCAGTTCGATCCGGTGCCCGCGGACCTTGACCTGGCGGTCCCGCCGGCCCAGGAAGTCCACCCAGTGGTGGGCGTTGAAGACCCCCATGTCGCCGGTCCGGTAGAGCCTGCCGAAGGGCCGGACATCCCGGAACGAGGCCGCGGTGCGGTCGGGATCGCCGCAGTATCCCAGCGCCAGACCCGCTCCCCCGATCCAGATCTCGCCGGGCACCCCCACCGGGCAGGGACGCCGGTCGAATCCGAGGACATGGATGGTCTGGTTGGCCAGCGGGGATCCGTAGGGCACCGCCGTGGCGTCGCAGTAGCCGTCCAGAGGATGGATGATCGACCAGATGCTGGCCTCGGTGGCACCGCCCAGGCTGAACACCTCGGCGTGGGGAAGGAGCCGGTGGCACCGGGCGGGAAGGGTGAAGGAGATCCGGTCGCCGCTGAGCATCAGAGTCCTCAGGGAGGGGGCGACGTCGTCATCGCCGGCTCTCAGCAGGGTCAGCTCCAGCAGTGCCGGGGTGGAGTTCCACAGCGTGACGCGGTCGCGGCGCAGCACCTCGAGGATCTCGTCGGCGTCGCGCTCGTCGTTGACCATCGAGAGCCTTGCGCCGGCGGCGAGGGTGCCGTAGATGTCGTAGATCGACAGGTCGAAGGTCAGCGCGGACAGCCCGATGACGGTGTCGGAGGTCCCCAGGCGGAACCGGGAGTTGATGTCGGCGATGGTGTTGAGGGCGCCGCGGTGGGAGATGACCACTCCCTTGGGCCGGCCGGTCGAGCCCGAGGTGAAGATGATGTAGGCCGGATCGTCGGGGTCCACCTGCACGGGTTCGACCTCGGCCGGCAGGGCCGCCAGGTCCTGGTCCCGGTAGGTCGAGTCCGCCAGGGTGGCGGTGGCCCTGGCGGCGTCCGCCATGTATCTCCTGCGCTGGGCGGGCAGCCCGGCGCCGACCGGCAGGAAAGCGCAGCCGGCGCGCAGTACCCCGAGCTGGTTGACCACCGACATCGGGTGCTTGGTGGTCTCCACGGCGACGACGTCTCCGGGCCGACAGCCCTGGCCGGCCAGATGTTGAGCGATCCGGGCGGACATCTGGTCCAGGTCCCGGTAGCTGTAGCTGACCCGGGCGGTGTGATTGACCACGGCGGTGCGTTCCGGATGGCGCGCGCAGGAGGCCAGCACCGCCTCGAGGAGGGTCTGACCGGGGACCGGGGCGGCGGTGTCGTTGTAGTGCTGCTGGAGCTTCTCGGAGCGGGAGTCGACGACGGGCAGCACCTCCTGGCCGCCCGCCGCACAGCCCTCGATCGTCCGGCAGGTGGCCTCGAACATCTCCTCGACGTCGAACCCGAAGTACCCGGGGACGACGTCCCAGGACAGCAGGACCGAGCCCGAGCGCGGGATGACCTGCATGTCGAGGAAGACCTGGCTGGTCTGGGTGTAGATCTGCTGGAGGTCCATGTCGATGTTCGCGGCCCGGGCGTGGCTGCCGAGCAGGCTGGTGAAGACCACCGGCAGGACGGCGGTTCCGGGCTGCTGACCCGCGGTGAGGTGCTCCCTGATGACCTCGACCCCGCTGTACCCGCGATGCCGGTGGTTGCGGGCCATCTCGCGGCCCAGGGCGTGGCAGAGCCGGCGGGTGCCCTCGGACCGGGAGACGTCGACGCCGACCACCATAGAGGTGGTGAGGTCCCCGATCAGTGCTCCAGAGGTCTCCTCGGGCAGCCGGTCGCGGTCGGTGAGGGTGACATTGGCGCTGAACCGAGGGGTGTTCGACCACCGGGCGATGACCGCGCTGTGCAGTGCCAGCAGGAGGACCTACAGGCTCGTCCGATCCTGCCTGCAGCGTCGCTCCAGGCCCGCCACCAGCTCGGCGGACAACAGTTTCTGGTACCCGCGGGTCTGCCAGCCGTCGATCATCCTCGCGCCGCGGCGGAAGCGCGGTGCCGGCGGCAGAGTCGGCGCCTTCTGCGCCCAGTAGGCCTTGTCGGGGTCCGGGTTCTGCCCGTCCGCCCTGGCCGCGGCGAGGGTCTGGACCTGGTGCATCGCATTGGTGTATCTGGCCGGGGCGGGCAGCGGCTCGCCGCGCAGCAAGGAATGGAGTTCACCGATGAAGACCACTCCGGAGACGGCGTCGGCGATGATCATGGAGGCGTAGAGGCAGACCCGGGAGGTGCCGTCGGCCAGCGGGATCGCCTCGGCGCCGTAGAGCCGCCCGGTGCGATGGCAGTCGCGGGCCTCGGCCATCAGCCGTTCGCGGACCTCGGCGATGAGTCGGCTTCCCGCCTGCCCTGACTGTGTCGCCTGGTCACACTGCTCGCGCTGGTCCTGCCGTTGCGCCGACCGCGGGGTCCCGTCCTCCTCGACACGGTCCGGACCGTGAACCCGGCAGGTCCGGATCGGGAGCTCGGGATCGAGCCGGATCACAGCCTCCTCCGGCCGCAGAGTCGCGGTGAAGATGTCGTGGCGGGCGAAGAGGGTGTCCATCAGGCGGGCGGCCCGCCCCGCGTCGCAGGCCATCGCGATGTCCACGTAGAGGAAGGTCGCCTGACCGCCCAGCTCCTGACCCTCGAGGCTGCCGAGCAGATAGGCCCGCTGCATCGGGGTCATCGCCACATCGACGACACCCTCGCGAGTCGTCGGATGCGGTGCCGGCCGAGGTCGGACCTGGGTCGGTGCCTGACGGGCGGCAGCCTTCATGGATCTGCTCCTTGGAAATATCGGGGTTGGGGACGTCGGGAACCGTTGCGAACGCGTGCATCGGGAGCACGAGCAACCGGCCCGCCCGGAGTGCCCCGGGTGGGGAGCACGGGAATCGGGGGCGGGGAGGAGACCCCCACACCGTACATGAGTATCATTCTCATTAATAACCCGGGGGCTCCCCACCCGGCGCCAGTCCATCCCGGCCGATCCGGTGTGAGGAGGACCCCTGTGAACTCACTCGCCCTGCACCACGCATCGAGCGGCCTGCAGGCCGTGGTCGCCTGGGCGGCGGTTCCGAACGCCGCGACCTGCCGGGAGGCGGAGAGCCGACTCAGCGGCGCGGAGCTCGGTCTCATGAGGCGGTTGCACCGCCCCCAGGACCAGCACCGGTTCGTCGCGGCCCGCCTTCTGCTGGCAGATCTGGCCGCCCGCCAGACCGGTGCCACTGCGTCCGCCATCCATCTCGGCGAGGTCCCCGGCGGTCCGGGACGGGCCAAGCCGCGCCTCAGTGTGCCGGGCTGGGACGCCTCGATCAGCCACGACGCCGGGATGGTCGCCGCGGCCGTCTCGCCCGCGCCCGTCGGGGTCGACATTCAGATGACGTCGTGCGCCGACCGGGTGCGCCGGCTCAGCGAGGTCTTCACCGAGGCCGAGCTCCACTGGCTCGCCGGCCACCGGAGCCGGGAGGACGCCTGCCTGCGCTGGACCGCCAAAGAGGCGATCCTCAAGGCGCGCGGGACCGGGTTCTGGGAGGATCCGAGGGACGCGCGCAACGATTCGCTGCACGCGAGGGCCAACGGCGTCGAACTGGTGAGCCTGTACCCGACCCCGGGATATGTGCTCAGCCTGGCCCTGCTGGCGCCGCAGGTGCCCCGGCGTCCTCACCGTGAGCCACCGCACCCCTGAGACCCCGCTGTCCGACCCCGGCGACAGAGCCGCCGGGCATGCTCACTATCGTCTGGAGAGTCACATGACGTGACCACGTCGAGACCCAGCGAAGCCGGTGAGAATCCGGCACTGTCCGCGCAACGGTGACGCCCTCAGGGCGAAGTCCGGTCGCCTGGCTCGAGGTGTCCCACAGTTCACGATGGATGAACCGGGGCCGCTAAACGACTCCGTGACATCCGCCCGTCCGGAGGTTCACATGAGTCCCAAGTCCCGCGTCGCGATCGGTTCCGGGGTCGCCGTGGTGGCGGTGATCGGGCTGGTCAGCTGTCTGGCCGCCACCAATCCCAGCACCGCCACGAGCTCCCCCTCAGCCTCGGCCCCGGCATCGGCGGCCGTCTCGCCGAAGCACAATGCCCAGGACATGAGTTTCACCACGATGATGATCGTCCACCACCAGGGTGCGATCGACATGTCGGCGCTGGTTCCCGAACGCGCCAGTAGTGACGCCGTGAAGACCCTCGCCGTTCAGATCCAGGAGGCCCAGGGCCCCGAGATCCAGCAGATGAAGGGCTGGCTGACGGTGTGGAAGGCCGCGATGGCGGGCTCCTCGGCCATGCCGTCGGCATCCTCCACAGGATCACCGATGGGCGGGATGAGCATGCCGGCGTCCTCGATGCCCGGCATGTCGATGCCGGCGTCCTCGATGCCAGGGATGGATCACTCCTCCCACCAGATGGAAGGCATGACGTCGCCCGGTTCGGCGGCGTCCTCCCCCAGCACCATGAGCGGGATGGACATGCCCGGCATGACCCCGGCCGACATGGCCCAGCTCAAGGCCGCCAGGGGGACCGCGTTCGACAGGCTCTTCCTGCAGAAGATGATCGTCCACCACCAGGCGGCGGTGGAGATGTCGAAGACCGAGCTCACCCACGGCACGAATCCACAGGCGATCAGCCTGGCCGCCGACATCATCAGCTCGCAGACCGCTCAGATCACTCAGATGCAGAACATGCTCGACGGGATGAAGTGAGTCCAAGTCATGACCACGACGTCACACCATGAGGTCCTTCTCGATCCCCGGATCCCTGTTCGGGATCCGAACCATCGGCAGCCCGATCCGGACGACGAGTTCCCTCCCCCGGACCTGTTGGCCAACCGGGGGGTGAACCGCCTGCTCAACAGCCGATGGTGGCCCGCAGCCCTGCAGATCCCGATCCTGCTGTTCTTCGTGTACTTGGTCTACGACCTGTTCGCCGGGCCCCGCGACGCCGACATGAACCTCGGCAGCGCGGTGATGTGGATCCTGTGGTGGTCGGCCCTGCCGATCGTCCTGCTGCTGTTCGGTCGGGTGTGGTGCGCCGTCTGCCCGTTCGGGTACCTCAACGACCTGGTCCAGAAGATGGTCGGACGCCGCCACCGCGCCCCCGCCTTCCTGAAGCGCAATGCCATGTGGATCATGCTCGGGGTGTTCCTGGTGGTCACCTGGTTCGAGCACGTCACCGGGATCGTCGAGGCTCCGCGCGCCTCCGGGATCATGCTGCTGCTGTTCGCCGCGGCGACGGTGGCTTTCGGCGCCCTCTACGAGAGGCGGACCTGGTGCCGCTACGTGTGCCCGGTCGGCGGATTGTCGAGCAACTACGCCCGGGCCGGGATGCTGGAGCTGAGAGCCCACCGATCGACCTGCTCGAGCTGCCAGACCAAGGCCTGCTTCCGAGGCACCGCGCAGGCGCCCGGTTGTCCGATGTTCGAGTTCCCGCGTGCCATGGACACCAGCGCCGAGTGCACACTGTGCGCCGACTGCGTCAAGACCTGCCCGTCGAACGCCATCCGGATCAGTCCCCGAATGCCCACCAGCGAGCTGTGGACCACACTCAAGCCGCGGTTCCCGGTGGCCGGTCTGGCGGTCGGGATCATGGGCATCGTGCTGCTGGAGAACGCCACCATGCTGCCGATCTGGGACGACGTGATGAACGTGCTCCACGCCGACGTCACCACTACCGCGAACACGGCTGTGGACTTCAGCGTCGCCTACCTTCCGACTGTTGCCATCCCGGCCGTCCTGGTGCTCCTGGCAGCACTCCTCGCCGGTGCGATCAACGGGAGGACGGCCAAGCAGAACTTCAGTCAGTTCGGCTACACCATGATCCCGCTGTGCCTGGGAGTGCACATCGCCCACGCCTGCTTCCACCTGCTCGGCGAGGGCAAGGCGCTGTGGTTCTCCCTGCTCCACGCCCTGGGGATGGCCCACCCGATGTCGACGGCTGGCGGAATGGACATGAACATGGGTCTGGTTCCCCCGGACGCCATCAAGACGGTCCAGTACACCCTCATCGCTCTGGCGACTGCCGGCGCCCTGTACACCGCCTACCGGATGGCTCACGGCAATCGCGCCGATCCTCGTCCCGGCGCGACCTTCGCCGTCAACGCAGTGGCGATCATGCTGCTCGTCGCGCTCAACTGCATCCTCTTCGCAATGCCGATGGCGATGGAGATGTGAACTGGGGTCTGCTGTGGCTCAGGTCACCGTCGGATCACTGCGCCGCCCCAGATGCACCACTTGAGAACTCATCGTCTAGGCTGACTACCATCAGGTCAAGGGAATCCGGTGAGATGCCGGAGCTGACGCGCAGCGGTATTGCTGACTGGCACTGGCTCGGAGACGAGTAACCACTGGCAGGGTGTGTGACCACCCGACTGGGAAGGTTCTGGTGCAGGGTTGAGGCCGAGTCCGAAGACCACCTGGCAGAGCTGTTAACACAGCGGCCGCGCAAGCCGCCATACAGGAAGCGCATCTGGCATGCCTTTTCTCTCTGTGACCATGGCATCCCTGTTCCATCGCACTGACGCCTCGCGTCCCACGGCCGGTCCCGATGGTTCGTCACTCAACCAGCACTCCACTCGTCGCGCCCACTTCTCGCTGACCGCGACGGCCGCGATCTCAGCGTTGGCAATCGGACTCTCCGGATGCGCTGGCGCCCCCAGTCCCACCTCGGGTCCGTCAGCCTCAACGTCAAGTGCTGCGACGCCGACCAGCATCTCCCTCACCAACTGTGGCCACAAGATCACTCTCGCAAAGCCGGTCACCCGAGCTGTCACCCTCAACCAGGGAGCCACCGAGAACGTTCTCGCCCTCGGAATGCAGAAGAGCCTCGTCGGTACCGCCTATCTGGACGGTGTGATGCCCGAGAAGTGGCAGTCGGCCTACAAGTCGGTGAAGGTGCTCTCAAAGGAGTACCCCGACAAAGAGGCCTTCCTGGCCGCCAGACCAGACTTCGCCTTCGCCTCGTATGCCAGCGCCTTCACCGACAAGGCCGTGGGCACCCGCGAGGCGCTCGCACGACAGGGCATCGGCACATACATCAGCCCATTCGGCTGCCCGGACGGCACCAAGTCGGCAGACGCCACTTGGGACAACGTCTACTCCGAGGTGACCAACGTGGCCAAGATCCTCGGCCGGCCAGAAGCGGCCAAGACCGTGATCTCCAAGCAGAAGGAAGAGCTGAACGCTGTCCAGGCCGCGCAGAACGGCAAGGGCCTCACAGCAGTTTGGTTCGACTCGGGCGACAAGACGCCATTCCTGGGAGGAGGGACTGGCGGGCCACAGTTGATCCTCAGCGCCGCTGGCGCCACCAACGTGTTCGCACATCAGAAGTCGAACTGGTTCGACGGGTCCTGGGAGAAGGTCGTAGCAGCCGATCCGGACGTCATCGTGCTGGCCGACGCGTCATGGGATACGGCCGCCAAGAAGATCAAGTATCTGGAGACCGACCCTGTCCTGAAGAACCTCCGGGCAGTGAAGAACAAGAGCTTCATCACTCTGCCCTTCGCCGCTACCACCCCGGGAGCGCAGCTCACCGACGGCGCGACAATCGTCAGTGACGGACTGGCGAAGTTCCAGAGGTGACCGGCCAGGAGGCCAATGCACCCACCTCCGACATCACGCCCGCGACGGGTGCAGAGGCCGGAGGCCTTCGCCATGTCGGAGCAGCGGTGTGGTCAGTCGTCCTCCTGACGATTCTGGTTGCAAGCGCGGTGGTGGTACTAGTGGTTCGCTTCTGAAGTCTTTTTTGGGTTGGCTTTCTTGAGGATCTGGTCGGCGGTCTTGGTCCAGACGAACGGATGTGAGCGGTCGTTCCAGC